>CAYQOX010000060.1:0-21604 GCA_964419335.1 uncultured bacterium | reverse complement strand
GCACCGGTTCAACAAAATCAATAATTTACGCATCTCAGTGACGAATTTGGGCTAAGGGTTTATCCTACGGTAGGATTCGTTGTTTTCGAAAATTTGACCACTAGGATTCATAGAGATGGATTGGTATAGTTGAGTATAACAAGAGGAAATGAGAGCGGTTAACGATGTGGAATGTGACTTCATATAAAAGTTGGATAATTTGTCTTGGGGTTTTGTTTTTTGCCATGGATGTCCAGGGGCATCCTTTGGGGAATTTTTCGCTCAATCATTACAATGTGATCGAGCTGCAGCCGGCAGGGATCGTCACTCAGCATGTGTTAGATTTTGCCGAGATTCCATCGTATAACGAACTTTCCAATGTCGATTTGGATGGGGACGACCTGGTGAGCGACGAAGAATTGGAGCAGTACAAACAAAGCGTTCGGAAGCGCTTTTTGCCGGATTTGCAATTTGGTCTACGGACAGCGAAAGGCGACTCGGTTGCGTTAGAAGAAGATTCTGTGGAGATCGATGTGATCTTGGCCAACGGAGAGGGGGGGCTGACGTGTGTGCAAGTCCGGATTATCCAGGAATTTCGTGTGGATTTGCAAGGCGAGTACCGCTTTTCTCTTTGGGATCAGGTCTTGAAGCATATTCGGGGGCTGAAAGAAATTCGAATTCGTACTTACGAAGGGGTTTCTCTTGATGAGAGCGGGGTGCAATTGAGGGATGGAACATCCCCGCTGGCGCTTTCCGAGGATACGTGGATCATGAACGGGTTGGAAGTGATGGTCCCCTTTGCGGTTGATGCCACCGCGGAACAAAATGAATTAAAGCGCTCCGAGATCATAGAAATGATGAATCCGGGTTCGATTCCCCAGTTTCCACTGATGAAGAATGAAGACGGTGCGTATGAGATTTTGAAATCGCCGGTCCAACCCAACCGGGAAGTGCAAGAGAAAATTTCCATGCTGCAGCCGCGGAATGTGATGAACGCGACGGGTATGATGTCGCGAGAATCGAAGAATCCCGAAGCGGCGACGGCGGCCGAAGAAACCGGAATGGGGACGAGCTCGGGTATTGAGAAAGAATCATCGGGATGGACCAATTTTATCCGTGAAGAAGATTTGAGTCCTAGTTTTGTGATGCTAGCTTTTTTGGCCTCGATACTTTTTGGGGCTTCGCACGCGTTGTCTCCAGGCCATGGAAAGACGGTGGTGGCGGCCTATTTGGTGGGATCGCGGGGCACGGTGTGGCATGCGGTCTTTTTGGGGATGATTGTGACTTTGACTCATGTTTCCAGTGTCTTGTTGTTGGGAGTGATTACTCTCTTTTTCTCGCAATACATTCTACCCGATCAATTGTATCCCTATATTGAAGGGGGGTCGGGATTGTTGATTTTAGCGATCGGGGCTTCGCTCTTTTTACGGCGTTATGGAGCCTATCAAAGGATGAAGTTCGCCGAGCAAATAGGAATCGCCAGTGAGCATGCTCATGCGCATCATCATCACCCCCATTCCCACGAGCACAAACATCAAGAGCATGGGCATTCTCATCATTCGCATGAGCATCTAGGTGATCATGAGCACGGTCCGCATACGCATACGCATGAAATCCCTGCGGATGCGAACTGGAAGGATTTGCTTATCTTGGGGATTACGGGGGGAATCGTTCCGTGTCCCACAGCGATCGTGGTGTTGTTGGTGGCGATATCCATGCATCGTATTTTGTTCGGGCTGACGTTAATCATTTTCTTTAGCATAGGATTAGCGGCGGTATTGATCGCGATTGGAATTTTGATGGTGACGGCGAAGAAGTTTATGAATCGATTTTCAGGGACAGAAAAATCATTGGCTTGGCTGCAAATAGCTTCTCCCGTGGTCATCATGCTCTTGGGAGTTGTGATTTTTATACGGGGCTTGGCCAGCGGCGGTGTAATTTCTATTCAATTTTAAGGTGAGGAAGGTGTTATGAGTGGAGCGGTGCGTTTCAGTGTTTCTTTATCGGAAGAGTTAATGGAGCACTTCGATCAACTCTTGGAAGAAAAGGGATACACCAATCGTTCAGAAGGGATTCGGGATTTGATCCGAGACTTTTTGGTGCAACAAGAAGTAGAAAAAGACCAAGTGGTGGTTGGGGTGATATCGCTTGTATATGATCACCATGTCCATGAATTGACGGAAAAACTCATCCGCAAGCAGCATGAAAGTGAAGCCGAAGTGGTGACCAGCATGCATGTTCATTTGGATCACCATAACTGCTTGGAAGTGATTTTAGCCAAAGGCGAGGGAAAAGTGGTGCGCCGGTTTGCCGATTCGTTGATCGGAACCCGGGGGGTCAAGCATGGGCGCTTGACCTTAACCACGACCGGGGTCAATTTGCCAGGGTAGGCAATCGTGGTGTGACTTGCGGCGAAAGATAATTTGATTACTCTTCTTTAATGATCTACGCGAAAATAAAGTAGATGGCTTTCGAAGATAGGGAAGGGCTTTCACTTTCTTGAGTATAAGTCTGTTTATTGAGATCGGCTTTTATTTTTATGCCTAATCAATTTTAGAAGGATTCAAGGAATGACCTATCGGATTGAACCAATGAAGGAAGGGTCGGTGACCAGTCCACGAGGTTTTCAGGCAGGCGGGGTGCATGCGGGGATCAAACCGGATAAGAAGTTGGATCTCGGCCTCTTGGTATCGCAGGTGCGCTGTCCGGTTGCGGGGATCTTTACCACCAATCGGCTCAAGGGGGCTTCGCTGCAGGTGACTCAGGAACATTTGCAGGATGGGCACGGACAGGCGGTGCTCGTGAATAGCGGCAATGCCAATGCTTGTACAGGAGAGCGCGGTTTGTTGGATGCGCGGGAGATGGCGCGGAGCTTGTCACGTTGGTTGAAGATTCCGGGACAGGATGTATTCCCTAATTCAACCGGGGTGATTGGTGAATACCTTCCGTTGGGTCAATTACGGAGAGGGATCGAAGAAGCGTATCGTGGGTTGAGCGAAGAGGGGGGAGAAGCGTTCGCGCGGGCGATTATGACCACCGACACCGTGGCGAAGTTTTCGGCGCGAAAAGTGATTACAGAGGGGCTTTCTTTTACGATTGGTGGGGTTGCCAAAGGTTCTGGAATGATACACCCCAATATGGCGACCATGATGGTGTATCTCACCACCGATGCGCGGCTATCCAAGGAATCTTTGCAGATTTTGTTAAAAGAGACAGCGGATCGTAGTTTTAACCGTTTTACGGTGGATGGCGATACCAGTTGCTGCGATACGGTGTTCATGATGGCTAACGGGCTTGCGAGTGGAATTGAAATTAGTCTTGATGAGAGTGAGGCTTCCCAGGCTTTTCGTGAGGCCTTGCAGGATTTGTGTATGGAACTCACTCTGCGTCTAGCTCATGATGGCGAAGGTGTGAGCCACGTGGCGAAAATCCGGATTAAAGGGGCGCCGAGTCAAGAAGAGGCTTTGCGGATGGCGCGCAGCATTGCGGTTTCTCCGCTAGTGAAAACCGCGATCAATGGCCAAGACCCCAACTGGGGACGAATAATCAATGCGGCGGGGTATAGCGGGGTGGCGTTCGAGCCTGCAAAGGTCAATCTGTGGATTGGGGATGTGCGAGTTATGACGCAGGGGGAGCGTGCTTCGTTTGTGGAAGAGGAGGCGGCGGCGGTGATGCGTAGGGAAGAGTATGAGATTGTCTTGGATTTGCAGGAAGGAAACGCAGAAGATTTTTATATCACGACGGATTTTTCTCATGGGTATATTGATATTAACGCCGACTATCGCCACCGGACCTAATCGTTAACGCTCCCATTTTTCCGACAAGTCACTACAATTGATTAGTAGTGAGTTTTTTTTGGCTCAAAGGGTAAGAAGAAAGGAGAACGGGAATATGTCCTGGTTTTCCCGAGACAAAGGAGAAGGCAGCGTGAATGAAAAAGATATTTTAAACGCCTTACGGCAAGTACAGGATCCTGATTTACATAAAGACTTAGTCTCGCTGGGCATGATAAAAGATGTGAAAGTCGAGGGTGGTGATGTGTCCTTCACGGTGGAGCTGACCACTCCCGCTTGTCCTATGAAGAGCAAGATCGAAAATGATTGCCGAGAAGCGGTTTCGCAAGTTTCTGGGGTTAATAATATCCATATCCACATGTCGGCGAAAACCAAAGAAGCAGAAGCCGCTCAGTCAATTCCGGGGATAAAGAATATCTTTGCGGTTTCGAGTGGAAAAGGCGGTGTGGGGAAATCCACCGTGGCTGTGAATTTAGCCCTGGCGCTGGTGCAAAGCGGGGCGAAGGTCGGCTTGATGGATGCGGATGCTTATGGACCGAATGTGCCCATTATGTTGGGCCAGACCGATCAGCCGGAGATTCGGAACGAGAAGATAATCCCTCCCGAGATAGGGGGGGTAAAGATGATGTCGGTGGGGCTGATCGCCCCGGGAGACACCCCGGTGGTGTGGCGGGGACCGATGCTGCATAGTTTGATCCAGCAGTTTCTGCACGATATCGTGTGGGGCGAACTGGATTACCTAGTTGTGGACATGCCTCCCGGAACCGGGGATGCGCAGTTAAGTTTGTCCAAGTTGGCGCCGCTCTCGGGTGCGGTCATGGTCACGACACCGCAGATGGTAGCGCAGGCGGATGTCAAGCGTGCGATTATGATGTTCCGTAAGGTGGAGGTACCGGTGTTGGGGATTGTGGAGAATATGTCCTACTTCTTGTGCCCGGATAACAATGTACGGTATAACATATTTGGGGCAGGCGGTGGAGAAGCGATTTCCCAACAATATGAGATTCCGCTCTTGGGACAGTTGCCTATTGATCCGCGTATCGCGACGAGCAGTGATAAAGGGAAGCCAATCGTTCTGGAGGACTCTGAATCGCCGCTCACGGCAGAATTTATGAAAATGGCTCAAGGGATTGCCCAGCAGATTAGCATAGCGAATATGAAATCTCCATTGCCGGTGGTGCAGTAAGAATTCAGGCCCCGTGGAAAGTCAATTAGGAGTTGAGCGAGAAAGATCAATGGTGGTGGAATTAACAAGGAGATCCCATTTCAGCGCGGCTCATCGTCTGTATAATCCAGAGATGAGTGAAGAAGAAAACTGCCGAGTGTATGGTGCTTGTGCCAATCCCTATGGGCATGGGCATACTTATTTTTTGGAAGTTACGATTGAGGGAGAGCCCGATCCCCGAACTGGGATGATTATTAATATTGACGAGTTGGATCAGATCATCAAAAGTCGGCTGATCAATGATCTCGATCATCATCACTTAAATCATGATGTCCCCTTTTTAAAGGAAGTGATACCCACCATGGAAAACTTGGTCGTGGTTTTTTGGCAACGGTTAGAGGGTCAACTCCCTTCGGGACGCTTAAAACGTATTCGGCTTTGGGAAACAGAAAAGAACTCGGTGATATATTACGGGCCCGCGGATACTAAAAACAATTAGGAAGGAAAATGTGGATTTATGCCCTCTGTCACTCCCAATCAGCAACAAACTTCAGTTGAACAGACGGATTCGGTGGAAGAGCTAATCAGGCAACTGCTATGGCAGCTGGGAGAGAATCCAGACCGGGAAGGGTTGGTAAAGACCCCGTACCGTGTTGCCCGAGCCTGGAAATTTTTAACCCGCGGCTATCACCTGGATATCGAAGCGGTATTGAACCAAGCCATCTTTAAAGAAGATATGGATGAGATGGTGGTGGTGGCGGATATCGATTTTTTTAGTCTATGCGAACACCACATGCTGCCTTTTTTTGGCAAGATCCATATCGGTTATATTCCCGATGGAAAAGTGTTGGGACTCTCGAAAATGCCGCGTTTGGTCGAAGTGTTTTGCCGCCGCTTGCAGTTGCAAGAGCGGATGACCGACCAGATCGCGGATGCGCTAGAAGAAGCGATCGAGCCGAAGGGGGTGGCGGTGGTGAGCGAAGCGCAGCATTTATGCATGATGATGCGTGGGGTGGAGAAGACCAATTCGAAAACAGTGGCCAGTGCGATGCGCGGAGTCTTTCGTAAAAACCGGGAAACCCGGGCTGAATTTATGAGTTTTATTCACCAAGGAACGCGAAAAGTCTGATCAAGGTTTACAGAAAAGCGTTTTCTTCAATCAGAGATTTGCGGAGTTTCCCCCTCTGGGATCGATTCGGGTGGAGGTTTCCTTATTGTAACTACGTTGTGTCCCCGGCGGGTTTGTGAGCGATTGTAATCACCGAGAGGCCAAAGGGAGTTTTGATGAATTTCTCCATACGCACCAGAGGATGGAGAAACGTGAAGAAATAGAGTTGGAACTTGGGTAAGACCTTGCGGCGCAAAATCCGGCTATTGAGAAACCAACCTGGTACCCCCCACATGTTGTAGAAGAAAGTCTGATCGATTTCGAAGCCCACCTCACGTATTTTGCTTTCCAACTCTTTTTTGGTATAGCGGCGGTAGTGATCGAGTCCTACATCTAAAGAACCGTAGAGGGCTTTGATGCAGGGGACTAAGAGAATCAATTTGCCGCCGGGCGCTAAAATCTCTTTCATGTGGGTCAGGGCGTTTCGATCATCTTCGATATGTTCGAGGACGTTCAAGCAAATAAGGGTGTCAATTTTGAAGGATTTCATTTCCTCCGGGAGTGGTTTAGAAACATCGAACTGGCGGATTTTAAAGCGTTCGTTTTCAACAAAGCGCTGTTTCAAGGTGCGGATATGGTTCTCGGATAGATCGGTAGCGACGACCATGTCGCGTCCCATCAGAAAGCGGGTGAAATTCCCGTTGCCGGAGCCGATTTCCAAGACGCGTTTTCCTAGAAGTGGTTCAATGCGTTCGAAAAAGATTTGGTAATACTTGTTGACCGAAGAGAGGCGAAACAGGGTTTCCTCGCCGATGTCGATGGTGGTGAGGCGTGATTTGAGCAGCCAGTAAAGCATGCTGAAACCGTCGGTCCAGCGCAGTTTTTTGCCGTCTTCGTAGGTCCGTCCGGCATAAGAAATGGGGACTTCATAGACCCGGAGTTTTTTGCGGAAAATGCGTCCCGTGACCTCGGCGTCGAAGCCGAAACCATTGGCGTGTAAAGGGATGGCTCTTAGGATTTCGGCGCGAAACATTTTGTAGCCGGTGGTCATATCTGAGAGGATGGCGTTAAAGAGGAGGTTGCAGACGGTGGTGAGAAATTTATTGCCTAGATAGTGGGTGAAGTGATGAACGCTGTGAGCGCCAACGAAGCGGGAACCATAGACCACGTCGGCTTTGTTGGATTGGATGATCTCGACCATGCGGGAATATTCCTCTGGGAAGTATTCCAAATCCGCGTCTTGGATGACGACGAGATCACCGGTGACTTGTTGGATCGCTTCACGAACCGCCGCTCCTTTGCCTTCGTTATCTTCTTTAAAGATGACTTGGATGTGCGGCTTTTTTTGGATCAGATTGCTCAACACCTGGGTGGTTCCATCGGTGGAACCGTCGTCCACCGCGATGATTTCTGTATCAAAAGGAACGGCTTCAACCCGGCGGATGATTTCTTCAACGGTATTGACTTCATTATAGACAGGGATAATAACGGTTAATTTCATGATATTGATTAATTCCATAAAAGATGAAGATGTATAATACTTTGTTTGGGAAAAGAACTTCAAGCAAGGCGTGAAGTTTTATCCTGTTGTTTTGGGCGGAAGGAGACCCCGAAGGGAGTTTATGAATCCGGCCATGCTACAGGTTACTATGAGCGATGGCTAAAACGAAGAGGAGAACTCAATGGAAGGATGCAGGATAGGTTTCTCCACTAGAGGATGGTGCCACGTTCTTCGGCGGGGGCGAGTCCCATGCTTTCCAAGGTTTTGTGTAATCCCATTTTCAGCGGAGTGCGCATGTAGCTCAATTGGCTGATGGCTTTTTGGGAGGAGAAGCGCCAATGGCATTGATAGACATCCACCACGTCGCGTGTGAGTTTAGGGACATGGTTTTTGAATAACCGGGCGCGCATTTCCTCGATCCAGCCGACGGTCTTGCCCAGCCAAAGCGGGAGTTGGCGGCGTGGGGCTTTGATACCGGTGATCTCTTCCAACATTGCAAATAGTTCAATCAAGGTGGCCTCTTCGCCGCCGAGGAGATAGCGTTCGGCTTTAGGGGCTTTTTGGAGGGCGAGCAAGTGGCCTTGGACAACATCATCAATGTAAGAAAATGTCCAGCGTTTGTCGCCCGGGCCGAGGGTCCCGGGAATTTTGCGTTGGCAAAATTCTTGGAGCATCTGGGAGATATTGTTCCCTTGGGTGAGTTTGCCGGGGCCATAGATGAGCACGGGATACAGGGTGACAATATCGTGTCCTTGTTTGATCCATTCGCGAACGTTGCGTTCGGCCTGGCGTTTGCTGCGTGCGTATTCGGTGTGGGGTGGGATTTCTTCATTAAACCAGTTCTCATCGGCGGGTGTTTCTGTGGTGGGGCCGAGGGCGAAGAATGAGGAGGTATAAACAATGCGTTTTACATTTTCTTGAATGGCGGCTTTGATGACGTTCTCGGTTCCCTGGACGTTGATTTTATAAAAAATCTCGGGAGAGGGTTCCCAGATGGAGACTTTGGCAGCACTGTGAATGACGGCATCGCAACCACGGACGGCGTTGACGATCGATTCGTAATTGGTGATATCGCCGCGGATTACCTCGGCTTCGTTAGGGAAACGTTCGGTTTCAGGGGCATGGCGGCATAGGCCGCGCACCTCATAGCCTTGGTTGACCGCTTCTTGAACGATGGCTCCCCCGAGATAGCCGGTGGCGCCGGTGATCAGGATTTTCATGATGGCCTCTATGTTATTCTCAATGTCTCAGATTCAATAAGTATTCTTTCAATAAGTTTTTTGAGGCTTCATGCCAAGGAGGCTAAATAACAGAATTCCTATGATCCGGCGGAAGCAGCTTTCTCACGTTTTTTACGGCGTTTTTCTGCGGCGCGAGACAATCGGTTCCAGGCGGCGGTTAGTCCCATGGCTTTTTTCATTTCCATCAAGGTTTCCCGCGCGATTTCACGCATGCGCATGGTTCCGTTGAAGATGACCTCGTCCACATATCCCGTATCGGCTTCCGCGTTATGGATCCGTTCGCGGATAGGATCGAGGAATTGGTTTAAAGCGCGTGCCAGTGATTCTTTGACTTCTACATCGCCTACGCGTCCTTTGCGGTAACGCTCTTTAAAATCTTCCACTTCTTCTTTGTTGGGGTTGAAAATATCGTGGTAGATAAAGACCGGGTTTCCTTCCACCGTACCGGGAATATCCGCCCGGATGCGATTAGGATCGGTGTACATGTTTCTTACTTTTTTATTCACTGTTGGTTCGTCATCATGCAGCATGATGGCGTTGCCCAAGGATTTACTCATCTTGGCTCTGCCGTCGGTTCCGATCAGGGTTGGGGTTTCACCGACCATGACATCGGGGAGAGGAAAGACTTCATCATAGAGCACATTGAAGCGGCGTGCGATTTCGCGGCAGATTTCCACATGGGCTTCATTATCTTTGCCGACGGGGACGAGATTCGCGCGCGGCATTAAAATATCAGCGGCTTGTAATACGGGATACCCCAATAAGCCAAAGGGGAAGGATTCATCATCAATCGAGGCTGCCCGTGCCATGTCTTTTAAGCTGGGCAGGCGGGATAGGCGATTGACGGTGACGAGATTTTCAAAGAATAAGTTCATCTCATAGACTTCATGTACCGCGGATTGGAGATAAATTAATGTTTTTTCGGGATCGATCCCTGCGCCGATATAATCGAGCACCAATCCACGTGCGTTTTCGCTGATGTTGTTGATGTCTTCGGTGGAAGGTTTCGTCGTCAGCATGTGCAAGTCGGCGATAATCAAGCAGGTATCATATTCATGTTGTAGTTTGACCCGGTTGGCCAAACTGCCGACGTAGTGTCCTAGATGCAAGCGTCCGGTGGGACGGTCTCCGGTAAGAATGCGTTTTTTGGCCGATGAATTCAACGTTTCAAACCTCTCTGCAAGGATGATGGGTTCAATATCGAAACTATATCCACGTGGAAAAAATAGTCCAGATGTGTGTTTTTGTTCTTGGGTTAAAACCCCATACGTTTAAAGGCCCGGCGCAGGCTGTGATCGGAGATGTACAAAATTGCCGGACGGCCATGGGGGCAAACATTGCGCCGGGGAATTTTTTCTAAATCCCGCACTAGGGTTTCCATGTCTTCCGGACTTAAGGGGTCACCGAATTTGACCGCGGCTTTGCAGGATAAAGTATGTAATGCCTGCTCTTGCTTGGCTTTGAGGCTGCTTTCTTCTTGGTTTTGGTGTTCGGCGATATAGTCGCGCAGAAACTCTTCGGTTTGTTCCATTGGTAAGGATGAGGGAATCGCATGCACGGCGTAAGTTTTGGGGCCGAAAGGCTCAATCTCAAATCCCAATTTTGCTAGCACGGGGATTTGTTCTTCCACTACATTGATCTCGTCGGGGCTAAAGTCGATGGTTAGGGGAAAGAGCATCGATTGACTGGCTAAGGCTTTTGTTTTTTCGGATTCTTGTAAAAATTTTTCAAAGAGTAAGCGCTCATGGGCGGCGTGTTGATCGATAATATACAAACCGTCTTGGGCTTCTGCGAGGATGTACGAGTTCATTAATTGTCCCTTCACGGTGAGTTTGCCGGTTTCTTCCAGCGAGGTGGGGATGAGTAAATTCTCGCTCTCTTTTTCGGTGCCTGTAAGGTGCTCGAGAGGATTTTGTGAATCGTTGGAGGCTGAGGATTTTTCTTCTAGTGGCGTTGGCTCGAGCGGTCTGCGATTGAGGTGGGCAATGGATTCATAGGAGGAGTTTTCTTCTGGCTGGGCAGGTGCTTGATTGACTACCGGCTGGGCTTGCTCGTTATTCGTGTTGGATCCTTTTGCTTCTTCTTGGATGGGTTTCGGTGTACATTCCTGTTGGGGAGAAGGCGTTTCTTCCTTCGCGGGGTATTCGTTCAAGGATGGCGTGTATTCCGGCTGTTTTTCTTTGGGGGGTGGAGTGGATTCTTTTTGGGGTTCCCATGAGGTAGGTTTGGGAGTTTCGATAAACGCATCTGTTTTATACGTGGGATAGGGATGGGAGTCTTGCTGTTTTTTCTGTAAGGAATTAACGATCTGTTGCGTTTCTTGTTTGGCTTCTTCGCGGGTATCCCAGGCTTGGCGGATCGCACCATACATGGCGGAAAAAACTGCGTCTTCCCGGGAGAATTTAATTTCCTGCTTGGTGGGATGCACATTGACGTCGATCTCGGTGGGATCGATTTCTAAAAATAAAAACGCAACGGGATAACGCCCGGCATGTAAGAGATTGCGGTAGCCGTTCATCATCGCGCGATGCAGGAGCCGGTCTTTGATAAAGCGATCGTTGACAAAGAAATAAATTTGCTGGGCGTTATTGCGGGAATAGGTGGGGCGAGAAATTAAACCGGAAATCGAGACGACCGGTGAGTCAAAATGCACGGGGAAAAGGTTTTCCAGCATATCCTTGCCAAAGATTTGTTTGATGCGCTCAGGACGGTTGCTCACCGGGGGGAGATCCAAGGTTCGGCGGCCATTATGGCTAAAGGTAAAGTGAATGGTTTCGTGGGCTAAAGCGTTCCAAGTTAGGGTGGAGAGGACATGCCCTTGTTCGGTTGCTGGTTTTTTGAGAAATTTACGGCGGGCGGGGATGTTATAAAATAGATCTTTGACTGTAACGAGGGTGCCTACGGGGGTGCCGGTATCTTTGGGTTTGGGTTCTTTTCCCCCGTCGAGGATCAAATGAGTGCCGAGTTCTTCTTGTTGCTGGCGAGTTTTGATTTCGAAGCGCGAAACCGAGCTAATCGCGGCCAAGGCTTCTCCTCGGAACCCGCGGGTCATGATTTGGGCGAGATCCTCGGAATGTTGAATCTTGCTGGTGGCGTGGCGTTTGATGCTCAGCACCGCGTCGTCGCGGGACATGCCAAAGCCGTTGTCGCTTACCCGGATGCTTTTCAGGCCGCCTTCTTCCACTTCAACATCAATGCGAGAAGCCTCCGCGTCAATGGCGTTATCGATCAGCTCACGCACTACCGAAGCAGGGCGTTCTACGACTTCGCCCGCAGCGATTCGATTGGCCACTTCCGGCGATAAGATGTGAATCATGGATTATGGCTCCTCGGTTGAGTTTTGCGACTCATTGGGGTGACTCAGAAGTAGGGAGATCAGCATCCCCAAGGTTCCCCCTATGGTAAACAAGGAAGCAAGAAAACCGGCTACTCCTTCTCCATGAGCCGGTACGAAGGCTAAAAAAATCAGTCCCAGCACAAAGAGAGCAAAAAAGAGAATGAAGAATAACTTTGGTTTTTTCCCCATGATTGGCTTCCCGTCTTTATCTTCTCGGCGAACTCGTGCATGATAGTCCGGAATACTTGCGGTTTTATTGTAATCAAAATTCATGGACTCAAAAGGGACTCTTTTCTCATGGTAGCACAGGCGAGGATGAAGGCAATTCGCGTTTTTATTTTTCTGGGTGTAATGATGAAGTTTTTCTTGAATGTGTATGCACAAGAGCGTCCGGTGGTGGTTGAGTTATTTACGTGGGAAGATTGTGCCAATTGCGGATATGCGGAAGCCGCGATCGATGAACTGCGAAACTATTATACCCGGGAGGAAGTGGTTTTTCTCACTTTTTTCCGGGAAGGTGAGAACTTGATTCCCGCAGGAGTCACCCGCCCGCGTTTGTATTATGGGCTTGATACCCGGGAGACGCCTATCGCGACGTTTAATGGCTTGTCACGGATTGAAGGTGCCAAATCCGGGATTATCACTTCCTACCGCGAGAATATCGAGCAGCGCTTGGATTGGTCGTCCTCGTGGTCAATGTCGGCCTGGATGCGCATTCAAGATGCTTCCGTGACGGCCTCGGTGCAATGGATTGGGGATGCAACCCCTGCACGTCCCTTGGATCTTCATTTTGCTTGGGTGCAGCGGGTGCGGGGGGAATCCCAATGTTTGGTGCAGGATTTTCAAACCGTGGCTCAGGTGCAACAGTCGCAGGCTTCGGCGGCGATCACCATGAATCCGCTGAATCTTAAGGGCAACGGGCGTTTGGACGGATTTTGGATCTTGCAGGATGGTATGACCAAGGAAATTCTGCAAGCGCAATTTTGTTACAATTTAAGTACTTTTCGACGGGATCTTAATGGGGATGGGGAAATCAATGCTCTTGATTTGTTTTATTTTTCCACGGTGTGGTATGCCGAGGATGAACGGGCTGATTTGGATCGGGATGGGAAAGTGGAACGGAAGGATTTGCTTCTTTTTCGTGGCTCCGGGGGATAGAAATAAAGGGGAAAAAACTTCTGTTCGATAAGTCGTCGCAGGTTGTTCTTTCCTAACGTTGAAGGGATCTTTCAAGCAAAGAATAGCATAACTACTTTATATAAAAAAACTTAGGGTCGATATATCTCCTGGCATAAGCATTGCGTTAAAAAAATGTAGTTAATGTTTCAACCAGGGGAGACAGGGTTATGAATAATGTAGTCGCTTTACCGGTTCAATCCAGTCAAAATCGCCGCGGAGCCATTTTAGAAACCCAAGGAGAAGAGTGGAATCGTGAGGAGAAGCGTCTCTTGGATCGGGCGGAATTTTTAGAGGCTATGATTTTGGTTTTGGAAGACGTGAAATTGCAAAATATTCGCAATCGAGATTATGGGATGATGGAAGTGGTCAACGAGGAGATTATCCACTATCAGGAGCGTTTAGAAGAAAGTCAGGCTTCCTTAGCGGAACTGCGGAAGCGGTCTCAAACCGCAAAATAAGGTATTGAGGCATTCTTCTTGTAGCAGAAACAGAAGTATAAGTTACGTGATGAACGAAAAGCGCCATCCAGGGGGATGGCGCTTTTTAAATATATGGGTGGGAGGAGAATTATTTTGGGGGATCAATGCTCAATTCTTTGAGATTTTGAGGATTAAAAGAAAAGAGATCTTCGTAGACGACTTTGATTTTTTCGGGATCCACCAGTTCATTTTGAATCTTGGTTGTATATTCTTTTTCTTTCCTGTTTTTTACGGTATTTTCGATACGTTCTTGAATCGCAGGATCATCATAATCCCGCACCTCACGCGGTAATTTTTCAATGCATTTAACGAGATAGAAGGCACCTTTGGCTTTCAAAGGTTCATCGGTGTATTCGCCTTCTGTCAGGTTCATGGCCATACGGATCACTTGGGAAGGGAGGGCATCGGAACGAGCAGAAACCACACCAATCTCGCCTCCGTCGTCAGCTCGGGAACTTTCGGACATTTCTTTGGCGACTTTTTCGAATTCTTCTCCATTTTCCAAGCGGGCTAGGACTTTGAGGGCTTTTTCTTGGGCCTGGTTGGTTGCTTTGTAGATCTCGTATTTATTTTCTTCATCGTGTTCAGGAATCTTGAAGGTCATCTCTGCGAGGCGGGCTTCTACAGGTTTGTAGAATTGTCGGGGATTATTTTCATAGTAGGCCTGTTTTTCTTCTTCGGTGACGGGGTTTTCCTGTAAGTATTTTTCCCTCTTTCGAGTCCACCAAACATTATGAACTTTGGCGGTTCGTTGGAGGTCAGTATAAACTTGGTAGGCGGGAATCTGATCGTAGTTGAGATCCTTGGCTAATTTAGCGCTGATAAAGCGGAAGATAATTTCGTTGCGTAAATGATCCAGCATCATTTCTTTCCATTGCTCATCACTCATATTTTGAGTTTTGCGCACGCGGGAGCCTTTGATTTGCTGGATATCGTCATAGGTGAAAGTACGATCATAAATTTGGACGACGACGCTATCGTCATCCGGATTTTCTTCAAAAAGGACATCCGGGTTATATTCTTTGACGGCCTCATCCCAATGTTCTTCAATAATTTGTTTTGTCCACTCTTTCTGTTTTTCTTCCCGCAATTTTTGGATTAAGGTCGGTTTCACTTTTTCGAGAGGGCGATACGTTTCCGGTTGGAGTTTTTCCAGTTTGAGAATTTCATAACCATATTGGGTGGGGATGATATCGCTCACCTCTCCGGGTTCCATGGAGAGGAGGGTATCTTCCAATTTCTCATTGATGGCCTGATCGGGGTCATGTTCGCGGGTGTAGAAAGGTCCTAACAGTTCCCCTTTTTTTTCTGAGTCTGAAAATTCTTCTGCCACTTCGACGAAATCGGAGCCGGATTGGATTCGGTCGATGGCGATTTCGGCACGTTCCTTGGCGCGTTCTTGTACGGGTTCAGGCATGTCGATGGTGCGGAAAAAGATATGACGAAAATGGAAACGCAAGGGTTGGTAAAAGTTCTCTTTTTGTGCTTCGTAGCGTTCTTTAAGTTCGTCTTCATCGGCTTCGAACTTTTTAAAAAACTGATGGTAAGTGTAAAAACGGGAAAGCCAGTCACTTTCTAGGTTTGTATTGTGCAAGTCGAATTCGTGGGTTTCGAAATAGCCGTTTTCTTTGGCTTCTTCCACGATTTTGTGTTCGAAGAGGAAATTGTGAATCATGGATTGGATGGCTTCAGCATATTCTTGAGGGTCGTTGGTATCCAGCTGGCTGAAGTTGGATCGTTCATAAAGAACGAAATAGCCTAAATCGTAAGTCTTATTTTCATATTCTATGGCTGGAGTATCGAACGGGATTTTTTCTTGTTTTGGTGGATTGAGTGTACCCTGTTGCGCTTGCACGAACAGAGAGGAAGCGAAGATGGTCAGGAAAAGTGTCAATGGGAAAGACCTCAAACAATTACAATTCTTCATCCAAATAACCTCCAAGGATTTGGTTGTTTTTTGATAGGCGCATTAGTCGTATTTTACATCGATCTTACGTCAAACCAACCGACTCCTTAGAGATTTACATAGAAAATGATTGTTTGTTCTTAGGTCAGAAGGGTGATGGATAATCGATGGATAATCAAGTTCCTTTCTATCGTAGTTCCCTTCGAGGTGGCTTTGCCCCAAGGAAATTCCATTCAAAAAATGATTGAGCATGGTAGATTGCGAAAGAATGACCTGAAGCAGGACAGAATGAGTTTACTGAATGGGGAAGGTGCGGAACGATGAATGAAGCGACGAAAACATCCATGACGATCGATGATCTCCTTAAAGAAGGACGTTTTTTTGATCCTCCATCTACATTTCAAGAAAGAGCCATTGTGAAGGATGAAACCCTTTATGAAATGGCCGAGCAAGACCGTGAAGGTTTTTGGGCCAAAATGGCGGAAGGGTTGGATTGGTTTCAAAAATGGGACAAAGTGCTGGAGTGGGAACCTCCCTATGCGAAATGGTTTGTGAACGGGAAACTGAACGCTTGTTATAACTGCCTGGACCGCCATGTGCAAAACGGCATACGCAACAAGGCGGCGATTATTTGGGAAGGTGAACCGGGTGATCAGCGTACTTTTACCTATTGGGACCTTTATCGCGATGTCAACAAGTTTGCCAACTGTTTAAGGAAATTAGGAGTCCAAAAAGGAGACCGGGTGGCGATTTACCTGCCCATGATTCCCGAAATGGTTATCGCGGTATTGGCTTGTGCGCGTATCGGGGCGATTCATTCAGTGGTGTTCGGAGGATTTAGCCCGGATGCTCTGCGGGATCGAATCAACGATGCGGAATGTAAATTATTAATTACCGCTGATGGTGGTTATCGTCGGGGGAACTTAATTCCCTTGAAGCACGATGCGGATTTGGCTCTGCGGGAAACACCATCGATCGAGCATGTGGTGATCGTCAAGCGTGGGGATTTTCCCCTGCATGTGAAGGAAGGACGTGATCACTGGTATCACCGCTTGATGCAAGGGGCGGATTCTTATTGCGAGCCGGAGTGGATGGATGCGGAGGATATTCTCTATATCCTTTACACCTCTGGCACGACGGGGAAGCCCAAGGGAATCATGCACTCGACCGGCGGCTATTTGACCGGGGTCTATGCCACAACCAAATACGTCTTTGATCTTAAGCCCGAGGATGTGTTTTGGTGTACTGCGGATGTTGGCTGGGTCACCGGGCATAGTTATATCATTTATGGACCGATGGCGAATGGTGCGACTCAGCTGATTTATGAAGGCGCCCCCAATTGGCCCGACCGGGACCGCTTTTGGGAGTTGGTGGAGAAATACGGGGTGAGTATTTTCTATACCGCGCCTACAGCCATTCGGGCTTTTATGAAATGGGGGCAAGAATGGCCAGAAAGGCATGATTTGAGTTCTCTTCGTCTTTTGGGAACCGTAGGTGAGCCCATCAATCCAGAAGCCTGGATGTGGTATTACAAACACATTGGCGGGGGAAAATGCCCCATTGTGGATACTTGGTGGCAGACCGAGACGGGCAGCATAATGATTTCGCCTTTGCCGGGGGTGACACGCTTAAAACCCGGTTCAGCGACTAAGCCATTCCCCGGAGTTGAGGCGGAGACCTTCAATGAAGAGGGAGAGCGAGTCGAAGTGGGGGGTGGGTATTTGGTGATCAAATCACCCTGGCCGTCGATGCTTCGCGGCATCTACGGGGATCATGAACGCTTTAAGCAGCAATACTGGAGTAAATATACGGACATCTATTTCGCTGGCGATGGTGCCAAACGTGATGAGGATCAGTATTTCTGGGTGCTTGGACGGGTGGATGATGTGATTAATGTGTCTGGGCATCGCATTTCCACGATGGAAGTGGAAAGCGCTTTGGTAGACCATCCCGCGGTAGCCGAGGCGGCGGTCATTGGTATTCAGCATGACCTCAAAGGGCAGGGGGTGTCGGCTTTTGTGTCAATAAAAGAGGATGAGAAACAGGATGTGAATTTAGAAAATACGTTGAAAGATCATGTGGTGAATAAGATCGGGCCCATTGCTCGTCCGGAAAAAGTCTTTTTCTCCGCCGATCTGCCCAAAACCCGGAGCGGGAAAATCATGCGGCGGTTGTTGCGGGATATCGCCGAAGGCAAGGCTTTGGGCGACACGACTACTTTAGCCGATATTACAGTAGTGGAGAAATTGAAACGCATGTATGAGGAAGATTATGGCGTGTAATAAGCGCCGTTTATGAATGAAAGCGAAGGGGCGGAGGTGATTTTCTCCGCCCTTTTTCTGTCTGCTGGGTGAGACGCTTTTTCTGTGTGGGTTTACTTTTTCTCTCCTACAAAATGATCGGATTTCTCTTTGAACAGAACATTAAACGTGGTTAAGCTCCCATAAATCTTTGTGATATATTGCTGCAGATTGATCTTTTCGTCTTCGGATAATTTTTTGTTTGAATTGATATGCTGTTCCAACACCCGCAAGCGGTCTCGGATCATAATGATCTTACGAAAGAAGGTTTCGATAGGAATTTCTTTCGGGATTTGACTTTCATCCTTGGGTTGAAGATAAAGGGTTCCTCCTATCCAGCGGTTGCCAATGGGAGTGTGTCCCGCGGGTAAATCTTCTTGGATGATTTCTCGTAAGATTGATTTTAATTCTTGGCGTGTGAGTTCCATCTGTGCATTTCCTCCAGCGTGATGAATGTGGATATAGATTGAGAGTTGCTATTATTATAATGCGCAATAGAAAAAACATCTGTAGGATGAAAGCAAAGAAAAGGATTCTCGAGCGAATCCCGCTTAGTCTTCCACTTCGAGTTCTTCGAAGGGATTTTGAGAATCAATGGGTGGGAGAGAGGTGAGTGAGTCGAACATCATTGCCAGGAAGGCATTGCGTTGTTGGACTGCGTTGTGGGAGAGGCTTTCATAATCGATACCCATCCCGGTGTCGGTGCAAAAGCGGGAGTATTGGTTATATGGCGGATCATTTAATTCAGAAAAATCGTGCACCATCGCATCCCCGGCGGAGAGATTAATGATCCAGCCTTGTTTTTCTGCCGAGCCCGGATCAATATCTCTTTCGAAGATACTGAATTTTTTTTGTTTTTCGATGAGGTCGGTGACTGGGGTCTCGTGATCGTAGGCTTCTTTGACTTCGGCATCGATTAGGGTTAGAAGAATCGGCGGTTTGGTTTCTTCTCCAGCGGGGGAACCTAGGTTGCGGGTGAGTAGTTCCATATGGAGAAGATATTGGAGGCTTGTGAATCTGCGTGGTTTTTCGTGTTTTCCATAAAAGAGAATATGGCGAGGATAGCTTTGGATCAAGGGTTTTAGGGAATGAACCTGAGGTGTAATTCCACGGGCGATACGTTCGCGGAATTGTGGGATTAAATCGGCTCTTGTGAGTAAAGCACGGATGTTTTTGTGGTCAACGATGTTGAAGGAGATTCCATCCGAGAACTGCCAATGGTAGAGGATGTTTTCCAATTCTTCTACTTTTTCGCGGGGATAGGCGAAGCCATGGTTGGCATCTTTGTTGACCATTTTATCGAGAAATTTGCGATAGTCTTTAATATCCTCTTCATAATCTTGGAACAGGCCTTGGATTAAACTATTTTTCAAGACGCTCGCCAGTTTGTTATTGGCAGCTCGGCTATTCAATTGTTTTCGGATTTCTTGGGTGTAAAGATTGACCCAGTGTTCCCATCCTTCAAAACCGCTAAGTACGTAAACCTGCTGATTTTCTTTATCTTCCAGTTTCATGCCGTCACCGCTTCGGCCAAGGATAAAGTTCCCGGCTTGCGCTAGTTTTTTACGCAGGATCATATTGCTATAGCGTAGTAAAGCGCGATTTGGCTCGCATTGGATACCCGATTCTTTTAAATGCTGAAGGGCGCCGGCTTCGGTGGTTTTGAGGATGTCATCGAGAATATTTTTGACATAGCGAGAGACCCAATCGGTGAAGATTTCTGTGCGTTTGCGAATATCTTCAACTCTTTTAATGGCGTTTTCCCGATTGATTTTCTTTCCGGCTTGGCTTTGATTACAGAGACCTTCGAAGTAGTTCAAATCATCAACGGATAACCAAATCCCGGCTTTTTTGAAGGCGCTGCGGACAATTCTTTCTGCCCAAACCCGTTCTTCGCTGTTTTTTCGCCAGCCCCATTTATAGAAGGGGGCGTTATTTTTGCTAACCGCGGTTTGGAGTAGTCCCAAATCCACTAGCAATTGGTTTTTTTGTTGGATATTCGTGCGGATATTGATCCAGCCGAAACCCAATAAGAGTAACACCACGCATGAGGTAGCCACGATTATTAGGTACATGAGGTATATATCCCACGCATTGCAATATTATTTCTGCCATGGTGATGAAAATGATTATTGTGCTGGTTTAATTTTGACACGTTTTCCTTCAATGTGCAAACGATTTTCTGCAAAAAGGCGTATCGCTTCGGGATAAATTTCGCGTTCGGCTTCTTGAACCCGTTCAGCGAGGGTGTCGGGTGTATCTTCGTCGTAGACGGGAACCACTTTTTGGAGGATAATGGGTCCGGTATCGTAGTTCTCGTCCGCGAAATGGACGGTGCATCCCGTATATTTTACCCCGGATTCGATGACGGCCTCGTGGACTCGGTGACCGTACATCCCTTTGCCGCAAAAAGCGGGGATTAGGGCGGGATGCACATTCAGGATTTTGCCCTCGTATTTGGGGCCTGGGCGAAAGAGGGACATGAACCCTGCCAAGACGATCAGGTCTGGTTCTGTCTCATCGACGGCTTGGGTGAGGGCCTGGTTAAAGGTTTCCCAATTTTTATAGTCTTTTTTGGCGATGGCGAGAGCAGGGATGTTATGTTTTTTGGCGCGCTCGAGGCCATATGCATTGCGGCGGCTGCTAATTACGCGAACAATGTGGATGGAGAGATCGCCGCGTTCTTGGTGATCGATCAGGTTTTGCAGGGTGGTGCCGCTTCCGGAGAGCATGACGACGGTTCGTAGCGGTTGTTTTGTTGAATCCACGATTAGCCTTCCTCTTCTAGGATTTGTTTCCAATGGTTGATGCTTTGTTGGGCGTGTTCTTTCGCTTTGTCAGTGCTTGATTCGAAAAACAGTGAGTTCCAACCTTCATATTCAATGTTCGTTAGGGTTTTGTAAATAGAATTGAACTGCACGCACCCTTGCCCCAAGGGGGGATGGGGAAGATCGCCTTGGTCATGATCGGGCGATAAATCGCTAAGAATGATATGTTGGAGACATTCTTTGTAGGTTTGGATGATGGAAGCGGGATCTTCTTCGGCGCGTTGAAGCTGCCCGGTATCGGGAGCGAGGAATACCTCATGGAGATCAACCAGGTTCATGAGGCGGTCGATTTCTTCATCCTTCATGATGCGGTGATTGTAGTGGGTGTGAATACAGAGGCGAACGTCATAATCCTGGCATCGTTTGCCTAACTCGGTTAAGGTTTCCGCCGCGACCGAGAAATCTTTGCGGATATCTTCTATGATTGATCGGCGGGGATTATCGAGAACCAGAATATGGGAGCCGATGGCGTATAAAAATTGAACGAGGGGGAGGGTTTCGTGAAAAATCTCTTCCCTTTTTTCTTCGATGCAGTAATCACACGCATGGTAGTGGGCGGATAAACGGAGAGAATCGTGTTCGAGTTCGCGTTTGGCCTGTTCTGTTTGATGAGCGTACTTTTTATAGAAGTCAGGGAAGTGCTCAATACCGGCAAATCCGATTTCGGCGATTTCTTCCAACGCTTTTTCCCATTGATGTTCCCAAGGGTGGGTGTGACAAGCAAGCAGCATTTATTCAGGCTCCTAGAGTTTTCTGTTGAAGCGTGATTACTATAACAAGATTCATG
>CAYQOX010000059.1:0-21868 GCA_964419335.1 uncultured bacterium | reverse complement strand
GATCAAAGAATATATCTTGAAGAAACAAAAGAACAAACAGGAGAATATTATCAAACAAATTGGTATAAGAATTTTGGCATTCATAACCCTGCTTATGGACAGTATTATGTATTTTGGAAATATCCTTTAGTGGAATATTCTTCGAAACACAATCGAATCGGTGGAATAATTTATTGGGAACAAGGTGATTATGTTGAAAAAAAAGTGCAACCTATGAGCCACGTGTTTGGGATGCGGATGATGGGAAACTACTTTATAAAGGTACAAGTATCACTCAATCTCATACAGAAAACTATCCCATAGAAGTTGAATTTTCCCCACAAAACAATTGTTTAATCATCCGTGGCCATCGAGTAGCTGATTTTTATAATCCACCTCACAAAAAATTTCCCTATATAGGGGAAAATAAGGAAATTTACAATGATGTAAGTTTAATTTATATGCCGACCGGTCCTGAGGATGTTTCCCGATGGAAACAATTCGAACATTTTTACAAAGATGTAACCTTCACGTCGGATGATCAGTATTTTCTAACCGAATGGGAAGGAAAACCCACTTTATTCAATCTTTCAAGCTTACAATCAGAGTTAACTCCAATAAAACAATTTGATACCCCCACCTACATGACCGCCTGCACTTTCTCACCCGATGACGAATTTGTGTACATCGCCTGCGAAGATAATAAAATTTATGTCTTCGAATCCGGCATCCCGGATACAAAAGTTGATGACTGGCAATTGCATTAAGGAAACAAGTAAGCAGCAATGTCTCTGCAAAAGGTTGCCAAAATCGCTAACGCATGGGTGGGGCTATAAAAAGCCCCACCTTTTCGCTTGTCTATCCAACGAAGCGGCTGAGTAAAAATCATCCCAATTTCCAGGGCTTTCTATATTCATAATGGAGCCACTGATTCGCCGATTCAGGCGTAATGATTCGTTCCTTCTTGGGGTCCCACTCCAAACGGGAACGAGTCCGCAAAGCGATATTCGCCAGCAGGGCGAAGGTGGTGGAGCGATGACCAGTCTCTAAATCACAATGACAGGTTTCACGGCTTTTGACACAATCGAGAAAGTTCCGAATGTGCTGCTGGGTTAGATTGTCATCCATTCGGCCTTCTTCTTTCGCCTCGATAAGCGTCCCTCGATCTTGGAATTGCCCCCCGCCGGTGGGAATAATTTTGTATCCCCGGCCTTCCGATTTGGAATATAAATTGCCAAATGTACCACGAAATTCGAGTTCACCATCGAGTAAAACTTTTCCCCCGCTGGCTTCATACTGCCCAAAGATCAATAACGCGCCGGAGGGAAGTTCAAAGGTTGCCTCCATGGTCGTCGGAATCATGCGGTCATCCTCCAATCCCACCTTGGTTCCATGGGCTGAAATCGAGATGGGCGCCCACTCATCCAACACCCAGCGGATGGTATCGCAATAATGGACTCCCCAATTCGCCATCTGGGAAGAATAATCCTGCCACCAGCGAAAAGCGTAGGGACTGATGTTCATCTGAAAACTCCGTTCCTGCCTCGGACCTAACCACATATCCCAATCAAACCCCGGGGGTGGGCTGGTAACAGGTTTTAACCCAATCCCATCGGGATACATATTGCTAATGCGATAGGCGCGCGCCACTGAAACCGTCCCAATACCGCCTTCGCTGACCAAGCCGGCTAAATGGCGATACATCCGCGACGAACGGCGGTGCAGCCCCACTTGCACCACTTTTCCCGTACGCTTCTGTGCTTCAACCATCTTACGGCCTTCATGAATGGTGATGGATAACGGCTTTTCAACATAGACATCCTTATCCGCATCCATCGTCATGATGGTTTGTATCGCATGCCAATGGTCGGGGGTCGCGATACAAACCGCGTCGACTTCTTTCATCTCCAACACCCGGCGAAAATCGGTTACACGTTCCACTTCATGATCAAAAGTCTCACCCATGGGGGGAATCCGTCCACCAAGATCGTCAAGCCATTCCTTGTGAACTTTTGAACGGTCACGGCTGAGATAAGGTTCATAAACATCGCACAAAGCGGATACATGAACATCCTCATTCTTCATAAATCCGCGCAGCAGTTGGCTGCCTCGATTGCCCACTCCTATGAATCCCACATGAACTTTGTCGTTCGCGCCGAGAACCGGCTTCGTGCTAGTACTGATCCCGAACGAGAGCCCCGCCGCGGTCAGGACGGAGCGTTTTACCATATCGCGTCGATTGGTTCGACCTGGATTCTTCTTCGCCATAATTCATTTCCTCCTAAATTCGATAGAGCCACACAATGCCTTTAGCTACCATCATAAAGGAAAAAACAACACACTTCGAGTCTGAGAAAAGAAGAATGAGAAAAGGAATTATTCCCGATGGTGAGATTGAACTAACCGGTTGGCAGAATCGCGTAGTTTACTGCAGAGTAACTTAATAATGGTCTCAGCGATGGTTGGAGAACGGCGAATCAAGGCCTTAAGTTTATGTTTATTCAATTCAATCAGGTGGGCATCTTCTACGACCACCACAGTCGCTGAACGGGGCATTTCATCAAAGATGGCCAACTCTCCCACGATGTCGATGGGCGTAATTTCGCCGCACATAACCGCCTCCCCGTCATGCTCTTTATAAACATGGAGCCTTCCCGACAAGAGCAAGTAGGCACAACGTCCCAGGTCACCTTCCTGGATCAGCATGGTTCCTGCCCTGAGGCTGAAAGCCCCGCTTCCTGCACCGCTTAAACCTGCATCGGCCATCGTTGCCAAACCCTTTTGAGTCCTTATCGTTTAACCGTATTTTACCATTACCCTTACTTTCGGCAAAGTAAAAAATATATAAAGCCCTAATTTTCCCCATTTTAACTCTAAGGCGGGAAAACCAGAAGAAACAAATTTCATAAAAAAATCTTCAAGAAACTACCCAGAAAGAAATTTCTTCCTTGACAATTCTCTGGCTTGTGACAATAATTTATCACGTTGATTGTAAAAAAGTCTAAATATTTTGCAGGAGTAGCTCAGCTGGTAGAGCTTCTCGTTGCCAACGAGAAGGTCGCGGGTTCGAATCCCGTCTCCTGCTCCAGAGAACAACAAGCCGTGAATCCTTAAAGGGTCACGGCTTTTTACTTTAATAGTAATCTACTCCAATTTTCTATTGATTCGAAACCGTGAACGTTTGAGTTACCCGCCTGTATATTGCCCAAGATTAAACCTAGCCCTACAATAAAACCATGCTAAAACAACGAACCATCCTCCTGACAAGCGGGCCTACCTCGGCCCCCTTAGACGCAGTACGCTATATCACCAATCGCTCCAGTGGACGATTGGGAAGCGTCATCGCCCGCGAATTATCCCGCGCGGGAGCGAATGTGATTCAACTCGCGGGGGAAAACAGCCTCACCGCCCATGATGTAGCCGCGGGTGAAGATCTCCAAGTTGAGGTAGAACGGTTTCATACGGTAAAGCAACTCAAAAATCAGCTGCAAGATCATCTCCAGCATAACCGCGTCGATGCGGTTTTGATGGCCGCGGCGGTGTTGGATTATATCCCCGCCGAGCCCGTCAGGGGTAAACACTCATCGCAAGAAGAAGAATGGATCATACGTCTGAAACGGGGAGAAAAACTGATTGAACAACTTCGTACATGGTCACCCCATCCTGTCATCGTTGGATTTAAACTCGAATCCGGTATCTCGTTGGATCAACTCGTGCAACGATCAAAAAACCTGATGGACCGCAGCGATGCGGCCATGGTGCTCGCCAATCTCGCCGAAGAAGTTTCCGAGGATAAACATACCGGCTATCTCATCCAGCGAGAAGAAGATAATCGCCTTCGGGTTTCCGAACCGCTCACCAATCGCCAGGCCATTGCTCATGCCTTGATTGAACAACTTCATAAGATCCTTCCTCCCAAATAGAAAGGAAAGAGGCCATGAATCTGGATTCCAAAAATGTACTTGTGGGAGTTACCGGGGGAATCGCCGCCTACAAAAGCGCGATACTCGTGCGCTCGCTTAAAAAAGCCAACGCGGAGGTGCGGGTTGTTATGACAAAAGCGGCGCAAGAATTTCTTACCCCCTTGACCATGGCTTCGCTTTCCGAAAATCAGGTGGGACTCGACATGTTCCAACAACCTCCCATCCATGAAATCCGCCACATCTCTTGGGCGGATTGGTCCGAGTTGGCGATCCTCGCTCCGGCGACCGCCAATATTATCGGCAAGGCGGCGAATGGGATCGCAGATGATTTACTCTCCAGTTTATTGTTGGCTTTGGAATGTCCGGTCGTATTCGCGCCCGCTATGCACCGGCAGATGTGGGCGCATCCCGCGGTGCAAAGGAATATAGAAACCTTGCGCAGTTATGGGTACCACATCGTCGAACCGGTGGCGGGGGAACTCGCTTCGGGCGATATGGGTGTCGGCCGCATGAGCGAACCCGATGAGATACTGCAGTTTATCCAAGATTTATAAACCTATTGCGCCGGCCTATCTTTAAAGATTGAATCATCACGTACTTTGATTTGCTTTAACTTCTGTTGAAGTTCTGTGGTATCTCGACCAAAACGCTCATATAGTTTTATCCCATGATTGAGTACCAGAGAATTCTTGGGATACATATCCACCAATTCATCAATAAGGGCGATGGCTTTTTCCGGTTGATCTTTAACCAAATAGATGTTCGATAAATTTAACAAGACGCGGTAGTGCTTGTCGTCAATCTCCAACGATTGTTCGATCGCTTTTTCCGCCTCACGATATTGTCCTGTCAGTAGTAAAAAGTTCTGATAATCCGCCCAGAGTTCCATATTGTTCGGCGCCATTTCTAGCATCGATTTGAAAAGGGTATCGGTCATTTCATCATCATAATGGGTGAAGGATAAAAAGACCATAAAATTATGATATTGTGAATATTGGAATTTTCCGCTGCGTTCTTCGATGTATCCTAAATGCCTTTTAAGATCGATTTCCAGATCCTTTAGAATCTTTAATATTTCATCTTGATTTTCTTCATTGGTGGCTTTCATAAGCCGTGAAACTGCTCTTGGTTTTACTTTGTCATAGTGATCTTGCTGCATTAAATCAATTTTGGTGATGTGCATCAAATCCCTGTGTTCATGATATCGCTTAAGAGTCAGAGAGGAGAAAAGTACAATAAACGGAAGAATAAAACAGACTATAGTAAGAACTTTCCTTTTCTTTGCAAAAAGATGATAAGCAATTTCAGCGACTAGAAATAAGCCAATGATGGATAAATACATCCGCCTCTCGGCGACAAGATCGCCCAAGGGGATAAACGAAGATGTGGGAGAAAGGGTGATAAGAAACCAAGCCATGCCAAAACTAATTAACGTATAACGCTTGAAAGAATATATCATAACACCGATATAAAGAATCAAAAACACAATAGAAATAAGGACAGGAGTTTCAAACATGGACTCGTAGATGGGAAAATAGGGATCATAATATAGCTGATAAGGGAACAGTACTCGGGGAATATAATAGAGAAAAATGACTGCAAGTTGAGTGAGAAGATTTTCGTATGGCGTCCGTATATCGGCCTCGCCTGAGGCTAAAAGTCCACCTAAGAACGCATAGCGAAAAACGAGATATCCCACGATTCCCAAAACATAAACCGACCCATGAAGGAAGAAAGTAATTTTGGCCAATCGCCAATCTTTCCAATAGAAAGCTAGTAAAGTAGATAAAAAAGTCATGGCGGGTAAAGTAACAATAATTTCTTTCGCGGTAAAACCCAAAAGAGTAAATAAAAATACAAAAAACAATTGGGTTACCAAAAGAATATACTGTTTCCACTTTGTCGTTTTTTTTGTTAATAACAACCGAGTTATATATAGGGATGCACATAATCCAAGCAAATAAAAAGTAGTCACCAACAAATTTGCACGTGAAGAGAGATGAGCGATCGGCTGGGTACTGAAAGGGTGTATCGCAAACAAAAGCGCCGCAATATAGCCATAACTCCACTTCCCACGCAAAGCATGAAACAATGACAAGAACTGATTTACGACAATCCATACAAGGATCACATTAATCAGATGATAAAATACACTGGATAGATGAGCCCCTATCATAAAATCTTGATAAAGTGACATATCCAGAGCAAAGGATAATTGCACCATAGAGCGAGCGAAAAAAATTTCATGGATATTATTTAGTATTCTTGAAGGATCTTGGATATTGGGGTTTGAAATGTAATAGCGATAATCATCCATCAAACGTTTGGCATAGATAGAAGGATAATGTACGGACACAACGAGAAGAAGCAGAGCCAACACCATAACCAACTTGCGTAACCACAGGGGATATTCCAACGAAGTCTTTTTAGCTTCAGGCGACTGAACGGGTTCGCTCGTCTGATTATTTTGATATCTTCTTTTTTTTGTTTTTCTTTTCCCCATGGATCAAGTGTCTCCCTGTCCATTAACAGATCACGATAAATTTCAACCAAAACGATGACAAAGTGCTATTTGTTTTGAAAGTATCCATTTCAACGATCTCGAATCAATATTATCCTTTGTTCATTAAAACCTCAAGAAAAATGGTTCATCCTATATTTGAGTACTTTTTGATACATTAACAAGAAAACATGACATAATTCTATAGCGAGACCTATGACTTTTTTCAATCCTAATAAATCGAACCAAAACGCCGAAGGGGCTTGTGTGGAGCGGCTTTCGCAGCAAGCGGCCCTTAAGGCCGCGCGGAGACAAGCAGAACACATCCCCAAGGCGTTTTCACCCAAAAAAGGACTCACTTTCGTGATGAGCTAGAAAAATTGTCTCTTGCTTGCTGATATACCTTGATTACACGTAAGGCTATTTCTTCCCATGATGGCAACAAAGCCTGGTGGCAAAACCAAAGCTCTGTATTTCCCTGAATGATACCCTGAATCGCTTGCTTAAATTTCGAGGGAGTGGGCTCAGAAATACAAATCAAACCGGAAAGAAATTCTGGCAGAAAATCCAAACACCCATAACCATCCGTGGCAACCACCGGGACGCCACATTGCAGCGATTCTACCAATGAAAGCCCAAACGATTCATAGGGAGAAGGACATATAGTCACATCGACTCCCTTGAAAAGCTCATGGATATGTTTGCGTCTCATTGGAGGACAAATATAGAGGCCGGCTTGATTTTTCACACCTTCATTACAGAAAAAAGGGATATGATTTTGTTTCGCCCATTTACGCAGTCTCGACACCCCGCCTTCATCAGGACCACAGAATAACAAACGCATCGACGGCTCCTCTCTCCATAATAATTCAAAAGAGCGAAAGGCTAATTCGATTCCTTTTTGCATCGCGATACGTCCTAAAAATAACAATGTAGGAAGCGAGGGATTTGCATAAAATGCAAAGGGCAGTGGTTCACTGGAGTCCTCAAAACAAGGCTGCCCAAAAGGGATGGAATGGATTATGGATGCTGAAATCGATGCCGATTCTAGGGTTTTCCCTTCCATAGAGCTGGTCGTAAAAAAGGCTGCACATTTCGGAAACCATCCTCTCTGACAATAGACGTCAAAAATGCGATGAAGCCTCTTCATCCAAAAGGAATGAGTTGGAGGGAAAAACGAGCCATGGGTTGAAACGACGTATGGGATCTTCTGATTCTCCGCCCATTGAGCGAAAACCCGATATCCCAGAATATTTACTTCATGGAAATGAAGAATATCGAGGCTTTGGGGTAACACTTCTATTACTTTAGGATGTGCCCACGGCGTAGTAAAGAATTTGAATTTTTTGGCAAAAGTTGGAAAATAATTTTTGATATACAAAACCTGAAGACCATTTACTGCGGCTCGTGCAACGATAGGAGATGAAGCTGTATGTTCAAACTGGATCTCATGGCTCAGGTAGGTTTCATCGAGACTCGCATCAGTCGTTAATACCGTTAGGGTATGACCAAGCATGGCTTGAGCTTTCGCGAGCGAAAAAACCGCTTCCGGCGTACCTCCAAACTGAGTCGTGGGATGAAAATAAGGAACAATGTGGAGAATATTCATCACTGCTTCCTAATCCACATCGTATAGAGTAAACCAAGTCCCCCTAAAGAATAGGCCATGAAAAATGTAATATTACGCACCCAAAAAACAAACCCAGACCATAGCAAGGGGATATATCGAAAGTAGTAATATAAAATCCATCCATAAAAAAAATGCGCAAAGAGCCCTCCAGCGGCTATCAGCAATCCCCAAAAGGGATCAAATACGGCATAGAGCAATGCCAGTGGAACCAGGATTGATAGAAGTACTAAGAGCCCTATCCAGCGATCGGCTTGATAGAGAATCTGGGTTTTCACATTGGGACGACGAAATCCATACCAAAATGTTCTTACGAAACAATCGGTAATGCCGGTTTTATAATGATGCCAGGCAATAGCCTTTAGGTTGCGTTTTAAAAGCCAACCGTTTTCGCGTATACGATGGTTATATTCTGAATCAAAACTCGAAGCGCCTAGATGCACTGTACATTCTCCCAATTGAGAAAAGATCTCTCTCCGGTAGATGGCATTGGCACTGGTGATATGTTTAACATGCTCTCCATCCAATTGCATTTTAAATGCAATTTCGTACCCCAGGATCTTCGCCAAGCCGGGATCATCCTCGGCAGGCAGAAGTAATCCTCCCACTCCTGCGCAACGCTCATCGTGAAATTCTTGTAGCACATCAACAAACCACTTTTCATGGAGACATACATCACTTTCCACCCACGCAACATACTCACCTTGGGCTTGGGCTAAGCCTGCATTGATAGCAGCCGCCTCCCCGCCTCGACCTTGTCTCAGCATAAGTAACTGACATTCAGAAGACTCTCTTTGCTTGTTTCCCCACATTTCAATTTTCTCAAACGATTGATCTGTGGAACCGTCGTCAATAATTATAATTTGATAAGGTGCATGTATAGATTGCTTAACTATACTGTCTAATGTTTCTTCGATTGTGTTTTCTGCATTGTATACTGGAACTAAAAAAGTAGTATGATAATTCTGCAAACCACGATCATTCATTATGTATATACCCAATTCCCTACATATTGGCTCAGCCAATTGATGATCTCAGGATAATGATAAAAAAGCCGAAACAGAGTCGCCCCAAAAAGGATGATTAATAAACTAACTTTCCAACGCATACTTAATTTCTCTTTTTGATAAGCCATGACCCCCGCAGGCAATAGGATCATCCCTTCTAGGATCAATAATTTCCCCTTAAATACACTTAACACCGTGTCTGAATAAGGCCCACCGCTCACGGTTTCTTTCACTCCCTGAACCGAAGCATTCACGACATTCGGAGCATCCGGCCATTGGTAATCAATAAATGGATAGAACCAAGGGATAAAACCTATATCTCCTACAAGATGCAATAGATGCCCCATCAACCATGACAACCCCCACTTTTTCCCCTTCCAATACCAAACCAACGAAGTACACACAACCACCACCAACAAGGTATGCATCCAGCACCGTCCGTAAGGGGCGACGTCCAATACATCCTTTAATATTTTATCGCCTACATCTACAATAAAGGTCGCGAGTATAGCGGGGGTGTAAGGAAGCCGGGTTAAGTAGGAACCGGCAATGCTCATTCCTAAATGGCCAGGGATAGGATACATAGTTTTAATCAACCATTCTCTACTTGTTCGATTTTTTATAACGCTATACCATCTTTTTCATAAAGTCAATGAAATGGGAAGAGGAAACGATGGAACGAACGACCATGGTCTTCATGACCCCACCTGTTAGTCTGGAAGAGCGTTACGGTCCACTCGCTCATTCCGGGAATTGTACACCCTGCCTGGCTCTCTTAATTCTCTCCGCCCTAGCCCGGAAATCGGGTTATTCGGTCGCAGTGATTGACGCGGCAGCGGAAGGTCTTGGTCAAGAAGAATCTTTCCAGCGTTTAAAGGCATACAATCCGAAATCTGTTGGTTTTTCAACAACGACGCTCACCACGTTTCCCGCCCATCGTTTTGCTCAATTAATAAAAGATGAATGGCCAGATACTGTCGTCGTCCTTGGCGGCCCTCATGCGACCGCTTTTCCAGAAGGGACTTTGGAAGAATGTCCCTCGTTTGATATGGCAGCGATTCATGAGGGAGAAAACACCATACTTCAGATTTTAGAAATGGTTGAAAACGGTAATCGTAATTTTCATAACATCCACGGCATCGCTTACCGGGATTCCCATACAAACACCATTCAAAAAACTCCCCCCGGCCCCATGTTTCAAGATATGGATTCCCTCCCCTTCCCTGCGTGGGATTTACTTCCAGGATTTCCGGACAAATATACCCCCGGATATTTCAAAGTAAAGAAAATGCCCTCAACCTCTTTTGTGAGTTCTCGGGGCTGTCCCTTTGAATGCAGTTTTTGCGATACTAGCGTTTTTGGCCAAAAAATTCGCACCCACTCGGCTGAATATATGGCCGATCTTTTTGAGCATCTTAATAAAAAGTTTGGGATCTGGGATGTAACCTTCGAAGATGATACTTTTATGGTTTACCGCAAGAATGTAGAGCGCTTTTGTCATCTTCTATTGGAACGGAATCTTAAGATGAGCTGGGCTTGCAACAGCCGTGTCAATTTAGCCAAACCTGATCTACTCTCCCTGATGAAACGCGCGGGATGCTGGCACATTAGTTATGGTATTGAGAGCGGCTCCCAAGAAATACTTGATCATGAATCCAAAAAAGTCACCTTGGACGAAATTGAGACGGGAATAAAGAACACGGCTAAAACCGGCATCGCCGCCAAAGGTTTCTTTATCGTGGGTCATCCCCGAGAAACCCAAGAGAGTTTGCAAGCCACTTATGAATTAACGCAAAAGTTACCTTTTGCCGATATTAGTGTTACTTGTATGACGCCTTTTCCCGGTTCCCCTCTCTCCAAATATGCCCATGATTTCGGACAATTTGAAAACGACTGGACGCAAATGAATCTCTTAAATCCTGTTTTTGTTCCCTACGGCCTCAGTGAGAACGAACTGGTAAAATGGCAGAGAAAAATATTAAGAGATTTCTATTTTAAACCCTCAACCTTATGGTCCTATTCAAAACGGCTCCTCTGTAATCCAACTCCCCAATATATTAAAGGTCTATCCAAATCGGTGATCGCGCTAACCCGTACCGTGTTTTCTAAAAACACAAAACCTAAAAAAAGCGTAACCATGAAGGACACGACTGGAGTTTGTTAAAGATGATAGAGAAAAGACCGGTTGTATTTATCGAACCCCCGGTGAAAGATAAACGTCATATTCCAGAACGTTTCGCCGGCTGTAGTTATATGCTCTACCCATTGCCCGATTTGGCGAACTTTTACATGATTTCTTATTTCAAAAAGCATGGGATTGAGAGCGATGTCGTTAGCGCCGTTATTGACGATCTCGAGCCGGACTCTTTTTTTAACACCATTTCTCAATTAAATCCGCGCGCTTTAATTTTACACTCGGTCATTCTCGCCAAACCTATCGATCTGAGCTATATTCCTTCATTGCTGGAACGTTTCTCCGTGCCTCTCTTGATCCACGGGCCTGAACCCACCCGGGTCCCAGAAGAATATATAAACGCCGGCAGAGAACATTCCGAGCGCGTATTTGTCTTTCGTGGTGAAGTGGAAAAAAACATGGTTCAGTTCATCCTCGAAGGACAAAAAAGTGGTGTGAGCTGTAATGAAGGCGGCGAGATCAAACATTATCCCCATACCCATGATTTTCTTTCCATCGACGATATCCCTTTCGATTTTCACTTCCACCCAACGATCAAGCGGATCTCTCAATCTTACCTTAATGCCAAATTTCCCCGCCAACCGGTTGCTACCATGCTTACCTCGCGTGGATGTCCTTTCCCATGTTCTTATTGTGTTCCCAATTCAGTGAGTTTTTCTCGTGAGATGGAATATCGGAATTCATGGAATGGGAAAAAACCCCGCGCGGTTTACGCAAACCCCCAACGGGTGATTGAAGAATTTCAAACAATCAAACAAGCCGGTTATCCTTCGGTTATGGTGATGGATGACCAATTTTTGGCTTCTAAACAAAGAACCTTAGAAATATGCAAGGGGATCGAAGACTTGAAACTGGATTGGGGATGTTTATCCCGGCCAGATTTTCTCGACGATGAAGAAGTCGTCGAAGCCTTATCCCGCACCGGGTGTATTAGTGTTGATATTGGCATCGAAACCCTCTCCCAAAAATTATTGAATCGAATCAATAAACGCTTAGATTTATCCACCTTCTATGAAGCGGTTCCTCTCTTGCAACACTACAAGATTGAGCCAAAAATTAATATTATGTTTGGCACCTCTGCTGAAGAGACTGAAGAGGACATCTATCATACCATAGAAGAACTCAAGCGATTGAAAGTGCATCATGTAATGTTTGCCGTCGCCACCCCTTTTAAAGGAACCCCGTTTTACAATGAAGCCAAAGAAAGTGGGATTCTCATCAATGACCAAGATGATATCAATCCCTTGGGGAAAAGCATGATCTCCTACCCTCATCTCGATCAGCAGCGTCTGCAGGAATTATGCGAATACGCTTATCGTAGTTTTTATTTACGTCCCTCGTTAATATGGTACCGTTTAAAATCGTATCGTTCCTTTTCGAGTTTCACCAACGATTTAAAAGTCTTTGCCAATTTATTTTTTCGAGATCAAACCAAGCGATTAGCACAGTAGAAACAAATGCGAACCACTTTGGAAAAAACAATCAAATTTATTCGTCTGTTCTGTAAGACGAAATCCACCTACCCGAATGAAATTCAAATTGAACTCACCAACGCGTGTAATTTAAAATGTACCATGTGTCCCCATACATTGGGCACCATCCCTAAACAGGATTTCCCTTTTGACTTATTCCAACAGCTGCTCAAAAAGAATCCTCCCCCCAAACATTTAGTTCTCACGGGCTGGGGCGAGCCTCTCATGCATCCTCACATCTTTGAAATGATCCATTTGACTCATCAAATCTGGCCTTCAACCCATGTCCGCTTTACCACCAATGGAGTCTTACTCAATCAAGAAACCCAAACCCGCCTCTTTGAACTCAATGTCTCAGCGGTGACTGTCTCCGTGGACTGCTGGCCGGAAAGCGATGCCTGGTCTACCCAGTGGAAAGATGTCTTGCATCCTCCCTCACCAAAAATCCATAAGAATATCCAAGCCTATCTGGCCAATAAGGAACTCGCAAGCAAAACTCCTTTGATCTTGCAAAGCATTGTTTTGGAAGAAAATAGAGAAGATCTCAAAATGTATATTCGCTTACTAAGCGAATATAACCATGGATCGATGAATCTGGTTCGATTACAAAAATTTCCGGGAACAACCTTCGAACGTATGGATTGGGAAACCGAACAAGCTATTTTATCGGAACTTACAAAATTCGGGAAAGAATGGGGAGTTCCGATTCGGACCCTTAATCAACAGTCCCTTCCGCTTCGTTGGGCGACCCATTATGATCGCGTATGCATGAAAACGGATGATAGTTTGTACATCACTATCGATGGCACCTGCACTCCATGCTGCAATTTGCGAGGCCACTCCATTGGCGGCTTGTCAAAGGAAAACTCTTCCATTAGAATGATCTGGAATTCAAACGCCGAGAATCAATTCTTTAAAGATCAATCCCCCATTTGTGGGAAATGTGACGCGCTTTTCCATAATTACCGGGATTAGATTCATTATGGCGAATTCCTTGATACCTCCATTCTCATAAAAACGAGCGTATCTTCAATGATAAAATCATGGCAGCCAAACAAACTTATCTTTTCTCATCATTGGCCTTATTCTATTTCATTATCTGTGCTCTCGCGGCCAATGCCGTCAGCCAAAGTATCGCCAACTATATTGGGGAAAATGGGTGGGAACAATTTAACACCTACACTTTTTTGATCGGGGGGATCTTTGCTCTCGCCTTTGTTCTTCTGCTTGGTTTTCGGATATGGGTCAAATTCCCCCGCTATCATGAGATACTGGTAGGTATGATAGGATTTGGTTTAACGTTTTTCATTTTAAATCATTTCGTTCTATTAACCACAGAATACATTCACATTCCTCAATTTATCATTCTGACCCTCTTACTCTGCTTGGCCTTCCCGCGAACTCTATTTACAGCCCTCGCTTTTAGTGCACTCGCCTGTATTGTCGATGAATGGATCCAATCCTGGATGCCAAACCGGGTGCTCGATTTTAACGATATTTTATTAAATTTCATTGGCCTCTTTTTTGGCTTGGTCATTTGGTGGTGTATTTCCACCATTATTCACGATTCCAAGAGAGAATCACTATATCAAGATCCCTCTACCAGATTAAGTTCCGGGAAAGGAGTAGGCGTGTAATTCTTGGGAGGGCGGTCTTTGATTTGAAAGAGATAAGCGCACCACCATTGTGTTTCTGTAACCCCCGAGGTGGTTTCACGAGCGATCAATAACCGAGGTTGAAATCCCTCAATGTCCTCTTCTTGGTTAGGAAACGCGTTCCATTTTACATCGACGACTTCGCCAATATATTGGTTATATCGACCAAGGGTTCGTAATGCGAAACTATCCGAATAGGCATAGTTTCCTATATAATTCTGTAATTCACGATAATTCAACCATTGTTCAACTGAAATGATCAGGATAAAAAACACCAGTAAACTTATAACCACAATAGAATGACGATTATATGATGAAACTTTTTTCTGAACCATGTGCAATAAATTCACGGACACTCCTAAACAATAAAGGGAAGATGATTTTTCTTTTTTTATTATTCGGCATTTCTGCGATGGCTCAAGACGGAGAAAATGATTTTTCTTTGGAGCATACCTTCCAAAAGTTTTTAGCACAAATGGAACTTACACCCTCCGATGTTACAATCAATCCAGACAGGATTGAATTTAGTTCTTCGGTCGAACTCCTTCCCTTTCACAAACTATTGATCCAACATCCTTTTCAAGCCGTCGAAATGCAAAAGAATTTGTCGCAGCATATAGCCAATTACCCCTCAACTTTCTTCGTTGGCTATCTTGTCAATATGTCAATTTTTAGTAATCAACGGATTGAATATGACACCTCCTATTCATGGACTACAAATTCCTCTGAAGAAGATTTTGTTGAAACCTTGTTAAAAGCAGAAAATCTTATGGAAAATGAACTTTCCCAAGAAATCCAGGAAAAATGGGGGGGACTCTATGCTAAATTATCCAATTCAGGACGGATTCTCATCTACGAACTCATGCAATGCATTACCCGGGCATGGCCCTGGCTTAAACGAGCCCGAAAAAGCGTCCCCCAGGATATGAGCCTAGCCAGTCTTTTTGACTCTTATTTTTCTGATTCTTTATCACCTGAAGATATCAAACGACTCGATACATTTAATCATGAATTTGACCAACGCGCTCTTTATTTAGCCGCGGCGGAATTCGCTCATTTTTTGTCCCAATTTCTGGAAAAAATAGAAAACCAATCTCTTCAATTTACCGAGAATCTCGAAGTTTCTACCCCGTTTGGCTCCATACTTATTTCCTCAGAGCTATCCGACGATTATTACGATTTACAATCGCCTCCCTTATTTCTGCTCGACATGTATGGCAACGACCAATACATCAATCAATATTCGATTGCCGATGCGACCACGCCTTTTTCGATCACGATCGACATGGGAGGAGAAGACCACTATAAAAGCGAACAACAATGGCTGGGCTCGGCCTCCTCGGCTTTCGGGTTTTCGGCTTTGTTGGATTTAGGCGAAGGCGATGACACCTACGAGGGAAATTCCCAGTGTTTTGGTTATTCATTCGCCGGGGTTTCGCTCCTCTACAATGCTTCCGGAAACACAAATTATGAGATTCAATCCCATGGACTGGGAGCTTCCGAGTGGGGAATTGCGATGCTGATTGATGCCGAAGGTTCGGATACCTACCGTTCTTATTATAAAAGCCAAGGTTTCGGCTCGATGAAAGGGGTTGGATTATTGCTAGATTTAGAGGGTAACGATGAATATATCGCGGAAGCGACACCGGTGATCTATGCTTCTTCTCAGCTGCCCGAACAAAATAGCAGCGCCAGCCAAGGGTTTGGCAGCGGGTTGTTTGGCCCTTATAGAAAAGGTTATTCATTCAACGGAGGGATCGGCTTATTGATTGATAAAAGCGGCAATGACCTCTACAAAGCGAGCGTTTTCGCTCAAGGGGCAGGCTATGGATTTGGAATCGGGATACTTTCAGATTTGGAGGGAGATGATCTCTACCAGAATTCATGGTACGCTTTAGGCTCTGCTGCCCATCAGGCATGCGGGCTCGCGTACGATGCCACGGGAAACGATCAGATCAACGCTTCTCACTATATGGTAGGCGGGGCGGCGTCGGATTTATCCCTGGGCATTTTCGTCAATGAATATGGAGATGACCTCTATGAAGCCAAAAATGCTTCTTTTGGCTATAGCCTCACCAATTCTGTCGCCATGATGATTGATAAAAGAGGGGATGATCAATACACCTTGAGAAATGGACAAGGCTTGGGTTTCGCCCTGAACGAAAGACAACAATCGATTCGCAACGTATGGCCTACTTTTGGTTTCTTTTGGGATCTCACTGGGAGAGATCGGTATAGATTGAATGATCAGGAGCTGCAGGTTCACAATATCCAAGATCCCACTATCCATTACGATTCAACGCAAAAAGCCTATCAAATCGGTGTCGATGCTCCCTACTTACATCAACACAACGAGAAATAACATAAAACCCAGGCGTTCTTCATCGCTTGTAGATTTTGCTGAAACATCACGAGTTGAACATGAACACACAATACGATATTGCCATCGATATTAGTTTTCTTCCGACCACAGGGGGGTTTGGAACTTATACCGCCCAAGTATTGAAGTATTTCATTCAACACGATGCTGAAAGAACCTATCTTCTTATTGAGAATAAAATCCCGTCCACCATTCCCCAATATATGAATCGAGATGAAAATTGGAAAACCCGCTGGAAAGAGATTCCCTCCCATTGGCACTATATACAAACAAAACGGCGCTCCAGAATCCTATGGATGCTCCACGATTTACCCCGAATTATTCAACAATACAGACCCCGTATCTTTGTTTCGTTTGATAATGTCACCGTTCCCAAGCCAGTGGATTTTTGCACAAACGTAACAACCCTACACGACATCATCCCTATCTCCCACCCCCACTATTGCCGCAAACGAGATGCTCTCCTATGCCGATGGCTCATTGGCCGGGCGATCAAGCATTCAACTAAAATCATTACCGGTTCCCACTATTCTGCAGACCAAATACGATCCCATTATCCCCAAGCCGCAGAGAAAATCGCGGTTATCGAAGATGGAGTAGAACATGAGCGTTTTTATCCTATTTCTGATCGTGAATCACAAGCCGCTTCTTTAGCGCAGAAATATCAACTCTACTCTGCCAAATACTTATTGATCGTTACCACCTTGAGTCCAAGACGGAATTTAAAGCAATTCATCCAGGCTTTTTCCTCTTATCTAACTAGGAGTCAGGATCATGAGGTTTGTCTTGTGATTGTCGGATGCCGTGGTTGGAACGATCACGATATCTACAAAACCGTCCACACACTCGAATTGGAGCAGAGAATCCACTTTTTGAATTATGTCAGCGACGAGGAACTGGTTTCACTCTATCAAGCCGCTTATGCGTTCGTAAATCCTTCTTTGATTGAGGGTTTCGGTTTAACGGTGCTTGAAGGGATGGCTTGTGGAACACCGGTACTATGTTCTTCGACGACCTCGTTGGGTGAAGTCTCAGGCGAAGCCGCCCTCCACTTCGACCCTATAAACCCTCAATCTATGGTTCAATCTTTGTATACAATTTTGAAGAAAGAATCCGTCTGGAAAGAATACTCTCTTAAAGGCTTGGAACATGCTAAAAAGTATCATTGGGAAAAGACGGCTCAGCGGATCATCCAATTATTTGATACTCTCTTATAGCAACCAATAAAGAATCCAAGTAAGATAGAACCTGATAAAACCCACTCAGTAACATCGATTTTTCATTCTAGTTAAGGTACTATTGACCTTTTTTCTCGATCTGTGAGAAGATGTAAATAATTTTCATTTTTTCTTGAATCGGAGAGTTTTATATAATGAAATGTATGTTATATACACGTTTCTTTCCTTTTTTGATCATTTTACTTACTTTTACCACAATCCCCTTTGCAGCCGAAAAACCTACTCGTGAATTTGTACCGCCTCAAATTGATGATGTTTTCGGCTCGATCGCGGAGAAATTCAAAGAACATACTGTCATCCTACAACCTGACACCATCGCCCCGGAATGGTGGGCGGGAGCGCCTTCGCTGGTACGGGATTCGTCAGGTGTATTTTGGATGGCGTGCCGCATGCGTTCTCCTGAACGCCCTCGGGGATTACGGGGCTATGAAATTCGCTTGCTGCGTAGTAACAATGGAGTCGATTTTCAAAAGGTGCATTCTATCCATGCAGATTCGATTCCCTTGCGTGGATTCGAGCGACCCTCTTTACTTCTCGATCCTCACAGCGGACAGTTCAAACTCTATCTTTGCGGCCCTTGGAAAGAGGGCCCCTGGTCAATCATCAAGTTGGATGATGTCGATCATCCAAAAGAATTTGACCCCGATACAGCCCGGCCCGTTATCGAACCGCTGGAAAAATCCTACGATCGCGACATTATCCCTCTGGAATACAAAGATCCATTCATTCTCTACGCCGAGGAAGCCTATCATGCCTACTTAATCGGTTATACCCGCCGCTCGGAACGAATTTTTCATTTTCGCAGTGAAAACGGAGAAACTTGGTCCCCCGTGGGCAACCCGTATGAGCCTATTATGGATTTAGAGGGCTGGCATAATTTCTTTGTGCGGCCGGCGTGTGTAATTCCTTTAGGCGTGGGGTATTTATTCTTTTATGAAGGCTCTCATCTCTCATGGTACGATCCAGTCTATAACCTGGCGACGGGAGTGGGGTATACCTTTGACTTACACAACATCATCGATCTTACACCAGATTCACCCTTGGTACGCAGTCATACTCCGGGACCCCATTTTTCCACCTGGCGCTATTCTCATTGGATGTATGTGGAAAATGAACTGTGGGTTTATGCTGAGGTGGCAACGCCTCAAGAAACCAATGAGATTCGTTTGTATAAATTGGAATAATAAATTGTTAAAATGCGAAAAACTATAAATCCTAAATCGTTGAGATAATGAATACCTCAACCCAAAAAGTTTCTCCACTTTTATTATCTTTGCTGTTTATTGCCCTCCTACTCTTTCTCGCGGCTGCCTCCCGGGTCGCCTGGGAAACGAGATGGTCAGAGGAAGACAGGATTTCCCTCTATAATGCCTTTTTCACGACCAAAGACTCACAATCCGGAACCGGTCTAAGTTTAGCCAGCGCTTATGGGATCATTGAAGATCACAAAGGGTGGATCGAAGTCGAAAGTGTACCCAATGAGGGTACTTCTTTCCACATTTATTTACCTTGTATTGAAAAGAAAGAAGCCGAAAAAGCCGTGAGTGCTTAAAAAATTAGACAACCTAGGCTCTTGCGACCACGTGCACATTTGTGCTAAACCTTATTCCTCACGATAATCCGCAGGTGAAACTCCACAACGTGATAATACCCGATAAAGCGATTCTCGGGTTAAGCCGGCTTCTTGGGCAGCGGTTCGCATATCTCCCTTGGTTCGCTGCATGAGGCAACAGGCATAAATACGTTCACAACTCAAAATAGCATCTTCCCGAAATGTTTTGAAATCTTTTTCTACATCCAAATTCACAGGTAGCCCCTGATCCGCAACCACAGGTTGGGGCTCTTGATCTAAGAGAATATCCCCCTCATCGATTTCATCTCCGGGTGTGTTGAAATAGGCAGACTCGATGGTGAACTTCATCTGCCGAATGTTACCCGGCCAGGAATACGACATCAGCCGGTGTAATGCATTGGGAGTCAAGACTTTCTCTTGGTTCTTATGTTGGGCTGCGATCTCTTTTAAAAAGTGCTGAATAAGTCCTGGGATATCTGAGGGACGTTCACGCAAGGGTGGAACACGAATTCTTTGTGCCGAAATACGGTAAAAAAGATCCGTACGAAAGTACCCCCGCATGGTCTCATTCTTTAGATCCCGGTTCGTCGCGCATAAAATGCGAAAATCACTCTCTACTTCTTTTGAGCCTCCCACAGGGCGAAAGCGCTTCGTCTCCAGACAGCGTAATAGTTTGGGCTGAATTTCCATAGAAATCTCTCCCACTTCGTCCAAAAACAAATCTCCTTGATGAGCCTCGCGCAAGAGCCCCTTTCTCTCCATCGCCCCTGTGAAAGCTCCTTTGGTTGAGCCAAATAAGATCGACTCGAAGAGGGATTCTGGGGTTGCATTGCAATCCAAAATAATATAGGGTTGTTTCATTCTCTTGCTGTTCAAGTGAATGGCTTCGGCAACATACTCTTTGCCGCTGCCGGTTTCTCCTTCGATCAAAACCGGAAGTTCATTATCAGCCGCACGTAAAATGGCTTCATAGACAGGTTTCATCGCGGAGGAAGGCCCTACGACGCCGGGAAACAAAAAATTTCCATGTGAAACTTTATGCTGAAAATTTTGTTCACGACGCAGTTGGCAAATTTCTTTAAGACGATCTAATTTTTGCAACAGCATATCGCTGGTGATCGGCTTTTCAATAAAATCCCAAGCCCCTCGCTGCATCGCTTCCACTGCACGCTCAATCGTACCAAAGCCGGTGATGATTAGAAATAAGAGTTCCGGCCGGCATCTACGCAAATGTTCCATTAATTCTATCCCGGTCTCATCGGGTAAGTTATAATCAAGCAGCGCAATATCGAGCGGCCGTTTTTTCACAATCTTTTCTGCTTCTTTTCCACATTGAGCTGTTATAACTTCATACCCTTTCTTCTTCAAAATCTTGGTAAATAAAGAACGAATCACCTCCTCATCGTCAACCACGAGGATACGCAATCGTATAGAATCTTCTTTATGATGGGGTGGGAATAAATCTTCTTTCATATTAATTTCTCTACGATTGTAATCCGTTCGGCTACACTCATTATTGTAAAAAAGATTTCATAGCAAGAATTGTAAAAGATTTCAACCATAACGTGAATAGGATGAGAAGGTTTTTATAGCACAAACTAACTTAAGTCATTCTATAAGAGATCGTTGAAACGTTTTTTTCTTGCCCAAAAAGAAAATGTTTCAAAAAAATAAACCGCGAAATCTTTCCTTGCAATTGTTGGCACTCTACTTGCTAAATAGAAATTAAAAGAAAGATGAGTACTCCACTTAAATTCTTTCTTTCCAATATTAAACGGTAGTGGGTTGGTCTGTTGCATGAACATCTATAAACATCATTTTTATTGTATTACAAAGGATGATTCTTTGATTACGCAAATAAAACGAAATAGCCATAATCAATTTCAAGGATATTATTTTTTGCCGGATATTTTGCAATTGAAAAATCATGGTACGAGCCATTTCCCTTCTTTTATTGTATGGGATAGCCGGGATTCCCAGGTTGAAGATAAATATCTGGTACGTTGGATTCGTGACAATTACCGGGGTTGTCCTATTATCGCCATCGTCAATCACTTGGATGAAAGCATACGCTCTATATTGCATCGCCTAGGAATAAGCATAATCTTGGAATATCGTAAAAAGAAATTTTGGGAAGATTTAAACCGCTGTATGTTTGCTATTGTCATGGATCAAAATAAGAAAATCTCACTCCCTCATAGGAAGTGATTCTCAAAAAAGTTAAAATAAAGCAAGAAAGTATAACCCATTTTTTCTCATTTGTATTTAGAAAAGTATAAGGAGGTTTGCAATGAACAACGAAAAACAAGGGGAAGACCAA
>CAYQOX010000058.1:0-23006 GCA_964419335.1 uncultured bacterium | reverse complement strand
TATTAGAATATAAAAAGTTAGCCATTACTGTTTCGATAGGGGACAAGGACTTATGCGTGTTATCCGAAGAGGAGATTATATACCCATTGGGTGAAGGATTCGAAAAAGAGAACAGTGCAAAAATAGAAAATAATGAGGAATAAAGTTTGGAGGAATTCTTTCTTGAAAAAGAAGAAAAAGAGAAAGATTTTAAGGAAAAAGAAGAAAATATTCCCTAAAAATACAATAAAACCCGGAATGAGTGCTAAAACAAAACGACTGCCCAAGTTGATACCGACCATGGCCGCTGCGAACGCAGCGGAGGAGACCAATCGAGTTTTCGTATCATCGATCATGTAGGGATTGGGTTCCACCCAGTCTACCAGCTTGGCAGCGATAAAAATGGAGAGAAAACTAAACAACAAATAACGCAAAAAGAGTAAAACGTTCCAAAATCGTTGTTGCGGCGACGATTCTTGTTTACGAAGCGCCATTGCAAAGGGTTCTTTTTCCTTGATGACTTTGCCATCCTCGGATAAGAACGTATAAGTGGAAAAATGGTTGCTGTTAGGCGTGTAAATATCGATCGTGCTATTTGTTGTTTCTTCGTTCTGGGAAAGAAGAATCTCATTGATCCGGATTTCGCAACGATACGCATAATAGGGGGAAAGGACGTTGGGGAAAGAAAATGCGATGACTTGGCTTGGGTTTAAATTGTATAAATCGATCCAGGTGAAGGTTGATTCATACGTCTTTCCCCAGAGATGAATGCTGATATTCACTTTGTCGAGAGTATGGGATGAAGCATTTTTTAACTTGCCTTCGATCCAGGTTGAATACCCCTTTCCCCGGTTTCGGATGATGGAGTTGCCATAACATTCCCAGTCCAGGTTGGAGATTTCGATAATTTGTCCATTTTCTCCCGCGAGATTTTGAATCTCTGCTTCTTCTTGGGGACCATGGAAAATATATTTAACCACGATACTGAATGAATAGGCGATCGCAACCACAAGCACGAACATGATTGCGATTTGTTTTATGACATCTTTACGGAAATGATGACCGCAATAACCGCAAATTTTGGAAGATTTTTCTACGTCATTGTTACAATTGGGGCATACTTTCTTACGAATGGCTTTATGTTTTTTCTTATTTTTATACTCGAAGTGCGGGGTTTGTAGAGGGGAAGGTGAAACGTGAGCCCCTTCTTCTGGGGGAGCGACTTCGTTAAGTTGCTCTTTGAGCAATGTAATTCTGATATTATTTGGATCAATCTTTTCGGCTTTTGCCAAATAATCACGGGCTTCTTCGAATTCACCAATTTTCAACAAGCAGCTCGCGAGTTTACATAAAACACTGAGATTTTCTGGATCAGCAGTTTCCATTTGGCGCAGTAAGATTAACGCCTCGCCGTAGTTCTCAAGTTCAACATAAAATTCAACTCGAGCAAGTTTGTCTTTTTTCTCGTCCTCGTTCATTATTTAACAGTATTCGTGTGTTGATCAGTATGAATGTCAAACCTAACCGATCATGACATGTACATACCCTAATTGGTTTTGAATAACGAATTGACTATACTATGGGTATGACCCGAGCGCAATATAAAACCCACACGGTTGACTATAAAAATCTCATCTCAAAGAAAAAGCAGAAATAAAACCATTAAGAGGTAGGAAGAAAGTATGAGTAAAAGTATTGTGTTTGTATCTCTAATCGTAGGAATGTTGAATTTGTCATCGAAGGCTCAGGAAGAGGTTCCTGCTATCGAATTGGAAGAAATTGCGTCTGGTTATACAGCGCCGTTGGCTGGTTCACATGCCGGAGATGGAAACGAACGTCTCTTCGTGGTAGATCAGGTGGGCAAGATTTATGTTATTGAGGATGGAGAGCAATTCTCTACTCCGTTTTTAGATATTTCCGACAAATTAGTAAACTTAAACACGGGATATGATGAACGTGGATTGCTGGGGTTGGCGTTTCATCCCCAGTATGAATCCAACGGGAGGTTTTATGTATATTATTCTGCCCCTGGGGGGAAGGGCAACCATCAATCCATTCTCGCTGAATATATGGTTTCAGAGGATGATTCCACTCAAGCAGCAGATCAAGAACGCGTCATCATGCGGATTGATCAACCGGAAGGGAATCATAATGGCGGTCACATTGTTTTTGGTCCTGATGGAATGCTTTACGTAGGCTTAGGAGATGGCGGCGGTGCTGGCGATCAGCATGGAAATATTGGAAATGGGCAGGATTTGAACACGCTTCTTGGTTCGATTCTGCGTATCGATGTAGATGGGGAAGCCCCTTACGAAGTGCCGGAAGATAATCCTTTTGTCGGTGTTGAAGGGCGAGATGAAATTTGGGCTTATGGTTTGCGGAATCCTTGGAAGTTTTCTTTTGATTTTGAAGGCAATAACCGCTTGTTCTGTGGAGACGTCGGCCAAAATGAATGGGAAGAGATCGATATTATTGAAAAGGGGGGCAATTACGGATGGCGTGTGATGGAAGGAAGCCATTGTTATAATCCACCGCGTGATTGTGATACTTCCGGGAAAATTCTTCCAATTGCAGAGTATAGCCACAGAGTAGGGATTTCGGTTACGGGTGGATATGTGTATCGTGGAAAGCGCTATTCCAGCTTATACGGGAAATATGTGTTTGGAGATTACAATGGCTCGATGTTTTTGTTGGAAGAAGATTCAAACGAATGGACAATGCATGAGTTAGAAGTGACCGGTGATTCTCCAGGCATGCGAATATTAGGATTTATGGAAGACCACGAAGGAGAACTCTATGCTTTGACGACTCGCTCCAGCGGACCCTCTGGTACGAGCGGAAATGTATACCAGATCACAGTCCCTGGTGATGAACCTGTACGTGTCAAGAAATGGGATACATTTTAGTTTATTAAAAGATACGAAAAACGGGCGGGATGAGTCTAACCTTCCCGCCCGAAACGTTTTTTTAGCGCGGTTCTTCAATTATTGAATGTCATCAAGCAGTTCGCTATATTCCAGCATATTATCTTCATTGAAGTGAACTGAGTTATTCTCAATAGGGAATATGATTTCCAAATCAGAACCACTTTGCTCAATCCAATTGTTTACCGCCTCACCCGAGAGCACACAATCTTTCCCATTGATCCAATCGATTTGACGGTAAAGTTTAAGTAATAACTCTTCTCCAAGATTGGCCTCTAACACCCAGGCCGTATTATCATTCATAAGTATAAAGTAGTTTTTTTGTGTCATAAAACCTTTCCTTCAACTAGTGGGTTAGCCCCATCGTGATGATTTATTGGAGAATCTTATTCACCATATCATTTAAAAGATTATTCTCCTCTCCGAATTGCACAGATCCATCTTGATATGGATAAATTCCTTCAAAGTTTTGCAAATTCTCGTTAAACCATTGCTGGACCTGTTCACCTTCCAGTGTAGGGTCCTCAGAGGAAATAAAGTCTTTATGTTTGTAAAGTTTCAACTGATTATCCTCGGAATCAAGAATCCAGGCTGAATTATCCGACATGAGGATATAGCGGGTTTTGCTTTCAATCGGAGCCTCTGGGGCCGAAGGTGCTGTTTGCTGAGGTTGAGTTCTGACAGAAGGAGGAGAGGGGGTGGTAGGAGGTTCTTCACCAGCTTTAACCACTCTTTTTGGTATAGGTTTTAATTCCTTTTCACGCTTTTGGTCGGGGGTACCAAAAAGACGTTGTTCTAATTCGGCGACTGTATTCACGGACACGCCTCGTCTTAGTTCTATAATTCGTTTTCGCTCCCCCTCTTTGATCCACTGCAAGCCTTGGGCAGCCAAAAGACAAAACATATCGACTGTTTCGTTAGGATCATGAGTTTTGATCGTAGGACACGTATATTCGCGGAGGTTCGGGAATTTAAACCGAGTTTCGATGTTATAAGTAAAAACACCACCCCCTGGCTCAGGGATATTGAAAGTATCAAACACAGTTGTATATGTATTTCCATAGCCTTGATTCGTGTACTCTAAAGGATCACCCGAAGATAAAAAACTATTATAACGTTCCATATCGTAATCAATTTTTGCTAAAAAATTGGAAGCATTCTTATCCGCGTTTTGTACCACTCGGATATTGGATTCTTCTAATAATTCGTTAATCACCGCTGCGATTTCTTCGTTATATGGTTGGATGGTGGCTACGGCATCCCCTGGGATGGGATCGTACTTTGTACTAAACATCTTGCTGGTTGCACATCCCGCAAGAACACCTAGCGAGATCACGCAACAAAGCAGGAAACTGGAAGAAATCTGTGATTTTTTTCTCGTTGCTTTCATTGCTTTATTATTCTCCTTCAAAATGATAGAAAACATGGTACACCTATTTCACACGAAGCCTTTACAAGAGTCAATTCTTACAACTGCCATTTCCACTTAGGATGTATTTCTTTTTTTGGATTTCAAGATAAACATCTGACACTCCATCCCCGAGCTTTCTTTCACAGTGAAGCAAGGGGCTTTATGGGATTTAAACCCCATCGCCCGGCATCCATAGGGAAAGTTTTGATCCCATGTAATGTAATAGTATTCGCAATCAAGACAAAGGATGCGCCGTTTATTTTGCCTTTGTTTCGTACTTTTTTTACGAACTTTTTTTTGAATCAAATGCGATTTTCTCATGATACGGGAAACGATCATAGAATAATTTTCATCTCATGGTATAGATTTAAGTATAGAAGAAAAATAAAAAGGATCAAATCAAAGAGGCTAAGAATGTCTTAAAAAAAGGGCGCAACCCAAAAAGCTACGCCCTTCTCAATCGCGTTATTATGGGAGACTTATTCGAACCGTCGAGCGGCCAATACCGCGTTGTGTCCACCGAAACCAAATGAATTCGAGAGAGCGGTTTTAATTGGAGTCTCACGGGCGGTATTCGGAACGTAATCCAGATCACATTCTGGGTCAGGAGTTTCATAATTGATCGTGGGAGGAACAACGCCCTCCTGCAAGGCCTTCAGCACTGCGATAAATTCGATCGCTCCTGCGGCACCTAATAAGTGCCCCGTCATGGATTTGGTAGAGCTGACAGGGACCTCCTTGGCACGTGACGAGAGCAAGGATTTAATCGCTTGGGTTTCGAATTTATCATTGTACTGAGTTGAAGTTCCATGAGCGTTAATGTAGTGCAACTCTTCTGGATTGATTTGCGCATCTTCCAGGGCCAATTGCATGGCTTTGAGAGCGCCTTTGCCTTCCGGTTCGGGCATCGTCATATGATAAGCATCGGCTGTCATTCCATAACCGACCACTTCACCAAAAATATCAGCCCCCCGAGATTTCGCATGTTCCAACTCTTCGAGCACTACGACGCCAGAGCCTTCGCCCATAACAAAACCATCCCGTTCTTTTTCAAAGGGACGACTGGCTTTCTCTGGCTCATCGTTACGGGTAGATAGAGCCTTCATCGAACAAAAGCCGCCAAATCCTAGCGGGGTAATGGAGGCTTCTGAGCCACCTGCAATCATGATATCCGCTTTGTTGTTCTGGATTAAACGCATGGCGTCTCCGATTGAATGATTTCCTGTGGCACATGCGGTTACAACCGAAGTATTGGGGCCTTGCAACCCATAGCGCATGGAAACCATTCCAGAAGCCATATTAATGATCAACATAGGAATGAGAAAAGGACTAATCCGACGGGGTCCTTTTTTTTCCAATACCTCTTTTTGGTTTTCCAATGTTTGAATGCCACCGATTCCCGAACCAACTAATACTCCAATCCGTTCAAGGTTAGCCTGGTCCAAATTCACCCCTGAATTGTGAATAGCCATGTCCGACGCAGCGAGGGCATATTGAACAAAGAGGTCGATCTTGCGGATCTCTTTGGCTTCGATAAATTGGGTGGGATCAAAATCCTTTACTTCAGCGGTCACTTTGGAAGAAAATTTTTCACAGTCGAATTTCGTTAAGGAAGCTGTTCCTGAACGACCTTCGAGCATGGAAGCCCAGAATTCTTCTAAAGTATTCCCGATGGGAGAAACAACTCCCATGCCGGTGACAACAACACGACGATTCATATATCTCTCTCCAAAGTTCAGTTCCCTTTAGTTATTGATTTTCCCTTTAATGTATTCAATCGCGTCACCCACGGTCCTGATTTGCTCCGCTTCCTCTTCTGGAATTTCATCAATATCAAACTTTTCTTCAAAATCCATAACCAGCTCGACAGTATCAAGAGAGTCCGCACCAAGATCACGGGTGAAGGATTTTTCAGGACTAATTTCTTCTTTATCCACCTTCAATTTCTCAGCAATTATTTCAATTACCTTTTCATCAATGTTTTCGTTCACAGAACTTACCTCCTATGTTTCGTAATAATTGTTTTCGTTATTGAACCGTTAAGAAACGGTATTTAAAATCATAGGGTGATTACATCGCCAATCCACCATCGATCGAAATCACCTGTCCGGTGATATATTGGGCTTCATCCGACGCTACAAAAGCGATGAGCTGGGCGACTTCCTCGGGTTTTCCATAACGTCCTAAAGGGATAAGACTTAACATGGATTCTTTAACATCATCCTTTAAGGCGGCTGTCATTTGGGTATCAATATATCCAGGGGCAACTGCGTTTACGGTAATATTACGCGAGGCGAGTTCTTTCGCCAAGGACTTGGTCATGCCAATGACGCCCGCCTTGCTTGCGGAATAGTTTGCTTGTCCGGAATTTCCCATAAGGCCAACCACAGAAGCCATATTAATGATGCGGCCGCTGCGGGCTTTCATCATATATTTAGCCGCGGCGCGAGCCATAAAGAATGAGCCATTTAAGTTCACACGTATAACAGATTCCCAATCGTTATCTTTCATACGAATGGAAAGGGTATCTCTCGTAATGCCTGCATTATTGACTAAAATATCAATTTTTTCAAAGTGTGCGATACAGTCATCCACAACTTTTTGGGCTGCGGTGGAATCAGAAATATCGGCGAGAAAGGTTTTGACCTCCCTGCCCTGAGTTTCGAGTTCTTTTCCAGTATTCTCTAATGTTTCTTGATCCATATCGACTAAAGCAAGTTTGGCTCCCCGGCTGGCGAGTCGTTCTGCCGTACAACGGCCAATGCCACGAGAGGCACCGGTAATCAGTGCGACTTTGTTTTCAAGATCCAAGGTCATATTCATCCATTACCTTTCTAACGCCATCCAAAGTGGCGGTGTTTGCACAGGGAAGTTGATGGCAACATGCTTTCGCTAAGCCCGTGAGGACTTTCCCGGGACCCACTTCGATCGCGCTCTCACATTCCTTTTCAATGAATTGCATACACTTAACCCATTGCACCGGTTCACCTAACTGTTTAACCAAGTGTTGGCGAATTGGTTCAGCCTCAGTGACGGCTTTTCCCGTGTTATTGGAAACTAAGGGGATTTCAGGAGAGCGAATTTTGATATCCGCGAGATAAGTCTCTAACTGCTCTTGAGCCTCTTTCATTAACGGAGAGTGAAAGGCTCCGCTGGTTTTCAATTTGGTTGCGCGACGGGCGCCTTTTTCTTTTAGGATTGGAAGAATAGAATCTATGGCTTCTACCTCTCCTGTGATTACAGTTTGTTTTGGTGAATTCAACGCTGCAATTTGAACGATACCCTCTGCTTGGGAACAAGTTTCCTCGATCGTGTTGCTATCCAGGCCAATGATCGCGGCCATCGCACCGGGATTCTTATTTTTGTGCATCAAGCGCGCTCGTTCAGCGATAACCTTAAGCCCTGTTTCGAAATCCCAAGCCTTGGCGAATGTAAGCGCAGGATATTCTCCCGCACTATGACCGGCAACCAGCGTAGGACGAAAACCGGCTTCTGCCAAGATTTCTACAATAATAGAACTCACGATATAAAGGGCGGGTTGGGTATATAACGTGGTATTAAGACGGTCATCTTCAGCGGTTACAATTTCTTCCAACGACCATCCTAAGATTGCCTGGGAGTGTTGAATGCGTTCTTTGGCTTGAGGATAAGAATCCAAAAGATCCAACCCCATATTTTTTTCTTGTGAACCTTGTCCTGGAAATAGAAAAGCGATTTTGTGTGTCATCATCTGTTTTTTTAATTTTTTCCTTGTTGTTAAAACTCATTCGAGTCTTTATAAAGATCGTAGAACGAATGATGGTAAATCAAGAGGTCAAGAATTTGAACCTGTGGGGGTGTTGCTAGGATTTAAAATTTTACGATGCTGGATCCCCAGGTGAGTCCTCCGCCAAACGAAACAAGGAGAGCTAAATCCCCTTTTTGGAGACAGCCTTCCTGTAGAGCTTCATGTATGGCAATGGGGATTGTGGCACCAGAGGTATTCGCATATTTTTCAATATTTAAATAAAAGCGTTCCGTGGAAACACCGAGACGCTTGGCAACCGACTCAAGAATTCTCATATTTGCCTGATGGGGGATGATCAATTTAATATCATCCATGGTCAAGCCGCATCGTCGTAATATTTCTTCGCTGGTTTGCGCCATGACCCGAACCGCGTGTTTAAAGATTTCGCGTCCGTTAAGGTATAAACAATGTTTTTTTTCGCGAATTCGTTCTTCGGTTAAAGGTAGTTTAGAACCGCCGCAAGGTTGATAAAGAAGTTCGGCGGCACTACCATCCGAACCGAGGATGGCATCGAGAACACCTGCACCGTCAGATATTCCATTGGGTTGGATAATGGTTGCCCCTGCCCCATCTCCGAAAAGCACGCAGCTGCTTCGATCTTCCCAATCCACCACTTTCGTTAAGGTATCCACACCAACTAAGAGGAGATTTTTATACATGCCGGATTCAATATAAGCCTTAGCGATAGACAGGCCATAAATGTACCCTGAACAGGCGGCTGAAAGATCGAAAGCCATGGCATGGTTCGCCCCTAACTTTTCTTGGAGTACACATGCTGTTGCTGGGAAGATGTAATCCCCTGAGATGGTGGCAACTAAGATCGCGTCAATTTCCTCGGGGGTTATTCCAGCGTTATCCAAAGCGGCTTTCGAAGCCTGGCATGCCAAATCAGAAGAAGCCGTATTCTCATCGGAGATACGGCGTTCAAACATCCCAGTGCGTTCGCGGATCCATTGATCAGATGTATCGACAATTTTTTCAAGATCAAAATTATTTACAACACGGTCAGGAACAGCCATTCCCGTAGAAACTATATGCGCTCTCACTACCTTTCATCCTCTCTTGAATTCACGCTACGACACTTGAATTAAGAAGTGCCTTTTCTAACTGATTCAGGGGACATTTTTCGGCAGCGGTTTTCGCGGCATGGATTCCATTCGCGATTGCTTTGGGTCCAGAACGTCCATGGCCAATCAAACAATGGCCCTGAACACCAAGTAATAAAGCACCGCCGTAAGCCGTGTAGTCCACTCGTTGCATGGTTTCTTTTAGGAACGCCATGCGGTGCTCTCGGTCTAAGTCTTCTCCTAAGACCTGGTCAGTTTCCACTTGGAGAGCATTGGCAAACATTTCAACCAGGCCTTCACCAAATTTCAAGATCACGTTCCCTACAAAGCCATCACACACCACAACATCCACAGTACCTTCCATGATATCGACCCCTTCCACGTTGCCGACAAAGTTAATCGGGATCTCTTTGAGTAGAGGCACGGTGTTGGTGGTAAGTTCATTCCCTTTACTTTCTTCTTCGCCAATCGAGAGTAAACCAACGTTGGGATTCTCTACGTTAAAAGCCAAATGGGAATAAACCGAACCCATGGCAGCAAAATGTTGTAAATGTTCAGGCTTACAGTCTACAGTGGCCCCTACATCCAATAGCAAAGTGTATCCATTCAAGGTTGGCATAGGAGCGACGATCGCGGGACGAGAAATCTTGGGTAAGCGGCCAAGAATAAACAAAGCGAACGCCACCGTTGCGCCTGAATTCCCCATGGATAACAAGGCATCTGCTTTCCCGCTTTTTACTAAGGAGGTCGCGACTGCAATGGACGAATCTTTTTTCTTTTTTAAAGCCGTGGAGGGAGATTCATGCATATCAACTACAGATTCCGCGTGAACCACATGGGCAGGTAAATCTGTAAAGGAAGTATTTAACTTTTCTTGGTGACCAACCAAAAGTATTTCAGCATCCTGATTGGATTCAAGAAAGAGGCGCACTCCGGCAATGATATCCTCAGGGGCGCGATCCCCGCCCATGGCGTCAACAGCGATTTTCATAAGTTGCTACCCTTCCGCAATTACGCAACGAATTGGTCTCTATAATATCCACAATGAGGGCAAACTCGATGGGGAAGTTTTTTTTCACGGCAATTTGGACATTCAACCACCGTTTTTGGAGTTAGGGCATGGTGCGAACGTTTCATTCTGGTTTTGGATTTAGATTTGCGACGTTTTGGATGAGCCATGATTTGTTCCTCTTGTTGAAAATATTTATCGAATTTGATTTTGCTTAAGTTTCAAATCTTGAAATTTTTGGTGTAATTGCTGCTCCACAATTGAAGGGACAAAATCAGAGACACTCCCGCCAAATTGAGCAATTTCTTTCACCAAACTAGCCCGAAGAAAAATATGTTCTTCGCTGGGGGCCATAAAGACTGTTTCAATTTTTTTGTCAAGTCTACGATTGGTTAATGCCATTTCGAATTCAAACTCGAAATCCGAGACTGCCCGAAACCCCCGAATGACAACATGAGCGTTCTTTCTATTCATAAAATCAACGAGCAACCCATCAAAGGAGTCAACTTCAACCGTAGTCTGAATACGTCCTTCAACTGTTTTATGAAGTAAATCCAAACGTTCCCGCAAAGTAAACAGGGGGGTTTTGCCTGGATTTGATACGACTGCAACGATCAAGTGATCAAAAAGTTTTGTACTTCGCTGGATTAAATCCAAATGGCCATAGGTAACCGGATCAAAACTTCCTGGATAAACGGCGGTTAAAGTTGACATGGCCTTGGATGCTCCTTACAAAAATGTGTAACTACCCTCAAAGAAGAATAAACTTGCTTTACCGTATACTCGATAATCCAGCAAAGGTAATAATTTAGAACTAATTTGTGTACAATTTTCCACCGGACGTTCTACAACAATAAGTTTTTCATTGCCGAGTACACCCCGTCGAACGAGTTTATCCAAAAAGTCTTCTTTTACCATTCGCGGTGGGTCTAGAAAAGCAATATCCCAATGGACCCACTCGTTATTGGATTCAGCCAATTTAAAAACATCATTCACCCAAACTCGGGCTTGATCCCGACTGATATTCAAGATTTTGAGCGAATGCCGAATTGTCGAAGCAATCTTCTTTTGATTTTCTACAAACGTCACACGAGCTGCGCCCCGGCTTATGGCTTCTAGGCCCACAGAACCACTCCCCGCGTATAAATCGGCGAATCGTGTTTCTAGAATCTCTTCACCGAGGATATTAAACAACGCTTCCCGCGTCATCGAGGTGGAACTATCCAGCGATTTTGTCCGCGGAGCGTGTATCATCCGGTTTTTGTACGACCCGGCGATGATACGCATGACTCAACCCAGGATTTAAGAATTATTCAAGCAAAATATGATGTACGGGTTTGATATTGAACTATGTTATTTTTGCTTGAATTTGGATAAATTAGGATGAATGGAAGATTTACCATTCAAACAACCAAGTAAGCTACTGGTTCCCCGTAAAACATTCAAGCGGTGGAAAAGTACTTTCAGTATTTTTTCTTAGAAATGTTTTTCTTGTTTTTTAAATTCAGAACAATCGAATTAATACCACCGTTTTTTATAATTGCATATTTAAATGAATGACCGTATTTTTTTCTCTTGTTATACCTTTGCTATTTCTTCTTCTTTAATCAACGATTTCCCGAGAGACTCAAGTAAAGGATTCAATGCGTTCATTGTTGCCTGAAAACCTTTTTCATCAAGTGATTGAGCTCCATCCGACCATGCTTTCGAAGGTTGAGGATGGATTTCAAGAATAACACCATGACATCCCGAGGCGGCTGCGGCCAAGGCCATAGGGAGGACTAAATCCGACCGGCCTGTTCCATGGCTTGGATCGACAATAAGAGGCAAATGGGTTAATTTTTTCAACGCAGGCACAGCATTTAAATCTAAAGTATTACGGTATCGGGTTTCGAAGGTACGGATTCCCCGCTCGCAAAGGATGACATTGCTATTTCCCACAGAGGCGATGTATTCGGCAGACATAAGCCATTCATCCAGCGTTGAAGACATCCCCCGTTTCAGTAAAACCGGTTTTTGAGTCGAGCTGAGAGATTTGAGCAACATGAAATTTTGCATATTCCGGGCGCCGATCTGAATGATATCCGCATAGCGATCAACCAATTCCAGATGGTGAGCGTCCATTAGTTCTGTTACGACAGCCAGTCCATATTCATGGCGTGCTTCTGCCAGAAGTTTTAACCCTTCCTCTTCTAACCCTTGGAAGCTATAAGGAGACGTCCGAGGTTTGAACGCCCCCCCTCGCAATATCGTGGCGCCATTATCTTTGGCAAAACGTGCGCATTCCATGATTTGGTCACGGGTTTCCACCGAGCAAGGACCCGCCATGACTACAAATTGATCGCTGCCTATGGTAACTTTTTTCTTCCCTTCTTTCCATTTAAACTCAATATCGATGAAGGTATCGGGACGAGTAATACCTTTTCGCATTTCACGGCAAACCAACTTGAAGGGAGGAAGAATAAATTCAACCTTGTCCACCATAGGCTGGCTTGTTAAGCGATCATAAAGATTTTCTTTCCCGCGTTCATCGCCTACAGCCGCAAGTACAGTTAAATTAGTACCATAGATGGGATGGACTGTATAACCAGCCTCCTCAATCATCGTTTCCACATTTTCAATGTCTTCTTTTGTGGCATTGGGATTCATTGTAATAATCACGATAACACCTCGTGCCTTTTTTAAGTTAATAATACGGCAATAAATCAGTTTGTTCCTTAATTTTTGTCCAGGATAGGAATTCAATGTATTAAATGATTGAATGTTATAGGAATGATTTATCCTGCCTGAATAGCTTAGGTACAAGCCATTCTGATGGAAAAAACATGGAGTGGTTGTCTTTCTTCGAGGAAATGTGAAATTCGATCCTGGATGCTTTGGCTTTACTGTTTGACAAGCCCACTCATATTCATTTGGAACAGATTTTACAATTATAGATGAAATTGGTCTATAAGAAAAGCCATATGAAAGGTATAAATTACATTGAAGATAATTAAGAAGTAATATTGAGATGAGTTTACGAATTGGCCCTATGCTGGACATAGGCTATTTACCAAATACAATATTTCTTTTGAAATAAACGTCAAGGATAAATCGTGTTGTGAGGGCATGTGATTTATCTTGAATTACTAGAGTAAGAAACGGAATTATTCATGGCTGTTTTACCGCCTCGTGATGTCAAACCTTCGTTGGAATTGCCTTTAGTGATGCTCGCTCCGGTGGCGGGTGTAACCGATCGTGCCTACCGCGAAATATGTCGCCAGCACGGGTGCCCATTAACATTTTCTGAACTAATAAGCGCCCGGGGCATGAAAGAACAAAACCGCGGAACCAAAGCAATGCTAGAAGAATGCCGGGGAGAACATCCTCTGGTGATGCAATTGTTTGGCAGCGACCCCGATGTGATTTACAACGCAGTACGGATGGCGGAAGATTTGGGCGTTGATGGAGTAAACCTAAATTTAGGTTGCCCAGTAAAAAAAGTTTTCAAAAATCGCTCCGGTTGTGGTTTATCCATTTTTCCTACTCAGTTGGTGTATGTCCTACGGGCGATGCGCAAAGCGACAAATGTACACCTCTCTGTAAAAATACGAGCAGGGGTTAGCCATCGCTCACTTAATTACCGTATCATTGGTGATATTGCGCAAGGCGAAGGATGCGACGCCATCATTTTTCATGCCCGCACCCGGTTAATGGGTTTTGGAGGGCAAGCCCAATGGGAGTGGATTGCAGATTTAAAAGACTATTTGGATATCCCTGTCATAGGAAATGGAGATGTCGTTGATCCTCCTTCCGCGAAACAGATGTTTGATCAAACCCAATGTGATGGCGTTATGGTTGCACGGGGGGCTTATGGAAATCCATGGATCTTTCGCAATATTTTACACTATCTCGAGACAGGAGAAATTTTGCCCGAACCTAATTTAGAGCAGAAATTATCAATATGGCTGCGGCAAATCCAAACCGCGGTGGAGTGGAAAGGAGAGCGAAAAGCGGTCTTTGAAATGCGCAAGCATTTTAGTTGGTATGTGAAAGGTTGGCCGAATGTGCGTCCCTTGCGTGAGAAAATTAATCGCTTAGAAACTATTGAAGAGATTGTTGAGGCGGTGGAGCAGTGGCGTGAGGAACATGCCGAGTGTATATGGGCTAAGTCAGAACAGGAAGCAGAGACTCTTTCTCTATCATAATAGCTATTGTTGAGGATATCAAAACGGCCTTGTCGGAAATTGCTCGACAAGGCCGTTTATATCTAGAGGGAAATTACTGAGTAACGAGTTCTATTTTCGACCAGTATCCTGCCTCGTATTTCCAATCATTGGCTTCGTTGTAGATTTCTACGTTGACATGATCTCCTGCATAAGAGGAAATTTCAAGCAAGAATTCTTTCCAATCGTAGTCCAAGGTTTCTTCGCCGATTATTTCATGTAACAATTCTTCATCATCCACTTTCACTCTCAATAACCAATCACCTTGTTCATGATGGCTAACAATTAAGCGTAGAAAAGTCTTTTTATCTTCAGGGATATCAACACTTTTGCTAATGATACAGGGTTGCTCTAAACTTTGAGGATGGGTCACGAGAATGTTCTCTTTTCCTCGATGCTCCATTACTCCGGTAGGCATGGCATCCCCATTATGTTGCACTTTCCAACCGGGAGCGAAAGATTCCATTTCCTTGCGTAATGGTTTGTGATAAATACGACTCATTTCTTCTTCGGTATAAATGCTATGAGCGATTGGTTTTGCTTCCCAGCATTGAACGAGTTCACGAATTTCTGGTTTTTGTACAGGGATAACAAATTCTTCTTTACCCTCATCCTTGGTTTCGACCCGACCTCCATTACGAATAATCGCTTGCCGGGTAAGACTTTCGCATACGTCGATTAGTTTAGGAAAGTTATAGGCCGTATGACTAAAATAATTGCTTTCATCTAACTCCGAGACAAAACGCTCCGGAAGATTTTCAAATCCCATCGTGGTAAAAAGAATTCCTGCAGCATTGGAAGGGTTGCAATCCGAATCCTGCCCGCAGCGGGTTGAAATAAGAATAGTTTGATCGGGATCTCCTTTTCCGTAAAGCAAACCCATTACGATATAGGCTCCGTTAATTTTGGCGTCGATGTTAAAATCACTCTCGGCTCCTGAGCAAGAAAAACGGCGGTTATCAGGATTATCCTGATATTTCGCTTCGATTTTTTCCCATGTCGCAACCCAGTCTTCGGGTTCTTCTTGATACCAGCGAATTACATCCCGAATGGTTTGTGCATACAAACTTTCTTCGGGAATACAACGTAAACCGGCTTCGACAATTTCCATTAGATCATCGTTAAAAAACGCTTCGGCATACATCCCACCAACGAATTGGCCGCCATAGAGACCGTCACCATAATTCATAAGGCGGCCAAAGATTTCTCCTAAGCGAATTACTGTATTGGGCATACCGGGAGCAATTAAGCCAGAGAAATCGGCTTCGATTTGATAGTCAATATCATCGGCATGATTGTTGAATTCAGGATGACCTGAATCTGGAGGGGCAATCCCGTTGCGCAGATTAGACCTTCCAGCTCGATTGGCGTGCCATAGTGGGTATTCACTATTGGCAAAATCGATTCCTGCTTGACGAATCGAGACATCCAAGCCATGAAGTTCCAGAGAGCGCAGAAAGGTCATCTCTACATAAATATCATCCTGGTGAAATTGATTGATCATTTCAGGTTCCCATTCTGGCATTTCATCTTCGGGGATAATCTCGCCTCTCCAGCGAAATTCGGTAGGTCCTCCCCACCCAACACCGGCCATTTGTCCAATCCATCCCGCTTTCATTTTGCTCATATACTCTTCAACAGGAATTCTATGAAATTCATTTTCAGCAAAAGTGGAAGTTGTAAATATGAGGCTGGCAATAAGAATCGTAAAGAAACATTTCCGTTGACTAACCATGGTTTCCTCCTAGTATACTTAAAAGATACGCATTGAGTATCAGATTTTCAGGCTTGATTGTCTAGAGGTTGAAAGTGTCAATTATTCATTATTCTCTTCACATTAATGGATATAGCATTACAATAAATAAAGAGATTATTTAAGAAAGGAATTCATATGGTACAAGCGAAAGAAGGTGATACGGTCCGTATCCATTACAGTGGATCACTTGAAGACGGCACAGTTTTCGATTCCTCCCAAGATCGTGAGCCACTGGAATTCACTCTGGGCGAAGGAAAAGTGATCCCCGGTTTTGAAAAAGCGGTGATCGGATTGGATGAAGGAGGCAAAACCCAAGTTAAAATTGAACCTGACGAGGCGTATGGTCAACGCCGTGACGATTTAATTGTGAGTATTGATCGTCAACAAATTGCCGATCAGATTGAACCGGAACTAGGAATGACTCTTCAAGCCTCCGCACCGGATGGTTCTGTTGCTCCGGTTACCATCGTGGATATGGATGAAAGTACCGTAACCTTGGATGGGAATCATCCATTGGCGGGAAAGACACTGAACTTTGAAATTGAACTCGTTAGTATCGGCTAACGAATTTGATTCAAACACGATATAGAAACGGGTTGAGGATGGAAAATCCACAACCCGTTTTTTCTTTTATCGTTTGGCTTAAAAGAAACAGGTGAAATTGAGGTTAGGCCAAGGGGGGCATGAAAACTAGATTCCAACTATAATAATGAATATTCCCAAAACCTGGATGGAATCTATGTATACCTATCGAACCTCTTCATGCACACTATTGAAGCATCTCATTCTTCTTGTTGTCATTCACTGTTTTCTCCCCTTATTAACCTGGGCTCATCATCCTTATCGTATTGCGGTTTTACAGGATGATTTACCAGGGCATAACGTTGAATTTGCTGCCAACATATCCACCCGATTATCGGAACATGGGTATAACGTCTCTCCCATTCAAGCGGAAACGTTGATCGACGTTGAACAACTCTCAACAGAACATTTTGATTTATTGCTTTTACCGACCAGTGCTTATCTTCCCGTTGAAAGTAAAAAATCCATCAGGTCTTATATCAACCAAGGCGGTGATACGCTTGTCCTAGATGCGCCTGCCTTTCGCTATGATTTGTGGAAACATGACGAGAAGTGGTACTCTTCGGATCTATGGAGAAAAAAGTTATCTCAAATTGAAACCGACCACATTCTTGAAGATTTTGAAGAAACCGATTTATCCAAATGGCAGCGTCACACCAATACGCCTAAATCTCCCCTTATAAAAGAATTAGTCGAAGCGCGCGAAGGCCATGCCTTGCATCTTCATATAGAAGATATGGCGGGATGGGATGGTTTGGCTTCTCCGCGCATGGAAGACCCATTTCCCGAAGGGCATACATTGACCACGTTTTATGCGAAGGGAACTGAACGTTCCAAGACATTGAGTTTGGAATGGATTGAGGAGGATGGTTCAAGATGGATCGCGGTTTTTCCCGTGGAAAAAGAGTGGAATCGAATTGTTCTCACGCCCAGTGATTTTCATTACTGGAAGTCAAATCCGCAAAGAGGGCATGCGGGAGATCATTTTCAACCGCACAAGGCGGTTCAATTCAAGTTTGGTGTCGCCTGGACTCACACCGGACCGCGCGGTGGTGAATATGAGTTTTGGATTGATGAGTTTGGTACGGCTCCGAATCCTTTCGGGAATCTACCACGGGAATCTTATGAAACCCCAAAAGTAGAAGGGCTTTCTCCATCCTACAAATTTTATCGAATGCGTGATGTCGAAAAATGGAAACCACGCTCCTCTATGCAATTCGAAGAAGAACTTCCATTGCCGAAAATAATGCGCGGACATCATCCGCGTCCTACCGGAAGAGGTTTGAATAAAGGGCGGAGCTGGCGTTGGATTCCTTTGATGGATGCTATGGGAGAAAACGATCAATGGCGTGGTTCTCCTGCGGTTCTGTATGTGGATTATGAAAATGAAAGAAGAGCCAGTCTACGCGCGGCGTTTGGGATTGGCGACCAAGATTGGTATAATCATCCTGCTTCAAAGCAATTCTTACTAAAAACCATAGAGCGCATGTCACGCGGGATTTTTTTCCAAGAAGCGGGTGCAGAATTCTTTACTTATCGAAGTGGACAACCCATTGTACTTGGCGCGCGAGTGGCAAACTTTTCTTCTAAAAAATCGGATGAAATATCAATCCGGTTTGAACTCAAAGATCCTAATGATGATCGTATTATTAAACGAATCGTTCAGCCTGTCGAAGTCAATGCGAGTGACATTCTCAGTATAACCCGTACGATACGCCTTCCTAAGCAAAGTCATAAGTACCTCTTGGAGACAGAACTGCTCCAAGGAGGAGTTTCCATAGATTTCATAACTCATGAATTAGCCGTCTATCGTCCCAAGCCCCAAGAAGAACGCAACTATGTTACGGTGAGCGATGGGAACTTTATGTTGGAAGAAAAGAAATGGTATGTTCATGGTGTGAACTATATGCCTTCCAGCGGTATTGGAATAGAAGATGGAAACTATTTTGAATATTGGTTGGGAAGCCGCTCGTATGATCCAGAATTTATTCAACGCGATTTAGAACGATGCAAAGCGATGGGATTGAATAGCGTTTCTGTCTTCATCTATCACAATTCTGTGAAAAGTGAAAACCTGTTGGATCTGCTTCGGCGATGTGAAGAACTGGGACTCATGGTAAATCTCTCTATTCGTCCAGGTACTCCGATGAATTACCGCTGGGAAGAGTGGAAGGAAATCATAGAGCATTATCGTTTGTGGGAATTTGATATTATTTATGCTTATGATATTGCTTGGGAACCTTTCTTTGGTGATGTGAACCAGCGCAGAAAGTATGATCCCCAATGGAAAGAATGGGTTGAGAAACAATACGGTTCGATAGAACAGGCAGAAAAAACATGGGACTTCCCTGCCCCGATGCATGCCGGACATATTTCGACACCTACTGAAGTCCATCTCAGCCAAGATGGAAAACATCGGGCCATGGTTGCCGATTATAGAAAGTTTGTCGATCAATTCATCCATGATCATTATCAAGCGGCTTATAATCAAATCCGAAATATCGACCCACATCACTTAATCAGTTTTCGCATGACGGTCACCGGTGATCCAACCTATCTTGGCGCAAAAAAGATGCCTTATGATTTTCAAGGGGTTGCAAAGGCCATGGATTTTATGTCCCCCGAAGGGTATGGAAGAATTGGCGATTGGGAACAAATTAAACCGGGACGTTTTACTGTAAGTTATGCCCGCGATTGTGCACCAAACAAACCGGTGCTTTGGGCGGAAGCCGGGGTACATGTTTGGAACAATCAAAAGATGGAAATGGACCCAGATCTGTTGGATTACCAAGGAAAATTCTATGAGAATTTTTATAAAATGGTTTTGGATTCCTATTCCAATGGCATTGTCTGGTGGTGGTATCCCGGCGGTTTTCGAGTAGGTGAAAACTCCGATTATGGAATCATTCATCCAGATGGTACAGACCGCCCTGCAACCCATGTCATTCGGCGCATGTCGAATCAGGTTCTGCGTGAACGTACGATCCCCACTCCCGACGTGTGGATTGAAATCGATCGAAACGAAGACGCCCGTGGGCTTTATGGAATTTATCAACGAGTACAAGATGAATATTGGCGATGGATAGAAGAAGAAAAGTATCCAGGATTGGCTTCTCCCGATCGGAAAGATTAGGTTTCACGGAATGAGGCTTTCGGTTGTAATCCCCGCATATAATGAGGAGGATTTTTTAGGCGAAGCGATCGACTCGATCAAAGGCTCCATAGAGAAAACCACTATTGATTCCTATGAAATAATCGTATCCGATGATGATTCCACCGATGGTACGGCTGAAATTGCCAAAGAGCATGGAGCGAGCGTCGTTCGTTCGGGCAAGCGCAACATCGGCGCAACTCGTAACAAAGGAGCATCACAGGCTCAAGGAGAGTATTTGCTTTTTGTGGATGCAGATTCGCTTGTCCCTCCTCAAGTCATGCAAGAGTTAGAAGCGGCTATGGAGGAAGAATGCATAGGGGGAGGCGCATTGATGCAATGGTCTCAACCCGCGAACTTTTTATCGAATTTTTCATTGCGCTTTTGGACCTGGATCTCTAAGCGTTTTACCTTGCCTGCTGGTTCGTTTTTCTTTGTACGCCGCGAAGCGTTTGAACAAGTCCAAGGTTTTGACGAAGAACTTTATGTGTCCGAAGAATTGCATCTGGCGAAAAAATTGAAGCGTCTCGGTTCCTTAAAAATTTTAGCAAGTAAAATTTCTACTTCTCCACGCAAGGAATACCAATTCTCTATGTGGGAATTTATCAAACTTTTATTCTTTGCCATGCTCTTTCCTAAACGCACTCTACGTACTAGGAAATACTTAAAGATATGGTATGAGCGAAGGAAATAAAACACGTAGTGGGTTACAAAATCAGCGATAGGAGTATTCATTGAATCAAAACCACCCAACTTCCGAAACTCACTCCCTTAACAATAAAAAACGTTTATATACAGCCACTTTTTTTCTTGTCTTTTGCTTCAACTTCTTAATGGGATGTCAATTTACGAGCAATGCTATGTATCCACTCTATATCGATCATCTAGGAGGAGGCCCCGTTGTATTGGGTATTTTTATGGCATGCTTTCCCATTTCTGGAGTTGTTGGGAGACCTTTGATCGGGGTGATGATCGACCGTTTTGGCGTAAAAAAAATAATGATGATTTCCAGTCTTTGTTTATGCATGCCCTGCCTCTTTTTTTATTGGATACTGGACGTGGGGATGACACCTTTCATTTGGCCGTTACGAGTACTACAAGGCTTCGGGTGGGGCGCGCATATGTCAGCGTTTTTTACCTTCGCGGCGCAAGAAGCTCCTCCAGGACGGCGAAATGAAGCGATCGCAATGTATGGTTTATCGGGGTTATCTTCGAATGCGGTAGCCCCCTATTTGAGTGAAAAAATCATTCAGCATTATGGTTTTGCTCCTTTCTTTTTATTAATGACAGGTGTGGGGCTGTTGGCATTTTTCTTAATATCCATTATTCATGCACCGCATGAAGCGGGAGATAGAGGTGACAGTGATTTCACAAGCATGATCCAATTATTCAAAGTACCGGGATTCGGATTTGTAATATTCCTGAGTTTCGCTTTGGCCGTTGCTTATTCGACCATGGCCAATTTCCTCGCTCCTTTGGCTAAAGAGCGCGCGATTTCTGATTTTGGCTTGTATTTTACCGCCTATTCAATTTTTGGCGTAATCATACGTATTTTTGGCAGCCGCTGGGGAGATCGCATTGGTTTATACCGCATTTCAATACCTGCACTTGCCATGTACGGTGGAGGATTAGTAGTATTGTTTTTCAGTGAATCGCTCCTTGGAGTCATTCTTGCCGGAGGCTTGTGCGGTATGGGACACGGCTTGGGTTTTCCTGCCATCACTTCTCTGGGATACAATATCGCCCCCAAACTCTATCGGGGACGAGCTATGGCTTTGGTCACAGGAGTGATGGATGCTGGGAATGCTATCAACGCTTATATGTTAGGCTATTTAGCCAAGTTTTTTGGTTTTGGTCCTATCTTTTTAGTCGGGGCGATTTTGCCATTCACGGCAGTGGTGATGTTGGTTGGGAAGCAGAAACAAAAATCGATAACAAGCACTTAACAAGGAGGAGAGATTGTGAAGAGATTATTTTCTATGATCCTGACCGGTATTTTTTTACCGTTGCTGTTGATCCCATTTGTGTTTATGGGGATTGGAATTTACATGACCATTAATCAACATACGAAAATTCATACCTATGAACCTGTGGAAGCCGAGGTTATATCCAAGGATATAGAAGAAAGAACTTCGACTCGTAAAAGACGGACGCGTTATAAGTATCTTCCGATTGTGGAATATACCTATACCTTAGGAGGCGAAACCTACACGGCTGCGCAGGTAACCCCTCTAAATTCTACGGTTGGATCTCGAAATGAAGCTTATCGGATCATCAATCAATTTACAGAAGGAGAAAGCGTAACCGCGTATTACAACCCCCAAGATCCTCATCAAGCCTTTCTTTTAAAGCGGTATAGCATGGGTCCCTATTTATTTATTCTTTTTCCTTTATTAATACTTTTGGTCTTTTTTTGGTTTTCAATATTCCAATTTAATCAAAAAGAACGGGGTAAATCTGAACCCGCAGAAGATGGTTGGTTTGCATTAAATCCTGGAGTCGGGATTGAAAAGATCAGAAACATATTCCAGGGACAATCTTTTATTTGGTGGGGGATAATGATTGTAACCCTAGGTCATTACTTTTATGTGCAATCGCTCGAAGTCGAGATGAAAGATTGGATCATCAGTGGAGTATTCGTCGTGATTGGGGTCATCATACTTGGCTTCTGGATTTATTACTCCAACCTGTGTCGGAACCTTAAAGATGCGCATTTGTTGGTTGATCGGGATCCATTATGTTTGGGCGATACATTTCGTGCGAGAATAAAACAACAGTTTCTTTCCAATTTGCAAATCGATAAAATGTCGCTGCAAATAAGATGCACAGAAATCATAAAACGGAGAAAAAATTCGAGCAAAAAAGTCATTTTCGAGTATGATTACCCCATGCTAGAAAATGAAATGGCACGTCCCGGGGAAACTCTCTTCGCGGAGCAAGAAGTTTCACTTCCCGAAGATCAGCCTCCAAGCATGTTCCCCTTACAAAAATGGGGTAAACGCTATGTGTGGGAAATGGTGGTGCATACCACCATCCCTGGAGCGCCCGATTATCGGGGACGCTTTCCCATTCAAGTGCATGAAAAGGAAATGCAAACCGAAAGCGATGAGACAAAATCAACAAACTGATTATTGT
>CAYQOX010000057.1:0-24828 GCA_964419335.1 uncultured bacterium | reverse complement strand
AACACATCCCCAAGGCGTTTTCCCCAAAAAAAGTACTCACTTTCGTGATGAGCCAAAAATCGTTTATTCAGAGACCTATTTTGTGCTTTGAAACGGATGTTCCAGGGGGGGTGGGATAAGTGTTTACAAATCAGTTCTTTAGGTTCTTTTTCGCCTTCTTGCTGTAGTCACGATTATTTTACAGTCTACTCTTAACAATTTTTTTTTATGCCATCATAGTAGTCATGTATCTCACCAAACCCACACGCAAATCGCAGAAATGGGTAAACTTACCAGACGATCCTTGTGCGGCAGTCATATCGGGAAGGCGGTCGGGTCAAAAATCGGACTATCGCCAATCTCAACCATTGTAAGCCAGAAGAAATCGCCGCTCTCGAATTAGCCCTGCAACAGAAAGAGGATCTCACTGCCTTGACCTCATTGAACCAATCCGTTTCTCTACGTAAAGGAAACTTTCGTTACGTGACTCCCTCCACTTTTGGAAATGAAGGATTGGCTATTTCTAACTGGCAAGGGATTCACCGAAGTCTTGCCAATGAACTTTTTTTTGCTCGAATTCAACTCAATTCGAAATAATTAATTTCAATGAATCCTTAGTTTTAAGATTATTAAGTATGCATTATCGAATAAAAAAGAAATAATCAATCATATTTCAGCTTGAAATTTGGGAATTTTTGTATGAAAATTATTGAAATCAATATTATTTGTTAGGAGGTGGTTCTATAGAGTGATGGAGTTGGTTTCGTTTTTGTTGTAGTAAGAGATAAGATCTGTTTTACCAAACAATTATGGGAGGTAATGTCGTTATGATGAAACGTGCTTTTTTTCTTAGTTCGATAGGTTTACTCTCATTGTGTTTTATTGTCTCATCTCAAGCCCAAATTGGGATTTTTGATGAAGGCCTCGATGTTGGTGATCCTGTGATTCCAGGTGAAGTCTCCTACGACGATGGAACGTATGTCATTCTTGGTGGTGGAGAAACCATTGGTCGGAATACGTTTGAAGATCAATTCTATTTTGTGTATACCGAAGTTTCCGGGAGTTTCACCATCGAAGCCGATCCTTTTCCCATTAGTTTGGATGGAGAAGGCGGGTTGATGATTCGTCAAGACCTGGATGCTGATTCCGCCCATGCTTCTTGGTTACGTGCTTCTGATAATATCCAAGGTAGTAACACCAATGCGGCTTATGGTTCCTTGTTTCCTCACATTCGTTCATTAAAAGGCGGTGGTTCTATCGTTGATGGGGATTTGGAAAATGGTTATGAAAATCCTGATAATGTAGGCTCAACAAAACTGGAGCGAGTGGGCAATAGTATCCATTTTTACTCAATGAACGATGCGGGTGATTGGGTATGGCAGCGAACTGAAGTGATCCCCATGACCGAATCAGTTTATGTGGGGTTAGCGGTTACCGCCAATGGAGAGGATTTGCTTGCAGAATTCGAATTTCAGGAAGTCGCGTTAGAAGAATTTCCCCTCTGGGTTGGCCGTTCCATTCCTATCGATGAATGGAATTCTGGAGAAACCATCGAAGTTACAGTTACGGCGAAGGCAAGTGAAAGCGTCGATGCCGTTGTAAATGAAGTGGTTCCCGCTCTCTGCGATTTTTCTGATGTGAATGTTAGTGCTGGCGACGTAGAATTTGACCAAGAAGAAGGAACCATCGATTGGACCTTAGATGGTTTTGATGGTGAAGCCACATTAACTTATAATGTGACATTGGCCGATAGGGACTCCGGTTCTTGGCAAGGGACGTTTTCGGATGGTATTAATCGAGTGAGTTATATAGGTGGAGATGCGGTTCTGCCAAAAAATCCTGACTTCGGTAGAATGTCAGAGCCCGTGTCTGTAGCGCCTGAGGAAGTTGTCTTAATCCAAGCAGAAGAGGGAACTCCTCCAGAAGAAGAAGGTGCCTTTTTAGGTTTAGGAGTGGATCCTCGGATTCATAGTGGTATTTCTGTTATTAATGTAGGTGGAAATGCTTCCCATTGGATAGAAATACCCATCACGATCCAAGAAGCCGGCCGCTATTATTTCTTCGGAAATGTCCGGGGTGAAGACGGCAATAGTGACTCCTGGCATTTCGAAGTGGATGATCCCCCTGCTGGGGATAATACAACACGTTGGGATATTAATAATAGTGATGTATTCCAAGTGGAGTGGGTAACGAGAAATGAAGGCCAGGAAGAAGGCGAAGGGGCTCGTCCCTTTGATCTTGATGAGGGAGAGCATACGATCCACATTGCCAACCGCGAAGATAGTGCTAGCATCGAGTGGATTGCCATTACCTCAGATCCAAATCTGGGTATAGGGGCTTTTGATGAAATTACCGGTGAAGTTTTTGATCCCCTTACCGTTTTGGAAGGTTTGACTGAGTTAGGCATCTTTGATGCTAATCAGGATGTCTTTGAAGAAGAGAATCCTGATAATCTGGGAGCAGAAGGTGGCGCAGGCTATGATCCAGTAAAACAAGAATACGTGGTTGTTGGAAGTGGAAATGACATTTGGGGAACCGCCGATAATTTCCAATTCATCTATAAAGAAATTAGCGGTGACTTCTCTTTACGAGCCACCCATGAGTTGGATCCGGGAACCAGTACAAATGAATGGGCTAAAGGTTTGCTGATGGCCCGCGAAAATCTTACTCCTGGTTCTCCCAATTTTGCTACTCGGGTTCGTCCCGATGGACAGTACAGCTGGCAGTATCGTGATACTCAGGATGCTGAAAGCAGCAGTACCCCAGGCGAAGATCGTGTTGTCTTCTCTGAACTTGGCTTCGTGAACGAATGGCCGCCAATGCGCTTAGACAGAGAAGGAGATACTTTCTCTACCTATTACTTTGATGGGAGCGATTGGATTGAAATTGGAGAATCGCAGACTATTGTATTAGAAGATCCAATTTATGTTGGGTTTGCAGTAACTGCCCACGAAGTCGGATCATTGAGCATTGGTTATTTCTCCGAGGTCGAATTTACCGTTAATGGAGAGCCCGTACCTGTAACCGATTGGGCTTTGTATTAAGTATTAACCTCCAAAACATCTTAACTTAATAATTGTTGAATTAACTTCCCCCTTTGTTCACGCAGAGGGGATTTTTTTATGTCATCTCAATCTCTGGTTGGAAAAAAGAATCGTAGTTTTCTGAACCCTACTTTGTTGTTATTTACTTAAGTAAGTAAATAGTGTATCTTGTATATCCGTGTTTATTGTACAAAACCATAAAAACTTCTAAATTTAACAATGAGAATGCGTTTTGGAAAAATACATATGTTTATATAAGGAGAGAATCATGGCTTATTCTGTGATAAAAATAACACAAATTGAGTAGTGAGTGTAATAATTTATGGTTAACTTTAGTTGTATTTCTAGTTCATTCTGGTTAAAATAGGTTAAGTTACTTTTGATAGTAAGGAGATATATCTTTGAAAAGTTTTGGAGAGCTCCTGAAAGAGTATCGTCAACGCCGTAAACTAACGCAACAGGATTTTGCCGACCGGCTAGGGCTTTCATCTCCTTATATCGCACAGATGGAGAGCGGATTTAAACCTCCTCCACCCCCGATATTGGTCGATAAAATGTCGAGTATTTTGCATGTCTCGGGGGAAGATAAGAGGGGTTTTCTGGAGGCTGCAGAGAAAGAGCGTGAGGTTCAGAGTTTAACCAAAGCAACCCGGAAAATTGGTTATCTTCTGGCAGGCAATAAAGTTTGTGTGCCGCAAAAGGCTGTTTCTTATCGTACCCAGCAGGAAATTGACGAATTGGCAAATGCGATTCCCAGGCATCTCAATTTTTCTATCGATGTTCCTGCTTTATCTACACGTAAAGGAACACATCAAACTTTAATGAATAGTGATGATATCCGCTCGTATGGCTTGGCAGAATTGGGAGAGCAGCCCAGTCATTGGTTGTCTTTTCTGGGGCAAATGTATGATATTCTTTTGATGACCCCTGATGAAAGGATACTATGCCGGCAACCTTCGGCGCGACGTAAAAAACTCTTAGAAACGACGCATGATGCCGGTAAGTTTTTTCAAATTTTTAAAAGCACAATTGATGAAGCCTGTCGATTGGCCGATGAACAAAAATTACCGGATGTCATTGCCCCGCATGAAGCCTGGCAAAATATTGATGAAACCTTAGGTCCACCACCTCCGAAAGAAGTCGAAACTGTTTCAAAAAAGGTTGAAAACGGAGAAATTCGAGAAATACCAATTGTGAGCAGCATTCCTGCGGGATCCGATGAGTTTGACGAACGAACCGATTTGGGATTTATTGGTTTACCCAAGAATTGGTTTAACAGTGAATCAGACTACGAAGCCTGCTTTGTGCAAACGGATGCTTATGTTTCCTTGGGAGTTTGGCCAGGTTGTAAAGCGATCTATGAAGTTGATTCTTCGCTTGAAAATGAAGACTTGGTCGTGGTTCAATTGGGAGATCGTAGATGTCTGCGTAAATATTTTGATATGGGAACTCAAATTTTGCTTCAAGGAGGTCCATTAAGCCGGCCAATCCGTGTCAACAAAGGAGAAGGTTCTGTTCAAGTGATTGGTGTGGTGAAAGAGTTGGTCTCGCGGTTTAAAGAACTTCGTTCGTAGCAGTGGGAGGATAAATTCATGGGTGAAGGTGAACTGAGTACTTACGAATATTGGCTGATAGAATACGGGTGGATTGTTATAGTTGTTCAATTAATCCTTCTGATCGGCCTGATTATCTTGAGTTATTATCTCTTTCGGCGAAAGCGTGAAATTACGCAAGAAAGTAAAGCCGCGACGGTTTTGATGAACCAAAGCGGTTCGCTTTTGTCTCTTATACAAAAAGCACGGGAAGAGAATCCAAAACAAACATTGAATGTTGTTCTTGGAGGAGGGGATTTTTCGGTTGAAGAAGAAATGTTAATCAAAAGTCCTACCCGTTTCTCGGGGGCAGGTACCCAAGAAACCCGCATTATTGCCGAAGGGAAACACCCTGCTATCACTATCCAAGGGGCCAAGGATTGTGCCATATCCAATGTGCGTGTTGATGGAGGAATCCGTTGTTCTAATGGTGAACTTTTAGTAGAAAATTGCCATATTGTGGCTCAAGATGACGGGATATGCATTGAGGCAGAAGAAGGTTCGATTATCACTTTTAGCGGCATGATTCGGGGAGAAGGAGGAATCGCCGTGCGGGCTATGGGTGAATCCAAAGTGGTGCTCAAGCCTCCCTATGCCGTCTCGGGAGAGGACTATGTGGTCCTCGATCCTAAGAGTTCTATCACCATGGAAGATCAATCCAAATCTGCTGAAGAGGCAACAGAGAATGACAAAAAGGCCTCATAAATTATGATACCGATGACGTAACGCGATTCTTCTTTTGATAAACCTTCCATTCATGAAATCCCTTTTTATCCTTTAAAGAGAGATTTTATTCTTTATATTAATCCCCGCCGGATTAACACATCCTAAGACAATGCATGGAGTGGTATGAGTATGAGCAAACAATTGGCGATTAGCGGATTTCCAGAATGGCTGCCAGAACAACGAATTATCGAAAACACAATCCTAAATCAAATCCGAAATAAGTTTGAACTTTTCGGATTCTTACCGATGGAAACCCGGGCGGTCGAACCTCTCTCTCAGTTGTTAAAACAAGGAGAGACGGATAAAGAGATTTATGTTTTACGTCGGTTACAAACCGATGACGAAGAAGACGAGGCCGAGTTTGGCCTTCATTTTGACTTAACGGTCCCTTTGGCGCGTTATGTGCAACAATATCGAGGTCAACTTAACTTTCCTTTAAAGCGTTATCAAATCCAAAAAGTATGGCGTGGCGAACGTCCCCAGGAAGGACGATACCGTGAATTTTATCAAGCGGATATCGATGTTATCGGGGCAGATACGTTGCCTCTCCATTTCGATGCAGAAATGCCGTGGCTGCTTTATGAAGTGCTTAAAGATTTACCGATACCCCAAGTTCACATTCTTATTAACAATCGCAAGCTCTTAGAAGGGTATTACCGTGGCCTGGGTATAGAGGATATTGTCGGGGTTTTACGAATCGTAGATAAGTTGGATAAGATAGGCGAAGAAGGCACACTTTCTCTGCTTGTTGAACAAGCCGGATTATCGCCTGACACCGCGAAGCAATGCTTGGCTATTGGGCATATCCAAAGCGATGACACTTCGTTTGTCGATCAAGTCAAATCTCTTGGTGTCCGCCATGAGTTGTTAGACGAAGGGTTGGATGAATTGGCTTTCGTGATGACGAGTCTTGAGGATTTACCCAAGGGGGCTGTCAAAGTGGATCTACACATCGCCCGCGGGCTTGATTATTATACCGGGATGGTTTACGAAGGCTTTTTGCAAGGCCATGAATCTTTAGGAGCCGTGTGTTCGGGCGGACGTTACGATGATTTAGCCTCTTCTTCTGGAAAGAATAAGATGCCTGGAGTTGGAGTATCTATTGGAATTACCCGCATCCTCGGCTATCTCTTCAGCAAAGGATTATTACAAGCTTCACGAAAAACCCCGACTTGTGTGCTCGTCGCCTTACCTTCTGAAGAGAAACGCTCGCTTACGCGTGACAGCGCTCGTCAATTGAGAGAACGGGGGATCTGTTGTGAAACTTATCATCTTCCCCAAAAGTATGGAAAACAAATTCGTTATGCCGAGCGCTTAGGAATTCCTTATGTATGGTTTCCTGAAACGGAAGAAGGCAACCAGCAGGTGCGGGATATTCGCTTGGGAGAACAATCTACTGCTGATCCAGCTTCGTGGATGCCACCCAAAGAAGATTTAAATGTTCAAATTGAATATAATGATGAAGTGGAATAATCTATAATAACTTTAATCTATAATTTGGATATGTATATTGTTTGAATAACAATAATCACAACGTACTTTTGGAGGAAAGAATGTATAGCGTGAAGCCAGGACGCGGACCGTCGTTGATGGGGGTAGTGGGAGGCATAATCGCCGTGTTTTTTGGGATTGGCTGGACGATATTTGCAGTTTCTATGGGGGCACCGGTGATATTTGCCTTTTTTGGTGTTCTGTTCGTTATCATGGCGCTGGGGGGAGTCGCGTATAATTTATATAATGCGACTCAAAAGAACCGCATGAGTACTCTGGATATTACTTCCGGACAAGAAGAATCTGATCCGATCGCCAATTGGATGGGTCATGAGCGAACCGCCGCGCCATCTACGAGTTCGCCAAATGAAACCTCCGCGGATTTGTCTACAAATCCACGTAGATTTGAAGGAGATTATTGTCCCTTTTGTGGAAGTAAGGTAGAAGAATCCTTTGATTTTTGTCCCAACTGCGGGAAAGATATTTAGAATCTGATAGAGCCGCTTACAAAATTTGAATGGTCTCGGCAAAAAAAACGGGGCACAACGCCCCGTTTATATTATCCACGTGCCTTTTTGATTATTCCTTGTTTTCAATTAAAACCACCCAGTCTTTCTCTTCATCTTCGGGCGCATCGCCGATCATTTTGATTCCCGGTCCTTCCAACTTTTTAACAGAACCGAACCGGAATGTCCCCCCTTCGCGGGGATTATACCAACGTACCATGTAGGTTCCTTCCTCCAGTTCAAGATCCGTGGTTCCCCCGTTGGGAAGGTAAATCGCATAGATTTCACCCGGTTTGGCAAAGCAGTAATCTTCTTTATTGTAGGTGAGATCATCATTGTGTTTCATTTCATGAAAGGGAAGGTTCTCGTGGAAGAAGTCGAGGGCAATACGCGTGAGATCCCACATATGATCGCGTGAGCGCCAATCCTCACAGTTTAAATCGTTATGATCGTACTGGTAACCGAAATACCACTCGCACCCAGCCCCGCCGGCCATGAGGTTACCCCAAAGGGCGTGTTTACGAACATCATCATGCCAGTAATCATCGTCGTCGGGTTTTACCCCTACATTGGCAGGTCCAATTTCATCCAAGGATACAAACCATTTAGGTTTTGTTTCTGATGAACGGTCGATCCATTTGATGGTTTCGGAATGCGTTTGTTTCATATTTCCCATTTGCAGAGAGGGGCCATCGAATGTTTCGTGTCCCAACAGTGGTTCATAAACGTTGTCATATTGTCCCGGATAGGTATGAACGACGATAGGATGATCATAGGGATCCAGGGCTCGGATATAATCCGCGAACGCTTTACGTTGTGCCTCTGTATTGGTGTTTTCTTCTCCGAGATTCCAAACTAGCGCTGGATGATGTGCCATTCGGGCGATCAGCTCCCGGTAGTAAAGTTTGCGTTCAGGACCAAGTTTCCCCGCATCGAGCAGCTGATCGTTCTCCGTTTCTTGAGTAATGACGTGAAGCATGAGGCCTTTATGGTCCATGTGGCGAAAGACCACTTCCCATTGATCCAACTTGCTGCAATCAAAGCGGTAGCGTTCATCGTGGGATGTCCAAGGCCAGACATCTTTTCCATCACCTATAATGTTCATCGTGAGAAAATAAACACTATTCATTCCTTTACTGGAGAGATAGTTTAATGCGCCAATGATATTTTTGCCTTTTCCGTCTTTCCAGGTGGGATCCCCGGCACCCCAATCCTGGGCGTGAGGTTCATAGCGGTGCAGGGGACCGGATTTGGCCTCGCCACTGCGTTGGCTTTCCCCAGGCATCATTTTGTAGGTTTGATCGAATTCATAATAGGCCAGGAAGTTCTCGGGGCTATCCGCTCCTCCTTTAAGGAAATACTCGCCGGTTTCTGCGAAGCGAAGGTAGTGACCTTCTTCATGGCGAAGCCTCCCGCGGGCACGGACGTCGGGAATTTGTTTATCCGTAGATTCGATGTTGAATGAACCGCTTTCCCCATCAAACGCCATGGGGTCTCCTTCATCATCTACTTTGATAGCAATGGCTTCTCCGTGCACAAACGAGGCTTCATACTTCCATTCTCCTGGGCGGTCGGGGCAAAAATACACCCGCCATTTGTTACCATACGTGGTGCCGGTATTTCCAGCGTCACCATCCGCCGCGTAAAAACCAGGAACGGTGTAAGTGACCTCATCGTGAGTGAAGGTGACATCCAAACGATAATCCAGGAAGGGATTGGGATTGGCTTGTTCCCATGTTGTCGGTCCTTCAAAGGTGATCGTTACTGTGTGCCATTTCTTAAGTTCTCCGCTTATTTCACCTCCATAGAGGGTCATGCTGGGAATCAGGCTGACCATCAACAGGAAACAAAAACTACTTTTCCATAATCGTCCCATAATATTTCCTTTCTACGTAAAAAATGATTTCGTTTAACATACCATAAATAAGATGTTTGGTGAATCTGGTTGAAATAGAAAAACGCCTGCCGAAGTGAATCGTCAGGCGTCGTGTAAAATACATAAATGAAATGCTTATTCAAAATGGTGGTCTTTTTCAGGAAGCATTTGTAGTTGGTTTTGGGACTGTTTTTGGGATTGATTGCGAATGCGGAAGCGATTGATCAGACTGCTGAGCATTTGCGCTTGAGAAGAGAGTTCTTCACTGGCCGAGGCTGATTCTTCACTCGTTGCCGAGTTTTGTTGGGTCGCTTCATCGAGTTGTTCAACCGCATTGGTGATCTGTTCCGATTCATTGGCCTGCTTTTCGCAAGCTTCGGCGATTTTTACCACCATTTCTGAAGCTTTCTGAATGGAAGGCACCAAGTTTTGAATGACTTGACCCGCTGCTTCAGCCCGCTGCACGCTGTCTTGTGCTAACTCACTGATTTGCTTGGAGGCTACTTGGCTGCGTTCCGCCAGTTTGCGTACTTCGACTGCGACAACGGCGAAACCTTTCCCCAATTCGCCCGCGCGCGCGGCTTCAATCGCTGCGTTGAGTGCGAGTAGATTGGTTTGATCGGCGATATCATCTACGATGGTAATTTGTTCGGCGATCTTTTTCATGGCGTCTACGGTTTCCACCACCGCTTTGCCTCCCTCTTCGGCTTCTGTAGCGGCTTGGGTGGTGATTTGTCTGGTCTCGCGAGCATTATTGGCGTTCTCATCCACCGATTGGCTTAGGGTTTTAATTGAGGCAGAAGTTTCTTCTAAGCTGGAGGCTTGTTCGGTAGAATTGTTTGCCAGGTTTTGTGCCGAAGCCGAAAGTTCTTCTGAACTGGAGGCGACTTGTTCTACCGAGTTTTGAATTTCGCGTACCAGTTCGGTTAAGTTATCGGCCATAGAATTGAGCGAATGGGCGAGATCACCAATTTCGTCTTTCGTATTTACGCTGACACGATCAGTAAGATCGCCTCCGGATATACGTTTTGAAAACGTAACACCTTCAAGCAAAGGCTGGACGATTCGTCTCGTGGTATAAAAGAGGATCACGAAAGCGACGATAAGGCTTAGAATAGTAACCCCGAAAACGATATTTCGGATGGTGTTTACATTGCGTAGAAAATCATCCAGGGTTGCAGAAGAGGCGATGATCCAATTATTGAGATCGATCGTTTCGAAAACCGCAATTTTGTCATCCCCTTCCCATTCGTAATAAATTGTACCGGTTTTTTCTGCAAGTATGCTACGACCAAACTCAAATTGGGTGACATCTAGATTTAATATATATTCTTCACTTGGATGTGCAACGGTTTGACCATCCGAAGCGAGGATGTATACATATCCGTTTTCTCCAATTGTAATCGGAGCAACGAAAGATTCCGAAAAAACAGAGAACTCCACCGGCGTGCCAATAATGCCTATGATTTCTCCCTGATCCATCACCGGCGCGGTAATCAAAGAAACTGGACGCTCTGTTACGGGAGACAACGCCACTTCACCAATGTGAGCCTCTCCATTTTGTGCCTTGGTAATATTCTCTGAATAAACGGGAATGGCTGCAACATCGATACCCGCCGCATTTTCTTCATCCACAGCGGAAATCTGTATTACACCTTGTGTGTCGGTTAAAATAATGTTTTCATATTCCCCGACTTCATCAAAAAAATGAGTTAATGTTGTTCTCGCTCGATCTAAGTTCCCCGTTTTACATGCGTCGATGATATCCGGGGTTTGGCTTAACGATTTGGCCACTTTTAGTTTTTGATTGAACCAAAGATTCGTAACTTGTTTTATCTGCGTGATGTGTTCCTGCATCCCTTGGCGTTCGGCTTCAAGAATTGTTGAGCGGGCTACATTATAAGAAAAATAGCCTGCAACTAGCATGGAGATGAGCAAGACGGGTAGGACGATAAGCAGGAATTTGTTGCGAAGATTGAGTTTCATGATTTCCTCCAAATGTCGTGTTGTAATTACCAAGGATGTTTAAAAAAAAAGTGAAATCAAAACAATACACGATAAAACAGTACTGGAATTTTACCTTCCTTGCTTATAAAAACTAAGGTGAATACCAGAAAAATATAACTATTTCGAAAAAGCGGAATAATTACTAGTATATTGTATCCGTCTTAATATTTTACGAGGTGAGCGCATTTTTTTAGTTTCTACGTAACCCCTTTGGATTTCGAATCTCCTGGTGTCCATAATGAACACTTTGAATACATACAACGGATGGAAGGCAGAAACAATATGAATGATTTAATGAAACAATTTCATCTTGATGATGAAGGTTTGAAGGCTTTTTATCGTCCGATCTCACCGGATTGGCTTAACCGTGTTGATGAGGCCATGAAGGTTCTTCATGAAGGTTTTCAGGTGGAAGATCAAGAAGGCTATCCGGCTTTGATTCGACGATTACGGGGTTGGACATGGAGTCATCAGGTTCCCAAAGATCATGATGATTACGTCTCCATGAAGCACATCGCTGAGATCGCCCACCGAATTCGTTCAAAGGCGAAAGTTTTCATTACCGTTGGTATCGGTGGCTCCGATCTTGGATCACGCACGCTGCATGATCTCTTGAGCCATCCATATCATAACCAGCTGGTGGCCACCGATAAGATGACCGGCATTCCCGAGATCTACTTTACCGGCGATACGTTTGACCCTATTCGTCTGCGTGCTCTTCTCGAGGTATTACAAAAACGTGAATTGTTACACGATACCTACATTAATATAGTAAGCAAAAGCGGAACCACCGCCGAAACTGCCCTAGCGGGGATGATTCTCGCCGAAGCCATGGGAGAGGATTGGATGAGCCGCACTGTGGCAACAACTGGATTAAATGAGAAAAGTATGCTTTACAACATGCAAGAAGCGGGCAAGTATAAATTCATGGATATGCTTCCTGTTCCCGATGGCGTTGGCGGCCGGTTTTCCTATGCCTCACCCGTGGGATTGCTTCTTCTCGCCGTCACTGCCCAGGAAGACCCTGAGGCCAACCTGAATCAAGCCATGGATGGATTTCGTCAAGCCCATGAGGCTTTTCTCAATACTCCACCTGAGAAAAATCTGGCTTTCCAATTGGCTAAATATTTATATGTGGCTAAAGAATTTGCCGGGAAAACATCCCTCGTCTTTTACCCCTATTTCGATAATGCCAAATTAGGAGATTGGTTCGTTCAATTATATGAAGAATCACTACAGGAACGTTGTTCCGGGTTGAATATTTTAGCGACCACCGGACCTACTGGAAATCATTCCTTGTTGAATGGTATTGTTAATGGCGCTCGAGATAAAATAACACTTTTTCTCACTCCCGAGGATTTTGGTGATTCGATGATGATTTCCCAAAACGCACCTCTGAAAGGCAGCCTGGAAATCTTCAAGGGACTATCCATGCAACAAGCACAGGTAGCCTCGATGAAAGGAACGATTCAGGATTTCCAAAGTCGGCATATACCTACCACTTTGCTTACATTCCCAAAAAGAGATACCGCCTCGGTCTTTGCTTTGATGCGCCTGCTGATGGACATGGTGGCAGTGAAGGGACGCTTACGATCTTTGCATATTGACCCCATCACCGGGAAACGCAAAATCGAAAATGAGGAGACCTACACCCAATCGGGGGTCGAAGGATATAAAGAACGAATGCGGGAAAATATTTAATCACTTTCCCTTCCATAGCCCAAAACAAGACGACCCGTGGTTCAAAAATCCCTGGTCGTTTTTTTGTTTGGACATCATTTATTTCATGTATAATGGAGAAAGTCATTACACTACGTTAAAGAAGGACACCATGAACGAAAAAGAACGCCCGACGTTAGAACAATATGACGCGATAGAAAAATGGCGCTGTCCCCAACTTGGAGGACCTGTTACTTTTGAGTATTGCCGACGTATGCATGTTGGACTTCCATGCAATCAATTATTTAATTGTTGGAATGGTCAAATCGATGTGCAAGCCTACTTGGATGAAAACTTCACCCAGGAGGAGTTGAATAGCGTTTTTGAGAAACCTTCTCCCGGCCGTGTAGGGACCATGGTCGATGTATTGAAGAAAGTTTTAGAAGAAAAGAAGTCCAAGGAGTCCTGAACTCTGCCGTATAATTTTAATAACTTCACTTCACTTTTTTCTCTAATTCATTAAAGATGGCAAGAGTGAAGAAAACAATTTATTCCGTAGATGAAGGATAGAAGCCATGAAAAAAGGGATGATCGCTCTTATCGTTACGTTATGTGCTTTGATACCGGGATACAGTGACTCCTTTCTTGATCTTTCTACCATGGAAAAATGGACCATCGTTATAAGCGAGGATGCGATACCCAGCGAGAAATATGCGGCCGAAGAGTTTCAACATTGGTTTGAAGAAGCGACGGGTTACACGCTTTCTATTGCGAATGAACCACCCCAAGAGGAGAGAAATGTCTTTATCGGTTCTAGCGATGCGATGCGGCAAAGTAATGCAGGTTTCATTGTCTCCGATTTAGGTGATGAAGACCTACGCATTCGAATTCGAGAAGATAATCTTGCCATCGCTGGAGGGCGTCCTCGGGGTACCCTCTACGGGGTGTATGAGTTCCTGGAACGTTACCTTGATGTTCGCTTTCTCACCCCTGACCATACTTACGTCCCCGACCCCGATTGGCGTATCTCTTGGCGTATTCCATGTAAAGAGATTACCTATCGTCCTCCCTTTGAGTTTCGCTGGTCTTTTTATAGTGTGAATGCGGATCATCATGACTTTGCGGCTCGTCTTCGTGTAAATACGACACCTACAGAGGAGAAATACGGAGGAAAATGCCCTCAAGAACTAATCAACCATACCTTCCATCATTGGCTGCCTGTTGAAGAATATGGCGAGAGTCATCCTGAATATTTTGCCTTCGTGGATGGTGAGCGCAAACTTGATGTGGGTGGGGGAGGACCTCAGCTTTGTGTTACTCATCCCGAGGTGATCGAAATTGTGGCTGAGGCCGTTATTGAAGAATTACATCAAAATCCCGATCGCAAAAACATCAGCGTCAGTCAAAACGATAACGCCGAGTATTGCCGTTGCGAACGATGTGAAAAGATCAACCAACGAGAGGGCACTCCCATGGGCTCTAATTTGGCCTTTGTCAATGCGGTGGCTGAACGGGTAGAGAAAGAACATCCCGATGTCAAGGTGGGAACTCTGGCTTATTGGTATACTCGCAAACCTCCAAAGAATATCAAGCCGCGGGATAATGTTCAGATTCAACTTTGCAGCATTGAATGTTCTACCCTGTATCCAATCAATGATCCTCAAAGCGTGAAAAATCGAGCGTTTTGTAATGACATGAATCGATGGAGCGAGATTTGTGATGATATTTGGATTTGGAATTACAATACCGCTTTTAATATGTATGATATGCCGTTCCCCAATTTGCGAGCAATTGGTCCCAATGTAAAATATTTCCTTAAAAACAATGCCAAAGGGGTTTTCATGCAAGCCAATGGCAATGGTCATTCAGGGGAAATGAGTGATCTGAGAAATTATGTCATGGCGCGTTTATTGTGGAATCCCTCCTTGGATGGATGGGAGTTGGTTGAAGAGTTTTGCCATCTGCATTACAAGAGCGCAGCCCAGACGATATTGGATTATTTGTCTGATTTGCATGATCACGCGGAAGCGGCCGGATATGAGCCAACCTGTTTTCCATTGCCTTTTCAGTCTGGATTGTCACCTGAGTTCGCACAAGAAGCCATGGATTATTTCAAGACTGCGCTCAAACTGGCGGATAATGAAGAGGTGCGCGCTCGGGTGGAGAAGGCTTCCATTTGTGCGCATCGGGCGGTATTAGAGTTGTGCGGTCAGCTGGAGATAAAGGATGGGCACGTGGTGATAAGTCATCCTGCTCCCTATTCGAATATCGTGGAAGAATATAAAACTTTATGCCGACGTTATAATATGGATCGTGCAGCCGAACGGACAACGGCAGAAGAGTACTTCCAAACCCTTGATCAAAAGACACAAGAAGGGGTTCCCGCTCAACGCTTGGAAAACGAGACATGGCGTTTAACCTTTGTACCTCAGCATAATGGTCGAATGATTGAGATGGTTCATAAACCGACCCATCGTAATTTGCTTTATTCCTTGGGGCAATTAGGTATACCTTATTTTGGTAGTAGCGGTACCTTCGAAGAAGAAGGAGTCCAAGGGTATGATCATCAATCCCCGCATGCATTCAAGGCTGAAAGGGAAGAGAATACCTTAAGGTTAACTAAAACCCTGGCCGACGATTCCCAACGAACTCGTACGATTCAATTGCCCGATGACTCGCAAAACATTGTTTGTAAAACTGAGTTGCTTCATAAGGGAGAAGACCCTAAGACTTATCAAATAAAAGTCGATCCCGAGTTTTTCGCGGATTCTTCCTCCAACGACGCTTCGGTTGTTTCTGCCTATGTTAAAAACGAGGATTGGGTGTTATTGAATCAGGATTGGTCCGGCGGTGATGGACCTAAAAGCGAATTATTATCCCAGACACAGGACGAATATGCTTTTTTCAATCATGAAGAAGGCTTTGGGGTGAAAGAAATATTTTCTAACGATGCAATAGAGCGCCTCCATTTATGGTGGAATTCTGACCGGGGGCAAATCAATTTGCAATTGATTACTCCGTCCGTAGAATTGAAATCCGAAGAAGAATTCGCGTTTACCTATGAGTTTGAATATCTGTCTGAACCGCCGAGTGAATAACCATGCTAACTCGATGGCTTGTTTTGTTGATCATTCCATACCTGTGTATATCTTGTAACGAAAATCAAGTTTCGAACCAGCATCGTGATTCACTTATGCTGTTCGCTGCCGCTAGCACCACCGATGCAGTAGAAGAAATTGTTAAGAATTATCAATTCGAAACGGGGATGAAGGTACGTACAAACTTCGCCGCTTCTTCCACCTTGGCAACTCAGATTCGTTCCGGAGCTGAGGTGGATGTTTTTCTCTCTGCCAATGAGGATTGGGTTACTTTTTTGGAGGGAAACAATCTGATTTATGAGGAAAAGAATATTCTCACAAATCAACTTGTGTTGATTGTGCCCAAGGATTCTGAAATCAAACTCACTTCGCTGGAAGAGATAACGAGCAAGCCAATACACCGTGTGTCTATAGCCGATCCAGAATCTGTTCCAGCGGGTATTTATGCCAAACAAGTTTTGATCAACTTAGATCTATGGAATTATTTTGCCTCGAACATTGTCCGCGGAGCCGACGTGCGCCAAGCGTTGATGTTTGTTGAACAGGGAGAAGCCGAAGCGGGGATTGTTTATTCGACCGACGCTGCGATCACCGACCAGATTCGCGTGGAACACACTTTCGATGCCGGATTGAGTAGGCCGATTCGCTATCCCCTTGTTTTATTAAAGCATGGCAGGAATTCTTCTCGTGCGAAGGCGTTCTACCAATATATGGCATCACAAAAGGCTAAGCGTATCTTTGAGCAATACGGTTTTACGTGGCTTCCTGAAAGCTAATTAATAACACTTTTTCCTAAATTCATGCTTCAACTTACCCAAGAAGAAATTCAAGCCCTTTGGATTAGCCTTAAAGTATCGACCACGGCGGTTTTGCTTAGTCTTCCTGCTGCTATTCTTATCGCATACTTTCTCGCACGCTCACGTACACGCTTAAAGTCGATTATCGAAACTTTGGTGTATCTGCCATTGGTTATGCCCCCGATTGTGACCGGTTATCTCTTGCTGGTCCTGATGGGCAAGCAGGGACCGATCGGCTCCTTGTTGGATACCTTGGGAATACGGATCACCTTTACATGGCTGGGTGCGGCATTGGCGGCGGCGGTCGTGGGCTTTCCTCTTATGGTGCGCTCCATGCGGTTAGCGTTTCAGGCGATCGATCCCCGCCTGGAAATGGCGGCACAAAGTTTGGGTGCATCTCGAATCAACTCTTTTTTTTCCGTGACCCTCCCTTTGGCGACCCGGGGGGTGATGGCGGGATGCATCCTTGGATTCGCCCGTTGTTTGGGCGAATTTGGTGCCACAATAATGGTTGCGGGAAACATCGCGGGGGAGACCCAGACAATCCCTCTCGCAATTTTCTCGCTTGTACAGCGTCCCCATGGTGTAGCCCAAAGTTGGCGTTTGGTTGTAGTATCAATTATGATCGCCTTTATCGCTTTAATGATGAGTGAGTACCTTGAACGAAAAGAGCGGCAGCGTGAGTTATCTTGAATTTCAATGCCAACAACGTTTTCATGGGGGGTTCGAATTAGATCTTCATTTTCATACCACCCATCTGGTTACTGCGCTCTTTGGTCCCTCGGGCAGCGGGAAGACCAGTGTGCTGGAAATGATTGCCGGAGGATTACGTCCCAAGTCTGGTTTTTTTCAATTAAATGAACGTGTACTGTTGGATAGTCAAAAAAAGCACTTTGTCCCTCCACGCCATCGCCATATCGGGATGGTGTTTCAAGATCACTTGCTATTTCCTCACATGTCGGTAGAACGCAATTTGCGTTTTGGACAACAGCGGCGCAGACGTCGGGAACGTAATATCTCTTTTGATCGCGTGATCGATGTTCTCAATCTTCAGCCTTTATTACAACGTTATCCCACTAATTTGTCTGGGGGTGAACGCCAGCGCGTCGCCTTAGGTCGCGCCTTGTTGAGCAGTCCTGATCTTTTGCTTTTGGATGAGCCTCTTTCCGCTTTGGATGAAGGATTAAAAGGGCGTATTATGTCTTACATCGACCGTGCTGTGCAGGAATGGAGTATACCCACCTTGTTGGTCAGCCATGCACAAATGGAAATTCGCCGTTTGGCACAATGGGTGATCGTGATGGACAAAGGCCGGGTTATCACCGAAGGAACCCCAGAACAGGCTTTATCTTCTCCCCAACCCTTGGCGTGGGAAAATACCGAAGGCCCCATCAATCTGTTGCAAATCGAAGAAATTACCTCCAGCGATGGTGTGTATCGCGGCCGTATTGGCCAGCAATTTTTGCAATTACCCTATCTTCCCGAGGATCACCAAGGGGCGCTCTATGTCTATTTTTCACCCGCTTCGGTTTTACTGGCGCCCCAGGATATACATGATATCAGCGCGCGTAACCATCTTACAGGGACGGTAATGAAAGTGCTTCATTTATCCAAAGCCAGTTTTATCGCCATCGATGTGGGGCAAACCCTATGGGCGGAAGTCACTCACGAAGCCGTGAAAGACCTCCAAATTCACACAGGATCAAGTATTACCTGCTTGATTAAAACTCATAATTTGCATCTCGTGGATTAACTCTTACCAAAAAAGAAGGGACATCATCACGATGTCCCTTCCAATACGTCCTTTTTTATGCTTGGGGTTTCTTAGTAGAGAGACCATTCGTTGACGTTCGTACCCGTATCGCCAACGCTGAATACGCCCATTCCATAAATACCACCACACCAGATGATTTCAAAGGCACCTGCTTCTGCTGTCTCTGGAACGTTCACTTCCAGTGTTCCTTCAGTCCCATACCAGGATGAAACGAGAGCATCGGGAAGCCTTGGTTCTTCGGTTGTATAAACGGGAATTTCGAGATGGGTCACATAGGCGCCATCTTGTTCACCTACCAAGGAGGCTGTCGCGTCATGCAGGCCAATGAAGCCCGGGGATTCCTTGATTTCTGCATTCCAACTAGGAGTACTATAGGCGGTGATGTACTCCGCATCGTCATAACTGGCGACATCCCCAATATACTGGGCTTTGTATTCCAGATCGCCAGAATCGGGCATTCCCTGCGCTTGGAAGAAATCCTCATCATTGACAAAGGGTTCTTCCTCGTTTCCGATTGCACGAACCAGCCGGTAGAAGGATGAATCATTCCCAGCACTGTTGTTTCCATAACCGCTCACATAAACATATTCTTCCAAAAATTCTGTATTCCGCACGATGTTACTCATGGCACCATTGACTCCTGGCCAGCCTTCGCGGCTGAAAGTCATTGTCAATTCGAAATTATCTCCATCTTCGGTTGTGAAGTAAAAGCCAGTGCCATTTTGACCACCGATCAACTCCGTATCTGTTCCGGAGCCTCGAACGGAGAAAGTACTAATTCCCCAATCTTCGGGACCATATTCTTCAATATCGAGTTGATGCACAACTTCTGGACCAGTAAAACTATCGTTGCCATCGGGTGTATAACGCAGAATATATTCACCATAGGCAACGTATATATTCCCGTCGTCATCAATATCGAATGCCATGAAGAAGGGAACAGCCCCATAAAAATCTTCGCTCATCCACAAATCGGTGGGTTCCATGGGAACAACACCTAATTCTAAAGCGACCCCCAGCGGCTCGCCGGTATGAGCATCGATCCAAATCAAGGATCGATCCGGAAATTCTTCTGCCAGTTCCAGGCTATCTTCGGGATCATTTTCGTTGATTCCATTGCCGAAAACACCGAGCAATAAACGGCTTTCATCGTAGCGATGCAAACCAAAATAACGGTCCTGAGTGCGGGTACCATCAGTCCAGCTTCCCACTTCGTTTCCATCGGCATCCAATGTACGACCTTTTTTGATCAAAATTGGCAACAGTTCTCCATCGTCATTGTGGGTAGTCATCCACTGGGTATCGATTTCTTGGGCAACCACGCTGGTTGAGAGAATCGCAATTCCAATAAATGCTATAATCAAATGTTTCTTCATAAATTAAATTCTCCTTTTAAATTTTTTAGTTAAGCTTTTTATTTTCCCCTGGCTTTGATTATAAATAATAGAAAAAAATCACCTCCTTTTTATGGTGTACATTCAAAGAAAGAATATACGTATTCATGTTTGAAATCAATATGAAATGCAATTGAGTTTTAAATCCCATTTGTGATTTTCCGTTGTTGTTGCTTGAACCTTGCCGAGAATTTAGAGAAGATAATAAGATATTCATGAAATCAGAAAGGTCGGTGAAAATGAAACGGAAAACATTGTTTATATTTGGATTCATGTCATTCATGATTTTGTTGAACACGCAGGCTGAAGCAGAAAGGGATTGGATTTCTTTATTCAATGGGAAGGATCTCAATGGCTGGACTGTGATGAATGAACCTCAATTTGAGGTCGATGCAGACAACCAGGAATTACTCTTAGTCGGGGGAATGGGTTGGCTACGTAGTGATATGATGTACGATGATTTTCTTTTGGAATGTGAGTTTTTTCCCATGGAACGAGATTACGATAGTGGTATCTTCTTTAATGCCGGCTTAGAAGGTGAACCTTGGCCGGATGAAGGCTACCAAGTGAATCTACGCCAACGGGGAATGGGTGACCTTGTGGTTGGATATGAAGCCATCCACAAAGCCCGGATGGAGCCGGAACTGGAAGGCTCTTGGCGTACATTGTCCCTCCATGTGGAAGGAAGCAAGGCTACCTTGGACATTGATAGTGAACTGGTTTGGGAAAAGGATGACCTAAAAGAAGGACGTGGGTTTATTGGCATTCAAGCCGAAAAGCATCCTTTTAAATTCCGTAATCTTCGCATTAAAGAGTTGGGCTATACCCATCTTTTAGAAAGGGAAGGCCGGGATTTTGAACATTTGGAAGTAAAAGCAGGCAGCCAGAAAGCCTGGAAAACCACCGAAGATGGCGTCTTGGTTTGTGAAGGCGAAGGCGGGGGATGGATTGGAACGAAAAAAGATGATTATTCGGATTTCGACTTCAAGTTTGATTTCAACGTTCCCAAAGAAGGGAATAGCGGAGTCTATATCCGCCGTCCCCTCGAAGGGGATGGCGCTTATAGCGGGATGGAAATTCAAATCATCGATGATGATGCGAAACACTGGGGTGAACTCAAGCGCTGGCAGTTAACCGGTGCGATTTATCGTGAAGTGTCGCCTTCGGTTCGTGCCTTTCGTGAAGCGGGTGAGTGGCAATCTATGGAAATTATCGCCAAAGAGGCTAAAATTCAAATTTTTCTCAATGGAATTCGCATTGTGAATGCTAATTTGGATGAGTATACAGAATCATCCTCCAACGCTTTACCCCTTAAGGAGCGTCCACGGGAGGGCTTTCTCGGCTTTCAAAATTATGATGGCCATATTCAATATCGAAACGTTCGGGTAAAGCGCTTAGACTAAGATGTAAGAATTCGTGCTTTTTCTTATAAAAAATAATTTTATTGAGAACCATTCCGATTTAAGAATAATATGTATATAATAAAAAGTAGATATATTATAAGGATTGTTACTCACATTGTATGGTAGTGGATTTTGAATCATTTAGAAAAGGAGTGATAAGATTATGTTGAAAGAATCGATTGAAAAAGCCTTTAATAAGCAAGTGAATGAAGAACTTTATTCCGCTTATATTTATTATTCCATGTCGGCCTATTTCGAATCGATTAATTTGAGAGGCTGTGCCTCTTGGATGCGGGTTCAAGCCCAAGAAGAATTGGGACACGTTGATAAGTTTTACAACTTTATCTTGGATCGTGGTGGGCGAGTCGAGTTTGACGCTATTCAAAAACCTCCCAAGGAATGGGATTCCCCCTTGGCGGCTTTTGAAAGTGCGTTAGAACACGAAAAGCATATCACCCAGTGTATTAATGATCTCGTAGAATTGTCTTTAAGTGAAAAAGACCATGCGGCTTACCAATTCCTCCAATGGTTTGTAGAAGAGCAAGTAGAAGAAGAAGCCAATGTAGGAGAAGTGGTCGATAACTTTAAGTTGGTAGGTGACGGTGGTGGTATATTTATGCTGGATCGGGAGTTGGGTAGACGCACTTTACCCGATTCTTCATCCACATAACATTGACTCCTTGAAGCATCGAAACATGAGCATGGGCGGGGGATTCTCCCGCCCTAAATATTTTTGTTAGGATTTATCTTTTGGTAAATGATTGTTGGTGTTGGATACTTCCGGTAGGGGATAAAGGAAACCAAGCAGACACCAAAAGAAAAAATGTTGATGGATTGAATGGATGATCGAAGCGAGTGTAATACAGGAGAGAGAAAGGATGAATGCAGGATAGATGGACGGATGATGATAGCGCAGGCCAATTTGCTTTGAATGCTGAAAAAATAAAACAATCAACCATGCTGCCGGTAAAATTCCGAATAATCCGCGTTCCGCTAGAAATACAAATAAACTTGAAAACTGGGGACTTACCTCATTAGAGAAAGAAGGGAATGACCATTCGGCATAAGCAGCATATTGTCCCGCTCCTACCCCAAAAATTGGATGATGAAAGAATGCCTCAAGCGAGAACCACATGTTTTTCATTCGTTCTTGAAGAAGCGTGAAAATTTCAGGTGGGTTTCCGTTACCTCCGAGGAGTTCTCCTAGCAGGAAGATGATTTTCATAGCGACTCCGGCAAGTACCAGCCACCCTAACGGTTTTAACCATCTTCGGTGCTGTGAATGAAGAAGAATGCTCCCGGCCAATACAAAAAGAAGTAAGAAGATTCCACTGCGAGTTCCCGTGATTAATCCTATAACTAACAAAAATGTATAAACCAATGGTATTAGCCACGGGAAATAGGAATTTGGTTTATTCTTAATAAAGAGTAAGGGTAAAAACATGGCAATAGCAACGGGGCAAAAGTTTTCGCTTTTAAATCCTCCCAAATTTGAGGCTTCAAAGCCCTGAAAAATTACGTAAATAGAGGAGAAAAGCAACGTACACATAAACGCGTAAAGTACCCAGTGATGGTGAGAGCGGGTTTCAATAAATTCACTTATAAAAAAGGCTGTGGCAATAAAAAGGGCGGTACGACAAGCTTCGGCGAATGCATTATATGGATTAATGCTAAAGAAAGCCGAGAGAAATCCGCTTATGATAATCAAGAGACAAGCATAAAAAAAAGTACCATAAGTTCTTTCTTCCATCAATGAAAAGCGAATAAGGCTTCCCACTAAAAATACCCCAACAAAAATCCCATAAAGGGGGATCTCGGTGGAGAAAAACTCAAGGTTACTTGTTTCAACAAAAGAAGATAGCACCAACCCGATTGTTCCCAGTAAGGGAAATCCCGCGACGAGAAAAGCAGCAATAAGCATGAAAAAACATAATAATAAATCCAATAACATCATGAGTAAAACCTTAAAACTTAATCTATACGCTTTGATTTAAAGTGTTGTCATCCTGGCACAGTCAGGTTTTTTACGAACACCATGAAACGGGCCATTTTGGCGCATACCCTGTTTCACCCTTTCATCATATCGTATTATGGGCTTTAATGCGAGGCGTATATCGTTCAAACTGTTTTTAGGTAAGTGATTATAAATCAATATTTTATATGTTTTTTTGTCCATAGCCTAATGAAGAAAAGTTGGCATTGGCACTGGCTTTGCTTTATTTTAAAGACGTAATGAGTTATCTCGTGTTGTGATTGTCTAGAATAACCATCTATAAAAAATGAATGATCATGCGTTTTATAAACGTGTGTTGTGTAGGGGTATTATTCATGACAATCCATAATACAAAAAATTATGAGATGAGGAATACGTAGAAAGGAGTTTTTGCAATGGCAGTAAAACCACTGGGTGATCGAGTCCTGGTCAAACGGCTAGAGGAAAAAGAAGAGAAAAAAGGTGGGATCATCATCCCTGACACCGCGAAAGAAAAACCGCAAGAAGCGGAAATCATCGCTGTGGGCCCCGGTCGAACGACCGATGATGGCAAACACATTCCTCTGGAAGTGAAAAAAGGCGATAAGGTTCTTATTAGTAAGTATGGAGGAACCGATGTGAAGATTGATGGCGATGAACATGTCATCCTGCGGGGTGACGATATCTTGGCTATCGTAGACTAAAAACGAAGAATCATTGAGAAATCTTGCAAAGGCAGAAAAAAAGTTCCAGTAAATTAGGAGGATAGTTTATAAAATGCCTGCGAAACAGTTAATTTACAATGAAGAAGCTCGTAGCAAAGTATTAAAAGGGGTGGAAAAACTAGCGCGAGCCGTTAAAGTCACATTAGGTCCAAAGGGACGTAATGTTGTTTTAGACAAAAAGTGGGGTGCTCCCACGGTTACCAAGGATGGTGTGACTGTCGCAAAAGAAATTGAACTTGAAGATAGGTATGAAAACATGGGCGCACAAATGGTGCGTGAAGTGGCTTCCAAAACCAGCGATGTGGCGGGAGATGGTACGACTACCGCGACCGTCTTGGCAGAATCGATCTACCGTGAAGGATTAAAGTTCGTCACCGCGGGTGCCAGTCCTATTGCGGTACAGCGAGGTATTTTGATGGCGAGTGAAGCGGTGGTAAAAAGCCTTCAGAATCTAAGCCGCAAAGTGAAAGATCGCAATGAAATTGCTCAGGTAGCCACCATCTCCGCCAATGGAGATAGCAGCATTGGCGAAATTATCGCTGACGCCATGGATAAAGTTGGAAAAGATGGCGTTATCACCGTAGAAGAAGCCAAATCTCTGGAAACTAGCCTGGACGTGGTCGAAGGAATGCAGTTTGACAAAGGCTACCTCTCTCCTTACTTCGCTACCGATAATCAAACCTTGGAATGCACCTTGGAAGATGCCTACATTCTCTTGAATGAAAAGAAAATTTCCAACATGCGCGAACTTCTTCCCATCTTGGAGAAGGTGGCACAATCAGGAC
>CAYQOX010000056.1:0-25661 GCA_964419335.1 uncultured bacterium | reverse complement strand
ATAAAAAAGAATGTTTGCATTTTCGGGGTTGAGGTATTATACTATTGGTAGAAACAATAGAGAAATTCTGTCGAATCAAGTCCTTAAAACCCAAAACGGGGGCGTAATTGGATTCGACGAGATTGAGTTAGTTTGAAAAGTGCATGCCGAGGTTCCGTCGGCCTCGTTAAACAGGCGGACCCAAAATTAATTGCAGACGACAGTCTACCTCTCGCTGCGTAATTAAACCGTAGCGCGTCCTTTCCGGTTTCTCCTTCTCGGCCGGAAATGTGACGTCATAAAGAGAAGGATAGCGGAAGGGATCGCCTTCGTCCCAACCGCGAAGCTTAAGAAGGCTGGCCGTTCAAAGAGCTGTTTCCGCGCTCTGAACGGCGAGACTGGAAGCGGAAACTAAGCATGTAGGACTTTTCAGACAGCCTATTTCGGACGCGGGTTCGACTCCCGCCGCCTCCACCAAAAAATTCTTCTCCGCCGTGATTCAAGGCGGTTTTGAATAGATTTTTTCCCTTCCTCTTATATTTCTTTATTCCCTCATGTTTCACTCAAAGGATTCTTCCTGTTTATAGAAAGATTGAATAGGCTAAGTGTTTTGTCAATGTAAAACAAAAATGCAGTCAAACTTATGGCTGTCCAGCTTTTGGGGAGTAGCTCAGTGGACACGGCCTTGGACGGGTATAAGGAGGGGAATAAGCTCATGATTAGATATAGCGTTAGTAGGATGCTTGAGTATATTGACTCCAGAGATGTAGATAATATACCCTATCTGAATGTATATAATTATTCTGGCGGCGATATAATAGCTGGTAGTCGTGATGTAGGCCTTTCTTCTTTGGATGAACGGGTTCCTTATACTGTTGTCCATGAATTTGGACATCGTTTTACCCTGTTGGCGGGTAAGTATAAAGCAGGAGCTAGCTGGGAGAGGGCGATGGAGTATTTAGAGGAAAGGGGAAGGAAGAGATTAAATCTTTTCGTGAAAGTACATTACATGCTTCTTGTTACGTGTGTAAATTGGATGAGTTCATTTGAAAGATAGATTCATTTCGCTTAAAACGCCAGGTTAAAAGGATTGAGAAAACCGAATTTATTTTAATACAATTAAAGATTCGTTTTGAATAAAAAAAGATAATTTTGATCGAAGTCTGAAAACAAAAGGATGGTATTATGAAAAAGAGATTTAGTAAAAGGAATATCGCAACTTGGAATGGTGTTTCAGGATTTGATGCTTGCTCGACAACGGGCATGAAGAGAAGCCTTCGGTATATCAAATTTTTTAATGTTTTGTTTTGGTTATGTGTTTTTATGCTGCCCATAACAAGCGTTATGTCCGAAACACCAGGCTTTGTTCCGTCCAATTACGATGGATTTGAGACGGGAGATTACCAGAATTTCCTTCCCAAGTATATCGGCGAGTCGAGCGATTGGATACGTCCCCGATTCAAGGCTTCTGACACGGATCCGATCAACGGGCAATACTCCCTCAAATGGGAAGCCGGAGAAGATGACCATGACTGGCTTCTTGTCAGCAACGGGTTCTACATGGCTCGGCCTTTCACCTTGACTGCAGAAGTCCGTGTGGAAGGCGAAGGTCAATTCCGCACAGGATTGGCGCTGTTGGAGACCTACGATAAATTTAGCGGTCTTCACTTTGACCGACATAATGCAGGGATACATCTCGACGCCCAAGACTGGAAGGATGCAGACCTCAAACCATTCGCTTTCGAAGGCGGTGTAGTGTATAAACTAAGATTAAGACTTGACGAGTCAGGTGAGTTGATGGCAAGCATTTTCGAAAGCGCTGGGCGGAAGCAACTCGTCGATTTTACCGGGCAGAGCAGTGTGTTGCCCTCGGCCATGGCATTCTACGTGCACACTCCAGAGGACAGCGATGTTGATATTCGCTTCGACGAGGTGACCATAGACGCCGCGCCCTACCGGGTGAAAGCGGAAACGTGGACTCGTGCGTCGATTCCCTACTATGTAACCCTGCCTCAGAAAGGTGACGTGGAGCAGTCCGAGGGACATTGGGTCGGTGGTCATACCCTGTTCAAAAGAGCCTCGGGGGATTACGCCATGTGGTATCGTATTCGGACTGCGAAGGAGCGGGGTGAGGGTTACGGCTTCGCCTCCAGCCAAGACGGTCTAACATGGGGCAAGTACGAAGACAACCCCATTTTCTTTCCCGATCCAGAGACTTACTCCAGTAACGAGAAGATCTCGGTTCTTAAAGTGGACGGGAAATACCATGCCTGGTACACTGTGGAAGTTCCTGGCAAGGGCTGGAACACGGGGTATTGTCACAGCAAAGACGGTTTACATTGGCAGGACGAAGGGCTCGTAATTCACGAGCAGTATACCAAAGATCCCGACGTTATCTACGTGGACGGGATCTTTTACCTTTATGCAATCAGCCCCACAAACACAGATTTCGCTATCTACACATCCACGGACGGAATAGAATGGGAGCAACAAAACATCATTGAAATGGGTATACACCGACACCCATCAGCGTACTACGACAAGAAAGAAGAGAAATTCTGGCTTTATGCCTTCGGTCTTCATCTTGGTGTTCACCGAGCTTGGTCGGAGGACGGAATCCACTTTACGGATTTTGAACCCGTTTGGCATGAACCGGCGGCGGGCATTGACGACTGGCGAGCAGGCGGTGTGGACTATGGTGTTTTCTTGCGTGACGAACAAGGCCACATCTTGGACACCAAAAACCGGATATTGTACTATCAAGGACGAAACAATTACGGAAACAACCATCCCGGTTGGAATTATCACGGTAGCGAGCGAGTGCTGCTCGCGGGCTGGTTCACGGGATTGCACATCGGGATACCTACCCACGTTGCTCCCAATAAATCCTACGAGTATAAATGCTTCCCCTGGGACGCAGAACGAATTGAGGGCTTATTCGTTCAATCCACTTCGCCGGCTTTACTTACAATAGACTTCTGGACACCTGACGAATCCACCGTTGCCAATGGCGATCTACGTGGAGACCGTGGCACAAGCTGGCGCTTTGAGATTACAGAGGGACTTGAGCCCGAGTCGACTTATAATCTCCTGATCGGTGAGGAGGTGGTAGATACGCGTCAATCTGGCACCTTTGGGAATACTGTGCTACGAGGGAATTTACCCAAAGATGGCATTCAGTCGTTTCGCATCGAACGAAACGATGATTAACGGCCGGAGACGCTATATTCGTTACAACCATTGACTTGAGCCCTTGGGGCTTTTTCGGATACTTTTTATCAACACGCGCTTCCTTTCGTGCTTCTTGTATTCTCATTAAATAAGAATGCACGAGTTAGCGCGTGTTTTTATGTATCCACTCTGCACAAATTCTCTGGATGGATGAATGACAAATCTCAGTAGCCTGAAACACAATCACCCGTTGCTGCTCTTGATTTCCCCTGCCAGCCAAAATAATTCGAAAAAATGCCATGATTGCAAATGAACTTCATTGGCATCCTAAATTTAAAGTAATTGCTATAGAAACGGGAGAGAAATGTAGAATGTCAATGTTCATGAATCTCGGGATTTAATGAGCTTTAAGTCTTGTAATTACCGATGCTTACGGTTCGGTTAACTTTTTTGCCCCAATGGCTTTACTTATCACAATTTAAATTGTATGATTCTTGCAATTCATCTGTTGGGGGGGAAGCATAATGAAAAATTGGTTAAGTGCATTTGTATTGTTTTTCTTGGGAAATATCGTTTTTTATGCGTGCGTCACCGGCGATTCAAGACCAACTGCTGCTGTAACTGGAGCACATCCACAATTCGAAAAAATGTGCTCAAAGTGCCACACCTTAGACCGCGTTCATGCAGCCCATAATGCGATGAACGCAGAGCAAATGAAGGATCTTGTTCGTCGAATGGCGGATAAGCCTGGTTCCGGAATTCATAAAAGCGATGTTCAACATATCGTTCAAGAAATGTATTAACCCGTATCATTGTTTTTCTATAAGATTTACCAGCCATATATTCAAGAAGTGAATGGAATTTCTCAGTCCCATATAACCTATTGATATTTTCAACAAAGATCCATCATGCACCATATAACTAATTCTCTCGTTAAGAATCGACCTCACCAAATCAACCTTTATTTTGTATCAAAAAAAACATGCATTTTATTAATAATCTAATGCTCAGGAGGACAGCTATGCCATGGATACCAACATTGAAAACATTCCTATTATGCATAGGAATTATACTTGCAGGCCTGCATGATTCATGGGGAGATGATCAAACGGAATTGATTCAACAAATGAAGCAGCAAATGGAAAGTATGCAACAACGCTTGAACGCTTTGGAAAAGAGAAATGCAGAGTTGGAACTCCGCTTAGATCAACAGGATTCACAATCAAAACAGCGAATTGAAACTGCAAAAGAACAAGATATCACGACAAAAGAAATTGAAAGCGATGCATCCGAGGTAGCCGCCCCAAGCATTCGTTCATCGATACCGATCGATTTTTACGGTTATTTAAAATTTGATGCCTCTTACGATAGTGCGCGTACGGATGCGGGAAATTTTGCCCGATGGGTCATCTCGGAATCACTAAATGACAATGATGACCAATTCAATACTACTGCCAATCAATCCCGCTTTGGGCTCCATTTTCAGGGTCCGGATTTTGGTTCGGCTGAAACCAGTGGCCGTGCGGAAGTTGATTTTTACGGAGGTGGAGCGGAGAACAAAGCGAATTTGATGATGCGTCACGCCTATGCGCGCATCGATTGGCCTGAAAGTGAGTTGACCTTAATCGCCGGACAAACAGCCGATGTGATTTCTCCCTTAGTTCCTTCCACGGTGAACTATCCAGTCGGCTGGTGGGCAGGGAATATTGGATACCGGCGCCCACAACTGCAGATGCGAAAAGGATTCGCCGTATCCGACTCCACACGCTTGGAATTTCAAAGCGCCTTATCCCGGACCATTGGCGACCGCAATCCCTTTGGACCGGGTGATACTGGTGAAGACGCCGGTTTCCCAACCATGCAGAGCCGATTGGCCTACCAATTTCCTTTTTTGACGGACAAGCAAACAATCCTTGGGGTATCAGGCCACTGGGGCGAAGAAGAGTATGACATCATGAATACCGGAAGCAATCGTAAATTTGATACATGGTCGGTGAATGTTGATTTAACTTTACCGCTGCTAGAAAAACTCGCGCTCAAGGGAGAATACTTTTACGGCGAAAATCTTGACGCTTATTTGGGTGGAATTGCGCAAGGCATCCGTCATATAGACCTGGATGGCAATCCAGCCAATGGCAATGAGTTTCCACTTGAGAGCATCGCTTCTCACGGCGGCTGGACCGCGCTCAGTCTAGGTCCCTTCGGTGATTTTCTTTTTAATGTCGGCGCCACAATCGACAGCCCGTTTAATGATGATTTGAATCCGAATGCACGGTCCCAAAACATGTCCATTTTCGGCAATACATTCTATTCAGTCAATGAAGCGATCATGCTCGGTCTGGAATTGTCGTATTGGGAGACGAAATATCGGGATCTAGATGAGGGGGATAGTCTTCGCGTACAAAGTTCGGTGATGTATTCGTTTTGACCCGAAGGCTTCTTAGTATAAATCTTAATTATTTTAACCATTACTATTTTTTAAACTTTGGAGGTAAGGCCATGTATGACCATCCATTCGAAGGTGAGAGTTCGGAAAATAAAGAAAAACAACCTATAAGCCGAGACGTCAATTTTTTTTATCCTCAAACCGCTCATTCATTGGCGGATATGAAAATGATTATTATCCTGGTTTTGGTTTGGTTTTTCGCTGTGTTTGGATTCCAATTTTTGCTTCTTGTATTCAATAAGCCCACACCGGAACCAGCCTATACGTCGTTTCAATCGATCTGGTCGAGTATCCAAGAGGGAACGGCCAATCAAACAGAGCAGCAAGAATTTGCACGCATTACTCTTTCGGTTCTTGGAAAAAATATTGCCCTTCAGCCCGAGCACAAAGCGGTGCTTCAGGATGCATTGTCGATAATCACGATTAATCTTTTGCCGGAATCTCAACGGGAAGCCTTTTTGTCGAATCTCAATGACGAATCGGGGATGAGCACGGTTGTGAATCAGGCGGTTGAAGCCATCGGACTGGAAACTTCCGGCATGGATAAGCTCCGCATCGATTTGCTGCCTTCATCTCTTGTTCCCGTCACTGGTTACGAACTGAGTCCTGAACTCCCTGGTATTATGGAATTGTACCTGGTGCATAACCGAAGTTTCTTAACTGATTCACGATTTATAGGATTTCCATTCCATTATTGGTATACAGCGCAGTTTCTCTTAATTCTATTTGTTGTCTTGTGTCTGATATACGCTTGGTTAACCGATCGGTTGAATGAAAAATACAACTTCACAGAAGAATAATCCGATTTAATAGATAGAGGAGAATAGCATGATCCGCTCTTTATATACAATCTACCTTACAGCATTCTTTTTTTTCCTACACCATGATGCGTTGGCTCAAGCGGTCCATGCGACCGAACTGGAAGGCAACTTCAAGGTTGGTCCGGCCATCATATTAATTCTACTTTTAACAACTTTTTTATTGGTTGGAATCTTCAATCGTGCGAAAGATACTTCAGCCTATTGGGCTGCCGGACGAAAAATCTCACCGGTTGGCGCAGGGATGGCCATCTCCTCGAACTGGATGAGCGCCGCATCATTTTTGGGGATGGCTGCGATTATGTACGGCTCGGGGTATCATGGTCTCTCTTATGTTGTCGGTTGGACGGGGGGCTATGTGCTGCTGTTGGTTCTTATGGCCGGACAAATCCGGCGCTTTGGAAAGTACACGGCCGCAGACTTCATCGGAGATCGTTACTACTCCCGCGGTTTGCGTGCTTTTGGCGCTTGCCTCGCCATCTTTATTTCGTTTTCTTATTGTGTCGGCCAGTTTGCAGGCATTGGCCTGATGTTTGGATGGATACTCGGCATTGATTATCATTGGGCGGTGATTATCGGCAGTTCGGTTGTACTCGCCTACACCTTGATATCCGGCATGCTTGGCGTTACTAAAAACATGCAGGTCCAGTATGTGATTATCATTATTTCATTCGTAATCCCTCTTTTCATTTTGTGTTATAAATTTGGGTATTTCTTGATTCCGCAGTTTGGATACGGCCAGGTGGTATCCGATGTTGTTTCCGGTCTTGAACCAGGGAAAGGGACAAACGCCTTAGGGCATGATTTTGGGATTCTTCCGTCTCCTGAATTCGCCATGCCTTGGGATCCGGCCACCGGGCAAAGTGCGTTTCAGTGGATGGCGATTTGTTTTTCTTTAATGATTGGAACAGCTGGATTGCCCCACGTCATTCAGCGGTTTTATGTGGTGCCTCGCGCGAAAGATGCACGGTGGTCAGTTGTTTGGGGGCTTTTCTTTATTAGTTTACTTTATTGGAGCGCACCAGTTTATTCTGCCTTTGGTATAATCTTATCTTCAAATCCAGAGGTCGGCGCTTTGGCGAAAGACGCCATTGTGGTCTACACGGCTCAACTGGGGGATGTATTTCCACTCATCGTTGGCCTTTTGGCGGCCGGGGCTGTATCTGCTGCTTTTTCCACAGTCTCCGGATTGCTGGTTGCCGGGGCTTCTGCGTTCTCGCACGATTTATACTTTAAAGTGATTAATCCCCAAGCATCCGAACATGTCCAAATGCTCATGGCTCGAATCGGAACCATATTGATGGCTATCACGGTGACAGTTGTGGCTCTTTTGAAATTGGGGTTAATCGCTCAATTGGTGGCCGTCGCATTTTCATTGGCGGGCTGCACGATCTTCCCGCTCTTCCTGTTAGGAATCTGGTGGAGCGGTTCGAATCGCGCTGGAGCCTGGGCGGGTCTTCTGGTCGGTTCAGGAGTGGCGCTGGTGGCGCTGGTCTATTTTATTTGCGGCAAGTACAACATTGCGCTTCCCTCGCAAGAACTGATTAACTATTACCTGAATGCTTGGTATTTCGCCTGGTTGGGCGCGCCGCTAGCCATTTTGACAAATATTCTGGTATCGATCGCCACCGGATGCAACACGCCTGATGACATAAAGATATTTCTGGCGAAAAAGGTACATGGATATTAAGCACCATAGCCTCCCCCCGCTTTACCTTCGGGGGGAGGCTTCTTCCTTCTATAGTTGTACGGTTATAATATTTCTACACGCTCTCTGAAAATAATGGAAAACCATAATGGCTTCCAATTCAAATGAGTCTATTTTCAAAACCGGTTTTTTTTCCCACATTATACTTCCCACACTGCTTACCATTTGTCTCTTTGTAATTACGCTTTTTTTTCTACTCATTCCAGCCATCGAGAAAACGATTCTCGACCGTAAACGCGAAATGATTCGCGAATTGGTCAATACGGCGTGGAGCGTGTTGGATGAACTGGAGACCGAGGTTCGCGAAGGTGCATTGTCGCGAAATGAAGCCCAGCAGCGGGCTATTGACCGGATTGGACACATGCGCTACGGAAGCGAGCGAAAAGATTATTTTTGGATTACAGACAGGCAACCGAAGATGATCGTACACCCCTACCGACCCGAACTCAATGGCCAAAATATGACTACCTATGAAGATCCAACAGGGAAACGTTTGTTTGTTGAATGCGTTCAAGTCGTGCAAGAAAAAAATGAAGGTTTTGTAGAATATATGTGGCAATGGAAAGACGACGAAACCCAAATTGTTCCCAAACTATCTTATGTGAAAGGCTTTAAGCCGTGGAATTGGATCATCGGCACAGGGATTTATTTGGAAGATGTCAAGGAAGAAATTTCCTCCATTACACATCGGTTTCTTTTGATATCCATTTCAATTACTGCAATCATCTCATTGCTTCTCGCATTTGTCACGTACCAGAGCCTTACCATTGAACAACGCCGGAGACAAGCGGAAAACAATCTTCGAACTTCTCGAGAAAAATACAAGACGTTGGTCGAAGCGACTACGGAAGGTTTGGTGATGATAGTGGACGGTTGCGTATTCTACGCCAACCAAAAATTTTTGGATATGCTTGGATATCGTCATGCTGAACTTGAACATCAACCCTTCCTTCGTTTAATCTCCGAGGAACCGGCAAATGAATCCGACTGGGTGAATTGGATACGCACTCACTCTCAATTTCCTCAGTTTTCCGCTCAATTGATTGCAAAAGACAACCGCTCGATTCCTGTTATGTTATCCATCTCGAAAATTTCTTTCTCTGAGCAAGACGCAGCCATTCTCATTGCCAAAGATATGACGCTTCAGCCCTCACTAAAGTCTGAACTGGAGAAAAATAACAGTGAGTATGAAACACTCATCCAAAACATCAATCTTGGTTTGTTCCGGTCATTTATTGGGAAAAAAGGAACAATTCTTCATTCCAACCAAACAGCGGCTGTTATCTTCGGTTATACAAACGCGGATGAGCTACACACCGTGCCAGTTGCAGAACTCATTTACGATAATGAAGAATACGACCGAATTCTCCAAGCCCTGCAACACAACACCACCATTCATAGGCAAAAACTACGCATCCGGCGGCGTGATGGTTCGATCCGAATCGTACTTATTTCCGCCATGGCCTATCGTGATGAGGAAACCAATCATTTGTGTTATGACGCATTGCTGGAAGATATCACCGACCGACAGTTTATCGAACTCGAAAAAGACAATTTAATAGCCGACTTGCAGACCTCGCTTCTCGCCCTGAATCAACCCATTCGAAATTTTTTTCAGGACCCCATCTCCTGCCCGATGAATACTACAGTTCAGCAAGCCGCCGACTTGATGACCAAGAACAACATAACAGCAATTCTTATCCATTCGGAACCGAATGAAATAATCGGCATTGTGACCGATCGAGACATTCGAGAACGGGTGTTAAGTGAACGCCTTGAACTTACGACTCCGGTTGTAAAAATCATGAGCGCTCCACTCGTGGCGGTCTCTGAACGAACCCTGGTTTATGAAGCGGCCCTTCAGATGCAGAAGAAACAAATTCAGCATCTCATTGTTAAAAACAGCGCCGGCTCGGTTTCCGGAATCATTAGGGATGAGGATTTGCTGCAATTTCAACACTATTCATCCGCCACTTTGATACAAAAAATTGAAAACGCCCAGACCCTTGATGAAATCGTGAATGAACACAAACGGCTGCCGGTGTTAGTCAACAGTTTGATTCAAAGTGGAGCTAACGCGAATAGCCTAACAAAAACGATCACGACAGTCTCAGATACGATACTAAAAGAAATAGCGGCTATGGTAGTAAAAGAAATCGGCCTCCCACCCGCGACCTTCGCATTTGTCGCCCTTGGCAGCGAAGGACGAGAAGAGCAAACATTGTTTACCGATCAAGACAATGCCATTCTGTTTGAAGATGCACCGGAAGATAAGAAGAGCGAGATCCAAGCGTATTTCCTGAATTTTGGCGAACATATCTGCACGAAACTAGATCGAGCTGGTTACTCTTTCTGTCAGGGGGACATTATGGCTATGAATCCCCAATGGTGTCAGCCGCTCTCCGTTTGGAAACAATATTTTACAGACTGGATTCAAAATGCCGATCCCCAGGCGCTGCTTGATTTGAAAATCTTTTTTGATCTCCGTTGTATGATGGGCGAAGAGAAATACGTAGAAGAACTAATAAAACATATTCATCACATATCCGACGGTAAAGCCGTCTTTTTTCATCACCTAACCGCAAACACCCTCCTGATCAAACCCCCACTAGGAATGTTCGGCAACATCGTAGCGAAAAGTAAGGATGGACGTCTGGAAACATTCGACATGAAAGAAGCCATGCTGCCTTTGGTTGATTTTGCCCGCATTTACGCCATTCAGAAAAAGATTCGTGAAACCAATACCTTAGAACGCCTTCAACAGATCACCGAGCATGGAGTCCTCAGCAAAACGGGGTATGAAAATTCCCTGCAATGTTACGAATGCCTAATGCAAATTCGGTTGAAACATCAAGCCCATGCTTTATTATCTGAGAACCAATCGGATAACCAGATTCATCCCAAATCGTTGACATCGATCGAACAGGCCATGGTGAAAAAAGCGCTGTCTCACATATCTGATTTACAGAGCAAATTGCGTTCCGATTTCACGGGGACCGTGGCGTAAAGGTTTCTTGATGTTAACTTTTTAACGAATGAGCAAGCGAGCGGAAGGATTCGATCGCGAGATGAGGCTCCATGTGAAAGCATTCTGAAACATAAGGTCCGGAAAAGGGAATTTCCATCAAGGCGGCTAACACCTTTTGCCAATGAATCGAGCCTTCACCAATTCCAAGATGTTCATCATGTTTGCCGTGGTTATCGTGGAAATGTACGCAACAAATTTGTTGTCCCACATTTCGTATATACTCCAAAACGCCTTCGTTTGTGTTGGCATGTCCACAATCCAAGCAAAACTTAAGATAAGGTGTATCGAATTGTGTGAACAAATAGGAAAAGTCGCTGTAACAGTCACCCAAATTGTGCAGTTCTCCGTTTTCATGCGGCGTCATGGAGTTCTCCAGCGCCAATGGAGTTTGCATTTCATGACAATGGTCCAGCAATTCCTTTAAATTTTGAATTACACGATTCATAAGTTTCTTTCTCAACCAGGGCCAAGCAGCGAATCCATGAAAATCACCCAGATGGCATGTTACATGGGTAGCATTAATTTCGTGGGCGATGGTTAAATATTTCTTGAGCCCTGTGATATTCGATTTTCGAAAAAAAGGAATTCGTTCGGAAAGGACTAACGAACAGGGTACGTGAATGCTGTAGCGGATATCATTCTTCTCAGACAACAAACGCAATGTTTTGACTCGTTTCGAAGTAAAGGTGTGGATTTGTGAATGTTCGAGAATCGGGTGAATTTCAAAATGGGTAATTCCGTGCGTTCGCGCATAATGAAAATACGTTTCCACCGGTTGGTTGTAAACAGCAAATCCTGTGATTTCAGTCATGGGCGAATCCCGTAAGGTTCAAAAACTCAAACGACGTATACATTGCTTATTCCCAATACTTTTGTATCTATCTTAACCATAAATCTCATACAAATCCATTATACAAGCAACTACTTCGGGTGCATATAAACATGCTGTTCAATGCCGTAATGAACTTATTTGTTCCCTTATGCTGCTTCTTGATAGTAATATTTTAACATTCCACCCAAACGTTCATGACAGCAAAACGAACCGTGGAGTTCGTCGAACGTCTCGCCCTGAGTGGCACAACCTTGAATGGAGGGAACCTCGGCCCAGTAGCCGCCTTCTTCCGCTTCATGAACAATTACTTTGAGTTTCATTGAATCACCTCACTCGTTTTTCGAAAGCGCATAATGTGCAGATCAACCCGTCGTCAATGGGCGCCAGCGGAGTATGCGTTCGTGTGCATGCGATTGTTATGTGCTTTTATTACAGTTCACTTTCATCAATTCCGGCGATCTTCATGAAATGCTTCAACAAGCCGAGTTTCAGCGGGCTATTTTCATGTATGGGTACAGAGATTCGAGCGGGGTTTCCCGTTTTGGCATAGATGTGATGACTTCCCTTCGTTCTCCGCAACTCCCAGCCTTTCTTCTCAAGCAGCTTGGCGAATTCCTTCCCTGAAATTGCCTTCACACCGTAATCTCCAAGATCTTGTCCTTTTCTGTTACCTGAACGTCCTTTATGTCCAAGGACAAGCAACCTTCAACGGCCTCGTATATGTTTCCGAGGAGTTCGTCGAACGTCTCGCCCTGAGTGGCACAACCTTGAATGGAGGGAACCTCGGCCCAGTAGCCGCCTTCTTCCGCTTCATGAACAATTACTTTGAGTTTCATTGAATCACCTCACTCGTTTTTCGAAAGCGCATAATGTGCAGATCAACCCGTCGTCAATGGGCGCCAGCGGTTGAGCGATCGGCTGGAGCGCTTTGTTAGGCGACTGTACGCTGGCTTTTGTTGTAAACAAATTCAGGGTCAAGATCTATCCCTGAATCCCACTTTATGGTGTCGAAAGATACGCGAACTCGATTGAACTCCTTGCGTTCCTTGAGTCTCTGAAACACACCAAAGTCCAAATATGGTTTCATATCTAAAACACCACTCTCCCCATTGTCAAAATCAATTGAGAGAAGATAATCCCCAGTCGGAGTGACATTTTTGACAGATGGATACATAATTTCACCTCTTACTGTAATGGCTGAATTTTGAATGGTTCCTCACCATTTATAACTAGTTCCCAGTCAGCCATCAGCTCTTCCTGATGCAGTTCCGCCCATGCCAGCACAAGCTTAGTCTGCTTTTTTGGCAGGTCGCCTTGAATAACCTCGCAAGTTCGGATATCAATGGTTGCCTTATGCCCGCTGTAGTAAACATGAAAAAGTGGCGGTGGATGTTCTTTCGGGGCGTAATACATCCGAATGATGATTCCGTAAAACATTGAGATTGTTGGCATTAACATTCCTCTGCCTTATTCAATATGTCGATTCTTACAATCACTTACCACATAACGTCTCGCCCTGAGTGGCACAACCTTGAATGGAGGGAACCTCGGCCCAGTAGCCGCCTTCTTCCGCTTCATGAACAATTACTTTGAGTTTCATTGAATCACCTCACTCGTTTTTCGAAAGCGCATAATGCCCAGATTAGCGGGCGCGGTTTTTTGCTCTCCGCTGCAAAAGCGGCGTTAGACAATATTTTCTAGCTGCTCGGGAGAAATGAACTTTACGTCATAGTCTTTCTCAAGCCAGAGACGATTTTTTGTCGAAAAGACGGAATTCTCGCCCGCTGCCTTCGCGGTATCTCTGGTACAGATGTAATGGTTCTGATAGGCAACATGTGCAGACACCATATCAGCATCGGCCCATTCAGCGACTGCCGAGGCAATGGCTCGGTCTTCTGTGGAAGGCGCGTTAGCCAGTCCATTGGACCAGTGTTCGGCTGGCTTGGCATGGACTGCACCAATTGCTTTCACCCATGCGATGCCAGCTCCAGCAGCTTCAATCCTCCGCCCAACCTCTCCAAACTTGTTTGCAATGTCAGAAGTGGGAATAGTTGTGCTGGCATACAATTCTTTCTTAATGTCGGGGTTAACTAATCCCGCCACTCTGTGACAGTGCATGAGTTTGAACCCAAGGGCCAAGGCATCAGTGAGATGAGAACTGAGGTAGGGATTGTTTCCTGGATGCGCGTTTGCGTCGGGACCTATGCTGATTCCAATACGAATTTGGCCGTCAGGCAATACATCTTCTATCACGGAAATCTTCGGTTTGTAACCACCAAGCAAATTCTTTCGGTCTGCTCTGGCAATGCTCTCAAGGGTAAAAATAGTTTCCGATATGCGTCCTTCTATATCGCCATTTCGAAGTGCATCATGAACCTTCTGGAATGAGGCATGCATTGGATCGTTGGGAAATCTTGCGGGATCACCAACGGGTCGCCAGACATTTGAATCGAAAGTCACAAGCAGCATAAAATCTCCTTGTCTAACGTAAGCCTCAGCCGCCGCCCAAAATACCGCGAGCAGAGCGAGCGGCACTTTGGGCGGTCGGCTGCAGGCTCTTGTTGGGCGGAGTTCGTTGACTTTCACCTACGCCATCCAGTACTAAAATCCAACTCGTTCAGCAGATTAAAGTTGTTTATGCAACGAACATTAAGGTCACGGCATACATCAGGAACTCGCCGGTTTGCACGCTGTCTACTCGGTTTCGATACTTCGGTTGAAACGATTGTGCGCTGGGAGGGCTCAGCGTACGCATATGCGATGAGGAAAGGATCTTTACCGATTTTCTCGATTTCATCATCGGTCAAATCCGACGCATATCCGGTTGCCGTAACATGCGCAACCAGACTTGGGGCCGCTTCTTCATCCAAAAGCAGCGCGGCACGGACTTCGGGATTCGTAGCCCATTTGGAAAGTTCATCCTGTGTGCCATCGGCCTTTCTCGCTTCTTCAAACTCCTCATATATCTCAAGCGGAACTTTGATGTTGCCAATCTTTCCTTGATACTGAATCCATTCCCAGAATTCCGGCACCCGTTGAAACTGAAAATAATCACGCTTGGCGTCGATAAGTGTATTGGCATCGAGAAGGTATAGCACGATGTCTATTCCAGGCGGGGTTCACTAAACATCTTTTCGACCTTTAATGCGCGAACACCTAAGACTGTCGCAGCACGAGTAGTCGATAATTCTCCGGACCTAAGGAGACGCTCGGATGCGTCTACTAGCGCGTCTCCAAGTCGATGGCGCTTTAGGACATAGTAAGATAAACCGCCATCGCCGCTTCGAGCCTTTGCTTTTTGTTTCTCCCTTTCCGTCACCCAGCGTTTGAAAAATGTTTCACTCAATTCTTCGAATTGACGCTGATCAATCGCGTTTTGGCGAAACAAACGAAATGCAATAAGCCGCGAGCTCACCTTCCAATTAGAAGCACAGGTGTCAATCGCATCGATAGCACTATCTCGCTCACTGAGGGCGGCATAGTTAAAATTATTTTTTAACTCAATTTCCGGAAGCAATATCTCAGATGCAACCTCGTTGCAGAATTTCTCAACGGAACGCTCGTAACTTCCTCCACTTATGCCTGTCTCTCCAAGCCAGAGATGAGCAACTTCATGAAGCAGAGTTACAGACCACGCCGATTTTGCATCTTGGTCATTTATTACAATAAATGGAGCGATATCATCAGATAGCGCAAAACCCCGAAAAACCTCGGTGCTCAAATTTGTGTGATGGCTTCCTAAATTACCAAGCAGTAATGTAAACACACCGGCACGTTCGACACATGCCCGCAAATATCTGAAGGCGTCGTCCTGAGTCCGTGAGCTGTGATATTCCTCTAACTCGAAACCATAAGAATCCTGAATGAGCTCAACTAAGTTTTGAGTGCCTGCTTTGATGTCATACGAGCCGACAAACGCTAGGCGTTCGCGATCCTGCGCTGAAACAAGCGCGTCTTTAACAATTTCTTGCCGAGCTCTTACGTTTCGTATTAGTGCATCTACTAAAGCATTTTGAGACGGGTCAACAGCGTGAGTTAACGTCCTAAAATCTTTCCCACGATTTCCGATCCGCGGAGGTTCGTTCAAGTAAAAAGTTAGAAGTGGTCGTCGATACTGTTTCGCCATCCTCACCAATAGGGAGTGCGAAGGTTCCCGCTCCCCCCCCTCATACGCTTGCAGCTTTTCCTCGGCAGACGAAGTCTTGGAATCAGGAATGGAAAGCTTGCGGGAGGCGGTAGATAGGTCAAACCCCGCGGATTCCCGTGCCCAAACAAGTATCTGTGGATTTACTTGTGGCATCGTTGTTTCTGCCGTTTCGGTTTCTTTTGATACTATCTACTGATCCATAGGAGATAGTATCAGAGGAGTTTATGAGGCCGTCCAACAACAACTTCAATGGTTTCTTTATTTTATACCATCTTGTCTTTACTGCCAAGAAAGATTTGTATAAATTTTCACCATATTCTAACTCTTTTTTATTATAAATAAGATTTAATACGAAGTCTATTGTTTATGATACTTTCCCGCCTCGAATCAAGGCGGTTTTGAATAGATTCTTTCCCCTTCCTCAAACCCCGCCTTCAAGGTTCTTCCCGTATGTTTCTCTCAATGGTTTTCGGTGTAAGACCGGGGACGTATCAATTAAATATACGTACCGGCCGGAATGATGGCGCTGCGGGGGGAGCGTTTTGTTAGGTGCTTTTGATTTGTTTCAAGGGCTTGTTATATTTTGAATGATTTCCGATCCAAAACCAAATTATCTCATTGTCTTGGTATATCCCGACTGCACGATAATCTTTCGTAATCCTGACCGAATAAATCGGTAGCGTGGAATGTACTTGCTTGAAATGCAGGCTTGGGTGATAAGGATTTCTTCTAAACTGCGCATATACTTCTTTCGCCTGCTTCTGAACCTTGTTGGGTAAACCTACAAATAGTTTTCGAAATCGTTGGGTGGTATGAGAAATCATAAGGTGTCAATGTCTAACGGTTTGGTCTTTCCTTGCCTGTGTTCTTCAAGGGCTTCATCAGCAAGTTGACTTAATACATCCTCAGATTCTGCAAATGCCTTTTCCCAACGCTTTTCTGAAGCAAGTTCGTCAAGCAGCCATTTAGCAATCTTATTCTGCTCTACTGCTGGAAGTTTTGAAATTTCTGCAAATGCGTTTTCAAGTAGCTTGGTCATACTCATCACCTCAATGGTTTTCGGTGTAAGACCGGGGACGTATCAATTAAATCAATTAAATATACGTACCGGCCGGAATGATGGCGCTGCGGGGGATTACGACGATGCCATCCCGGATGTGGTAATTATCGCCGTCAAAGTCTTGAAGACCGCGATCGTTAACGATACGAACATCGGAACCGATCCGCGCGTTTTTATCCACGATCGCATGTTTAATGATGGATCCGGGTCCAATGCCTAGCGGGGGAGCATTGGAAGGGACATCTTCCTTACTTTCAGTATCTTTACTTTCGATCGAACCTTCATAATAATCCGCGCCCATAATGACAGTATCATACACTTGAGCATTTTCGCCCACGATACCGCGCAGACCAATGATGGAATGCTTCACCGCTGCGGCGCCTTTAATGATGGCACCATCGCAGATAATGGAAGAATTGACATTCGCGTCATTGATCTTTGCCCCGGGTAAAAAGCGGGGGCGAGTATAAACCATGCCGTCTTCATCGTAAAAATTAAAATTAGGCAAGGGTTCCGTGAGTTGAAGATTGGCCTGATAAAAAGAGGCAATCGTTCCGATGTCTTCCCAATAGCCATCAAAGAAATGAGCGTACACTTTATAGGAGTCAAGCAAAGAAGGAATGATGTCTTTGCCGAAATCGGAGGCTTGATTTTCTTCTAGCGCTTTGATGAGTGATTCCGTGCGGAAAGCGTAAATACCCATAGAGGCGATATGCTTTCTACCTACGGGGTCAATGTGGTAATCTTCAAATGCCTTGGGAGGGACTTCGAGTTGCTTGAGTTCTTCTGGATCGCTAGGTTTCTCGCAAAAATTCATAATACGGCCGCTCTCGTCCGCTTGGAGAATGCCAAAATCCTTGCAGCGGTCTGGTGAAACCGGGAGAGCGGAAATCGTCACATCCGCCTCGTTCTCCACATGGGTTTTGAGTAGATACTTGTAATTCATCCGGTAGAGGTGGTCGCCGGAGAGAATCAAGACGTGCTTTGGGCGTCCCCGAACGAAGCGGCGAAGTGCATGACGCACCGCATCCGCCGTCCCTTGGTACCAATTTTTATTCTCAGGGGTTTGCTGTGCAGCGAGTATCTGGACAAATCCTCGGGAGAAAACATCAAAGCGGTAGGTTTGAGAAATATGTCGGTGCAGTGAATCAGAGTTAAACTGAGTGAGGATGTAGATCCGGTCTAACAGGGAATGAAGGCAGTTGCTTATGGTTAAATCAATAAGACGGAATTTTCCTGCAATCGGAACCGCAGGCTTGGAACGGGATTTCGTTAGTGGATAAAGACGGGAACCTTGTCCGCCGCCCAAAATGAAAACGGAAGTTTCGTTCGTGATTTGATCGAGCTCGGCGGAGCTTTTTTGTAGTATCATCATTCACCCCTTTCCAATCCTGCGGTGAATCTTTTTTGCGAAAGGTTCAATAGCAATGATTCCAAAATACGATCCCAATTTTACTCTTTTCTATAGTGTAACGAAAAAGTTAAAAAAACGAAAAGGGATTGAGCGTTGGAATCAATTAAATTTCAATAAAAGTAATTTTTATTAAGCGCCAAATCAGGAAGGATAAAGCCATAAGCCATAGAAGCAAGAGAAAAAGAACGAGAGGAGGCGATTGGGATTGGTAGAGGCCAATCCAACCGATATCCCAATAACCAAGAGGACGATTAGAAAGAAAAAGAAAGTGTTGAAGTAAAGGGTTCCATCTAGAATCCCAGATCAAGGCTTGCTCGCTCACACCATTCTTCATAAGCACCATGATCACATCGTTAAAATCAATCGCGGAGCCGATCATCTGTATGATGAAGCCCAAGAGACCAAGTAAGATGAGCGTCAGGTAACCCGTGCGGCCTTTTTCATCAATCCATGCGGCGAGCGGCAATACCAGGATCGGAATGAGCGGAACCAAATGACGCGGCCCCCATCCCCATCCTCCCCACCAATTTCCCCAAAACGAATAAAGAAGGAAAAGCGTTAAAGAGGTCGCGCCCCATAGCCACCCTTGTGAGGGAGAACGTGTATAGAAAGAACGAAGGCTTAAGGGAAGGAGCAGGAGAATGGGATTAAAGAGCCAAATGTTTTTCCCAGGAGAGAAAAGGAAACCCGTGATGGCCGGGAAAGGATTAAAATGAAATCCCCCTTCATAGCCACCGGCCACTTCGCCTTGCCAATACATCCAGTTATAAACCACCACAAATAATGCGCCAAGCAGCCATGGAACAAAAAGTACAAGCAATCTTCGGAAGCCTTCGCGGTGGTTGGGGGAATACCAAAGCCCATAGAAAAGAAAAAGGGGAAGCACGACGCTCATTTCCAAGCGCACCATAGCGAGCAGCGCCAGGCTTATTCCCGTGGCGAGGAGAGTGCCTATCCGGTAGGCGTTTTGGCTGCGAAGAAGGTTGTAATAAGCGAGAAGGAAAAAAAAACCCGCCAGGCACTTGTTATAATCATAGCGGGCATAAGCAAACGCGAGGGTGGAGACGCCATAGAAAAGAGGGAGAAGCACTTGAGCCCGCGAGGAAAAGCGCATCTGTCGAAGCACGAGGGACAACAAGGCTACCGTAAGCGCGGTGATCAGAGTATTCATCCAACACATGCTTTTACGCGCCAGCCAATCCCCTTCAACAGAAAAGAAAGTCGAGAGAACTTGTCCCAAAGTATAGAAGGGGAGATACACCAAGGAATAGAGATACCCCTGTTTTACAGACACCTCCGGGAAACAATCCCCATCTTCGACAATCGCTTGAGTAATTTGAAAAGAAGGTGTGGCATCGACGGTATAGCCTTTTTTGCGTCCCATCAGAGGCGTAAGCAATAGCACATAAAAGAGAAAGAGATAAAGAGGGATTTGACAGCATGTAAAGAACGACCGCCATGAATTAGCTTGAGAAGTGGAATTTTCTTGTTCCATGTTTTAAATAAATCCTCACCGGTCGTTAAGAGTCATAAGGTTATATTCTCCCTTCTCCATCCACCCCCACAGTCGATTCTCCTCACACATAGCCCATGAGAGAATTATAAACGTAGATAATCTTCCGCGCCATTTCTTCCTGAGAGAAGTAATTGACTACCCGCTTACGTGCCTCACGGCCAAAGCGATAACGTAAAGAGGATTCTCCTAAAAGAGTCCGCAACGCCTGGGCTAAGGCTTCAGGATCCTTGGGAGGAACCACATAGCCGGTAAATCCATCGAGGTTCACATGCGAGGTGCCGGTGCCGATTTCGGTGGTCACCAGGGGGAGTGAACAGGCCGAGGCTTCTAACAAAACCATGCCGAAGGCTTCGCTTCGATAGATCGAGGGAAGGCAAAATACATCGGCCGCATAATAGTAAGGGATGACCGATTCGACCGCACCGACAAATTGAATGCGGTCGCGGTAGGGCTTGGAATGAGCGTATTCCATCAGCTCAGGAAGCAAGGGACCATCCCCGACGATTAAGGCTTTTCCTTCGACATGTTCCATGGCATCAATAAGAACATGAATGCCTTTATAATAACGAAGAATGCCGACAAATAAGACCAATCCCATGCCATAACGCCTTCGGATCACCTGGGCGATATCTTCAATTTCGCTGGTGGGTGAAAAGCGGGACGTATTGATGCCAAAAGGAATCACTTCGCATTTCTGACGAAAGGGAGCTAAGGTTTCGGAGGTTTCTAGATAGTTGGGAGACGTGACGATAATTTTGTCGGCAAGTTGAAGAAAGCGGCGTTGGAAGGGACCATAAAAACGCATCCAGCGTTTTTGTCGAATAATATCGCTGTGATAATGAACCACGACTTTTCCCTTAGGACGTACCAAGAGATGGGAAAGCACCGCCGTGGGGTTGGGCAAGTGGTAATGAAGAATATCCGCGCGGATTTTCCTAAGCCAATAAGGAAACATAGGTGCGATGGGTGCCGAGAGAAACCGTCCCCATTCTCCCACCTTAAACACGGGGGTACCTTCCACTTCCGCAAATTCGCTCTTGAACTGCCGGTTGCAAACCAGCACAGATATTTCATCGCAGTCATCCCGGGTGGCATCAATGATTCGATGAATGGATATTTCAATTCCTCCGCAAACGGGAGGATAACAATCTTTGTAGATATGGAGTACCCGCAAGGTTTAGATCCTATTCGTTCTATCACGTTCATTCGATGTTCATGGGCTTATGTCTATGATTGTAATGCAAGTTGGCAGTGTTCTAAAGCGGATCACGAAGGTGCGAAATTGATCTTTGCCAGAAGCAAGTTACAATGACAAGAATTGGAAGGGATGTTGAGTAAACAATAGAAACTAAGGAAGGGAAATGAATCCACCTCATCGCTCGCTGTTACCTACGTTCGCGGCGCTTGGTTCGGTATTGCTCTTCTCGACAGGAGGCTTAGCAATCAAGTCGATCCCGCTGACGGCTTTGCCCATCGCGGGGTTGCGGGGGCTCTTTGCCTCCGTATTTCTGATTCTCTATTTGATCTCCATAGGCAGAGGGCGGCGCATCTTGTATATGAGCCGTTATGGTTGGTATGGTGCCCTTTGTTATGTAGGAATGACCACCACCTATGTGCTGGCGATGAAATGGACCACGGCGGCGAATGCGATTTTTCTTCAATATACGATGCCCGCGTGGGTCTTGATTGGGGGGGCGCTCTGGCTAAATGAGCGAATTACATGGGGACGAGTGGTGACCGTCCTTTTATCCCTGATTGGAATGGCCTTTTTCTTCATGGGGCAACTCGCTCCATTGGAATGGAAAGGAAACATCACCGCTCTACTAGCGGGGTTATGTTTCGCGGGATTGGTTCTTGCTCTCCGCCGCGACCGGGAACGGGATCCCATCGACGCGGTGTTTTGGGGCAACACGATCGCCGCAGTTTTAGTGCTGCCCATGGCATGGATGGTGGAACCGGACTTTTTGACGAAATTGAGTCTACCGCCGGCATGGATTGGACTCTTGTGGTTAGGCATCTTCCAGATTGGATTGGCCTATATCCTTTATGTGCGTGCTATCAATCACTTGCCAGCCATAGAAGTAGCGATCTTGTCGTTGATCGAGCCGGTGCTAAACCCAACATGGGTTTACTTTTCACTGGCGGAAACTCCATCGGGATGGGCGGTCATCGGCGGTGTGATCATTCTGCTCTCCGTACTGCTTCATTCCTTTCTCGGGCAACAAGTGGTGGATGAAGTCGAAGCCCATCCTGAAGTGGCTGCGAAGTAAAAGGAGCAATCCTTTTTGCAATGGCTACGGTTTCGCAAAGCAGCTAGGGCGTTCGACAAACGCGAAAGCCAAGGTCGTTGAAGGTATCCTCGGGATTGTTGCCGAAGCGATTGGCGGAGCGGCAGCTCCAAGGCACGTTATTCCAAGTGCCACCCCGTCGTACCCGGATAATGCCCGTATCAGGACCGGTAGGATCGTGGGAAGGCGACTCGGCATAATAATGGCTATCATACCAATCGTTACACCATTCCCACACATTCCCACTCATGTCATAAAGTTCCCAATCATTGGGGATTTTCTGTCGTACCTCTTTGGTTCCATATGGATTATTGTTTCCCGGGTACCATGCGTGAAAATAGATCAAACTATAGTTTGGATCATTCCCCCAATAAAAACGAGTAAGAGTTCCTGCCCGACAGGCATATTCCCATTCGGCCTCGCTGGGCAAGCGATAGCCGTTGGCGTCCAAGTCGATTTCCCAGTTATCCTTTTCTCTTTCCGTATAAACCGGTTGCAGACCTTCCTTTTCACTTAGATAATTACAAAACTTCACCGCCCCATACCAGGAAACTTCCACCATGGGTTGATCCCAAGAGCGTCCGAACGTTCCATGCAAAGCATAACCCTCTTCTTGTTTGGCTAAGGGGCAATCCCTGGCTTGCCAATCTACACCGGATTCATCACCTCTAGCTTTTAAAAAAGCGGAATATTGTCCGACTGTGACTTCGTATTTCCCCATATAAAAGCCTTGGGTGAGGGTGACTTGATGTTGAGGGCCTTCATCCTCATCCCGATGCTGCTCGTTACTCAAACTGCCCATTCGAAACGACCCCGACTCGATGTAAACCATCTCCAAGGGAGTGGCATTAGATGGTAGCTCAGGCAGATCAACCGTGATTTCTTCTTCAGGAGGTGTGGGAGTCGGAGTGATAGTAGGGGTGGGAGTTGGAGTGGTTTGCGGGTGTTTGAAATCACGCTTCTCGAATTCGATCTTGTCAGGAGGACTTTCGAGTATCTCAAAATTATCGATATAGACCGTCAGCGGATCAGATTCGCTGGTATTAATCACTTGAACTATTCCTTGAAATTCATGCGAAGGAGGGAAAAAGAAGTTAGCGAATCGATTGTACTGACCCACAAAGGATTCGGGATTATTTGGCGTAAGAGTAGACACAAACTGGTCTTCCCCTGGTTCCATGGAGGCTATATAGAGCGAAACATGAGAGGCACTAGCACGTACCGAGCATCGTAAAAGCACACAATTGGACGTGTGAAGCGTTTGGGTAAAGAGCATGACCCCTTCGCCGGGTTCGGCGTGAATTCTTATCCCCTGGCCATCTGTGGCTTCTGGAAAGCCAGCCTCGACGGGGATTACTCCAAAAGACACTTCGGCTTGGGGATATTGATCAAATCCAGCCCCTGAAACTGAAACTTGATTTTCTTCCGACGTTTCGGCAGAAAAATCCAATTGGGTTAAAAAATCCTGAGCATACGGCGCGGGCACCCCAATAAAAGACATAAAAAGGAGAAAAACAAGACTTTGCTTCATAGTACTATCACCTTGCATGTTTACGATACGTTTTCTTTAGCCATAAGCAATGTATCACGAAATAAGGAAATTAGAGGAAAAAAATAGAATTTTCGGTGTAAAAAACTCGTACCTTATCATATTGATGACATTGATTTTGGCAATAGATAGACGTAGGGCGATCTAAAACAAAACTTCATCCCTAAATAAAGCTGCGACAAAAAAAATGGGCGAGTGCGTAACCCCTTATTGCCGGCGGACACCGCTGGGGCGTTTTTGTTGATCGCGTACGGGATACTGTAACGACCAAACTTTGGGAAGTTGAGTTTCAAATTCCTTGACTTGTTCTGTCAATCGTTCAACTACATCAGGGTGTTGTTCATTCACAGGTTCGCTTTCTTGGGGATCGCGATCCAAATCATACAATTCTGGTTCCTTCAATTTCTCTTCCCGCTCGGCGAGGTGGAGTTTCCATTTACCATCACGAATGGAAGTCACATTATCACGATAGACCCATACTAGAGGTTTTCGACGTTGGAAGGAGCCTTTCTTGGACAACAACGGCCAAATATCCTGCCCATCATAAATACGATCTTCGGGGAGTTTTCCACCGGCCAGTTTCAAGAAAGTGGGAAAGAAATCATAGGCGATAGCGGGAGTATCGACGACCTCTCCCTCAGGTAATGTCCCCGGCCAATTGGCTATCAAGGGAACCCGGATGCCGCCTTCATAGGAATCGCGAATTCGTCCGCGTAAGCCGCCGGTATCGCCATCACGCAGCATTGGACCATTATCGCTGCTAAAAATGACAAGCGTATTCTCACGTAGGCCTAACTGATCCAGCAAGTCAATGATGCGGCTGGTTTGATCATCCATATATTGGATAGCCTCTTCATAAAGCGAATGATCTTCGGTGCGATACTGGGGTGGGATGTTGATGGGCGGATGAGGGAGCGTATGGGATAAATAGAGAAAGAAAGGCTGGTGTTGACTGTCTTTGATAAACTCCAGGGATTCGTCAACCAGTTTTTCGGTCACATCCTGCACCTTGTCTCCCTCTAAGCGGTCGAAGATCTGGTTATCTTTATATAAGAGAGTGGGAAGCATATCCATGCTGTAAGGCAAACCAAAGTAGCGGTCAAAACCGTGCTGCAGAGGTAAATAGGGCTTCCGGTCGCCTAGATGCCATTTGCCAATGCATGCCGTGGCATAGCCGAGTTCCTTCAAAGCCTCTGCGATCGTGATCTCATCTTGGGGAATCCCGCTGGGGCTATCGGGGCGGAGGACATCCACAATGCCAACGCGAAAAGGCTGACGGCCCGTAAGAAACGCCGCCCGTGAGGGACTGCATACCGTGTGAGCGATATAGTATTGATTAAAGCGAACCCCAGTTTCAGCCAGCCGATCGATATGCGGAGTTTGAATTCTCGAGTTGCCATAGATTCCCAGATCACGATAAGCAAGGTTATCAGACCATATCCAGACAATGTTCGGCTGCGAGTGTTGTTTTGGCTCTGGAGGATTTTGAGGATTCGCGTAGGAAAGTTTGGCCCTTCTTTTTGGCTTTTGACTAATAGACATCCCGGCAGGCAGGCTTGCCCCCCCTGTCATGGCTAAAAATTTTCTCCGATTCATCGGCATGATCCCAGCCCCCTTTCCTATGTGTACGCAAACAAAACCGCGTATATCACCCTGAAAAAGAAACAAGTTTCGACTTCACTTCGAAAACGATTATCCCATCTTA
>CAYQOX010000055.1:0-26314 GCA_964419335.1 uncultured bacterium | reverse complement strand
TTCACCCCTAATGCTGGTGTTGGAGGGTGTAGAGTTGGTTGAATTTGCCTTGGTTGGTGATGAGGATGTTCGGGGGGCCGATTTCGCTGACTCGGCCTTGGTCGAGAACCACGATGCGGTCGGCGCCCATCACCGTCGATAGGCGGTGGGCGACGCTGAGGATTGTGATTTGCCCGTGGAGATTATCCACCGCGCTTTGGATTCGGCGTTCGGAGATGGAATCCAATGAACTGGTCGCCTCATCCAGCAAGAGGATTTGCGGCTTTTGCGCCAAGGCTCTGGCCAGGGCGATGCGCTGGCGCTGACCACCGGAAAGCCGCATCCCGCGGTCGCCGATGATGGTTTGATAGCCATTGGGAAGGCTTGCAATGAATTCTTCCGCGTCTGCCATGCGTGCGGCTGCGTAAACATCCGTTTCGGTGATGTTTTCGCGGAAGAGGGAAATGTTATTGTAGACGCTATCGTTGAACATCAGGCTCTCTTGCGGAACATAGCCAATGAGATCGCGCCAAGCCCAGGGATCAAGGGCAGCAAATTCTTTCCCGTTGAGGTAGAGGGTTCCCTGCTGTGGTTTTAATAGGCCTAGAAACACGTCCACAAAGGTGGTTTTGCCGGCGCCCGAATCGCCCACCACGCCGATGAATTCGCCCCGCTCGATTGAGAGGGTCATATCGCAGAGGGCGGGGGTATTTTTGGCATAATAAAACCAGACGTGGTCGAAGCGGAGGGAATCGAAACGTTCGACCGACCCTTGAGGGCGGGTTTCGAGGTTGTGTTTCAGGCTTTTTTCCAGTTGGTCGATGGCGGAAAGGCTGGTGGCTCTTTCCGAAAACTGGATCCAGGAATGTTGGAGTACGGAGATGCGGTTTAGCCCCCGGTGCATTAAGATGACGATCACGGCGGCTTGGGAGAGGGCTAATAATTCCAAATACTTGATCATAAAGACGAGAAACAGGACCGCTAAAATGGCGGCGGTTTCCACCAAGGTATTGGGGATGAATTGCAAGATACCCACTTTCAGGTAATATTTCCGCATATTATGGGAACGTTCTTGGATCAGGCGGTTGGCGGCTTCTTCCATGCGGCTGCCTTTGACGACCTTAAGCGCGTTGACGAACTCGCCGAGGTGGTGCAGCATGCTATTGCGGGACTGCACCAGGATGCGTCCATATTTGCGGGCTAAGTAGGCTAAGGGAATGACCAGAGAGCCGATTAGCAGCATGGCGAGGATCGCGATGCCGGTGGCGAGCGGTGAAAAAACAATCGCGGTGGTCAGGAAAAAGATGACGGTTAATACCCCGTCCATGGTGATGATCAATTGTTGAAAGCAGGTGGACGCGCGATTGGTTTCTTGCAGGGGGGCATTGACGATGTTGCCCATCTTTTGGCGGGTATAGTAAAGCCAGTCTAAGTTGGTGATTAAGCGAAAGATGCGGGTGCGGCTGTGGTTTTCGAAGGAATACTTAATATAGTTCATTAAATAAAAATAGCCGACGGCGAAGATGCAGCGCACGATCGCGATGGTAATCAGGATGATGAAGGCGAGTGCGGTGATCGATTCGATTTGAAAAGTGGTTTGGGCCCAATCCACGAATTGAAACCAGATTTCTGGAAGTGCATCATCGGCCGGCTGCTCGAGAATCTCATTAAGCAGGGGGATCAGCATGACTGCCAGGGAGATTTCGGAGATAATCTTGGCGATGGCTATAAAAAGAAGAAGGACAATTAACCCTTTATAAGGGTAAAATTGCCGGGTAAGCAGTTGTTTGGCATAAGCAAGACGTTCGAGGAAAAGTTTCATATTGTTAGAGGTGTGAAAAGGAAATGAGCGTAGGTGGATTTAATCATTATGTAAGTTGGATGTATTCGAGGCCTAAATCAAGAACCTGTCGTTGTATTTTTGAATTGCTGCTGGTTTTTTTCTGCAGGAAATTGTGAGATAAATCAAGCAGGATGGCATTAGAATCGGAATGGTTTTTAAGCCAATCCAGGTTCTGGATTTTGTGATCGACGCAAAAGTGGCCGACACGATCAGGGTCAACAATGCCCTTTAATTCCATGCCCAATTCGCGCACGGCTAAATAGGCAAGTTCGGCGACCTCGCCGCTGCCGTAAAAGATAACTTTCTTTTTTCCATTGCGTTTGTAGGGAGTTAAGACCTTAATGACTTTTTCCCGAACTTTGCGGATGAATTGGTAGGAGAACTGGAGAAATTCGAGGGTCAGGCGGCTTTTTTCTTTGACGCCGGAAGGAGTTAAGAGATAGCGAAGTCGGCGTCGTTCGAGGCTTTTGGTCTTGACGTAGCCCTTGTAGATGATGCGTTTCAGGTAGGAATTGACCATGCCTACGGCGACGTCCAGGCGGGTCGCGAGGTCTTTTTGGGTGAGGTAGGAATCTTCCTCAATAGCATTCAAAAGGGAGAGGATGATTTGTTGATCACGATTCATAAGGAGAGAATTATGTCATCGTAAGTCTTTGATTATATTGTAGTTATTGTTTGATTTCGGGGGTTGTACGGCAGGCTTCGCCCCCATCCACGGAGTTTTATTTCTTCTACCGCGATTGGGGAATGAGAGAATTAAAATGGACTGAAAATTGGTTTTTCACGAGTGTTTGATGAAAAACCAGAATTCGATTTATGAATATAGTATATTAAAAAGGAGGCGTCAAGGAGGGAGAATTGTTTGCGGTGAATTTGTGCGTGGTTTTTTTGGAGTTCATCACGGAAGTGAATTCTTTTTGTTGTTGACAAGCGTCGGGGGGAATAGGTTCCGGGTGTTGTTAAAGCCGCTTAAAGTGTATAAATCAAGAAAGAGATTATCATGGAATGGGATCGTGGCGAAGGTGCTGGGGAGGACGATTTTGATAAAAATGTGGGAGATAACTGCTAGCCCTCTCTCAAACTCGAAGTTATAGTATACTAAAAAACGCGGTTTATTGATGACTCGGTAAGAAAAGGTCTACTTATAGTATTTTCTTTAATATTGAATCCCTTTAGAATTCAATAAATCTTCAGCATGAATTGTGAGTCATGGTTAATACAAATCGGGCATTTGCCCAGAATATAGAACAAAGCCGTTTGCTTGGCATAGACATTGATTCTCTTACCGCGGAACAGTTTCTGCAGCGCATCGATGAGTTTGTTGAAGCGGGGATCCCACGGCAAATTTCCTATCTAAACGCGGATTGTTTAAATAAGTGTTGGTCAAACCGCTCCTACCGGGAGTGTATTGTCAATTCGGATTTGGTGTATGCCGATGGGATGGGGGTAGTTTGGGCTTCCCGTCTTTTTGGTCATCCCTTGCCCGAGCGATTAAACGCCAATGATTTAATGCCCGAATTTTGTGCGCGTGCGGAAGTTAAAGGGCATCGAATTTTTCTTTTGGGTGGAGAAGAGGGTATTGCTCAAAAAGCGGCGAATGATCTTAAATCCCGGTATCCCAATCTCCAGATCGTGGGATGTCATCATGGTTATATTACCCCGGAAATTGAGCCAGAGGTAATTCAATCCATACGTAATGCTGATCCCGATATTCTTATCGTAGGCATGGGGGCGCCGCAGCAAGAGTTGTGGATCAAAGATCATTTGCACGAGTTGGGGGTTCCTGTGGCATGGGGCGTGGGTGGATTGTTGGATTATTCGGCGAAAGGCTTACAGCGCGCGCCGATATGGATGCGCAATATAGGGTTGGAGTGGCTGTGGCGTTTATCGCTTGAACCCAAGCGCTTATGGAAGCGTTATCTGTTGGGCAATGTTCTTTTTACGTTCCGGGTGGGTTTTCTGGTTTTTGCTGATGCGTTAATGGCGGCGATTGCGTGGTTATCGGCGTATGCCATTCGTGCTCATGTCATTACCCAAATGACGTTTTTGCCTATGGCCTTGCGCAAGCCGCTTAATCCCTTCATCCATTATCTGATCGCCATGCCGGTGATAATTATTGTATGGATCATCATATGTGCGTCGCTTGATCTCTACCGCAGGCAGTATCTGCGTACGGCTCTGGATGAATTAACCGCGATTGTAAAGATGGTGTTTCTGTTTCTGATTACGTCCATGGCGGTGGCATTTCTATTAAAAGACCTTGATCCCGGGCGTTCTGTATTAATTCTCTCGGCCCTTCTTGCTTTCTTTTTCATGCTGACCTCGCGGCTTTTGTGGTCCAAGATGGAGCAGAAGATGTTTCAGGAGGGTATTGGCCGGGTGCGTGCCTTGGTGGTGGGAGCGACAACGCAAGCCAAGGAATTGATTCAGCGCTTAAAACAGCAGCCGGAACATAAGTATGAAATTCTGGGGATCTTGGATGACAATTTGGGACAAGGAGAAACCCTATTCGAGCAACCGATATTGGGAAGGGTTCGTGATTTACCGGAATGGGCGAAGAACTTGGCGGCGGATGAGGTCTTTTTTGCGAATCCGGCGATGGATAAACCGGAGATGCTGAATCTGGTGGTGGCTTGTGGAGAACAAACCCCGGTGAAGCAATTTAATATACTGACGGATATGTTTGGGGTTATTACTGACCGTGCCTTTTTTAATTATAAAGAAGATATTCCTTTTAAGGTGCTGCGTCAGGGGAAGATGAAACCCTTTGAGCAAGCCTTGAAGCGGGCAATGGATATTACTATGTCGGGGGGAATGCTTCTCTTCTCGTTACCCTTTTTCCCTATCATTTGTTTGGCAATACGTCTTAGTTCACCCGGTCCGGTCATCTTTCGTCATCGTCGTATCGGCAAAGATGGCAAACCTTTTATAATGTATAAATTTCGGACGATGTACCGCGATGTGAATGAGTACGAGGAAGCCCCGATAGAGAAAAATGATCCCCGGGTGCTGCCGATTGGGCGTTGGTTACGGCGCACGAGTTTGGATGAACTCCCGCAGTTATGGAATGTGCTGAAGGGGGAGATGAGCATGGTGGGGCCGCGGCCGGAAATGAGTTTTATTGTGGAATCCTATGAACCCTGGCAGCGGCGGCGTCTCTCGGTTTTGCCGGGGATCACCGGCCTTTGGCAAATTAGTGGGCGTAAGGATTTGCCCTTGCATGCCAATCTGGAATATGACTTTTATTATATTCAGAATCAATCCATTCTTCTTGATGTGATTATATTGCTGAAGACGATCCCGGTGGTTCTTTTTGGTAAGGGGGCTTATTAATTCCCAATCCCCTTCCCGCATGATCTGTTTTTCCCAAATGAATTGTACAAATAAGAATCTTGTGGTATTATAATTTTAATAAAATCATTTTTCATGGTTCAATAAAATTTAGGGTGTGAAATGATTGTTGAAAATATAACTCAAGCCGTTGGACCGAGTAGTTTTGGTATGCTGATGAGCGCCAGCCTCTGGGTAGTGAGCATGATGATTATGCTAGTGCATCGATCGGGGATTCAGATTGTTGGGGCAGGAGTGGCGCTTATAGGCTTGGTTTCTCTTATTACTGCCGATCAAATCATTTTATCCTTACTATTACTTGCCTTAGGCCTTTTTATTCACAGTTGCGGTCGTCTTCTGCTTTACCTTCGGCGCCGATAATTGTATCCTACCTTCAATTAAAACATTGTACGATTGTTTAAACAACCCATGTCATTGCGAGAAAGTTCGCTTTTTTTGCGTACGTGATTGCATCCCTGGTTTTTGCTATCAAGCGTGACACGTGAAAGCACGCCGCTTTTATTCACAATAATGAAAAAGGGAAAGGGCGATGGATTTTGGTCAATGTATGAATCTTCTTCTCGCGGGGAAGAATTTAACGGAAGAACAAGCCGGACAAGCGATTTCAGCGATCATGCAGGGCAGCTTGCAGCCTACGCAAGTGGCTGCGTTGTTAACCGCATTTCATAGTAAGGGTGAGACCGTCGATGAGATAGTGGGTGCGGCGAAGGCTATGATCTCGCATGCGGCGAAGATCGAGAATAAGCCTGTCGGGATTATTGATACTTGTGGTACGGGGGGTGACCGCAGCGGGACTTTTAATATATCTACGGTTTCTGCCTTGGTTGTGGCTTCTGCGGGGATCCCGGTGGCCAAACATGGAAATCGGTCGGCTACCAGTCAATGCGGCAGCATTGATTTGCTCGAAAAAATGGGGGTGAATGTGATGATGTCTCCCGAGCAAATCAGCCAATGCTTGCAGCATGCGGGAATGACGGTGCTTTTTGCCCGGGTGGTTCATCCTGCGATGAAATTTGCGGCCCCGGTTCGTTCGGAGTTGGGTTTTCGCACGATTTTTAATTATCTTGGCCCTTTGACGAATCCTGCGCGCCCTAGTTTCCAGTTAGTAGGAGTCAGCAGCGCGGCCTTTTTGGATACGTATGCCTCTTGCTTGAAATTGTTGGGATTAGAGCGAGGATGGGTTCTAGCTGCGAGTGATGGCCTTGATGAAATTACGCTTTCGGGACCGACTCAAGTGGCTGAAATTACCCAAGAGTCGATTATCCACCGGGAGATCAAGCCGGAGGATGCCGGGTTGAAACCTGCTGAGGTGGCTCAACTCAGAGGGGGAACGGCAGAAGACAATATGCGTATTACGCTGCAGATCCTTTCGGGTGAAGAGAAAGGTCCTAAGCGCGATGCGATTTTGTTGAACGCGGGAGCGGCTTTGACGATTGTGGGTAAAACCCAAACGCTGAAAGAGGGGGCGGAAATGGCGGCCTTGCTTTTGGAAACTGGCCGGGCAGCCCAGGTTTTGGAGAAATTGATTCAGCAAAGCTGTCGATAGAATGAAAAGGAAGGTGATCGGGAGATCACCTTCCTACTATTAGGGTATGGCAGGGATACTTATTCTTTCACACCTTTGAGATTGGCATCCAGTTTTTCATTCTTTTCCAGCAATTCATCCCAGTGAACGACCTCGCCGGTGTAGGCGGCTGTGCGGCCGAGAATGGTTACAAGGTTGCTGCGTACGCTTGGCTCGACGGTGGGATTTTCAAAATGATGGTTAAGAATATTATTATGAAAAGTGTCGATGTTGTTTACTGCGCCGTCGGTAAAGATGTTGCCGGTATTCCCCCCTTCGTATTCATTCTTTCCGCGAATTAAAACCATGCCGCCGTAGGTGGTTTCTAGTACGCCATCGCTTCCATACATGCGATTCTTGATGCCCCCCTCAGCACCGTAGCCTTCGAACTGGCGCGAGCTGAAGCTAATGCCTACGTCATTGGGGTAAACGTAGGTCAGTTGAAAGTTGTCATTGCATTCCCCTACAGGGCGAACTTTTAAGGAGCATGTACCTGCGGCTTTGAGTGGCTCGCTATCCATGATCCAGCTGGCGACATCGAGGGTGTGGATATTCTGCTCGGTGATAATATCGCCGGAGAGGACTTTATCCATGCCCCAGGCGCGGAGGCGGTTTTCGGGATTGGTGGGATCATCCTTCCAGGTATTGAAGTGTCCGGTCCAGGGACAGCCGGCGTGGTAGGAGGATTCGCCGAAGGCGAATTGACCTAAGGCGCCGTTATGAACTCGCTTTAGAGCTTCGATGTAAAATTCATCAGCCCGGGTTTGAAAATCGACGAGAAAGCAGAGTTTGTTCATGCGGGCTTTTTGTCCGCTCGCTTTGATCGATTTGCATCCGGGCACATCGACGGCGATCGGTTTGGCGACGTAGACATGGACTCCCGCTTCCACCCCGGCTTGGGCTTGTTCGGGATGGAAGTAGGGCGGGGTTTCGATGGCGATGGCATCGACGAGGCCTTTGTCTAAAAGGCGTTGATAGCCTTTCAAGCCGGTGAAACGGTTGCTGGCATCGATGCCAAAGCGTTCGCTAAATCTCTCAACCCGGTCTTCGAAGTAATCAGCACAGGCGACAATATCATAGCCGCCATGATCTTGGAACAGTCGCGTGATCCACGTGCCCCGGCCGCCGGTCCCAATCACTCCCAGTTTGATTTTCTCATTCGCGGGGGCGCCGAAGGTTGAACGTGATTGAAGCAGGGTGAAGGCACCGGCACTTCCGGCGGCGAGAAATGAACGTCGTTTAAGTTTGTGTGTCATGGTTTTCCCCTCTTTCTTTGGATCATGTATAAAGTGACCAAGGTTTGCGCATGGTACTCTTCAAACGTTGATTGGCTTTATCGTCATCGAGAAAGATTTCATTCTCGGGGTCAAACACCAATTTCTTGCCCATACGAATGGCGATATCACTAATATGGCAAAGGGTATCGCCAGTCACGGCCGCATCAACATGGCTGACGGTCTGCTTGCGGCTTCGTATACAATCCACGAAGTTATTTACGTGATGGTGGCTTTCGTAGAGTGGATCTTTAATTTCCATCTTGTCGAGATCTTTGGAACATGCGATGCGGCCGCGGCGAACGAAGACCCATCCGTCGGAGCCTTCGAAGGCAGTGCCATGGGTTGATTCATCCTGGTAGCGTTCTTTCCAATCCTGGGGAATGCGGGGGCCTAAGAATTCGATTTTCACGCCGCTGCCAAGTTCGATATCGACATGCCAGTGCATGGCGGTGTCACATACGCCTTGGCTGGGGAATTCTCCCGTACCTTCGACCTTCCAGGGGCCTTGGAAGTGCTCTTCCCCGCCCCAAAGCGCGATGTCGATCGGGTGAATGCCCCATCCGGCGATAAAGCCCAGGGCATAATCGGAGATAAACCACCACAGTTCATTGGAGCAGCGTTTTTCGGTGTAGGGCGTATAGGGGGCGGGCCCCAGCCAGCGGTTGTAGTCCAGCCATTCCGGCACCGGTACAGTTTCGCCGGAACCGCCTTGGGCACTGCCCGGAGACCATACCCGGATGGTTTTTAACTCGCCGATGAATCCATTGCGTACAATTTCACAGGCGCGCCGGAAGTTGGCGTCGGAGCGCTGCTGGGTGCCGAATTGGAAGACGCGTTTGTGTTGGTGCACGGCTTGGCGCATGACTTGATCTTCTTCCAAGGCTAAGCCCATCGGTTTTTCCATGTACACATCTTTTCCTGAACGCACTGCTGCGAGGGAAGTTAATACATGCCAGTGGTCACAGGTGGCTACCAACACCGCGTCAATATCCTTGCGGGCGACCAGGTCAAGAAAATCGGGATAAGTTTGGCAGTCCTCGTTTTCGTAAAAATTGTTGACCATTTCTTCCCGATCTTTGAGCACGTTGGATTTGACGTCAGAAAGGGCGATCACCCGGGCGTGCTCATTTCTTAAGAATTGGCGCATCACCCCGGTTCCTTGCGGACCTATCCCGATACATCCCACGTGGATGGTATCGTTCGCGCCGGAACCGTTTTCTCGACCGAGGGTTTTCGCAGAGATGAAGAGAGGGACGGAGCCAAGCCCGGCCACTCCAGTTTTTAAAAAATGTCGGCGTTTTATTGTTTCCATTGCACTTTACTCCCTTAGGGATTTACCCACTTATTTTGCTTCTTTAATCTAAAACACTTTTGGATAAAAGCCAACTAGTTAAATCTCATTTTCCCTAATTACACTTTGATGACGATTTTCTTGCGATACAAGATCAGAGTTACAATGACCCAGAGGAGGACGTAAGAAAGCGCGTAGGCAAGCGAGGCATTTACTGGAGTCAGCCAGGGCATGTATAAGTTTTCTGTAAGCCATTGTCTCAAAGACATTCCATCAAGTGGTATCAAGCCGATCATTCCAGCGCCTAAGCTGGAGAGCATATACACAAAAATAGCGTTGGCTCCCACGGCCAGCATGGGGAGAGTGAATCTCTTGTAGCCTTTGCAGTCGATGATTAGATAAAACATACCTAAAACATGGAGGGCCATGCCTGCGGTGTGGAACATAAAGGAAGCGCTCCACAGGTTTTTGTTATAGGGCATCCATATTGTCAATATATAACCGAGCAGCAAGCACAGGTTGGCCCCTGCGAAGATGCCCACCAGTTTTGCCATGGGTTCCATGTTTCGCCGCAGCCATTGGCCGGTGAGATAACCAAGTAATGTTGTATTAATCGCGGTTAAGGTACTCCACACACCTTCTGGGTCAAAACCATCGGCAGGTGCGTAGGGCCAGGTGTATCCGCCCAAAAGTTTCTGATCGATCCACCAGGCGAAATTTCCTTGTGGTTGTAATAGTCCTGTCCCGTATCCTGGAACTGGAATCCAATGGATGCCAATCCAATAAATCGCAAGTAACAGGAAGCCGGTTACGATTTGCATACGGGTGGATAAATAAAGCGCCATCCAACTCACGACGAAATAGCAGATGGCGATACGCTGAAGCACGCCTGGAATTCGTACATCGCCTGAAGAGAGGTATAGCATAACATTCAACACTAATCCTAGTGCGAAGAGTATGATTGTGCGACGGATAATCTGGAGAACCAGGGGACGCTTGCTTTCTGCTCGTTCCATTCTCTTTACGAAGGAAAAGGCCATTGAGACACCAACGATGAAGAGGAAGAAAGGAAAAATCAAATCGGTGAAGGTGCAGCCGTTCCATTCGGCATGTTCCAGCGGAGGGTAAACGTATTGATGGCTGCCGGGGTTATTGACCATCACCATGGCCATCATGGTGATGCCTCGAAAGGCATCTAGAGAGATAAGCCGATCACGGGGAGAATCCAAGGCCGTTTTACCATTATTCATCACAGAACACCTTTGTTAGTGAAATACTTACTGACCAAGATAACATAAACAAGCACGAGTTTCGAATCCAACATAAAAAAAAGCCTGGGAAAATAGCCCCCAGGCTTTCTCTTCAAGTTCAATAAGAATGCGCAGATTACACTTCGTCGGGGACGACGAAGGGTTCGCGATAATTGCGGGTGAGGAGTTGGTTGGCTTCTTCGTCATCGATCGCCCGTTCGGTTTTTGGATCGATATGGAGAGTACGTTCCACGCGATAGGCGGCGTTGGCGAGGTGGCAAAGGGCGGAAGAGATGTGGCCTTCTTCTACATCGGCGTTCAAGTCTTTGGGGTTGCGGTTGCGGACGGCTTCGATGAAGTTGGCGTAATGATCGCCACCCTGGCTGCCGGATTTGCCTTCTTTTCGTTCCCGGCCGAGGTAGGTTCGATAGGAGGTATAACTGGGAATAATCATGATTCCCTTGGAGCCTAGGAACAAGTTCCCCACGATGTTTTGTCCGGGTTTGTGTGATTCAAGTTCGTTGTTGCTGATCCAATGGCGTACTTCGAAGACCAACATCTTATTTTCGTCTTTGTATTTGTAGTTGCAAACCATGGTATTCGGGGTTTCTTGATCGTCGTCGAACATGAAGTGTCCACCGATCGCTTGGGCTAATTCAGGCATACCAACACCGAGTCCCCAGCGTGCGACATCGACTTGATGGACGCCTTGGTTGCCGAAGTCTCCATTGCCATAATCCCAATGCCAGTGCCAGTTATAGTGGAAGCGATTCCGGCTGTAGGGGCGTTTGGGTGCGGGTCCCAGCCACGTGTTGTAGTGCACGTCTTCGGGGGTATCCTTGGTAGGTGTCTTACCGATGGTGTCCCGCCATTTGTAGCAGGTTCCTTTGGCGTAATAGACTTCGCCGAGATAGCCGTCATGGAGCAATTCCATCGCTTCTTGAATGGCTTTGCTGCTACGGATCTGGGTTCCGTGCTGAACGATGCGGTTGTATTTACGGGCGGCTTCAACCAATTTACGGCCTTCATGGATGTTGTGCGAAATTGGTTTTTCGATATAAGCATCTTTCCCCGCTTGGCAAGCCCAGATGCCCATCAAGGAATGCCAGTGGTTGGGCGTAGCCACCGTCAACACGTGGATGTCTTTGTCTTCCAGAGCTTCCCGGACATCCGCATAGCGTTTGATTTTCCGGCCGGTGCGCTCTTCCAGATCGTCGGCACGATCTTTTAAAATGCGTTCATCCACATCGCAGAGGGCGGTGACTTGAACGTTTTCTAAACGTTCAAACCCCCCCATGTGGCTTCTTCCTCGTCCATTGACACCAGCAACACAAACGTTAATCGTGTCATTGGCGCTGGCATGTCGTGAAGAGGAAATCAGAAATCCCATACCCGCGGCGGCGCCCGCCGCGCCTTTCATAAATCTTCGTCGATTCCTTTGTGTCATAATCTTTACCCCATTTTCTAAAATGCGTTCGTCAAAAAGTGAAATATTTTTGACCTTTTATGATTCAACTCCCCAAACCGGGGATTTCTTTTACACAGGTTCTTTGTCACAATCATAAAGGAGAATGAATAAACAATCAATTACTCTAACCCGATAGGATATGATATAATGAAGCAAGTAAATCAATCGACATTAGCCAATCCAGATCCTCAAGTGTTGAAGATCTTCGGGATCAAGGGGGATATTATGCCGCATAAGATATTGATTGTGGAAGACCATGTAGATAGCCGCGAGTTGTTGGTGGATATGCTGGAATTTTCGGATTACGAAGTCATTCAGGCTGCTGATGGCGAGGAGGGAGAGCAATTGGCGTTTCAACATGAGCCCGATATGATTCTGCTCGATATTTCTTTACCCAAGAAAAATGGTCTGGATGTAGCGCGAGCGCTGCGGAATCAAGAGAGCACCCGGGATATTCCGATCATTGCTTTCACGGCTCATGCCCGTGCCGAGGATGAGCAAAAAACCTTGGATGCGGGATGTAATGCGTATATTCCCAAACCGGTCAAACCGAAAGAAGTCTTACGGCAGATGGAAGCCCTCCTCCGCGAGAAAACCTAGAAGAATATTGTCATCATGTGTGCCGACATTCCCCATAAACCGGATGAGAATCAAGAGCCATCCAAAAAATCTTCGAGAAAGTCGGGTAAACGGAAGATTACCAAGGAGGATCTGAAAGATCCCAAGGTCCGTAAGGTTGTCTTAAAAAAACTCAAAGAGAAAAAGAAGAGCGGTCAAAAGGTCTCACTGAAGGAGTCATCAAAATCGAGTTCCCCTGGTTCTAAGGAGCCGCCTCCATCACTTGAAACCAAAGAGCAAAGCACCACCCAAGAGCCACGTGCTCAAAGGTATGTTCCCACACATACGATTTCTCGAAATCAATACTGCCAATCCACTACCCGTTTGCAAAGACGCACTCTCGTCAATGTCATTTCTTTTTCTTTCATGACTTTAATTGCTTTGATCTGTATCGCCTTGTTTATTTTTGATCGTTACCGCCGGGGGCAGATTTTTGATCATGCCAATGCTGCCATGGCAGCCCTGGAGCAGGATCAAAACAAGCGTGCCTTAAACCACATGAATCAGGCGCTCGACATTTACAGCCGCTATCACGTCTTGAAGCCGGAATTTTGGTGGAATGGGGACGGCTCTTTGTTTACCCTTATGTTGCGGGTGGCCCAGGGGTATCGGGCTTTAGGGGAATATGAAGAAGGGATCGAAACGTTTCGCCAGGTTTGCCTGCACAATTCAGAAGGAGAAGGGAACTGGGTGGCGAATAAAATCTATGAGGAGCTTCTCGATTTCACCGAAAAAGATCATTGGCTGGATCGTGAATGCTCGGCGATTTACGAGCACCTCTTGCAGCAGTCTCCGGAAGATTGGGGAACGGGAGAGATTGTGCTTATTCGGGCGACGGAATGGATGGGACTCAATGCCATTTCTATGGATGAACGCTTCCAGCGGGCTGAATTTGCGGCTTACGCTGAACCCTTCGAGCGTCCCTCCATCCAAAAAGAGAACGTTTTTTCCATGAAGGTTATTCGTTATTATATCGTCGATCGTTTACCAGAAATCCTCGACCTCCATTTAGCCCAAAGCATGAAAGACTACGAGCGGGAGCGGTTCTTATGGTACATGAACTCCAATCGGAAGTGCCTTCTTTTTGGGCGCTTTGTCGGAGACGGGGCTCTCTTTGACGGTGTTGCAAACATCCTCCTTAGCGAAAAAGAAAATGTCGAGCGTTTTAACCGAGTGGTTATTGGTCCTGATGAGGAAGAGACAGAAATACCGGGCCATAATGAGGAATCGTAGTAAGCATTTTCTCAAGCCTTCTTAAACCATGCCATAATAAAATAAAAGGCTGATCAGGAAAGCGAGTCCTTTTTTAGACATACGTTTTGGGGATGTGTTTCGCTTGTCTCCGCGCGGCCTTAAGGGCCGCTTGCTCCGAAAGCCGCTCCACACAAGCCCCTTCGGCGTTTTCATGCGATTTACGTAAATTGATAATTGCCAAGGGTCTCACATAAGACTCATATCATGTTTTTCGTTCAATGCTTCAAAAAATACTCAAATACAGGATGAACCAAATAAAAATCCGCGGCGAGGGAAGAAATCCCATGTTGACCGCGGAGTAGATTAAAGATTTTTAGGATATTAAGGGGTTAGAAGTTCAAAATATCCTTTTCTTTCTCTTCTAGGAGTTCATCGAGCATTTGGCTATATTTGTCGGTTAGATTTTGGACTTCGTCTTGTAATTTTTTGGATTCGTCTTCAGGGATTTCCCCGTCTTTTTCGGCTTTTTTGAGGGATTCGATGCTTTCCCGCCGGCGTTGACGAATACTAATTTTCCCATCTTCGCCCAGTTTCTTGGCATATTTGACCAGATCACGCCGTCGTTCTTCTGTTAATGGTGGGATATTGAGACGGATGATCTTGCCATCCGAATTGGGGTTGATGCCGAGATCGGCTTTTTGGATGGCTTTCTCAATCTCACCAATAACAGATTTATCCCACGGCTGAATTACGATTAAGCGGGCTTCGGGAACGCTGATATTCGCCAGTTGTTTGAGCGGAGTTTTGGTGCCGTAGGCTTCGACCTCAATCCCATCCACCAGGGCGGGAGTTGCCCGTCCGGTCCGAAGCTGCGCCAGTTCACGCCGTATATAATTCACGGCCTCTTCCATTTCCAATTCGCATTCTTGTAAAAATTCGTGATCTACCATGATTTTATCCCGTCGTATTCCTCTTCGTCGCAAACGATGGTTCCCACCCGCTGGCCAATTAAAGCGTGCGTAATGGCGTCGGGTTGGGTCATATCGAAGACATTAATTCGTAGTTTGTTGTCCATGCAAAGGGAGATTGCGGTTGCATCCATGACCTTTAATCCCTTGTGCAGGACTTCCTTGTATGTAAGTACATCATAACGCACTGCTCGCGGATCTTTAACCGGATCGGCCGAATAAACTCCATCCACCTTGGTGGCTTTGAAGACGATATCGGCTTCGATTTCGATGGCGCGCAGTGCGGCGGCGGTATCGGTGGTAAAGAAGGGATTACCCGTACCTCCGCCAAAAATCACCACTCGGCCTTTTTCAATATGGCGAACTGCGCGTCGGCGGATATAGGGTTCGGCCAATTCTTCCATGTGAATGGCGGATTGAACCCGTGTATCCACGCCTGCAAGTTCAAGAGCGCCTTGGAACGCGAGGGCGTTAATGACGGTTGCGAGCATCCCCATATAGTGGGCGGTAGGTTCTTCGATGAATTTGGAGACCGAGGCGCCGCCACGCCAGATGTTGCCGCCGCCAAGGACGACAGCCAATTGCACTTCGGTTTGTTGCTGTGCTTTTGCGATTTGTAATGAAACTTGTTCGAGGGTAGGAAAATGAATGCCATGCCCTTGCTCGCCGGCAAGAGCCTCTCCGCTAATTTTAAGCAGGACCCTACGAGGTTTAGGCATGATCCATTCGTTCCTTTATGGAGAGGCCGCGGACAGACAGGCAGAAGAGGCGTGTCCGCGGCAGATTTGAATGATATTATACTTCTTCGCCAAGTTGATAACGGGTATAGCGTCGAATCTGAATATTTTCACCGAGTTTGCCGATGGTTTCTTTGAGATAATCTCCGACCGAGAGATTCATATCTTTAATAAACGGCTGTTCTAATAAACAGATTTGAGAATAGAACTTTTCAATTCTACCGGCCACCATTTTTTCGACCACGTTTTCCGGTTTGCCGGAATCGAGTGCTTGTTTGGTGAGAAGTTCTTTTTCAGAAAGGAGGACATCTTCAGGCACATCATCCCGGCTGAGATAATCCGGAGCCGAGGCAGCGACATGCATAGCGATGTCTTTGGCGAAGTTTTGGAAGTCATCGGTGCGAGCGACAAAATCGGTTTCGCAATTCACTTCGACGAGAACACCGATTTTGTTACCCGGGTGGATATAAGAATAGATGACACCTTCTTGGGTGGCTTTGCTGCCCCGTTTGGCGGCGTCAGCGATCCCTTTTTCACGTAAATATTTTTGTGCTTTTTCAAAATCGCCATCGCATTCTGTCAGCGCTTTTTTACAATCCATCATCCCCGCGCCGGTTTTTTCGCGCAGTTCTTTAACTTGAGATGCCGAAATAGCCATAAAACTTTTCCTCTTCTCTATTTTCAAGATCGTTAATTCTTTCAGACAAATCCCACGATGTTATTCCTTGGGTGCGGGAGTGAGGATTTGAGAAGTCCTCACTCATGAAAACCTTCTGATTTTTCGATTTATTCGTTTTTAGGTTCTTCCTCAGGAGTTTCGGTTTCTTCTTTCGGTTGCGAATCAGAGGGGGATTCAGCCGCGTTTTGTTCTTCCGGTGAAGCCGTATCTTGGATGGGAGGGGGAGGTGTACCCTCTTGGCCTTCGGGCGGTTCAACGGGTTGGGTTATGGTCGCGGTGTGTGGCTGAACCGCGGGAGGCGGGGAAATTTCCTCCGCCGGGGCGACCTCAGGAGTCTTTACCGTGGTTTCTTCGCTGGGCGGTTGTTCTTGGTCTTCGTCTTTTTGACCTTCAGTCGCCGCCATGCGTCCTTCGATCACCGCATCCGCAACCCGTGAAGTAAGTAAGCGGACAGCGCGAATGGCGTCATCGTTGCCGGGGATGACATAATCGATGTCATCCGGGTCGCAGTTGGTATCCACGATGGCGACTACCGGGATATTCAACCGGCGTGCTTCCAGTACGGCGATGCGCTCTTTACGCGTGTCCGTGACAAAAACTGCCGCGGGCAAACCATCCATATCGCGAATCCCCGAGAGATATTTCTGCAGTTTATCGCGCAGTTTGCTCATCTCCAGGCGTTCTTTTTTGGTCCGTCGGAGAGAGGTATCGGCTTCATCACTCAATTGGCGATCCAAATCTTTGAGTTTGTTGATACTCTTAAGGATCGTTTCGTAGTTGGTGAGCATACCACCCAACCAACGCTGATTGACGTAGAACATGTCGCATCGTTTCGCTTCTTCTTTTACAGTATCCTGGGCTTGTTTTTTTGTACCTACGAAGAGGACTTCACCGCCATCCGCAGCGATATCACGGACAAAGCGACAAGCTTCTTTGAGTAAACGCACGGTTTTTTTCAAATCAATGATGTAGATTCCGTTGCGCTGGCCAAAGATATATTTGGCCATTTTCGGATTCCATCGTCGGGTTTGATGCCCGAAATGGACACCGGATTCCAGGAGTTGTTTCATACTAACTGTGGACAAAATGATACTCCTTCGATACCGAAAAAATCGGTAAGATGCTCTTTGTATTGAGTTTAGCGTAATAGCCGTTTTATAACAAAGAGAACAATATTATGGCTGTAGGTTTCCATTTATTCAAGGAGCGCGATCGTGGATCAAGAAAATCCAGTGCCTGCGCTAAGAAGGTTTAATTCTCTTCGGCTTTTTTCTGTAATTCTTTCTTTTTTTCTTTGGTCATTTTGACCCATTTGATTTCGTCTGGGTCGTCTTCTTTTTCGTTTGGAACTTGATAATAATGACCCACTTCCATCATCCGGTGGATGACTTCCGCGTAGGTGCGGCCAGCGCGTTCGAGGGTTTTTTTGGTGACTTTGACGTTATTGGCGGACAAGATTTCTTCGTACAACTTTTTACGATCTTTGTTTTCATCCTGCATCAATTTTTTAATTTCGGTCAAAGTTTTCAAATCAAGTTCTTTGACATTACGCATAGCCAGATAGCCATCCAGTGCTTCGCCCAAATACCCTTTATCCATGAAAGGGGAGAGTTTTTTGTAACGTTTCGTTCTAGATTCAATAATTTCTTTGAAGACAGAGGATTTGATGTCAACATCTAGATCCGTTTTTTCTTCATTTTGAGCATAGCTGGTGTTGGGGTGAAGGAAGGCTAGATGGGCTCCTGCTTGGGCAAATTTACGTCGTTCATCGTTCCAGTGGAGGCTCTCCAAATCTTCTACACCTCGGCCGGAGCGAACCCGTTCTTCGATTTCTTCTGCTGCTTCTTTAATTTCTGTAGCCGGGAAGTAGACATTTACGGTTAGGCTAACGCAGCTCACCAGGGAGAAAATGAAGACCAGCGCACCAAATCGGGTAAAGAATTTCATGAGCTATACTCCTTCTCTTTGTTTAAAATCTTTCTTAGCAAGATTGATTTACTTTGTTTTAAAAAGAGATACTCGTGATCTTGATGAATATCCGAATTCATGCTCACCCCACTCACGGCTAAGTTACTGTACAGGAAATTGTAATGGCTACCGATATTTTCAAGCATAATTATTGAGTCGATTTTATTATACCATCGTATTGGACAAAGTCTTTGCTAAGTCACTTAAAAAAAGCGCGAAGACTGATCAACATTCAACCCTCGCGCTTTTTTGTCTTTTACAAAAATTAAAGGGCGCCGCTATGGTTAATGATACCGGAGAAGGAATCTTTCTTAAGGCTGGCGCCACCGACGAGGGCCCCGTCGATATCTTTTTGGGTTAATAAATCGCCGGCATTTTCGGGTTTTACGCTTCCGCCATATTGAATCCGGACGGTTTGGGCGGTGGTATCGTCATACATCTTAGCTAAAAGTTCACGTGCGAAAGCATGGACGGCCTGGGCATCTTCGGGGGTTGCGGTTTTTCCGGTGCCGATTGCCCAAACGGGTTCGTAGGCGATGATCATGCTTTTGACTTGTTGGGGGCTTAAGCCGGCGAGTCCGCCGCGTAGATGATTTTCGACGACGGATTCGGTTTTGTTGGCTTCACGTTCTTCTTCGGTTTCACCAATACACATGATAGGGATCAGTTTTTTTTCAAGAGCGAATTTGACTTTTTGATTGATGAATTCATTGGTTTCTTTAAAGATAGTGCGGCGTTCTGAGTGGCCGAGAATGACATAATGGCAGCCGCAATCGAGGAGATCGTCAGGGCTGATTTCTCCGGTAAAAGCCCCATTGTCTTTGGGGTACATATTTTGGGCACCCAAGGTGATTTTAGAGCCTTGAATTACGTTGTTCACTTCTCGCAGGGTGGTAAAGGGAGGGCACAATACCACATCGACGGCCTCGGTGTTTCCATGTTCTTGCACCAAATCTTTTGCCAGGTCGGTCGCCGATTGCGCCGTACCTGCGTTCATTTTCCAATTTCCCGCAATGATGAGTTTCCGCATGGACTTATTCTCCTTTATCTAAAAGTATTTCAGAGAGTTGCCTCGAGTTATCGATCAATGTATATATTAGAACTTTTGGGAGACACACATACACATGATACCACCAGGCGGGAAACACCAGTAGGCCAACGAACCAATTCATATTTACCCATAGAGGTAAATAAAAAAAAGGATGAGTTGATAGTAGGGGGACTATCTCATAACTCATCCGAAAGGAGAAAAGGAGAACGAAATGGCTGTTTGATGTGAACGTTTTTAGAGATCTGTAAAAACTCCTTACGTATACAGGGGGATTACTTACTCATTATTATATCTTAAATCCTCATTTTTATCTCGCATTTTTCACAACGAATTGGTTAATTAAGTGAAGCATGTATATAACAAAAAGAAAAATATGTAAACAAATTTTTTAAAGAGAATTAGATATAGGGTAATTATATTGTATATAAATTCAAGTTAAACAGACACATATATTTTCTTACTCAAATGAGGAAGAAAATAACAATACGGATGCTATCGCCAAAAGACCATCCTGAGGTGGAAAGAGAACATTTTCAGTACGTGTGGCTTTAATGCTGACGTCTTTTTCGGTTGTATCCATGGTTTTGGCCAAGGTTCTCCGCATTTTTTTAATATATGGTGCCATTTTGGGTTGATCTGCCACCAGGGTGCAATCAACGTTACCAACCTCATAGCCTGCGTCATGGATTAAGACCATTACGGTTTTCAACATTTTCTGACTGTCATAATCCTTAAAGCGGGGATCGGAATCGGGAAAATGCTGGCCGATATCGCCCAACGCCAAGGCACCCAAGAGGGCATCGATGAGGGCATGGGTAAGGGCGTCAGCATCGGAATGACCTGCGAGTCCATGATCGTGCTGAATTTCAACTCCCCCGAGGATTAAACGCCTACCTGTCTCCCAACGGTGCAAATCAAAGCCATAGCCAATACGAAATGGTTTCATCCTTTTAGTTCATCCTCTCAAATAACGGTTGAAAAGTCCTAGAATAACGCTTGGTGGAAGAGATTTTTTAAATCTTATCGAAAAAGCGAAAGTTCCAGAGGACAGGAATCTCAATGAAACGCAAGGTGTTCCGTATAGAACCTGCATGTTTGTATTTGTGTATGATATTGCAAGGAGGGGGATTCGAGGAGTGCGGTGCGTTTATCCAAATTCATTTAAGGCGCGTTCTCGCATCATTTCTTTCTTTTCAAATAGAGGGCTTTCTTGTCCTGCTACGTTTTCAAAGCGGCGTTCATCCATGGATTCCAACCATTCTGCCAGGGCAAACCAGCGCAGGGCGACCAGACCTTCCCATAAGTCAAGCATGTGCAGATTGAATTCACTTTGTTGGACGTAGCGCGCGGTGAAGTGGTTGGCGAGATTGCGTTCGCCGCATTGTTGCAGTGCCAGCGAGGTATAGGCGACATCCCAGCGGGGATCGCCGATGGCTGAATGTTCCCAATTCAGGATTGTACGTACTTTACCGTTCATGAGGAGCACATGATCTAGATCCAAACAACCGTGCAGCATCACGGAGGGGCGGCTTTCCAAGTGTTTTAATTGCTTGCGGCATTTGCGGAAGCAGCGGTTGAGTTCATCGTGATCAAGAGAAAACACGCGATTCCAGAGGGTGCGAAAGATGGTCTCGGGGTCGAGAGTGGGAATCAGAGGGTGATGGGCAGTGACGGTCGTGTGAAGTTTTGCCATTTGGTCGGCGAGAGAATCGACGGTGACTTCCTGGATGGTGCGCAGGCTACCTTCTCGTTCCCACCAAAAGTGTCCGTCGCCAGCATCCATGATTACATAGGCGCGGCCAAAAGGCCGTTCCCGGGTGCTAAAGCAGTAAGGAAAAGGCGAGGGAAAACCGTGTTGATAGGTGTGGCGCATGACAGAAAATTCTTTGGCGGTCTTGATGTCTTCGGTCCCGCTCCAGACAGAAAACATCCCGTAGTACATCCGCAGGACCAAGTGAAACTCGGCATCGGGCGAGGAAAGATAAAAATCATAATCCCGGTGGGCAAAGAAGCGTTGTTCCCGGTTGGAGATAGAGTGCACTTCGAGTGCGGGTTCCAGCGGGAATACTTTCTTGCACACAGTCAGGATTGCGTCTTCTAACCAATCGTGAGATTTCAATTCAATGACTTTCAAGATTGTATTCACGGTTTCATCATCGTTTGTTGCGCCGCACTCCCTCAAGAATAACCTTTGCGGTCATTTTGTCAGAAAAAAGATAAAGGTTCAATAAAAAAAAGAGGTTTAATGTAAAATATCGGACATGAAACCTTAAACTGTAGCGAATGATCTACATTTTTCTTAGGGCATTTGTTTTTAGGCGTAGATTTGAATGGCTTGATGAAGGTTCTCAATCGTTAAGGGGAGGTTTTTGAATAGTTCTCCATCGACGACAGTTTGTTCGATTCCCTCGATTTCAATCTCAATTTTTTTCGCGGGAATGGCGGTGATTTTTGGGTGGTTTAAATGCTGAGCTGTTTTAAGTGACATAAAGATTTTAAACATCTCCGAGGCGGTTAGACCTTCGCCATAAAGGACTTCGAACACCCCATCGGAGGTACGTGAATTTGGAGAAATACGTAATTTTCGTCCTGTATATTGGGAATTACAAATCGCGGCGATAGCGCCTAGGGTTTCATGCTGCGGGGCTCCATCGATGCGGAAGCGGAGTTTATATTCTTTCCATTTGGCGAGCAGGTAAAGAAAAGCGGCGTTGTAACTTTGTTTCCCCATTACCCGAAAACCGGAATGTTTGAGACGGCAGGCTTCGGCAAAGGCCCCGAAGAGCATGCTATTGAGGAAGTAGACGGGGCGTTGGTTCTCTCCATTTTTTGGCAACACTTTTCCCACGTCGACCTTGAGACGGCTGTCATGAAAGATGCGTTTGAGGGCATCCTGGCATCGTACTATGCCAAAATCCTGGACAAAGGCATTGCCGGTACCGATGGGTAAAATCCCCATGCAAATGGTGCTGTGGCGATTGCTGCGCATAATTCCGTTGAGGGTTTCGAATGCGGTTCCGTCGCCCCCTAGAGCCAAGATATGGTGGGCGCCGGAACGCGCGAGAGCCTCAGCCAGTTCGATGCCGTGGCGAGAATGTTTGGTGAAATGAACCTCGAGTTCTTTTTCTTGTTTAGCGAAGATTTTGTGCAATTCAGGCACTAAATCTTTCGCGATTCCATGTCCTGCCAAGGGGTTGGCGATGATGTGGTAGTTATTTTCTTTCATTATAGGGGGCTGCCTTCAACTTGTAGGTATTAGAAAAGGACATAATGCCAAGCATGGTTCGCTGTGAGAGCCTTATTCTTCTCGCAGGCCGCGTTTACGCGCTTGGAGTTTCAGTTCATTGAGTTCGCTCATGATAGGCCGCAGTTGAGCATGTTGAATGCTTTCATCTCCATTTTCCACTCGTTTTTGCAGATCGTCCAGGCGGGATTGGAGTTCTGTCATCCGGCTTAATACTTCTTCATCACGATAATAAGTGGGTTCTGTCATGGGTACACTCCTAAGTAATGCATAGTTTTGTGTGAAGAGGTGTGTGTATTCTTTCAAAAAATTTTTGTCCGAGTAAGTGATTCGATATAATGAGATCAGCAAAGAGAATTGTTCAATGTAATCGAATGACTATGGTATTTTATAGGATAGAGAGATGGAGAAGAAAATCAACGCAGGTTCTTTTTGGCCGCGTGGAAAAGAATTATATGCCGCATTGACGCTGGTTATCGTCATACTACTTTCAGGGTATATCACCTATGTGCGGATGATTCATAAAGTCGAAGAATTGTGTGATGAGCAGCCCACATTTTCCTCAAGCACATTCAATTTGGAAAAAGCCAGTATACCCACCGATCAAATTTTTAATGGAGGGCCGCCCAAGGATGGTATCCCCTCTTTGACGGAGCCCAGTATGATTCCGGCTCAAGAAGCGGAATATCTAATGCCGGAGGATCGGGTGATTGGCGTTCATTTTCATGGGATTGCGCGCGCGTATCCGTTGCGTATCCTGGCTTGGCATGAATGCGTTAATGACTGCATCGAGTCGACCTATTATGCGGTCACCTATTGTCCCCTGTGTGATTCTGTGGCGGTCTTTGATCGTGAAGTGGAAGGAGAGCGGTTGGAATTTGGTATTTCGGGGTTGCTGTATCAAAGCAACGTGTTGCTCTACGATCGCCAACCGGAGTCTGAGGAAGAAAGCCTTTGGTCGCAGTTGCAAGGAGAGGCCGTTGCCGGGCCAAAAACGGGAACCCGGTTGCGGGCAGTCTCTTTTCAGCTGGTATGTTGGGAAGATTGGTTGGAGAAGTATCCCGAGACTCAGGTTTTATCGCTTTCTACAGGGCATCAGCGGGATTATGAATCCCCTTACTATAATGAGTATTTCTCTACGGAGCGTTTGTATTTTCCTGTGAATCAATCCAAACCGGAGTTTTCCAACAAGGAACCGATCCTGGGTGTGGTTATCAATGACAAAGCCAAGGCTTATCCCATCCGCCGTATGGAAGAGGAGAGCAACCCCATTCGGGATTCTTTTGAGGGGAAAGAAATCGTATTAGAACGCAATGAGGATGGGAATTTCTTTGTACGCTCGAAAGAGGGAGTGAATGTCTATCATTCGTTTTGGTTTAGTTGGTATGCATTTTATCCAGAGACGGAGATCTATGAGCCGTCAGAATAGATTATGCGTGCCCATTCAACTTCCCGGGTTAATCCTTCTTCCAGACTTACTTGGGGGAAGAAGTCAATATGTTTTTGGGCTGCTTTTGTGTCCGCCCAGGTGTCGCGCACATCGCCTTTGATTGCCTCTTTGCGGATCACTTTCGGTTCTTTGCCGGAAATCTTTTTTAGGAGATCCAAGACTTGGTTGATCGAGGTGCGGCTGCCGCCACCCAGGTTCATTATTTTCCCTTCCACTTTTTTTTCGGCCGAAGTCAAATTCGCATCCACAATATCATCGACATAGGTGAAGTCGCGGGTTTGCTTTCCATCGCCTAGAATGGTAATGGGCTGATCCTGGAGCACCGACCGGCTGAAAATATGAAACGCCATATCCGGGCGCTGGCGGGGACCATACACGGTGAAGTAGCGCAGCGAGACGGTAGGGATGCCGTAGTTAGCTTGGTAGAGCATGCAGAGGTGTTCTGCTGCTAATTTGGTGGTGCCATAGGGAGAATAAGGGCGAGGTAAGGCGTTTTCGGTGGTGGGCAGCTCATCGGTATTGCCATAAACCGAGGAGGAGGAAGAATAGATCACTTTGCATTTAGCCCCGCAGGTTTTAATGTTTTCCAGCAGGCGTTGGGTCGCGAGGATGTTGTTTCGTGTATAGAGGTCGAATTGCTCTCCCCAGCTGCCGCGTACTCCCGGTTGTCCCGCGGTGTGGAACACGCAGTCGACTGCTTCCACCAGGGGGGTGAGATCCGTGGTGACCAGATCGCCTTCGACGAGGGTGAATTTTTGCTTTCCTTGCAGTCTTTCGAGATTTTTACGTTTAAAGGTTTCGTCATAGTAGGAGGTAAACAGATCGATCCCTGTGACGGTGTCTCCACGTTCAATCAATCGTTCACAAAGATGGCTGCCGATAAAGCCGGCGCAGCCAGTGACTAAAGCGATCATAAATCGTCTCCCAGCGGTCAAAGGTATAAGTCATTCGTATTACGTAAAAATTCCATAAAATAACGTTTCGTACTATACTCGAAATTTATCTTATTTTCACCCCGTATGTAGGACAGGAAAAGCGATATGAAAATCACCATGGTGGCACTCTTTGCTTATAAAATATTTGACGAGGAGGAGCCCCGGCAGTTTGGCGGGGCGGAATTGCAGCTGGTTATGTTATCGCGGGAGTTGGCGAAAAACTATGGGGTACAGGTCCAGCTGATAACGCGGGGGCGTGGGGCTTTTCGTTATTTTCAGGCTGAGGGTCTTCATGTTTATAAGCTTCCGTATTACAAGACCTATTTCAAACGTTCTCTTTTTGGTCTGTGGGATATTTATCGGATGCTTATGAAACTTGAGACCGAGGTGTATATTCAACGTGGTGGAGGGGTGGAAACCGGTATCACTGGATGGGTTGCAGGGCGTAAGAAGGTTCCCTTTCTTTTTATGAGCGCCCACGTATGGGATATAGACGGCACCCGTGCGAGCAAGGAAGGCTTGCTCATGGGAAACTCCTATTTTTATGGACTTACCCGCGCGACGCATATTACCACCCAATCTCAGCAACAGCGCGAAACTTTGCTGCGTGTGTATGGCCGCGAGAGTTCCGTTTTTCCTTCTGCCCATTGGATCCCGGAAGCGATCCCAGGGGACAAGCAGGGGGTATTATGGGTCGGCCGCTGTGAACCGTGGAAAAATCCCGAGGTTTTTCTGCGAGTGGCGAAGGCGATGCCGGAATATACTTTCACGATGATTTGCCCGGTTACGAGTACCTTTGATCTATACGAGCGTCTAGCCCACGAGGCCGAGAGTATGTCCAACCTCACTTTTCGTTCTTCGGTTCCTTATGAGGAAACAGAATCGCTTTTCGCTTCCCATCGTTTGTTCGTGAATACATCCGAGCAGGAAGGGTTTCCTAACACTTTTGTCCAGGCGGCCAAGTGGGGAACTCCTATTGTTTCTTTGAATGTGAATCCCGATGATATGTTGAACCGTTATGAGATGGGGTCCTTTGCGGGGGGATTGGAGGAAGCTCTAGTCGAGCAAACCCGCGAACTTTTAGAAGATCAGGCGCGGTGGAGTCGGTACAGCCAGAATGCTTATCATTACGCTGTGCAGCACCATGATATTCGTAAGATATCGGAAGACTTTTATCGGTTGCTCGAGTCTTTGCGAAAAGGGCAATCCTTATAAATGAAGCGAAGCGGCGTTGACCAGACGCCGCTTCCACTCACATCGTCCTCAACTCTGGAATAACTCGATACACAGTTATCCCTTCGAGTCAATAATATATTATAACTTGAGTATAAATAATTTCGAAAGAAAAATCAATTACTTGAGTTAAAAAGTTTTTTGATAAGTTTTTTCTTCTTTTTGGTTCATCCTGGATTTGAGTACTTTTTGATCCATTGAAAAGAAAACAGAA
>CAYQOX010000054.1:0-26548 GCA_964419335.1 uncultured bacterium | reverse complement strand
CGACTACATAGTTCCCTCTGTACCAAAGTTGTGGGAGGCCTCTTCTCTTTGTTACTCCTCTTCCTCTGTCTTCTTTCAGCCGCGGCTCAAACCGCTTCCTCTCCCGAAAACACTACTCAAGAACTTGAAATTCAAGTTTTTCTCCAAGGCCCAACACCCACACCTGTCAAAGCCACGGTTCCTTTCCAATGGAGTATTGTCATTCGCTGGTATGGCGGAACGGATCAATTATCTCCCAGTTTGCAAAAATCACCCGTCTTTGACAATTTAACGGTTTTACAACCTTCAACCACCCTGCGTACCAAGACTGAAAACGATCGCTTCTATACCGAGAAAATTTACCAATATAAACTTGTCGCCGAAAAAGAAGGAAAAGCCCATATTGGCTCTGCCGTGATCAATTACTCCACGGAGATGGGCGATGAACGAAACGTCCTCTCCACCGAACCGGTGGATATCCTGGTTGAATCAGCCCCTTTCGATTGGTCTTCGTTTTTATATAAATGGCTGCTCAACTACTATGCCCTGGCTGCTTTCATTCTTCTACTTCTCATGATGGCCATCGCTTTCTTCCTATACCATCGCTCATATATAAAACCAGAAGAAGAACTCCAAGAACAAAGCGATCCCATCGAAGAAGCATTCAGCACGGCTCACAAATATCGGATGGAAGGAAAAACGCACGACTATATTCGCACGTTGGAAAAAATCGTTAAAATGTACTTGGATGAACAAAATTCCAATGAAGTCCGCGATAGCCTAAACGCTTATGAAGAGATAATCGAATCTGAAAAACGATCCTTGTTCCATCGCTTTCTTAAAGATTGCGAACAAACGAAATACTCCCCCATCACTCCATCGCCGGATAAACTTGATCGAATTTTGGATGACACCAAACGCCTGATCAATCGTTCATAATCTAATTAGGAATTTAAAAAACAGGAGGATCGAATACGTGGCACAAGAAATATCTCCCAGTCAAGACATTCAAGCGATCTCCGAACAAATCAAAGAAGAAAGCGCGTTTCTCCCCTCTTTGCTCGAACAAATTGAACGCGTCATTGTCGGTCAGCGATACATGGTAGATCGTCTCCTAATTGGTCTGCTCACCAGCGGCCATGTGCTGCTTGAAGGAGTTCCCGGCTTAGCCAAAACCTTGACGGTTTCCACCTTAGCCCAAACCATCAAAGCCTCGTTCCAACGTATCCAATTCACTCCGGATCTTCTCCCTGCTGACCTCATTGGCACTATGATCTTCAATCAACAAACCGGCGAATTCGTGCCCAAAAAAGGCCCCATCTTCGCTCACATCATCCTTGCCGATGAAATTAACCGCGCCCCGGCCAAAGTTCAAAGCGCCCTCTTGGAAGCTATGCAGGAAAAACAAGTCACCATCGGCAACGATACCTATCCCTTGCATGAACCCTTTTTGGTTCTCGCCACCCAAAACCCGATCGAGCAGGAAGGTACCTATCCCCTTCCCGAAGCCCAAGTCGACCGTTTCATGCTTAAACTCAAAATCAACTATCCCACTAAAACCGAAGAGCGCCAAATTCTCGATCGCATGACCGGCGAAGAAAACCATCTCCCTGAAGCCATCCTCGAACCCGAAAACATTCTCCAAGCCCAAAAAACCGTTCGCCAAGTCTATGTCGATGCTAAAGTGCGCGATTACATCGTCGATGTCGTCTTTGCCACCCGTGAGCCCAAAGCCTACGGTTTGGATATCGAGGAGCTCATCGAATACGGCGCTTCTCCTCGGGCTACAATCTTTTTAACCGTCGCCGCTAAGGCACATGCCTTTTTGCGTGGACGTGGTTACGTCACCCCCGAAGATGTCAAATCCATCGGGATGGATGTTCTTCGTCATCGCGTTATTCTGAGTTATGAAGCGGAAGCCGAAGAAATGAGCCCGGAACAAGTCGTACAGCGTGTCTTTGATCACGTCGAAGTTCCTTAATCACTCTGGCTAGACCAAGAACACCATGAGGTTGGCATGAATCAAAATCCACGGGTTTCTGTCATTGTTCGCACCTACAATCGCCCCGCGAGGCTACAAGAATCACTCCAGTCTCTGCGACACCAGGAGTATGCCCCTCTCGAAGTCGTCGTAGTCAACGATGCCGGCGAAGAGGTGGAACACCTCCTTCCCTTGGAACTCGGGGATACCCCCTATCAATATATCCGCAATCCCCATAACCTAGGTCGTACCCCCGCCCTGAACATCGGTATCGAAGCCGCCCAAGGGGATTACATCGCTTTCCTTGACGATGACGACAGCGTCTATCCCAACCATATCAAGACTTTGATCGAGGCCGCCATACCTGACCACAAACCCGTAGTCTATTCCGACGTGCTCAATGTCACCTTTCAACACGATCCCCATACCCAAGAATGGAAACGCGTAAAGGAACAGCTGATTTACTCGTTTGATTTTGATCGAAACAATTTCCTCTTAGCCAATTATATTCCCATCAACTGCCTCCTGATTCGCCGCGACTGTTTCGACACCGTTGGACCTTTCGACGAATCGCTTTCCATCTACGAAGATTGGGAATTCTTGATTCGCTTATCCCGCAAATTCAATTTCCACCATGTGCGGGTTATTACCGGCGAATACCGGCGCCGCGATGATAACTCGAACATTCTCGAGCAAGAGCAATACCCCAAAAACGAGCGTACCATCAAACGCCGCTATCGCGATGAACGCGATGCTCTTTTTGACGACATCTTTAAACGCATCTTTCAGCAAAACCGAAAAATGCGTCAACAACAATCTCAGTTCGAACAAGTTATCCATCAGGCTAAGCAACTTCAAAACCAGTTGCGTGCTGCCCAAAAACGCATCCAACACTTAGAACAAGAGAATCACTGCTTACGTAGTGAGAGGATAAAATGATACCGCGTGAATTGCTGCGCCAAATCCGGCGCATTGAGATACGAACCAATCGCATGGTCAACGACGTCCTTGCCGGAGAGTACCACTCCGTCTTCAAAGGCCAAGGCGTCGAATTCGAAGAGGTGCGGGAATACCAACACGGCGACGATATTCGCACCATCGACTGGAACGTGACCGCACGCATGAGCGCTCCTTATGTCAAACGCTACCGAGAAGAACGTGAACTCACGGTGATGCTCATGGTTGACGCTTCTTCTTCCAACCTCTTCGGTACCACCGAAAAGATGAAAGGAGAACTCGCCGTCGAACTCAGCGCCGTACTGGCTTTCTCCGCTATTAAAAACAATGATCGCGTCGGTCTCATTCTCTTTACCGATCATGTAGAAAAATTCATCCCTCCCAAAAAAGGCAAGAAACACGTCCTTCGCCTTATCCGCGAGCTTCTCATGTTCGAACCCAAAGGCGGAAAAACCGACATCAAACAAGCCCTCGATTTCTTAGGTAAAATTCTTAACCGCAAAAGTGTTGTCTTCCTCATGTCGGACTTCATGAGCTCTGATTTTGAAGAATCTTTACGCATCACCAATACCCGGCATGACCTTATCACCATCAGCATCACCGATCCCCGCGAGGTAGAAATGCCGCCCGTTGGCTTTCTTGAATTAGAAGACGCCGAAACCGGTGAGATCATCATCATCGATACATACAACACCGAGATTCGCAATCGCTTCACCGAAACCGCGAATCAAGACATTGAACGCCTCATGAGCGAGTTCAAACGAATGAAGATCGATCATATTCCCATTCACACCGATCGATCTTATATTGATCCTTTAGTTCGATTTTTCCAAATACGCGCGAGCCGTTATTAGATGCCTATTCAAGAGGAGACGATTGCATTATGCGTAACATCATCTTATCGGTTCTGAATTCTGTTTTACTCCTGGTCATCATTATTCTTTTAGTTTTCACCATGCGCGAAAACGAGACCCAAACTATGTCTCCCGATCAAATTCGCGAACTGGCCGCCAGTTACAAAAGCAATGACCTCTTCCAACCAGCCGTCAAAGAATATGAACGCTATTTGGAAATGGCCCCTATCCCTGCCGAACAACGCGCGAATATTCTCTATACCATCGGCAATATTTATCTCGAAGAATTGCAACAATACGAAAACGCTCTCGCGGTCTACATGAAAATCAGCGAACTCTATCCTCAAACTCGCATTGCCCCCGAAGCCGAAAAACGCATGGTTCGCTGCTATGAAAATCTTGAACGCAGCTTTGATGCACAAAAGAAACTCGAACGCCTTACCGCTCTCGACGAAGAAGAAACTCAACCAGCCACCAGTACCGTAGTCGCTAACGTGGGTAAGAAAGAAATCACCTTAGAACAAATCGAACGTGAGATCGATCAACTTCCCGACTATCGAAAACAAAACCTTCAAAACCCAGAACAAAAACTTGAATATCTCAAAAATAAAATCTTCGCCGAATTACTCTACGATAAAGCCCTCCGTAACGAATACAACAAAGACCCCGAAGTTCGAAAACAACTCCAAAATGTGGAGAAACAACTCTTAGCCCAAAAAGTCATGGAGGAAGAAATCAACCAAAAAATTCAAATTGCTCCCAGCGACATTGAACTATACTATCAAGCCAACCAAGAAGAGTTCACCCAACCGCAGAAACTTAAAATCGCACACATCCAAGTAGAATCCGAAGAAAAAGCCCAAGAGGTCAAACAAGCCCTGGATGAAGGCCTGGAATTTGAGGAAGCCGTACAGCAATACTCCACTGATGAAGCCACCCAAGACGAAAACGGCCTTCTCGGCGAGATTCGCGAAGACCAAAGTTCCATACCCGGCCTAGGTGAAGCCAAAAAAACGATTGCCCACTTGCTCCGCTTGGAGCCAAATGAAATAAGCGAACCTCTGCCCTCCGCTAAAGGCTTTCACATCTTCCGCGTCCTCGAACGCACACCTGGAAAAGTGCAACCTTTAGAACAAGTGCGAGATCAAGTCCGCCATCGCGTTCAAATGATGAAGCAGCAAGAGGCAACCCAACAGTTGCTCGAAGAATTAATGCAAGCCGAAAACGTCACTTTGTACGAAAACCGAATTTTACAAAATCAACCATGAAAATAACAATGATTCATTTAATATTTACCTCCATACTCAGCTTTCTCCTGGTCGCCCAAACTCCACCCGAGAGTTCAAACGCCATCGATCCCTCTCTCTACCCGGAAGTGGAAACCAGCGTCGATCGCAACGAGATTCTCATCGGAGATGTGATCCATCTAACCGTCACCCTCACCCACGAGCCGAGCATTACCATTCAAGAACGCAGCGAAGCGATTCAACTAGATCAATTCCGCTTACGTGAAGTTGACCCCAAAGAAAAACAGGAGCTTGAGGATGGCCGTATCCAAAGCACCATCGAATATACCCTTTCCACTTACTTCACTGGCGAGTTCACGATTCCAGCCTTCACCTACCGCTTTCAAACGGAAGACGGTCAAGTCGGCGAAGTCCAAACATCGCCCATCCAAATCGAGGTCCGCCCTCTCACTCCTGAAGAATCAGAAGACCTTGATATTCGCGATATCAAAACCCCGGTCGTGATCGAAACCCCGGGACGTTGGACTCGCCTCATGAATACTGCGGTCATCGCCCTTTACGTTCTCTGCACACTCTTTTTTATCTGGCGTTTTCTCCGAGTTCTCTTCCCCAAAAAAGAAAAGGTGGAACTCATTCCTCCCGAAAAAGCCCATGAAAAAGCTTTTAACGAACTGGAACAACTACGCAGCGATCAACCCTGGGTCAAAACCGGCGATTTCAACTCCTTTTCTATTGGTATTAGCGAAATCATCCGCGTCTATATCTATTACCGCTGGCACATTCCCGCCATGGACTATACCTCCGGCGAGATCATGGATGCCCTGCGCCAACAAGGCCTGGACCAGGAACTGCTCGACCATTTTCTCGCCTTCTTTGAAGAATGCGACTTAATTAAATTCGCGAAGTACGCGCCGCCCATGGAACGCGCAAATAACCTTATCGGCACAGCCCGTGAGGTGGTGGACAAAACAAAAATGGAAGAAATACTCGCCCAAGAAGAAACCGAACAAGAAGGAACGGAAGAAGCCCTCGCTTCCCTATTCTCAGCCTGGTGGGGTGATCCTTCCCTTCCCCTCGAAATTCGTTTCGCCGGTTCATGGGTCCAACTTGGCGCTCTTGTCTTGATTTTCTATAGTCTTTTTAATTTCTTTACCGGATCTTTCTCCGAATGGCCCATCCCCTTAGTCCAAGTCCTTATTGCGGCTTTGGCTTTTTGGTTTGGTCGGGGATTGAGTTTTGGCTACCGTATCTCCGCCTATTATTTCATGAAGGATTTTGTCTTTTCCTTATATATCCTCGCCATGCTTTTCGCAGGCGAGAACTTTACCCAAGCCTATTTTACTGCAACCGTGATCGTACTCTTTCTACTCACACCGGTTGTATTCGCCTATATTCACTGGAAAGAACTTCACTAAGGTACAGGACTAAAAACAAACGATGCGATTCGCTTATTACTGGTATTTAACTCTGTTATTGATCATCCCTTTCTTGATCTGGCGCTATATGTATTTCAAAGGGGCTGCCCCCTTGAAATACTCCGACATTAGCCGTATCAAGAAAACCTTTGGGATACAACATGCACGAACCCCGATGACCCATACCTTTCGCCATTTGTTGTTTGCTATCCGCCTGCTGGTGTTAACCTTGTTCATTCTTGCTATCGCCCGCCCCCAATCAGAAATCGTTTCCCGTGAAGTCTATACCGAGGGTGTGGATATCATCCTTACGTTGGATGTTTCCGGCAGCATGAATTTCATCGATCTCGACGTGCAAAACAAACGCACTCGTCTCGAGGTTACCAAAGAAGCCGTTCAACATTTCATCGAAGGCCGCTCTCACGATCGAATTGGCATGACCGTCTTTGCTTCCGAAGCCTTCTTGCAATGCCCCTTAACGGTCGATTACGGCATTGTCAAAAATTTTCTCGATGATATTTACATCGGCATGATCCCCGAGACTAGCACCGCGATCGGCAACGCCATCGCTTCTTCTTTAAACCGCCTCCGCCATACTGAGGCCAAAAGCAAAGTCATTGTGCTTCTTACCGATGGCGCTAATAATGCGGGACAAATTGATCCCTTCACCGCCGCCGAAATGGCGAAATCCCTGGATGTGAAAATATATACCATCGGCGTCGGGGGGCATGGCACTCCCTTCATTATTCGCGAGGATGTCTTCGGCAAACAGATGGTCCCTTATCCACAAGCCGAACGCATCGATGAGGAATCGCTGAAACAAATCGCCCAAACGACCAATGGGCGCTACTTTCGCGCGACCGATACCCAAAGTTTCAAGGAGATTTTTGACGAAATCGATCAATTAGAAAAAACCGAAATTAAATCCGAAGGCCTGCGCCGCTTTCACGAATTATTTCCTTATTTTCTTATCCCGGCGCTGATCCTATTACTTTTTGAACTTATTCTAAGCCAAACTAGGTTTCGAAAATTACCATGAAATTTGCCTCCTATCAAACACTCAATGCATTACTCTTATTGATCCCGCTCTATCTCTTTCTCCGCTGGGCGTGGAAACAACGAATCGCTGCGCTTCAACGCGTGGGAAATCTAGAACTCCTTGAACGCCTTATGGCCAGCGTCAACCGCCGCAACCAAAAGATTAAACTCACCTTGGTCTTTTTTGTCTTCGCTTTTTCGATCCTAGCTTTAGCCCGACCTCTATGGGGGCAAAGGGAACAACAACTGGTCTCCCGAGGCCATGATGTTATGATCGCGCTGGATGTTTCTCGCAGTATGTACGCCGAAGATATCAAACCCAATCGTCTCGAACGCGCTAAATATGAAATATCCAAACTCATCAACCGGATGCAAGGCAATCGCATCGGTCTGGTTCTCTTTGCCGGCGAAGCCTTCGTCCAGTGCCCTCTCACCCTCGATTACTCCGCGGCCAACATCCTCCTCGAAGAAGTCTCGATCGGCTCAGTACCCGTTCCCGGCACAGCCCTCACCAAGGCCATCGACAAGTCGCTTGACTCCTTCCCCCCGGGCGAACGTGAATCACGGGTGATTATCCTTATCACCGACGGCGAAGAGACTCTCGGTGACCCTGAACAAGCTGCTGAACGCGCCGAAGAAGAAGGCGTCCTTATTTATGCTATTGGCATTGGTGACCCCATGGGAGTTCCAATTCCGATTCGCAACGAAGAAGGCGAACTGGAGGGATATGTCGAGGATAAAGAGGGCAATGTTGTGAATAGCAAACTCGACGAAGACACTTTACAGAATATTTGCTTAACCACCGGCGGAGCCTACTACCGGGTTCGTTCTATAGATTTCGGATTAAATAAAATTTACGAACACATGGAGCAGCGCCGCCAACAAAAATTGCTGGATACCCGTTTCTTAACCCAATACGAAGAGCGTTTTGAATATTTTCTGCTCCCCGCACTCATACTATTATTAATAGAAATGCTTCTCTCAGATCGCAAACGCGCTCCTAACCAAACCATGGGTGGTTTTGAACATTCGGGGCTACAATCATAAAAAAGAATGCCAAGAGAGGTTGGAATACCATGAAGTACTCTCATCCAAAACCTATAATACTCATCATTCTTGCCTTAATAGCGCTCCCTCAATTTGCCTTTTTTAACCCCATGCGCGACCGGATTGTGGCCGCCAACCAATTGTACGAACAAGGCCGGTACGAAGAAGCCATGCGCCAATACACCGATATTGCCGCGACCTACGCCCCCGAATCGGAAGAAATGCACTTTAACATCGGAAACTGCTGGTTCAAACAAGAACATTACGAGAAGGCCATCGAAGAGTACCGCAATGTCCTTTCTTCTCCCGATGAAAACCTCGCTGCTAAGGCACACTATTCCATTGGTAACAGCTATTTCCGACAACAAGACTACGCCAAGGCGATTGACTCTTACATTCAATCGCTTGAACTTAATCCCGATGACGAAGATGCGAAATACAATCTCGAAATCGCCCGCCGGAAACTCAAAGAGCAAATGGATCAAAATAAGGATCAGCAACAAGAGCAGCAACAAGAACAACAAGAGCAACAACAGCAAGATCAATCATCACAGCAGGGCGAACCGGATGATTCTGAAGAAGAACAGGAACAACAATCGCAATCCGGAGAATCCGAAGATGAAGAAGAACAAGATCAACAATCTCAATCTTCCGAAGAAGAACAAGAACCACCTGAGGAGCAACAATCAGAGCAACAACAAGCTCAACCCGATCAACAAGAGGAACAACGCATCGATCCTAACGAAATGACCCGTGAACAAGCCTTACAATTACTCGAAAGTCTTGCCGAAGACGAAAAAGAACGGCGCCAGAAGAGACCGCGCCGTCAATCCCAAAGTGAAATGAATATCGAAAAAGATTGGTGAGAACAATGCACATGATAACCTGTTTTACTCGATCGGTTTTTCTATTCATAGCGGTTCTTTTTTTGCAAAGCCTCGCCCCGTCTTTCTTGTTTGCCGAAATGACCGCTTCGGTCAATCTTGACCAGTCAGTCATCCGGGCGGGCGAATCTACACAACTTACCCTCTCCATCACCTCCACCAGTGATGATCACATCGCTATACCAAATACGCCTGAAGTTAACGGTTTAGAAATCACCTTTCTCAGCAAGTCGCAGTCTCAGCAAATCCAATTCGATGGCCGTCAAATGAAGACGAAACGCACTTTGGAACTAACCTATAATATCGATGCCCAACAACCGGGGGAATATGACATCCAATTCGAGGTCCCCGGGGACACGAACTCCGACGAAAGTAATACGGTTACCCTCAAAGTCCTAGAATCCGACGCCCCCACCCCTACCCCAAAAGATGGAGCGACTCCTTCTGAATCCAATCCCTACGGCATTTTTTTTGAAATCGAGGTTTCCAAAGAAGAAGCCTACATCGGCGAGGAAATTCAACTCACCTATACCGCCTTTCTCCCGGCGAAAATCAACGCCCGGCCGGTACAAATCGAAGACCGCCGCGGCCAATTCCAAGGCTTCTGGACAGAAACATTTGACTACGGCAAACAACGCTCTCTCAAACGCGTCCGTCTCTCTAACGGCCAAATTTATGACAGAATCACTTTAATCACCTACATTCTCTTCCCCATTAAAGCCGGCAAACAAGAGATTTCCCCACTCACCCTAGTCTGCGAAGTTCCCGAACGATCCGATATCTTCGGGTTTCCCTTTGGTAAACGTAAACGCGTTAAAGTCGAATCCAAACCCGTGACCATCCAAGCCAAATCGTTACCCGAAGAAGGCAAACCAGATATCTTTCAAGGGGCGGTAGGAAAGTTCACCCTGCAAAGCCAAATCGATAAAGAAGAAATCCAAGTCGGGGATACCGTTACCCTTAAAGTCCTCCTGGAAGGCAGCGGTAATATCCGTAACGCTCCTCAACCCATTCTCCCCGATCTTTCGAAATATGACCAATTCGCCCCAACCAAAGATGAGGACATCGAAGTAACCCAAGCCGGTGTGAGCGGCAGCATCGATTACACCTATGTTCTCGTTCCCCACGATGTCAACGCCGACAAAATCGATCCTGTTCGCTTCGCCTATTTCGATCCAAACGAAGAAGAATATTTCACCTTGGAAACCCAGCCTCATGAACTCACCGTCCAAGCCACTGACGACCAAGGTGCCGGAAGTTTCCTTTCCGATCGCCGTATCATCACCCGTGTCGGCGACGATTTTCGTTTTATTTCAACCTCCCCCGCCGCCTTGTCGGTGGTTCGTCTTCCCATATACAAAAAGATCTCCTTCTGGTTCTTTACCCTTATACCTATAGGTTTATTGGTATTGGGGATTTTCTTACGATACACTCGAGAGTTTTACGAGAGAAACCCCGAACTCGTTAAAAGCCGAGGAGCCCCTCGAATGGCCAAAAAATGGCTCGTCGACGCACAACAAGCTTTTCAGCAACAAGACCACGACAAAGTCTACGCCCATCTCGAAAAAGCGATTCATAACTATATTAGCCATCGTTGGAATTTATCCAGCGTTGGCATGACCACCGATGAACTTTGCCAAAGCCTTGAACAACATAATCTCTCCCGTGATTGTATTGATGCGGTCATCGACCAATTAGAAAAAATTAACAGCGCCCGCTATTCTGGGATGGCGGGGAATCCCAAGAGTACCCGAGAAACGATTTCTACCACAGAACAAATCCTCACTCGTATGATGAAACAAAAAGGGATATCCTGAGCATCATGTTATTATTGATTCGCACCTTACGATTTTTACATATATTGCTTTTCCTTTATCTAAGCCTCGCTTCCACTTTTGCCCAACCGACGGCACCTCTGCCTGAACCCTACGATCCGAGTTCTAATTTGCAAACCATCTTTCAACAAGCGAACGAGTTTTACACCCAAGGAGAAATGGAAAAAGCCCTGGCCGGCTATCAATATCTTGTCAATTTAGGTATCAAAAACGGCCGCCTCTTTTACAACCTTGGCAATACTTATTTTCACCTTAATCAACTCGGTAAAAGTATCCTCTGGTACGAACGCGCAAATCATTACATTCCTCGCTCGGATGATCTCCACGTCAATCTAGAATATGCCCGCAGCCAAACCGTGGACGAAGAATTCCGCGAACCGAACTACAGTGCCACTGTTGATCTCTTACGCAGCATTCATCATTACCTCAACCTGCGAGAAACCCTATGGCTCACCCTTTTTTGCTTTTGGCTCCTAAGCCTATTTTTGTTTTTGCGATTGATTTTGAAGAAACCCACGCTTCGTTCGTGGTTGCGAATCCCTTGTTGGATCGTTGGTATCGCGTTTATACTTTTATTCTTGTCTTCGAGTAGTAAAATTTATCAACATGAGTTCATGATTCATGCGATTATCATGAGTTCTGCCGTGGATGTAAAAACAGGCCCAAATCCGGAGTTATCGACGGCGTTCACATTGCATGAAGGCACTAAAATAAGGATTCTACAACGTCGTAACAATTGGCTCCGAATCACGCTTCCTAGTAATTCCGCATTTAGCGGTTGGTTGCCTGCAGATTCTGTCGAAGTGATCGAATTTTACTAGCGAGATGTCAATAAAAACATAAGAAGAAAAGGAGAGTAAACTATGCCCGCTAAAGAAATTGTTTTCGATGCGGAGGCGCGGATGTCCCTACTCAAGGGCATCGAACAATTGTCCAAGGCCGTCAAAGTCACCCTTGGGCCACGTGGACGTAATGTCGTCATTTCAAAAAATTCCAGTTCTCCTACCGTCACCAAAGACGGCGTTACCGTCGCCAAAGAAATGGAATTGGAAGATCCTCTGGAAAACATGGGAGCCCGCTTAGTTCGCGAAGTTGCTTCCAAAACCAGCGACGTCGCTGGTGACGGGACTTCCACCGCGACGGTTCTCAGCGAAGCCATTTATCGCCAAGGCTTGAAAATGGTCTCCGCAGGGAACCATCCCATGGCCATCAAACGTGGAATCGACAAAGCCGTGGATGCCGCTGTCGAGAAAATTATGAACTCGGCCAAACGGGTCGAAGACAAAGACGATGTCGCTCACATCGCTTCGATCTCGGCCAACAATGACGATGAAATCGGTACATTTATCGCCGATGCCATGGAAAAAGTTGGTCAAGACGGGGTCATTACAGTGGAAGAAGGTCGAGGAATCGAAATGGGGCTCGAAGTGGTCGAAGGGATGCAATTCGACCGCGGCTACCTTTCTCCCTATTTTGTCACCGATAACGAACGCATGGAATGCGTCTACGAGAATCCTCTTATCCTTCTCCATGAAAAGAAAATCTCCAACATGAATGAAATCCTTCCCTTGTTGGAACAAGTCGCCCAAAGCGGAAGGCCTCTACTCATCATCGCTGAAGATGTCGAAGGCGAAGCCCTGGCCACGTTGGTGGTTAATAACGTCCGTGGCTCCTTCAAAGCATGCGCTGTGAAAGCACCCGGATTTGGCGATCGCCGCAAAGCCATGCTAATTGACCTTAGCATTCTCACCGGGGGCCAAGTCGTCTCCGAAGAACTCGGTCTCAAAATTGATAATATGACCCTCGATGATCTCGGTTCTGCTAGCAAAGTCATCATTGACAAAGATCAATGCACCATTATTGAAGGTGCTGGCGATGAGAACGAAATCAAAAACCGTATGGATCAACTCCGCCAAATGATCGTCGAAACCACCTCAGATTACGATCGCGAAAAATACCAAGAACGTCTTGCCAAACTATCGGGAGGTATCGCCGTAATCCAAGTGGGTGCCGCGACCGAGTCCCAAATGAAAGAAATCAAAGCCCGCGTTGAAGATGCGCTCCATGCTACCCGCGCGGCCATTGAAGAAGGGATTGTTCCTGGCGGTGGTGTAGCGCTCCTTCGCGCCATTAAAGCCATTGATAAACTGGAGCTTCCTCCTGAGGAAAAAATCGGCGCCAATATTCTTAAAGCGGCACTCGAAGAACCCGCGCGCATGATCGCTGAAAATGCTGGCATGGAAGGTAAAGTCGTGGTGCAAAATATTCTTAAAGAAAAAGTCAACGTCGGTTACAATGCCCTCAAAGGAGAATACGAAGATCTCATCAAAGCCGGGGTTATCGACCCTGCCAAGGTGGTGCGTTGCGCCTTACAAAATGCCGCGAGTATCTCTGGATTGCTTCTTACAACCGATGCAACCGTTTACGAAATTCCCGAAGATAAAGACGAGGACGAAGAATAATAATCCCATGTCCGTGAAGTTCTCGCACCCATTCACGAAACACACCTCTTCCGACAGCCCGTGGTCTTCCGCGGGCTGTCTCATTTCCAAACATAAATTTCTTTTTTGCTTTTTTCTCTTCTTACTCTTTTGGATTTTCCGCTCACAATATTTTTCTGGCGATGGCGACCAACTCAGCCGTATGGTAGAAAGCCGTGAACCGGTTATCTGGATGGTCCAAACAGAACTCCTTTCCCATTTTTTCTTTCAACTCTTCTACCACCTCCTGCTTCCTTTCCACTGGGACGGCCTCTCCGTCATCAACCTGGTTTCCTGCCTCGCCGGCGCCATCGCAGTTTATGTCTTATTGCTATTCAATGAGCGCTTTATTCGCATCGATCCTCTTTGGGTCTTGGGTCTCTTCTTCTCTTCCGGTTTCGCCCTCTACTGCAACGGCCACACCGAATACTACACCCTCTTTCTTATCACGATGTTCTACTACGGCCTCGTCGGAGTGGGCTACCTACGAGGCGAAAACTCCATGCTCCATGTCTCCCTCGCCTTTGCCCTTGCTCTTTGGATGCATTTGGGGATTCTTTTCGCGCTCCCTTCCTTACTCCTTCTTCCTCTGTTAACCAAAAGACCCAAGGATTATCTTCCTTTATTCCAAGGCCAACTCCTTTCTCTCTTTGCATATTTCACAAAACGACACGCCTACATCTTTGGGATTCATGTACAAGGACTTTCTCCCTCGGATAACTTCATTCCCCTTTTCGAGGACCCCAGCGGTGAACGTTTTTATCTCATGTTCGAATGGTGGCACCTCATTGACTTAATCTACGCCTGGGTTATGCGTTCTTGGATCTTTTGGCCGGTTATTCTTTGGGCTATAGGTTTATACGGCTTCAAAAGTCTTCGCCGCCCCGACCGAATGTTTCTCCTCCTTTACACCCTAGGTTTCACTTTCTTCACCCTGGTTTGGCATCCCAACCTGGGCATGCACCAAGATTGGGACCTATGGGCAATCGAAGCCGCTCCATGTCTCCTCTTATTATTAACCTATATGCCCGATTTTCTCCGCTCGCCTTACCGCAAAACGGTCCTCCTCCTTCCTGTAATTGCATCAATGCTTATTATGGCTTCTCACATTTGGGATGAAGCCCAATTCCACCGCCGAGGCTACGGTTCTGTTGTTATCAAACCGACCCAAGAAATCGATTGCGGAGTAACACTCAACGGGCACAAGAAAAACCCAACCATGCCCTCTGTACGCGAAGGGATTCATACGGTCAAGTTTTTCAATAACAATCACTTTCGTATCCACGATTTTTACGTTTTCGTCGCCCCCGAAGTCACAACCGAAATTACTCTCCAAGTCGGCAAGAACTACGGCCACGGTAAAAGCAGCACCGAACCTTAATCCCCATTCCAATGACATATTGCAAGAACATTCCTAAAAAATCGCCAAAGCGCTTTGTTTCCCCTGTGAGATGCCTTAAAATAAACAACAAATTTTAGACTAAAGGAAAATCGACTTTTTCTTCAACCACTTTTTTGAAATTCGCCAATGAATGAATAGGAGCCAATCATGAAAAAACCCATAGGCTTTTCACTTGTGTCATTCATCCTTCTCGCATCTTTTATTTCTCTTTCCATCGTAGGATGTGGGCAACAATCTACTCAAGAAGAAAGTGACAAACCCGTTATCGCCGTTATTCCCAAAGGCACCGCCCACCTCTTTTGGCAATCTGTCCATGCCGGCGCAGAAACCGCTGGCGAAGAATTCGGTGTCGAAATCGAATGGATTGGCCCTCCAACCGAAACCCAAAAAGAAGTCCAGCGCTCTATCGTTGAAGATTTTATCGTACGTGATGTCGATGGGATCGTGCTCGCCCCCCAAGATGAAAATGCTCTGGTGGGTGTCGTCGAAAAAGTGTGGGGAAACAATATCCCCTGCGTCATCTTTGATTCCGGCATTAATACCGAAAAATATATTTCTTTCGTCGCCACCGACAATTACCAAGGGGGTGTCATGGCCGCCCGCGAATTAGGACGTCTTCTCGAAGGTGAAGGGACTACCATCATCACACGCTGTGATCCCGGGAGTGACTCCACCAATCAGCGGGAAAAAGGCTTCGAAGATACCCTGGCCGAAGAATTCCCCGACATTCAAATTGTTGCTGATCAATATGGATACAGCGATCGCGATAAATCCCGCTCCGTCACAGAAGATATGCTCTCCGCCCATCCCGACGTTGACGCCATCTTTGCCTCCAACGAATCCAGCGCCATGGGAGCCTTACTTGCGATTCGATCCTTAAACTTAGCAGGAAATAAAATCTTTGTTGGCTTTGATTCAAACGAAGATCTTATCGACGGCTTGGAAAAGGGACACATTAATGCGCTTGTCCTACAAAACCCCTTTAAAATGGGCTATCAAAGTGTGAAAGCCGTGGTTGATCATCTTGTAGGTCGTGAGGTCGAAAAACGCATTGATACGGGTGTCTATCGCGTCACCCCAGAAAACATGAATGAACCGGATATTCAAGAACTCTTGCGTCCCGATCTCTCCATTCTTGAAAAAGAAGGATAATTCATCGTGCAGCCTCTTCTTTCTATGCGCAATATTTCTAAGGCCTTCGGTGCTACCAAGGCCTTAACCAATGTGGATTTGGAAGTTGAGCAAGGTCAAATCCATATCCTCGTCGGAGAGAATGGAGCAGGCAAAAGCACCTTGATGAAAATTCTCACTGGCGTATATACCGCCGACGAAGGTGAAATTGAATTCCAAGGCCAACCCTTCTTAGCCGACAACCCCAAAGAGGCCCTCATGGCCGGCATCGCCATGATTTACCAGGAATTCAACTTAGCCCTTCATCTTCCGGTTCATTCCAATATTTTTCTTGGCCATGAAATGAGATCCAACGGCGTGGTTCTCGCCGACGGACAACGCAAAGCCACTCGCGAGATTTTCCAACGTCTCGATGCCACTATCGATCCCGATATTCCTGTCATGCATCTTGGAGTCGCTCAACGTCAATTGGTCGAAATCGCTCGTGCCTTGAGCGTGAATGCACGCCTGATCGTGATGGACGAACCCACCGCTGCCCTCTCCGACAAAGAAACCAAAAAACTCTTTGAAATCATCCGTAACCTACGCAAAGAACAAGTGGGAATCATTTACATCTCTCACTATTTGGAAGAATTTGGCGAATTGGGAGGCGTTTACACCGTACTCCGTGACGGCGAAAAAGTGGGGCACGGCAAGATGGACGAAGCCACCCCGGATACTCTGATCCAGCTCATGGTCGGCCGTAAGATCGAAGATCTTTACCCCAAAACCCAACATCTTCCCGACAATGTCATCTTCTCCGTTCAGGGCTTAACCAGCCCGAATGGCACCCGGCACGCCAATCTTGAAGTCCGTGCCGGCGAAATTGTGGGAATCGCCGGTCTTGTCGGAGCGGGACGTACTGAGATGCTGCGCGCTTTATTTGGACTGGACCCCAGCCAAGTAGAAGATTTGAAAATTCATCGCCAAACCATTCTTCCCAATACGCCGCGTAATCTCTTGCGCCATAGTGTCGGTTTACTGAGCGAAGACCGCGCGGGAGAGGGATTAGCCCAAAATATGTCCATCGCCGAAAATATCACTCTCTCCATACCCCAAAAAATCAGTCAATACGGTGTCCTCTCTTATAAAAAAATGGCTGATCTGACTTCCCACTTGATCCAAGAGGTCAGCATTAGGGCCCAATCCCCCAATCAAAAAATCAATCAACTCTCCGGCGGCAATCAACAAAAAACCGCTCTTGCTCGCTTGCTTGGCGCTGAGACCTTGGTTCTCCTCTTGGATGAACCCACCCGCGGTATTGATGTCGGCTCCAAAGTGGAAATCTACCGCATCATCGACTCCCTCGCTTCCGAGGGCAAAGGTATTGTTATGGTTTCGAGTTATTTGCCCGAACTTTTTGGAATATGCGATTCTCTCTACGTCATGGCCCGCGGCCGACTTAGCCGCAAATACGCTATTGATGAAATTAACGAAGATAAAGTGATGTCTTTGGCTACGGGTATCATCGAAGATTACGAATCAAACGAACAAATGAATTCTTTAAAGATAACGAATTAGTATGTAGTTATGAGTTTTCGCTTCTTTATCCTTATTACAAACCCATAACCGGGTTTTTTCCGGAAACTTATAATCCATGACACGCTTTTGCCCCGGTGTTTTGAGAGTCTCCACCTCTACGAGAGCATAAAGCCATCTCGGCTCTCTATACCATGCGTGTCGTTAAACAAAGTTTCAATGAATTGCATTACTATGAAAGTTCTTCCTCTTTAAAGAACTCTTTAATTAAGTCGTAGAACTCAATATCTTAACATACCATACCCCTTCTGCAGGAGGTCGTCCGTGAACCCCCAAAAAAAAGATTTCACTATCCTAACCAACAAAATCGCTTTCCTGTTCACCAAATTGGGACCGGTCTTCGCCTTATTTATTGTAATCGCCATATTTGGTTCTTTACGTCCTGATCTTTTTTTTACCTTCCGCAATTTCAGTAATGTAGCCGGCCAAACTGTCGTTATCGCCGTCGCAGCCATTGGAATGACCTTCATTATCGTCAGCGCCGGCATCGACTTATCCGTCGGTTCCCTCGTAGCCCTTTCTGGAGTTTACGCCACCATGGTCATGTCCACTGATTATTTCGCCATGGGGATCTTCCTCGGCATCCTGGCCGGGATCGCAACCGGCGCATTATGCGGTTTTCTCAATGGACTTCTTATCACCAAAGGCAAACTCGCTCCCTTTATCGTCACTCTTGGCATGATGGAAATTATCCGGGGCGTGGCTCTCCATTCTGCCGGCGGCCTCCCCGTCACCAATATTCCTGACAATTTCAATAAACTTGGAAATGCCATCATGCCTATTACCATAAGCAAAAGTTACGAATTTTCTCCCGATGAAATCAAATTCCGCAATCTTACGATTCGTATTAAAGAAGGTAATGACGCCGTTTCTCTCCATATCCGCGACACACTCTCCCCCGAAACCTTGGAACTTTTAGAGCAACACCGAGGATTCAACGAGCCTGATCCCGAACTGAAAAAGAACCTTCTACAAGCCCTAAATAACTATATTAAAGACGGCCTCATTTACGATGAAGAACGCTTCTCCCACGTCCAGCTCAGCGACAGAATGATCGAACGTATCCAAAACCCTCCCGACGGCAAAGAACTCATTTACCTCAACCGTCTCCTCCTCGAGAAAGCTTTTCCAAAACTCATCGATAAAGGCGATATCACCATGCTCTTACCCTACTCCTTGTTTATACTTATCCCCCTTGGCTTGATTGCGGGCTTTATTCTCAAATATACAGTCTTCGGTATCCAAGTTTACGCTGTAGGCTCTAATGAACAAACCGCCCGCCTCTGCGGTGTCAATGTCGACAAAGTCAAAATCTTTGTTTATCTCCTCGGGGGCATCACCGCGGGAATCGCGGGCATTCTCCACGCTTCCCGCTTAAACACCGGCCAGCCCTCCGAAGCGATAGGTATGGAACTCGAAGTGATTGCTGCTGTGGTCATCGGTGGAGGAAGCCTCATGGGAGGAGAAGGAACCATTCTCGGTTCGGTCGTTGGGGCCTTTATCATTAAATTCCTGCGCAACGGCTGTAACCTGATCGGTGTCTCCTCCTTTGTCCAACGCATCGTAATCGGTATCATTATTATCGTTGCTGTCTATATAGACCAACTTCGCCGCAAAGCCCTGGAAAAGAAAACCGGCGAGGGTCATTGATGAATTCTAACGAATTAACCAATTCTCCTCCCTTATCGAAACTCCCATTTGCCTTTTAAAAATGGGAGTTTCTTTTTCTTGATTTTTTCTTTCTCAAAATTTTTTTTCTTCAATTCAAAGAAAATATAGTAATATCGCTTTATATTCAAAAATTACATGTTAAAATCATGCATAGTTAAATATTTACCCTTTTTATTGTTTTTTATGGGGACACAAATATTATGAAGTTTATAAACTTTGGCAACTTTTTTATGGTAAATTAGATAGATTTATAACTATCAAGTAATATAAAGGTACCCTGAGGAGATCGTGCATCGTGGATCGAAGAAACTTCATACTAACTCTCGGCGCAGCGGGATCAACTTGCCTTGCTCCCACCTCGCAAGCCTCTTCTCTCGTGGACGAAGAAAATGTTTACGGCGTTCTTATCGATACCACTCAATGTATCGGATGCCGTAAATGCGAATGGGCATGCGACAATTTTCATGAACTTTCAGACACCCCACTCGAAGAATTCGAAGACCAATCAGTCTTTGAAGAAGAACGTCGGCCTGATGACGATCAATATACAGTCGTTAATCAGTACGAGAACACTGAAAATCCGATTTGGGTCAAGTTTCAATGCATGCATTGTAATCAACCCGCATGCCGTTCGGCCTGCCTTGTCACCGCATTCGACAAAAATGAAGACGGTTCAGTCACTTACAACGCTTGGAAGTGTATGGGGTGCCGTTACTGCCTCGTGGCCTGCCCCTTCCAAATTCCAGCCTATGAATACGAGAACCCATTAACGCCTGAAGTGCGGAAATGCACTTTCTGTCATGAACGGCTCGAAGAGGGACAAGCCCCGGCATGTGTCACCATCTGCCCCCCACAATGCCTCACCTTCGGCAAACGGGAAGATCTTATCCAACTCGCCCATAACAAAATAGAAGAGCATCCCGACCGCTATATTGACCACGTTTATGGCGAACACGAAGTGGGTGGCACCTCATGGATGTATGTATCAGGGAAACCTTTCGAACAACTCGGTTTACCCAATTTACCCGAAGAATCCCCTCCCCAAACCACCGAAGATATTCAACATGGAATCTTCAAATATTTCATTCCACAAGTGGCTCTCTTCGCGGTACTCGGGATGATCGCGAAATTAACCGGTTCTTCCAATTCCAACGAGGGCGAATCTAAACCAAAAACAATTCAACATCACGAAAAACCCACACCAGCGAACGCACGCTTTTTCACCCCGACCGCCTTCGTTCTCCTCTTCCTAGCCTTGATTGGCTTTACAGCCGCGATGGTACGTTTCGTTGTTGGTTTAGGTCCTGTCACCAACCTGGATAATCAATATCCCTGGGGAATTTGGATTGCCATTGATGTTGCTACCGGCGTCGCCCTGGCCGCGGGTGGGTTTACCATGGGCGCCTTGGTTTATCTCTTTCACCGAGAACGCTATCACCCGCTCATGCGTCCCGCGCTTCTTACCGCTCTGCTGGGATACACGTTCGTGGTTTTGGGGCTGTTAGTTGATTTGGGACGTTATTACAATGTTTGGCATCCCATACTCCCCAATATGTGGTCAGGTCATTCCGTACTCTTCGAAGTAGGCATGTGCGTCATGTTTTACTTGACGGTTCTCTACTTGGAATTCCTTCCTATCGTAGTGGAAAGATTCAAAGGGAAAGTGAATCTCCCCGGATCCCTTGCCCGTTTCAATTCCAGCGTCGAATCACTCCTCTCTCTCTTGGATCGAGGACTATCCAAAGTCATGCTCGCTCTTATCATCGCAGGGATATTGCTTTCCTGCCTGCACCAATCCTCGCTCGGCGCTTTAATGCTTATAGCCCCCAATAAAATGCATCCCCTCTGGTATACACCGGTATTACCTCTCTTTTTCCTGATTTCCGCCATCTGTGTCGGATACCCCATGGTCATCTTTGAATCTATGCTCGCATCTAAGATGGTTAACCGCAAACCGGAAATGCATATTCTAAAACCCTTGAGCAAAATCGTCCCGGTCCTGCTGGTGATTTATCTCGCTTGCAAACTTAGCGATATTGCCATCCGTGAGGTGGAAGCCTACCTTGTCGATGGGAGCATCCAATCGTACTTATTTCACGCCGAATTGATCTTGGGCGTTGTCGTCCCTATCATCATGTTTCTTTCTGATCGCATTCGCAGCAGCCTCACGGGGCTATTTGCTGCTTCCGCTTTTGTAGTCTTCGGAGTCGCACTCAACCGGATCAATGTCTTTCTTACGGCCTATACCCCGGTCTATAAAGTCCAGACGTATTTACCCAGCTTTAGTGAAGTCGCAGTCACCATTGGCTTAATATCCGCGCTCGTTCTCGCGTATCGTATCATCGTCATTTATTTCCCCGTTCTTCCTCAACCGGAAGAAGAACAAAGTCATTCATAATGAGGGTCATCATGAATCATAAAGCACAATTTCTCTTCATCGCATTACTCCCTTTGTTCACTTTAACATCCTTTGCTTTGGATGAACGGCATCAAGAAAACCAGGCTATTGATTGCAACATGTGCCACTCGTGCGAGAATCCAACCGTCGAAGATCCATGCTTAAAACCATGTCCCCGCGCCATCCCCATGGCCACGGGCGATATTCCCGACATCGTCATCATGGATGAGCTCGAAGAACTCTACGTTCCTGTTCGTTTCAACCATAAACTCCATGCCGATATGGCCCAAATGTCGAATGGCTGCGCGACCTGCCATCACCATGAAAAAGATCCGCGTAACCCTTCCTCTTGCAAGACTTGTCACCCACAAGAAATCATTCGAGAAAATCTCTTGCAACCCGGACTCAAAGGAGCCTACCACCGACAATGTCTCAATTGTCACGTGCAATGGGATCGCCAAAATAAATGCGAAGTGTGTCATGAAAAAAAAGCCGGTGGTAGTTTAGTGGGTTCCGCAACCACCCATGCCATTCATACCAAACATGAACCCATCACCATGAAAGAGTTGATCGAGTTCGAAACTGAATTTGATGAAGATGATCTCGTCCCTTTTCATCACAAACGCCACGCAAATAAGTATGAGGAAAATTGCAGCGTTTGCCACCAAGAACAGAGCTGCGAAGCATGCCATACCCATCGTGAAGATTCCCATCCCATGGGCGATCTCTCCGAAATTGATCTACATAGCGTTTGCTTCCAATGCCACGAAGAAGGACGATGTGACTACTGCCACGGCCAAGATCCCGATTATGTCTTCCAACATGAAACGGTAGGTTGGGAACTTAAACCCTATCATGAAGAACTTACCTGCCGCAGTTGCCACCCCCAACGTGGCGTCTATCAACGTGAAAGCCACAATTGCCAAAACTGCCACGAAGAAGACTGGATCCCTGAAGATTTTGATCATTCTCTCACCGGGGTTACCTTAGGTGAAATGCATTCTGAGATGGAATGTATGAATTGCCATGTCGATGGCATCACTGAACCCGCCCGCTGTGATTTATGCCATGAGGAAGATATGAAATACGATCCCGAGATTGGCTTTGGCGGCTAAAAAGTCTTTCTACCGTTACCAAGCAAAAAGGGGCTGAAAACCAGCCCCTTTTTGTTTTCCCAGCGAAGCGGGCAAACACAACACCCCATCAATTCGATGGGGCATTTGCGTTTTTTTTTCAACAAAAACCAGCGCTTAGATTTTATAGCCATTGTAGTATTCAGGTATGAGGAACGGTTCAGCTTTGTCAGTGTTGATCGCTTTCATGTTTTCGCCGTCCCAATAAAGCATCTCACCAGCACCGATCGCTGCATTGCCCAACATGGCCATTTCCGTGAGATATGCGCCATACTCGAAATTGGCGCTCGCCGGTTCACCCCCCTTGCAAGCGTTAATCCAATCGCGATGGTGCCCCTTCGATCGTTTTATGGTTTTTTCCGGACGTTTATAATTTTCATGCAACGAATGGGGAAGCAGTTCCGGATCGCCCGCCCAACCAGGACACATAATTTTTCCCTTGCTGCCGCAAAAGAGAATCCCTTGTCCATCGCCGATGAGTTCTTCATCAGGACCGAGTTCTTCTGGTTTGGGAGGATCCATCTCGGTGTACCAGGTCAACTTAACGGGAGGCATATCGCCACGCGCCGGGAATTGATAATAAATCATATAGGCCAGCGGGAAGGTGTACTTTGTATTGCCGTATTGTGTCGCTTGAACGGTGATCGGCTGGCCAAGTTCAAGCGCGTAGAATGCGGGATCGGCATTGTGGCAGAAGAAATCGCCCATAGAACCAGTCCCAAAATCCCACCAACCGCGCCATGTATATGGCGTATAATCGATATGGTAAGGACGCTTTTTGGCGGGTCCAAGCCAAAGATCCCAATCCATACCTTCGGGAATAGGCATCTCTTCCGTAGGAAAGCCTTCGCGGCGTCCAACACGCGCACGGCTTTTCGTCCAGGCGTGCACTTCGGTTACCTCGCCGATCGCGCCGTCGAGAATCCATTCTTTCGTGCTGCGAAGCCCTTCGCCACTATGGCCTTGGTTGCCCAGTTGGGTAGCGACACCATTCTTCTTAGCGCATTCGGCGATTTTGCGACATTCATAGACCGTACGCGCGAGAGGTTTTTCGCAATAAACGTGTTTACCAAGATTCATTGAGTCGATCGCGATAACGGCATGGGTATGATCCGGCGTTGATATAACGCATGCATCGATTTTCTTTTCTTTATCGAGCATTTCGCGATAATCGAGATAGACTTGGGGTTTTGGATAATTCTTTTCTTCATTGCGAACCTTGACCATCTCTTTGGCTGGCTCGCGTCCCGCTTGGCCGCCATAATAGAAGCGACTGTAATCGTTGACTTTGGTAACATCGCAAATTGCCACCACGCGGCAATCTTTTTCTCGAGTCATGGTTCTCGTATGCTGTAAGCCACGCCCGCCAGTTCCGATCATGGCGACGTTTAATAAGTCACTTGGAGCGGTATTCCCATCTCCACCCAGTACAAATCGCGGCATAAACGCGATCGATGAAAGTGCGGCTCCGCTGAATAATGCCGTACGGCGCGATACCTTTTTGTTCGTTTTTTTGTTAGATTTCGATTTCATAGTAACGGTTTCCATATCAATAATTGTAGAATTTTCGGAGTGGAGAGCAAAATATTGACTGATTAGCATCTTTAACAAATTTGGGGCTATCAAAAAAACAACTTCATAAGATGCAAACATATTTTTTCTCCACTCAACCGTTTTAGATTACTATATCCTAGTAAAAAGATAAACCTTTTTCGCATGCAAATTCGAAATATATTTTTTATATCAAAGCCTTCTGCGAGGGGAAGAGTATCGATTGTTGCGATCGAATTACAAGCGGTAAAATGGACATTGCTCGAGGTTTTATATCAGAATTATCCCGCTTTAGTCGGAAATAGAATTATTTTTATGTTTGAGTTTAATAATAAGGAATGGCGAGCGAAAAGATTTGCGAGATGTGCATATTTGAGGTTATTGTAGGGAAGGTTAAGGAAAGCGGGAGACGGGGATCGAACCCGCGACTTTCAGCTTGGGAATAAGGTCTCCCAGTGGTGGAATATGGAGGAATATCGTGCTAAATGACGTACTTTCAGACCCTTCTGAAGAGCAAGAATCTGAAACATAGTTGACTTTGGAGCCCTTAGAGGGAACAGAAGGGTTCCCAAAAGGGTTCATGAAAAAAACGCTCAACATTCTTGAAATAGATGCGATATTCAGGGGAAGATTCATTGAAATTGGACGTAGCCCTCAGCTTAAGCTGATGTCATTGCCTTTTTCTCACTATAAATCTGAACATTAATGGATCATGACATCAGCTATATAAGTTGATAGCCTGCTTCAGCAAAATGACCGGATGAGAATTTCTTGACATTTCATGAAACAAGAAGATACAATATCCATAGAAACGGTTGAAAGGAAAATAGATGAGTAAGCGTGAAAAATTTGCAACTCAAGTTGATACTGAAATACTGACCGCCCTTCGCGCACTTGCACAGGAAGAAGGACGACAGCTTCAGGTTTTAGTCGAGGAAGCCTTTGAAAACCTGTTGGAAGAACGCCGTCAAAGTAAAGCCAGGCCGCATGTCATGGAGGCCTATCAAGCCAGTCATGGCCGGTATTCTTCGCTCTATAAAAAACTGGCCAAATAATGACGGATTATTTGACGATTGCAGATGTTTTGGCTATGCATAAAGACCAGATTGAGCGTTATGGCGGGGCGGAGGGATTACGCGATTCGGGGCAATTGGAAGCCGCCTTATTCCGTCCACAGACTGGATATTATCCGGATTTGATAGCTGAAGCCGCCGCACTCTGGGAAAGTCTGTCACAAAATCATCCCTTCGTTGATGGAAACAAGCGAACGGCATTTGCTGCAACATATACCTTTCTGGCAATCAACGGTGTGAAAATAACCGCCGATGCCGATTCCCTTTGGGAATTCTTGTCTCACCTGTACAAAACCGGTTACTTACGTTTTGAATCTCTGGATGAATGGCTCCGCCGGAATACAGTATCCGAACTGAATAACAACGATTAAATCGGATAGATACTTTTTGTCTTTATTTTAATAAATTAATGCGAATTGCATCGCTTGGATCGTATCTTTGTTTATTCTGAGCCCAAGGATACAAACTTAGCGGGATGGATAGTAATTCCCGGGTTAGGAACACACCAAGCCTGCTTCTCTAAATCAATAGCACCCTTTATCTCTTCAAGAACGACACGGTCAATAATGTGGATGCCGCGTAGGGCCATTAACTCAAAGGTATCATCACCGGGCTGATTTGGAGTTCTGTCTGGAAAATTGATTCTTGTACGACCGATGTGGTAAATTCCAGAAAGGTCATGTTTGGGAAATGATTTTTCGATCCCTTTTCTTCCTAACATAAAACCGAGTAAGCCACCCCATGTCGCTGTCGGATTGTCTGAATCCCAACCACAAAGTGAACCAATCTGAATCGTTCGCTTGAAATCACCTTCTTTATAAAACAGGCTAATCAAACTGGCGCCGAAGTTAATACCGGCATCGAAAAATGTTTTGTATTGATAGCCGTCATCAC
>CAYQOX010000053.1:0-26882 GCA_964419335.1 uncultured bacterium | reverse complement strand
AGGCGATGTATTCACCTATCGCTTCGCAGGCTTGGGGATCGGCCGAGGCGCAGAGTATCAACCGCTAAACATAAAGTATCGATGAGATTTATTGCAAATTTTTCCAAAACCTTCCGTGATTCTCATTCTCGTCGTACCATGATGACATTATGACAGAGAAATCGAACGAACGTTTGCTCGATCCTTCGCCCAAACCGGAAGACAACGATCATATTCGTCCGCAACGCTTGCAGCATTTCATTGGGCAAACGGAACTGAAAAAGAAAATCTCTATCTGCATCGAAGCCGCGAAAAAACGAGGCGAGGCGTTAGATCATCTACTGCTCGCGGGTCCACCCGGGTTGGGGAAAACCACACTGGCGCATATTGTGGCGCAGGAAATGGGCGTCAATATTCGTACGACGTCCGGCCCCGTGATCGAACGAAAAGCCGACTTGGCGGGGATTCTGACCGAGTTACAACAAGGAGATGTGTTGTTTATCGATGAGATTCACCGGCTCAATCGCGTTGTGGAGGAGTGCCTGTATCCCGCGATGGAGGATTATTTTATCGATATATTGATCGGAGAAGGGCCGCACGCCAAGTCGATCAAAATCGACTTGCCTAAATTTACCTTGATTGGCGCAACCACGCGCTCTGGGATGCTGACCGGCCCCTTGCGTGACCGCTTCGGGATTCATTGCCGATTGAATTTTTACGAAAACGAAGATATTTACGAGATACTGCTGCGCTCGGCACGGATTCTTGATATCCCATATAAAGCCGAAGGGATAAAAGAACTCTCCCAGCGCTCGCGGAGAACCCCCCGAGTCGCCAATCGCCTGCTGCGTCGGGTGCGCGATTTTGCTCAGGTGGAATCCGATGGACATATCGATAAAAGCGTTGCCGAGGGGGCTTTAACCATGCTCGGGATCGATTCCCATGGCTTGGATCCGATGGATCGCATGATCTTGAGCAGCATCGCCGGGAAATTTAGCGGCGGCCCCGTGGGGATCCGCACCCTGGCCATCGCCTTGGGCGAAGATGAAACGACCTTGGAAGAGGTTTATGAACCCTTTCTTATCCAAGAAGGCTACCTCAATCGGACTCCCGCGGGACGTGTATTAACCCGCATGGCCTATGATCATATAGGCTTGGAACCACCCACAGATTCCACGTCCTTATTTTGAGAGAGTTTTAAAGACTTTTTGTGTTTTTACCTTCCCCGATCCCTGTACGATTCTAATGGCTCCTTGCTTCTAAAATGACAAAATAAAGCCTTCTTGGAATACGGGCTCTCTCTTGTTTCCGTTGCCTTTTTTTACTCACCTGATTATGATCAATAGTGCTTAAGAAATTTTGGATTCATCTTGTTCATAAATCATGAGATGAACGAACCTTTATAATTCAGGATGGAACCTTCCGTTCCGTAGAAGATAACCGATGAATACGCCTACCCAGACCAACCAACATGAAAAAACAATGACATCAGGGTATTTTGAAGGTGTCAACGTTCCCGAGTATGACCAGATATTGAACTGTGTGCGATGTGGTATGTGCCTGCCGCACTGCCCCACGTATACGGAGATGAAAATTGAACGGGCCTCTCCCCGTGGACGAGCGGCGTTGATCCGTGCGGTGGCTGATGGAAAACTTGATTTAACCCGCGGCTTCGCCGATCAAGTCTACTTGTGTTTGGACTGTCGAGCGTGTGAAACGGCTTGTCCCTCGGGCGTGCGGATTGGTTATCTGATCGAATCAGCCCGTTCCCAGGTCGAGCAACATATGAAACGCAACCCCCTGGTCAAAGCGTTTCGCAACTTTGTCTTTGGATGGCTTTTTATGCGTCATTGGCGCTTGGAACTCGTAGCACTTCCCCTACGGCTCTATCAACGAAGTGGTTTGCAGAACCTGTTGGAAAAAATTGGGTTTTTGAAGATTCTTCCCAAACGCCTGCGGTTAATGGAAGCGTTAACCCCAAAAGGACTCCAAAAACCGTTTCGCAAAACCATCCCGGATGAAATCCCTCCATTGGAAGAAGAACACGCTCGGGTGGGCTATTTCCTCGGCTGCATGATGAGCATTCTGTTTAACAAAACCACCACGGCTACAGTGAATGTGCTGACCCGAAGCGGCTGTCGAGTGATTACGCCCAAGGAAATTCGCTGCTGTGGAGCCCCCTCGATGTCAGAAGGCTATAAACACAAGACTTTCGAGATGATGAAATTCAACATCGACTTGTTCGAAAAATTGAACGTGGATTACATCGTGACCGATTGCGCCGCCTGTGCGGCCGCATTAAAGGAATACGAAGAGATCTTTGAGGATGATCCTGAGTATAAAGAAAAAGCTAAACGCTTCAGCGAAAAATCACGAGAGATCACAGAGTTTCTTGCTGAATGGCCCCACTATCAGGCGCGTTCAGAGGCTTTGCCGAATCAGAAAGTCATTTATGATGAACCATGCCATCTTTGTCATGCACAGCAAGTGTGGGATTCTCCCAAAAAACTAATTAAAGAAACCCCAGGCGTAGAGTTTGTTCCCTTGCCGGAATCAGACTGGTGCTGTGGAAGCGCCGGAATCTATAATATCACCCATTACGAAATGGCGATGAAGGTGCTTGATCGCAAGATGGAACAAGTTGCAAATACAGGGGCGAATATGCTTCTCACAGCAAACCCTGGATGTATGCTGCAACTGAACTTCGGCGTACTAGAACGCGGATTAAATATGGAAGTGAAACACGTGATTGAGCTACTGGATAATCACAATGGCTTAGAGCGTCATACCCAGGGTTCGGGCGAAAAATGTAATATTTGCGGCCGCAAACCACGCCCTGAATGTCAATGACGGTATGGTTTTTATGAGTGAGGCTTCTAACCTTTCAACCAAAAAGAATGTCATATATACCCTCGGCTATGGTGGACGTTCCTTCGAGGAATGGATAACCCTCTTGCGCCGCTATTCCATACGAGCCTTGATCGATGTGCGTTCACGTCCTTACTCGAAGCAGCAAAAGGAGTTTACCTGCAAAAATTTGAAAGCCCATATGCAAGAAACGGAGATTGCATATTTCTTCCTGGGAGAAAAACTTGGTGGACTCTCGAAAAGTGAGCGTTCGAAAAAACCGCCCCTGGATTATCATACCGTCATGCAAGAGGATCGTTTTCAAGCAGGCCTGCGTGAATTACTCGCCATTCTCGACACTTACTCGCCTGTCTGCCTCATGTGTTGCGAACGTAAGCCAGAACAATGCCATCGAACCCATCTCGATGCCGAAGCGTTAATCAAGCAAGGTTTCAGAGTTTTGCATATTGATGAAAATGGAGATCTGAAATCTCACGAAGAAATTCTGAAACGCAACCTCTCTAATCAGCCAACCTTTTTTTAATAATTTAAACGATACGGTTATAAAACCTTCCCCCTTAAGGTTCATCTGAATTTGTTTTATAAAAGTCGTGTATATTATTGAACAAGCATATTTTTATTTGATTCCGGATATGGATGTATAGGAGACACTATGAAGCCCGAAACCATCGGTGAATATTTACGAGAAAATGAATTTATTTTAAAAGAGGCTTATGAAGGCGCATTATTAGCCCAAGAAAACAGCGATCGTTCCTTGAGCGAATTCTTGGTCCATGATGATTATCTCTATTATCTCAACGAGGACCGTTTTTTGGAATTATTAGGTAAACTGTTTAATTTATCCTTATTCACAGATGACGATGTCGATCTCGCAGATGATGTGGTGGAACTTATTCCTGAAGCGGTGGCACGGCGGCATCAGTTGGTTCCTCTGGCCTTGCGAGGAGATATTGAATTAATGGATTTGGTGGTTGGATGTATTGAGCCGATCCCCCCCACTGTGATGGAACACCTTGGAGTAACCACCCAAAAAATCATACGTCCGGTGCTGCTCACAAAAGAGGATTTTGAAGAGTACTTTCACCAGGCTTATCCCCAAAGTGGAGAGTTAGAACTGGTTTCGGTGATCAGCGAAGAAGAGAATGATGATCCGGTACATATCGTCAATCGTATCCTCCTGGATGCCGTCAACCAACGCGCCTCGGATATCCACATGGAACCGGGCGATCGTTTTTTTCGTGTACGGTATCGCATAGATGGAGTATTACGGAATGTGGGCGATATCCCCTTCGATTTAATGCATTCCGTGATGTCTCGACTCAAAGTGATGGCCAATATGGATATATCCCAAAGACGCAAACTCCAAGAAGGTGCCTTTGTGTTTGAACATCCAGAACTGGTGGGACCTTCAATTAACGTTCGGGTATCGTGTCTTCCCTGTAAATTTGGAGAGAATGCCGTCCTTCGCCTTCTTCCTACCCAGGAGCAAATATTAGGTATCGATTCGTTAGGTATGCGACCGGAAATTCTGATTGAATTCCGCCGTATTTTAAGTTCACCTCATGGGCTGTTTTTAGTGACGGGTCCTACCGCCAGTGGGAAAACAACAACCTTGTATTCCATCATAGATGCCTTATTGAGCGAATCGATCAATGTTTCGACGATCGAGGATCCCATCGAAATTGTGCTCCCAGGAATTAACCAATTACAGGTAGATCGCCATACTGACATCACCTTTGCCAATGCCCTACGTTCTTTCCTGCGTCAAGATCCGGATATCCTCATGGTCGGTGAAATTCGTGATTCCGAAACCGCGCATGTGGCGTTAAGAGCCGCTCATACAGGGCATTTAGTCCTTTCCTCGATGCACACCAACGACTCGCCGAGTGCGTTTAACCGTCTGTTGGATATGGGAGTCGAACCCTTCCTGGTGGCTTCTTCTGTCCGCGCGGTGTTGGCACAACGTCTGGTTCGGGTTAATTGTCCTCATTGCGTGATTGAACGCGAAGCCAATGCCGATGAGTTGAACTTTTTAGGTATCAATTCTGAAGAAATGAAAACCATTCAGTTTGGCTTGGGGTGTAATCATTGTCAGGATGCAGGGTTTATCGACCGAACCGGCCTTTTTGAATTATTGACCGTGGATGAGGAACTTCATCATCTCATCATCGAAGGTGGGAATCCTAAAACGCTTCGTGAATACATGCGGCGAAAAAAAATTCATACATTGCTGGATGATGGGATACAAAAAATTAAAGAAGGAATCACTACACCGGAAGAAGTGATTCGCGCTACCATGAAATGGTAAAAAATTTTAGAAGGAATTTCTATCATGAATCAATCTCAAATCGACACACACAGTAAAGTAATTGGTTATATCCTTTGGATCTTCGGTTTCATGGGGGCGCACCGCTTTTATTATGGAAGCCCTATTATTGGAACAATCTACTTTTTTACTCTAGGTCTGCTTTTTATTGGATGGATTATTGATCTGTTCTTGATCCCCTCACTTGACCGAAAAGCCGATATCCAATTTACTCCTGGTCCCACAGACTATAACGTTACATGGATTTTATTAACCTTCTTGGGAGTCTTTGGGATTCACCGTCTTTATATGGGAAAATGGATTACGGGTATTCTCTATTTATTAACCGGTGGATTGTTTCTTATTGGAATCATCTATGATTACTGGACGTTAAATCGGCAAATTAGTGAAGTGAACGTATTAGCGCAATAAATCGGGGCTAGACACGGCGTTGTTATTGTTTTTCGAAAGGTTGGCAACTTATTGCAGCGAATAAAAGCGAGTATTTTTAAATACTCTTAGGAATACAATAAAAGCACCTCCATATAAAGTGGAGGTGCTTTAAACTCATAAAAAGGATCATTCACCAATATTAAAGAGTCGATCGAGTTCATGATTGCTATATTGGCGGAAGGCAATCAGCGTATTGGTTTCGATCAGCCCCGGCACATTGATGAGGTCTTCCGTCACCAGTTTGGCCAGTTCTTCGTTTTTGGATACCCGCGCGATAGCAACAAGATCATACTCCCCCGCGACACTATAGACTTCCGTAATACCTTCCAACTCCAGTATTTCCTGGGCCGCAGGGGCGATACGTTGGCGTTCGGCTTCAATTAAAATGATTGCAGTGACCATGGTTCGGCTCTCCTTACGATTTTCTACGAAAAACAATTTGATTTATTATAAAACCTCCAAGAGAGAAATTGGAGTTGCATAAAACGATAATTCTGTTTATTCAAACGCCCCTGTTGTACATCCTACACCAGGGGCGTTGGGACTAGTTGGAAATATGGGATTTTTACCAGGTTGATTTCACGATCTCAATCTCGTCACGGAGATTGTCGTCGATATCATAGGAGCGATACAGCAGGCGATCACCGACGACCTGGATATCTAACGTCTGATAAGTGGACACATTGGTCATACCGAAAGCCGTATAATCACGATCGGACTGATCATACATCTTTACCCCAGAAACAGACACGATGTAGATGGTTCCCTCCGAGGGATCCTCTTGCGGTTCGTTATTATTCATAGGATGCGTGCGCAAATAAGCGTGGTCATGTCCCTGCAACGCCATATCTACATGATACTTGTCGAAGAGCGGTGTCCATTCCTTGCGGATTTTCTGGTTATCGCGTCGCGGAGCGGATGAATAGGCGGGGTGATGATAGACTACGAATTTCCATGTAGCGTCACTGTTCTTTAATTGTTCCTCAAGCCAATCGGTTTGCTTGGCCGGCTCGAGGTTGGAGTCGAGAATGACGAATAGCGCATTGCTATATTCGAAGGAATAAGCGCGTTCGGGTTCAATCGTGATTGGACCATTTTTGGGTAGATCGAACATCTTGAGATAAAGCCAAGGGCCTGGTCCTTGATCTTCGTGATTGCCGATCGCGGGAACCAATTGGCGGCGGTCGTATATCCCCTCGGCGTTGTAGAAGAAATCATCCCAATCGTATCGCTCATTGCCGCGATTCACCAAATCCCCGGCCATAACATAGAACTCAGCGTCGGGGCGTTCACGAAAGGCGTTGTTCACCAAACTTCCCCAACGATCGAGGCCGTTTTGTGCATCGCCCATGTAAATGAAAGAAAACGGTTCATCCCGATCCGGCGCGGTGGTGAACTCGGCAAATTCGCTCCATCCTTCTTCAGTTCCATCTCCCACACAATAGAGATAGGTTGTGTCCGGTTCGAGGTCGCGCAACACTGCAGTATGGCGATGGCAAACGGGATCATTAACGATGTCGAGGGTTTCGAGTTCCATGGTTTGCGCATGGACGTAATTGGGTTCCTTGGGTGAGAAGCGGTTATAGTCGGATTTTTTGATATAAGCGACTTTCCCTTGATTGATTTTGGTGCTAGTGCGCCATTGAATAGTCTGGGTTGTACGGGGATCTTCGCTCCATGTCAGTACGATCTGGTCGGGTTTCTCTTGAGCGGGAAAGCGCGTGGTATGGAAAAAATCGAGAATCTGTCCATAATCTTCCCACTCGCTACGCCCCATAACAACCTCGGTGTTTTGCAAAACAGAAGGAATTTCCAGGGTTACGTTAAAATTCTCTTGGAAATAATCTGAGGCTTGTTCCATACTCATGTGCCGGCATTGCCCCGGGTACATTTCTTGAAGGGTGAGTGTATCGCTGGGATCTTGTGGCTTGACGGCAATCAGGTAATGATCCTCATCTCCAGCCAGAGAGGGAACGCCAAAGCCTAATCGATCTGCATCGAATTCTTTTCTCCAAACACTCCATCTCTCGTTATTCACTTGAATAAATTCATCCAACTTTTCGAAATCGCGATATTCCAGCCAGAAGGGATCACCTTCCGGTAACTGCGGTGTACGCAGAATGTAAACCGTGACAGGAACCTTGACAGTAAAACGAATGTGGCCATAGGCGAGCGTATTTCGTTCGAGATCCGTCATGAATTCCAGTAGGTGCTCTTGAGTGAGATCGAGCAGTCTTTCATGTGGATATTGTTCAACCAGGCGCTTGCGAATGTCGGTTACCGTGTTATGGATTGATGGGTAATGATCCACATGCGCTTGGCCCCATAGGGCGCTCAAAATCAGAATGAAAGTTACGGATAAGATACGTTTGAAATTCTTCATAATTTTCCTCTCTCTTCCATGGTGTCTGTTTTCTCTTTACTATTATTAGAGACTTTAGAAAAAAAGAAAATGGGAAAAATCGCTTCTAACAGAAAACAAATCAAGTGTATTTGCCTGATCTTCTCCTCTATAATCCCATCAAAAAATAACACTCGTTTTACTTGATGATATTATATTGAAAATCGTATTACTATTCTTGACCTGGGGGTTGGGCTGTAGTATTGTGGTATTATGAAAAATAAAAATTTATTATTAGAAAGGTGAGTTTTATGAATTGGTCAAGAAATTTTGTATTTTTTGTAGCCCTGAGTGTGATAGTGGGAGGTTCATTGGCTCAAGAGATCACCCCGATAGGGGAGATTAATCAAGTGGACGAACAAGGAAATCCTACCTTTCTAGGTTTAGACACCATGGATACTTACACCATTGAAGGTTATGTGCTCAATGAGCCTGGGATCTTCAATGGTATGAACGACGAAGGTGAACTAGATACATCATTCATTCTCTACATGCAGGATGAGACCGGCGGCATTCAGGTTTACTCAGGGGCTTGGTACGGGGGTGGAATAAGCGCCTATCGGACAGATCTCTTTCCTGGAGACCTGATCCGCGTGACCGGATTGACAGGGCATTATGGCGGTAAGACCAATATGAATGAGCGCCATAATCCCGATTTGAAGTTCGAGATCGAAGTCCTGGAACGCGACACGGGAGAACTTGAGCCTATCGAAATCACTCGTTTAGAGGGACTCGATGCGTTTGATCCCACCCGCGAAAGTGGAGGTGAGTATTACCAGGGACGCTTAGTAGAACTGAAGAATGTTGAAATCATCGAAGGAGAGTGGGAAACTGGAGAAAAGATCACTGTGGCTGATACGGAAGGAAATACCTTTCCGGTGGAACTGCGCGCAGCAACAGAAATTACTGAACATCCACAACCCCAAGACCTTTTAAACATTACCGGGGTTTTCAATCAAGAGGATACCGAACCTCCATTCACTGAAGGGTACCTCCTATGGCCGCGCTCCATTGAGGATTTTCAACCTGCGGAGAGTACCGGAATCGAGTGCTGGGATGTATTTTAGGAAGAGTCATGGGTTTACATTGATTGAAATACTGATTGTCGTGGCCGTATTAGGCGTATTGACAGCCATAGCGGTTCCGCAAATGCAAAACGCTATGGTACGCAGCAAAATTGCCGCCGCTCAATCGAATATCCATGCCTGCGCCATGGCCTTGGAAAACTATTTTCTGGATAACAATGACTATCCCCCATCACGTTATTTTTGCTTGGCATGGGGAGAACAAGAAGCCCGGAAATATTTTGAATTACCTTGGGAATTGACCACTCCGGTTGCCTATCTTTCGAATCGTCCCCTGGATCCTTTTTTTACTTATACCGGGGCTTCTGACGAGGCTCCCGGACAAACGATAAAGTACAGACATCCAGGCTTCGGCTATTTCAACGGAATGCCCACTGAAGAAGGCATCTGGGTGCCGAAGGCTTTTCCCGAAGATGATGGCGAATACATCTTTTATAACAATGCCTCGAAAAAGCATCCTGCCAAGGATAGCCCAGTACAGTATGGCTTATGGAGTGTAGGGCCGGTTCCAGCATTGGAAGTATCATTAAACTCCAAACATCCGGTCCCTTCTCACACGTGGTATGACCCAAGTAATGGGATTTACAGTGAAGGAATTATTGTCCGGTTAGACACCGGACATCATTCACCCTAAATAACTCATAGAAATAAAAGGAAGAACATCATGAAAAAAGTTATTCAATTTCTATTCATTACCGTAGGATGCGGGCTCGCCTTATTCGTCTATAATGGGATGGATTCATCCTTTGCTCATGAAGGTCATGAAGGAACAGAAATGCATTCTCATGTCTCTTTTCGCCCAGTAACGATGGATGAACTCGAGCGTTTTCATGGTCATTTGGGGCCGTTTGTTGTTCTCGGCGCCAAAATGGGGGAATATGCGGTCACAGAATATGAGATGCCGCGCTACTTTGGGGTCACCGTTATGGTAGAATGCCCTAAAGAGCCCCCTCATTCATGCTTGATCGATGGTCTGATGGTTACCTCGGGAGCTACCTATGGCAAAAAGAATATCCAACATTCTTTCGCAGATAAAATCCGGGTCTTCATCAGCAATGATGAAAACGGAGATAGTGTGATTTTTCAATTGAAAGATAGCACCTTGGAGAGGCTGCAACGCTGGGAGAAGGAAGAAACCCCTATCTCTGAAAGGGGTGTAGCGTGCTTTGAGATGGAAGCCAAAGAATTATTTGATATCGAGTATCATGAAGGGTGATACAATCCTCAGATTTAACTCGTTTTACCTCTTTTGGTCCGCACGTGCTGTCCAACAGTATATTTCGCAATTAAAGGCTGGCGAAGCGTTTCCCTGGGCTTCGCCAGCCGGTTTCAATGCCAACCAACTTCCTCTTCCATTACATCATGCCTGGACCATGGCATTCATGGCAATTCATCCCCTCCCAGGCATCTCCCATTCCTCGAGGATGAAGGAAGTCTTGTTCCTCATACTCAAGATCTACAATTTCGTCCCAACCTTCTCCTTGTTTAACAAAAGTGTGGCATAAGTTGCAATCATTACTCACAATTTTGCCTTCCGGGGATTCGTGCATGTCATCATGACAGCGATAGCATCCTGGGAAGTTGAAATGACCTACGTTCCAAGGATAATTCGACCATTCCACTTTTTGCTCGGGGAAAATATTACGTTGAAAAGCCGTTTTCGTTGTCTCGATTGCTTGCTCGAGCATTTGTTGATTAGAAGAATCTTCCTCGGCCCAAGCAGTGTATTCATCGCGCAAAGTCTCTTCGATTTGTGCTAAGGCTTCTTCTGTACTCTCGTATTCTTCTTGTAGGATTTCTACCGTATTAAGTTTGATATCTGGAATCTTAGGCGAAATCTTTCCCTGTTGCATTGCCTCATTTACGATGCTCAAAGGGGAGTGGAAGCGATGGGAAGGTCGGTTATGGCAATCGATGCAATCCATGGTGCGGATTTCTTTGGGTGGAACCGAGGATGGATCGAAATCCTCACCCTCCTCGTTATAAAACTCTTCCACCGTTCCATCATCGTAAGTGACCCGAATCCAGGGAATATTTTGCCGCTTTTTATCGGTAGCATAGTATTCAAGTTTGTGATCTAAGCCAATGTGCCAGTGAATACCCCGGTTTTCCTCGCTCTGTTCATTATTTGAATGGCCTACATGAAGGAGCATATCGAGTTTATAAGGGGTGTTTTCTTCATCATTTCCATAAAAAACCAAAGATTTTTGCACGGTCTCAAAGAATTTTTCCGGCCAATGGCATTGTTCACAGGTCTCACGCGCGGGACGAAGGTTTTCGATCGGTGTCTCTAACGGTAATTCATAAGTGTTCGTTAATACCGCGACCACCTGCCAGGCGCCGGATAATTTGCTTTTCACAAACCAATCGGCTCCCGCTCCAATGTGGCACTCTACGCAATCTACACGCGCATGGGGAGAATGTTGAAAAGCCGTATGCTCGGGCTTCATAACTTGGTGACAAGTTACTCCACAAAACTGATTGGATTCGGTGAGATGGTACGCATTGTAGGTTCCAACCATCGATAAAATAAAAAATACCGTCGTTACCACAAAAAAAATTGCGAGATTTCTTCGATGACGGGGATTATTGAGATCAAAAGCGGGCAAGGCTTTTGAAGGTATATTTTGAATCCGTTTACGATGTTCTCTCCACATGCCAAGGGGGACCAACAACAACCCTAATATCAAGATACTTGGCCCCACGATATAGATGAGAATTCCAATATAGGGGTGAGTCGAGCCTTGGAAAATATCGATGGTGATTAGAATCGCTTCCCCGGCTAGGAATACAATCGCAAGCATAAAACCGAATATGGTGATCCAGTTTTCTGTTAGGGGTTTTTGGTAGTGAGTGTTTTTTTGTTCATCCATGAATAGCCTCCTGGTTGATGTGTTTAATGTTTATGAAAATGTTTATAAAATATATTTAACATGTATACATTATTAATAAAAATTTTTGTTGGTAAATCCCAACATTCCTTGTTAGCTTTATAAAAATAAACTAACATATGCATGTGGCTCTAGAAAGTCAAGTATTTTTGAGGTAAAAAATAAAGTATCATATATTTCTTAATTTAGTAATCACCATATGATTAACGAAGGAGGTTTACTGAATGAAACGTTTTGCCAAACACTTTTCACTGCTCATTGTAGTGGCTGCTCTCACCATGCTCTTCGGTTTTTCCGCTGAGGATAACGAAGATGAAGAAAAACTGGAGTATGTCAGTAGTAATCGGTGTAAGATGTGCCACAACTTGAGCTCAACCGGGAAGTATTTCGATGATTGGCAGAGTAAGAAACACTATACGACCTTTTTTGCTCTGGAAGGCGATGAGCGGAAGGATCCGGAGTGTTTGAAATGCCACACGACGGGGTATGGAGAAGAAGGCGGATTTGATCCTAAGGACTTTGAGCCACCGTTCAAGTCAGTTGAAGAAATTGAGAAAACTGCCAATGAACGGAAATACATTGGCGAGATGCTTGGGGTACAATGTGAAGCATGTCACGGTCCGGGTGAAAACCATATTAAGTCTAAATTACGAGGCGATGTGGTTCCGGTTGTGCATAAGAAACCGCCTAAAGAAGTTTGTGAGAAATGCCATAATGACTCGAATCCCCATTGGGATCCAGAACGTTATGAACTCCCCAATGGTGAAACTTCAGGGTTCTACTATGAAGAAGCCATTAAGATCATTTCCCACGATGTAGAAAAAGACGAAGACTAAATAACACGAAAAAATTATTTTTAAATGTATTAATTACGGGGACAAGATAAAACTTTTCCCCATTTTTTTGGCTGTATTAATTGCTAAATTTATAATATTTATAAACAATATGCAGAGACTGCATATTTTTTGGGTAAAGCGTTCAGCAACCCTAAAAGTCATAAAAAGAGTATTTTCCCCTCGTGAAGGATAAGCATTCCTTCTTGAAGCAAAAATTGGGGATATACGTGATGATGAATCTACAAGTTTTCTTGTGCTACATATCCTTTTTAGCGTTTTTTTACCATTCAAGGCATTCGGGGGGAGCGTCTACCAGCGTGTTAGAGACCCAATCGGCCTCACGAAGATCTTCCAGTGAAAAACTGGTCGTCAGGGCCAAACACTTCGACCCAGCAGCCTTCGCTGCTTGAACTCCATTGACGGCATCTTCCACGACAAGACAATTCTCAGGAGAAACTTCGATTTTTTGCGCTGCGGCAAGAAAAACTTCGGGATGAGGCTTCTTGTGGGCAATATCATTCCCGGTAACCCATGCGTCGAAGGTCTCGAGAGGGATGTTGAGCTCCTTCATATTTTGTTCGAGTTTGATGGTATCGGCGCTGGTGGCGATGGCCATTTTGAGTCCCTTGGCACGGCATGTGGAAAGAAACGCGAGTACGCCGGGCAAAGGGGCGATTTTATTCTTGATTACATCGCCATAAATTTCGTAAGTCCGTTGTTTATCAGCTTCGATATCGAGAGGAATCCCATATTTTTCGGCCACGCCACCCAGGAAGCGATTCTCCCCGGTGCCGATAAAAGGAACAAAATCTTCAGGCTGTACCGTATACCCTTTTTCTGCAAACATTTTAATGGCGGCTTCACATATATAAGGTTCAGAGGCAACCAACACTCCATCCATATCAAAGATCACAGCTTCGATGCTCATATGTTTCCTCTTTTCTCTGTTTTTGAAGATGTAAGATTGTAAAAGAAAAGCAAGTGAATGGGCAATAGCCGCTCTTCATGAATACGGGAGATTCTTTTTTTATTCACGATTTTTCATAATTTGGTCTTAATCAAAATATTTTTTTGGGAAGCAAAGAAATTTTATAATGGAATCATAGGACGATGGGTGATAAATGGTCGAATACATAGGGACGAATTTAGGAAGAAAATGTCGCTTGAAAGGTGGTTTTTTTCAATAAGAAAGAAAAAAAGTTGTGTGTAGGGTTGACAAAAGATTGTGGATTTTCTAAAATTACTGTTTCAATGTTGCTAAAGACTTATAAGTCAAAGCGGGGAATGACCCCACTTCAAAGTAAAACGCGTATGATTAAAGTTAATCGATTTTACATCCCACGGAGCGAAAGCGCCGTAGGGCGTTTTTGTGTCTTATATCCGGAAACTAGCCTACCTTTATCTCATCTACTAAGGGATCCGAGTTCTCATGATCTGCTAAGAAGCGATTGGGAGCCGCCGAGGAAATACTCCCGCATTAAACCAGGATTACGGGAAGAATCATAAGTCAAGAAAAATCTATGAGTTCTAGTCTTGTTTAACGTCAAGAGCCCAGATATGTTCACCCCGCGGTGAGTGGAAAATTTAGTATGGCATGAAAGCGGCAATTGGAAAAGGGGAAAGAAAAATCACGCATGAAAAAGACTAGTTCTTTTCATGCTGTCTGATTTTTTTCATTAAACGAAAAACCGATCAGAGGAGTAGGTCAATGGCGAAAGCATTAAATGATTGTCCATGGCGGGAACGTAAGAGCTTTGCCAAGATTCATTCGGTCATTGAAATGCCGGATTTGATAGAAACCCAGCAGCGATCGTATGACATGTTTCTGCAACAGAATGAACTGCCTGACCAACGCAAATCGATAGGTTTGCAACAGGCGTTCGAGTCCATCTTACCAATTAAAGGGCGGGATGGCTCTACGTTAGAATACGTTAATTATACCTTAGGACGGCCAAAATACTCGGTCATGGAATGTATTGATCGAGGTATGACATACGCCGCTCCTTTACGGATTAAGATCCGACTGGTTATTCGAAGTGGTAAAGATGAATCATCCGAAGTCTCCGATATTCGTGAGGAAGAAATATATCTTGGCGAAATTCCACTGATGACAAAGCGAGGTACGTTTATTATTAATGGTGCCGAGCGGGTGGTGGTGAGTCAGCTGCATCGTTCCCCTGGGGCTACCTTTAACGTGGAGATGCACCATAGCGGTCAGCGGATGATTCAAGGCAGCATTATCCCGAACCGAGGAGCATGGCTTGAGTTTGAAAATGATCTCAATGATGTACTTTCTGTGATTATCGACCGTCGACGGAAATTGCCTGCCACTGTTCTATTGCGGTCGTTTGGGTACGGTACGGATGATGAAATTTTGTCTCTCTTCATTAAAAATAAAGATGTTAAACTTACAGCGAAGAAAAAGAGCAAGTTGATCGGGAAGATTGTAAGCCGTGATTTGGTGGATTCCGAAAGCAATGTGACGTTAGTTCAAGCCGGTACAGAAATTTCCGAAGAGTTGGTGGATAAGCTCATTGAATTCGGGATTTCCGAAATCACAGTCCTGGAAGGGGATCAGCGTGACTATAGTGTCATCCGCAACACTATTTTAAAAGATAATACCGTGGATCAGGATAGTGCGTTAGGTGAAATTTACCAAACCTTGCGCCCGGGAGAGCCCCCCGCTCTGAAAAATGCTCAGGCCTTGTTTGAAAACCTGTTTACCAAACCGCGCCGTTATGATCTCTCCCGCGTGGGACGTTATCGCCTGAACAAAAAATTAGGTATTCACGTGGATGAAAATGAAGTCACACTGATGGCCGAAGATATTGTGGCTATTATCCGCTACATCTTAATGCTTAATCGGGGCGAAGGAGGATCTGACGATATCGACCATCTTGGCAACCGTCGCGTTCGAACCATCGGCGAACTGTTGGAAAACCAAGTTCGAGTCGGCCTCGCACGAATGGAACGTACCATCCGTGAAAAAATGGGAATCCTAGACTTGGACAATGTGATGCCCCGCAATTTGATCAACGCGAAGCCGATCACTACCGCGATTGGTGATTTCTTTGGCCGCAGTCAGCTCTCCCAATTCTTAGATCAGGTGAATCCCCTCGCTGAATTAACTCATAAACGTCGACTTTCCGCCTTGGGACCCGGAGGATTGAATCGTGAACGTGCCGGTTTTGAAGTTCGTGACGTTCACCACACCCACTATGGCCGAATTTGTCCCATTGAGACTCCTGAAGGTCCTAATATTGGGTTGATTTCTAGTTTATCCACCTTCGCTCGGGTAAATGAATTTGGCTTTATCGAAACTCCCTACCGTAAAGCAAAAAATGGGGTGGTTTCTAAAGAGATTGATTATCTTTCTGCCGATGATGAAGATAAAGCCATTATTGCCCAGGCGAACGCGCCGATCGATAATAAGGGGAAATTCGTTTACGATCAGGTCTTATCCCGCTATCGTGAGAATTACCCTCGAGTGACACCTGATCAGGTGAATTTTATGGATGTCTCACCCATGCAGCTGGTGTCTATTTCCTCCTCTCTGATTCCCTTCTTGGAGCACGACGATGCCAACCGGGCGCTGATGGGATCAAACATGCAGCGTCAAGCGGTGCCCTTAATCCGTACCGAAGCCCCCTTGGTGGGTACCGGGGTGGAATACAAAGCCGCCAAAGATTCAGGGGTCGTGGTTGTCGCCCGGCGTTCGGGGACGGTGACTTATGTCGATGCCAGCCATATCGAAATTCAGCCAGACAACCCAATGACCGAGAAGGACGTGGATACATATAATTTACAAAAGTTCTTCCGTTCCAATCAAAATACCTGCATGAATCAACGCCCCATCGTCCGGAAAGGGGATCATGTGGAAGAAGGCTGGGTTATCGCGGATGGTCCCGCTACCGATAAAGGAGAATTAGCCTTAGGAAAGAACGTCTTGGTGGCCTTTATGTCCTGGGAAGGCGCGAACTTCGAAGACGCCATTGTGGTTAGTGAGCGCTTAATTAAAGATGATGTGTTCACCAGTTACCACATCGAAGAATTCAAAGTGGAAGCCCGGGATACTAAACTTGGGGAAGAAGAAATTACCCGCGATATTCCCAACGTAGGTGATGAAGCGCTGAAGAATTTGGATGAGAACGGCGTGATCCGTATTGGTGCCCCTGTTCAGCCGGGTGATATACTCGTTGGGAAAATCTCGCCAAAGGGTAAGGTGCAGACTTCAAATGTTGAAAAACTGCTGCGGGCGATCTTTGGTAAGAGAGCCGAAGATGTCAAGGATATTTCCTTGAAGGCTTCGCCTGGCACATATGGTACCGTTGTGGACGTCAAAGTCTTCTCTCGAAAGGTGCGAGGGGGACGGGGACGCGCCGAAGATGAACGTACCATCAAGCGCTTAATTGCCGAAAGAGAAGAACAGCTTCAAGAACTTGAAAAAGACTGGATCGAGCGGGCAGAAAATACTTTGCTCCAAATGGAAGAATTGCCCGGCGATGTCTTGAATCCCGCCACCGGCGAAGTGATCTTTTCCAAAGGAAAGAAACTGAAACGTGGTGACTTTAATAAATTAGATGGTGAGATTGGGGTTCGCGATTTGAGTATAGAGGGTGACCCCGTGCTGGATAAAATGCGCATGAGTTACCAGCAAGAAATCGAAGACATCAATCAGCAGTATGAAAAGAAAGTCGAATACATCAAAACTGGAGATAATTTACCTCCCGGTGTGTTGAAAATGGTGAAGGTCTATGTCGCCAAGAAAAAGAGCATGTCCATTGGTGATAAAGTCGCAGGGCGCCACGGAAATAAAGGTGTTGTTTCCAAGATCGTCCCCGAAGAAGATATGCCCTACCTGGAAGATGGTACTCCCGTCGATATTATTCTTGATCCTCTTGGGGTTCCTTCTCGAATGAATGTCGGGCAGGTCTATGAAACCCACTTAGGATGGGCGATCGATAAATTGGGGCTTTCGATTGCGACTCCGGTTTTTGACGGCGCCAAAGAAAAGGATGTCGTAGAACTACTCGAGAAAGCCAATTTGCCTACCTCAGGCAAAACCAAAGTCCGGGATGGCCGAACGGGTGAAAATTTTGAAGAAGAAGTCACCGTGGGACAAATCTATATGATGAAATTGAACCACTTGGTGGATGATAAAATTCACGCTCGTTCGATTGGTCCCTATTCGCTCGTTACCCAGCAGCCCTTGGGTGGAAAAGCTCAATTTGGCGGACAGCGTCTCGGAGAAATGGAAGTTTGGGCACTGGAAGCATACGGTGCTGCCAATACATTACAAGAACTGCTTACGGTGAAATCTGATGATATTGTAGGACGAAACCGAATTTATGAGGCTATCGTGAAAGGCAAAAACGCACGTGCGCCCGGACTGCCGGAATCTTTCTATGTTCTTGTGAAAGAGTTACAAAGCCTTGGCTTGGGAATCGACTTGATTGAAGAGCCCGAGGAAGAAGACCAAGAGGATGAAGGCGGTCAAGCCCAAGAAAAAGAAAAAACGGAATTGGTCGAAACTGAAAACTAAATTCGAGTCTTTCATTCACTTCAGGGCAAAAAAGATAACGAATTGATAGAAAAGTAAGGAGTCAAGCGATGTGGAAATCCTTGCAGACCCCAGCCGCTAAACGGCGGGAAGATGAAATTCGCGACATAAACCGTGTTCGCTCGATTCGAATTACTCTGGCTTCTCCCGACCAAATTCGGAGTTGGTCGTATGGGGAAGTGAAGAATCCAGAAACGATTGATTATAAAACCTATAAACCCAAAACCGATGGGCTGTTTTGTGAGCGCATTTTTGGTCCGACTCGCGATTACGAATGTGCTTGCGGTAAATTTAAAGGAATTAAACATCGCGGTGTCGTTTGCGACCGGTGTGGGGTTGAAGTGACTCAGGCCAAAGTACGCCGGAGCCGGCTTGGGCATATTGATTTGGAAATGCCAGTCGCGCATATCTGGTTTGCCAAGGGAGTCCCCAGTTTGATGGCCCTCATGCTGGATATGTCCATTAAAACCCTGGAACGGGTTCTTTACTATGAAGAATATATTGTTCTCGATCCTGGGACCACGGGATTAAACTACCTGGATGTTATTTCTGAGCGCGAATATATGCGACTCCGGGAGGAATATGGGAGTGACTTCCGGGTTGGTATGGGGGCCGAATCGATTCGTGAAGTCCTCATTAATCTAGATTTAGAATCACTTGCGAATGAACTTCGAAAAGAGATTCGTGAAGGCAAATCGAAACAGCGAATTAAACGCTCCATCAAGCGGCTGAAAGTTATTCAGGATTTCCGGGAAAGTACCAACCGGCCGGAATGGATGATCATGGAAGTACTGCCTGTGATTCCTCCAGATCTGCGCCCCTTGGTGCCCTTGGATGGAGGGCGTTTTGCGACCTCTGACTTGAATGATCTTTACCGCCGAGTGATTAATCGGAATAACCGCTTGCGCCGCCTTAAAGAAGTGCGTGCTCCAGAAGTGATTATTCGCAATGAAAAGCGGATGCTGCAAGAAGCGGTGGATGCTTTGATGGATAATGGCCGTCGTGGGCGTCCGGTCAAAGGATCCAACAATCGTCCCTTAAAATCACTCAGCGATATGCTGAAAGGCAAACAGGGGCGTTTCCGTCAAAACCTTTTAGGGAAACGGGTGGATTATTCCGGTCGTTCCGTCATCGTTTGCGGTCCGGAATTGAAATTTAATCAGTGTGGTCTTCCCAAACAAATGGCGCTGGAACTGTTTGAGCCTTTTATTATTCGACGCTTGGAAGAATTGGATGAAGTGACTACGATTCGCAGCGCCAAACGGAAGATCGAACGAGGGGATCCTGAAGTCTATGACGTCTTGGAAGAGGTTATTCGGGATCACCCGGTTATGCTGAATCGTGCTCCGACCTTGCACCGTATGGGATTGCAGGCTTTTCAGCCAATTTTGGTTGAAGGGAAAGCGATTCGGCTTCATCCATTAACTTGCACCGCTTTTAACGCTGACTTTGACGGTGACCAAATGGCGGTGCATGTGCCTCTCTCAAAAGAGGCTCAAGAAGAATGCAAAGATTATATGCTAGCCATGCACAATATTATTGGTCCTTCTGATGGAAAGCCCATTGCGAATGCTTCTCAGGATATTGTGCTTGGTTGTTATTATCTCACCAAAATTCGCAAGCCGATCAATGGAAACATCCCCCGCCGATTTACGGATGAGCGGGAAGCCATTATTGCCTATGATAATAAATCGATCGGTTTGCAGGATGAGATCGAAGTCCGCATCTCGGGGACGCGGATGCGGACCACGGTAGGCCGTATTTTCTTCAATGATATTCTTCCTCCCTTGCTCCGCTACGTCAACGAGATGATGAACAAAAAGAAATTATCAAAATTAATTCTTGATTGTTTTAACCATTACGGCCAAGAACGTACCGCCCAATTTCTTGATGCGCTAAAGGATATTGGGTATTACTACGCTGAATATGGGGGAATCTCCATTAGTTTGGATGATATGGTGGTACCTTCTGACAAAGAACAACAGATCGACACTTCACGGAAAGATGTACAAGTTGTGCTGGATCAGTTTGAAAAAGGTGCTATTACCGATATTGAGCGATATAACAAAGTGATTGACCGTTGGATCCATACCACAGAGTCTGTGGCTGAATCCATGATGGGTGAGTTAGAACGAGACAACGAAGGATTTAACCCCATTTTCATTATGGCTGATTCAGGCGCGAGAGGCTCGAAACAACAAATTCGCCAGTTGGCAGGGATGCGTGGGTTGATGTCGAAGCCCATGAAGAAACTCACGGGGGGGATTGGTGAAATTATCGAATCCCCGATTGAGTCCAATTTCAAAGAAGGCTTGACGGTGTTGGAATACTTTATTTCCACCCACGGCGCACGTAAGGGCTTGGCTGATACAGCCTTAAAAACCGCCGAGGCGGGCTACCTGACTCGTCGTTTGGTGGATGTTGCCCAAGATGTGATTATCACAGAAGAGGATTGTGGTACGCTAAAGGGCTTGGAAATTTTCGCCATCAAAGAAGGAGATAAAGTCATTGAAGCCTTAGAAGACCGTGTTTTAGGACGTACCGCCGCTGAGGATATTATTAATCCCCTCAATCGAAATGTAATTGTCTCTCATGGAGAAGAAATTGATGAGGATGCTGCGAGTATCATTGGTAAATGCGGTATTGAACAGGTTAGTATTCGATCGGTGGTCGCATGTGAATCGGCACGCGGTGTTTGCGCGAAATGTTATGGACGTGATTTATCCCGTAAACAAGCAGCCCGTGTTGGTGAAGCGGTGGGTATTGTGGCTGCCCAGTCCATTGGTGAGCCGGGGACCCAGCTGACTTTGCGAACTTTCCACATTGGTGGTACCACCAGCCGTATCTTAGAAGAATCCGAAGTTCGGATTCGTTACAACAATGATGATGGGCGTGGTGGGCTTCGTAATGGTGAAACTGGCGTGATTAAGTATATTAATTTACGTGTGGTTACCAATCGCGAGGGGAATCTGATTGCTACTAATAATATTGGTCGACCAATCTTGCTACGTTCGGGAATTGAATGCGCCGATGTAAGTAAAAGTGAACCGATCGTGAAATTCAAAGATTTGGATTTAATTGAGTGCGGCGATAAAAAATATACCAGCCGTCGGGGCGGTACGATTGTTTTGACCAATACCAAAGGCAAAGTTCTCATTAAATATCCTAATATTCCACTTGGAGCCGAGGTCAATGTCTCGGATGGGGAACGTTGCCCGGTAGGCAAACGTATTGCTTCCTGGGATCCTTTGAAAGCACCGTTGATCGCGATGCGAGATGGAAAGGTTTCCATCAAAAACATCGGGGCTCGTGATATGATCAAAGAAGGAGATATCCGAATTGTACCCCCAGGGGTGACCAATGCTGAACTGGTGATCTCCAAGAACAAAGAATCAGAAACCTATCCCTTGCAACCTGGTCATCACCTCATGATCAAAGACGGAGATACCGTCGAACAAGGGGATATGTTGGCTTATCACGTCACCCCGACAATTGCAGGTGGTGAAGGAAAAGTTCGCTTCAAAGATATCGTCGAAGGGGTGACCGTACGCCGCATTCTTGATCCTCAAACCAATAACCTCAAATCGGTTATCACCGACTATGCCGGTGAAAAGGTACCGCGGATTACCATCGTCGATCGAAATGAAGAGGTTCTGGAAGAACATACTCTCCCTTCGGGCTCAATCTTAAGTATTGAAGATGGCGCCGATGTCTTACAGGGTGTAATCATGGCTCATACGGAACAATTGGTGGATCACTTCCGGCAATTGGATCCGGGAATTTCCTTGGGAGCGACAATCGAAGTGGCTGACGCCGAAGAAATTGCTCGCCGCGGCTCAAAAACCTATCGCACTAGCAATGAGCAAGAAATTGATGTGATCGCTCGCTGGGATCCTTACTTCAAAGCCGAAATTGCTTCGATGGATGGAAAATGCCGTTTTGACCAGATCATTGAAGGGGTCACCATGCGGCGCCAACAAACCGAAGGCACCACTGCCACCCAAATGATTGTCATGGAGCATAGGGAAGATAAACATCCCTCCATTATCATCAAAAAACAAGGCAAAGAGCCAGAATATCACCCCCTACCTGCTGGTGCCCACATCGTTGTGAACGATGGCGACGACATCATGGCAGGGGATATCCTAGCCAAGATTCCTAAAGAATCCTTTAAATCCCGCGACGTGACCGGTGGTTTGCCACGGGTTGAAGAACTCTTCGAAGCCCGGCGCCCCAAGTTACGTGATCTCGCGATTATTACGAAATTTGATGGCTGGGTTCGATTGCCGAAGCCTGAAGAAATCGATGAGGAGATGGAAAAGAAACTTGAGAAGAAGCGGAAACGTGGTACTCGCTTAATCCTCATCACCGATAAAGACGGAGAAATTCTTTCAGCTCACGAAGTGGACGCAGGGAAACATGTTATTGTGAGTGACGGCGATTGGGTCTCCACCGGAGATAAACTTGTGGATGGCTCGATTGACCCCCATGAGTTCTTGGAAATCATGGGTGAGCGCGTTACTCAACAATACCTATTAAACGAAGTGCAGGAAGTCTACCGCTTACAAGGGGTTGGTATTAACGACAAACACATTGAAATCATCATCCGGCAAATGATGAGGAAAGTCACCATCACCGACCCCGGCGATACGAACTTCTTGCAGGATGACGATATTGACCGTTATAGTGTGCGGAAGGAGAATGAGCGGGTCATGAACCAAGGTGGAAAGCCGGCTCAGTATAAACCCCGTTTAATGGGAATTACGAAGGCTTCTTTGGGGACCGAATCCTTTATTTCTGCGGCTTCGTTCCAAGAAACCACCCGAGTTTTGACCCAGGCCGCCATCAGTGGAAAAACCGATCACTTGCTTGGACTTAAGGAAAATGTAATTATGGGTCACTTAATTCCTGCAGGTACGGGTTGGAAATATCACCAAAAATATTATCATGAGTTACAAGAACGCGAATTAGAAAAAGTCAATTCGTAAATTGGGTAGGAAAATCTAAAAATCTGGTCTACTCCTGTTTAGGGGACTTGACTGTGATCCCTATGTTAACTATGATTTTCCTCTTGTGTTAAGAATTAAAAATAATTGCGTTAGCGAGACAGGGATGCTTTGATGTTCAGTCTTAAGCATCCCTGTTTATACCTGAATTCGAAATGAAAATTATTAAATAGAGGTTTTGAAGGCAAAAACAGGGAAACCATGCCAACGATTAACCAATTAATTAAAAAAGGCCGAAAAACGAAAAAGAAAAAGACTAAAGCACCTGCCATGCAAGCTTGTCCACAGCGTAGGGGCGTCTGCACCCGCGTTTGGACCATGAGCCCCAAAAAACCGAATTCTGCATTGCGTAAAGTCGCTCGTGTTCGTCTTACGAACGGCATTGAAGTAAATGCATATATCCCCGGTGAGGGGCATAATCTGCAAGAGCACTCGATTGTGCTGATACGCGGTGGACGTGTGAAAGACCTTCCCAGTGTTCGCTATCACGTCGTTCGTGGGGTTTTGGAATCGATCGGTGTGGATAAGCGAAAGCGTGGACGTTCCAAATACGGGACGAAAAAACCAAAAGAATAATCACGAGAATCTGACTAGGGTGTTGAACAATCATGGGTAGAAAGACAAAAGCGGAAAAACGACCTGTTAATCCTGATCCAGTTTATAATAATGTGCTGGTGAGTAAATTCATTAATGGATTGATGTTAAAGGGGAAACGTAACATCGCCGAGCAGATTTTCTATAATGCCTTGAGCCAAATACAGGAAAAGACCAAACAGGAACCCCTGACGGTCTTTAAAACGGCGATTGAAAATGTGAAGCCGGAAGTGGAAGTGCGTTCCCGGCGAGTCGGTGGGGCTACTTACCAGGTGCCGGTAGAAGTCCGGCCGGAACGACGCCAGACGTTGGCCATTCGTTGGTTGGTTAATGCATCTCGCAACCGTGGTGAACGGGGGATGACGGGCCGTTTATTAGGCGAACTGCTGGATGCTGCAAATAATCAAGGGAACGCGATTAAGAAGAAACTGGATACGCATAGGATGGCGGAGGCTAATAAGGCTTTTGCTCATTATCGTTGGTAATTTACTTTTTACTTATTTATACAACGCTTTCTCCTTGATGGAGAAAGAGAGGGAATATTACGCCTTCCAATCCCAGGCGAAAGAAGATGAACGCTGTGAGTACGAAAGATACCCAACTTACGACAGTTCGGAACATCGGCATCGCCGCGCATATCGACGCGGGGAAGACCACGACCACCGAACGTGTGCTCTATTACACCGGGCGTACTCATAAAATCGGCGAGGTTCATGATGGAACCGCCGAGATGGATTGGATGGAACAGGAAAAAGAGAGAGGCATTACCATCACCTCGGCAGCGACCTACTGCCGATGGCGCGAATTCAACATCAATATTATTGATACGCCGGGACATGTGGATTTCACCATTGAGGTCGAACGTTCACTCCGAGTGCTTGATGGCTGTGTTGTTGTTTTTTGCGCTGTAGGTGGAGTTGAGCCTCAATCGGAAACGGTCTGGCGACAAGCCGATCGCTACCGTATTCCCCGCGTGGCTTTCGTGAATAAGATGGATCGCGTGGGGGCTGATTATGATCGGGTCATTCGCCAAATTCGCGAAAAACTCGGTAGCAAACCGTTGACTCTTCACCTCCCCATCGGGGTCGAATCGTCTTTTTGTGGCGTTGTCGACCTCGTTCTCATGAAAGCTAGAATATGGGAAGAAGGGGTGGACGATTTTGGCACCACTTTTACCGATACAGAGATTCCAAAAGAACTTCAAGAACAAGCCAATAACGCTCGTGAACTTCTTTTAGAAACTCTGTCCGATGTTGATGACGCCATCATGCAGAAGTTCCTGGAAGGCGAATCCATCGAGGTCGATGAAATACGCCAAGCAATCCGCAAAGCCACACTAGAGCATCAATATGTTCCGGTGTTTTGCGGATCGGCTTTGAAAAATAAAGGAGTTCAATTGCTGCTGGACGCGGTGGTTGATTATCTCCCTTCTCCCTTGGATGTGCCCCCGGTAATCGGTCTTCACCCAGAAACCGGAGAAGAAATTGCCCGTGACCCCGATCAAAAAGGTCCTTTGACCGCCCTTGCGTTTAAGGTCATGGCGGATGCTCACGGAAAATTGACCTTTTTACGAGTTTATTCCGGTACCATGCGATCCGGAGAAACAGTTCAAAACATCACCAAGGGGAAAAAAGAAAAAGTTGGGCGTCTGCTTCGTATGCACGCCAATAAGCGGGAAGATATCAAGGAGGTGCACGCAGGAGATATCGCTTGTGCTGTCGGACTTGGCCGCACGAGCACCGGCGACACCTTAGCCGAGGCAGAACATCCGATCTTGCTTGAATCACTCTCGTTGCCTGAACCGGTGATCTCCGTGGCGATTGAACCTAAAACCGTGGCGGACGAAGAAAAACTTCACCAATCGTTGCAGCGCATGGCGGATGAAGATCCCACGTTTCACATTAACGTGGATGAAGAAACAGGCCAAACCATTATCTCTGGTATGGGGGAACTTCATCTGGAAGTCATCGTAGACCGGATTATGCGGGAATATGGCGTGAAAGCCAATGTGGGGAAACCACAAGTCTCGTACCGTGAAACGATCCGTAAACCCGCTCGCTATGAAGAAGAGTATTTCAAACAACACGGGGGCAAAGATCATTACGCCAAGGTCACCTTGGAAGTGTATCCCCGGGAATCCGGCTCGGGTTTTGAGTTTATCAACGAAGTGAGTGACGAAAGACTCCCTAAGGAATACATCGCTCCGATCGAGCAAGGTGTTCGAGAAAATTTGCTCGGAGGAGTCCTTTTGGGATATCCAATTATCGATATTGGGGTAAAATTGCTCGATGGGGCCTTTCACCCGGTTGACTCTTCAGAAATGGCCTTTACAATTGCTTCTTCCATCGCTTGTCGTGAAGCGATGGAAAAAGCCGATCCGGTTCTTTTGGAACCAATCATGTCCATCGAGATTGTTTGCCCAGAAGAGTTCATGGGTGATATCCTTGGGAATCTGAACTCGCGGCGGGGGCGAACCGCTGGACTGGAACAACGAGGCGGCTCGCAGGTGATCCGCGGTTTGGTTCCTCTCTCCGAAATGTTTGGATACGCGACCAGTCTTCGGTCACTTTCTCAGGGACGGGCTACATATTCCATGTACTTGTCCCACTACGAAGAAGTGCCCGAAACGATTCAAAAACAACTCTTGACCGGATTTGGCTACGCGGTCTAAAGGGTTGAAATAGAAGCATAACACCATATTATTCGGCTAGCCAAAACTAGCATCCCTGTTTGAATAACAGGATCAAGAGGGACTCTGGCCACTTTTCAATAAAGAGTTCTTTGCTACGTGTGTCATATAAAAAAATATAATTTTTGCGGTTTAGAAAAATTGGAGGATTGAATTAACCATGGCCAAACAAGTATTCGAACGGAAAAAGCCGCACGTTAACGTTGGAACCATCG
>CAYQOX010000052.1:0-27062 GCA_964419335.1 uncultured bacterium | reverse complement strand
GGTTCTGTGAGAGGGCTGAGGGAGAACTCGCTATTCCCCCTCACCCTACTCGATTATTCCCCATATTCATAGTGGATTCCCTATTCTTTTTACGCCAAAAATTGTATTGTGATTATTAATCTTATTGCAATGGTGAGGAAAATAAGTATGAATCAAAACTCTTTATTCCTGTGTATTTTGCTTCTCGTAAGCATCACATTATCATCGCCCACTTTGGCCGAAGAGCCCTTCTATCAAGCCGAAGTAATTTTCCCGGGCGAAGATATCCATAACCACGGTTCATGTATCGTGGAGTGCCCCAACGGCGATCTGTTGGTCTGCTGGTTTCATGGCGGCGAGCGGCGCGCCGACCATGCCTATATCGAAGGTGCCCGCTGGGTGAAACGTAAGGGAGAATGGACCGAACGCTTTCTTATGGCCGACACTCCTGACTTCCCCGATACCAATTGCTGCATGATTATCGACCCAGAAGCGCGGCTTTGGCTGCTTTGGCCCACCATCCAAGCCAACACGTGGGAAAGCGCCCTGATGAAATACAAAACCTCGACCGCATATATGCACGCCGAAGGGCCGCCCAAATGGGATACCATGAAAGTCCTGCATATGAAACCCGGGGACGATTTCGCAGAAATCGTGGAAGAAAAAAGCCGTGCTTATTTCGATTCGCTGGGCATAACCCCCGAGGGACGCTACAAACAGTGGCTCGATCGCAACCTCGAACAAGCCTCCGACAAACTCACCCGCCGGCTGGGCTGGTTCACCCGGGGACACCCCTACATTCTGAATCAAGAAACCCTTCTCGTAGGGTTGTATTCCGACGGCTTTTCTTTTTCCATGGTCGCCCTTACCGATGATTGGGGTGAAACCTGGCGCTTTAGTGAACCGATCGTCGGAGGTGGGAACATCCAACCTACTTTCGCAAAAAAGGAAGACGGGACCTTAGTCGCTTACATGCGCGACAACGGCCCTCCACCCAAACGGGTTATGGTTTCCGAATCCAAAGACAACGGGATAACATGGGATACTGTGTATGATCATCCTCAATTACCGAATCCCGGCGCGGGATTGGAAGTTATGAATCTCGATGATGGGGATTGGATCGTGGTTTATAACGATACCGAAGAAGGCCGCCACAGCCTGGCGGTCTCGATTTCAGAGGATGAAGGTGAAACTTATCGATGGACCAGGCATCTTGAATATAAAGAACCCGGCCAAGGAGGAAGTTTTAGTTATCCTTCCATCATTCAAGCCCGAGATGGCCTCCTCCATGTGTCCTATACCTATAATAACCGCGGGCAAGAGGACCCCCGCGAAAATGGCAAAACCATCAAACACGCGGCCTTCAATAAAGCCTGGGTGAAAGCAGGTGATCCTGAATAAAAATATTCGTCTTACACAAAGACAAAATCAATAATAAGTAAAACGAGTGTGAGAAATAAAATAATTGATATTACTTTCACGTAGAAAAAAATACGCCGTACTTCCTCCTGGCCGCATTCAACCGGCAAGAGCGATCGACATTCCGGGCAACGATTGGAAGACAGGGGGATGCGCTGGGCGCAATAGGGACAGGTGATTTTCAGGAATGCCATGGCTGTTTCCTGTTCCCGTTGCCGCCCAAGAAGGTAATACAATCAGGCTGCACAATGTTTTCCAATGCCATCTTTAGTTCTCGGCTAGGCGTAACCTTGTAATCATTTAATTGATAATCAACTAAGCCTGCTTCTGGTACATCAACATGAAGGTGTACAGGCGTATCACCGGAATTATTAAGAAAACAACCTTTTAAACGATAGACATTATCCTCATTAAAACTCTGAGTGTCGATTTTTACATGCAATTCGCGTACGCATTGTTTCCAGCCTTCCTCCAGCGTATAAATCCGATCAGCACGCACGGTCACTTGATCTCCCCGCTGGCTGGCCATCCCTTCGATAATGAGAATATTCTCTTCCTGGAGAATCTCCTCCCACTTTTCAAGGCCATTGGGCATAACCGCCACTTCGATCGATCCACTTAAATCTTCAAGATTCAATATCGCCATTCGATCCCCATTGCGGGTCTTCTTCTTTTTGATTTCGTTGATGATGCCCGCCAGTTGGACTTTACCTAAATCCTCACGTTCGAAAAGTTCTCCGGCATAGTCCTTCGTGAAGAGGGAAAGTTCGGTTTTATATTCGGCAAGCGGATGGCCTGTAATATACATTCCCAGCAATTGCTTCTCGTATTGTAAAATCTCAGAAGAATCCAACTCCGGCAATTCTTCCATAGAATCCGTTTGTTCGGTTTCTTCTTCGCCAAGTTCTTCGAAAAGGGAATCCTGCCCTACAGCGCGATCACGTAGAATTCCCTGTGCGCGTTCCAACGCCCGTGGATAAGCAGCCAACAAGCTCGCTCGGCTGTATCCCATGGAATCGAAAGTCCCCGCCCGGATTAAGGCTTCCATAAGCGATTTATTGAGAATTCCTGGTTCTGAACGTTCGCAGAAATCAAAGAGCGATTTGTATTTCCCGTTTCGCTCTCGCTCTTTAATAATGGCTCTGACCGCGTTATTCCCTACACTTTTTATTGCCGCTAAGCCAAACCGAATCCCTTCCTTGGTCACCGTGAAATTCGCCTTGGATTGATTTATATCCGGCGGTAAAACATCGATCCCCCAATCCGCGCATTCGTTCACATATTTCACCACCTTGTTGGTATCATTCATGTCGGTGGTGAGTAAGGCGGCTAGAAATTCAGCGGGATAATGGGCTTTGAGATAAGCAGTACGATAGGTAATAACCGCATAAGCGGCACTGTGAGACTTGTTAAACCCATAGCCCGCGAATTTAAAAATCAGGCTCCATAAATGTTCGGCAATGCTTTTATCTACGCCTTTTTCTTCAGCGCCTTTGTAGAAATCATTCGCGATTTTTTTAAGCAAATCCTCTTTCTTCTTGCCCATCGCGCGGCGCATAATATCCGCTTGCCCCAGCGAGAAGCCCGCGATCACATTGGCGATCTTCATGACCTGTTCCTGGTATAAAATGATTCCATATGTCTCGCGCAGGATGGGTTCAAGCCAGGGATGGTCATAGGTTATTTCTTGCTCTCCATGTTTACGCTTGATGAAATCGTCCACCATCCCGCTGCCCAAAGGTCCGGGACGATACAACGCCAACAGAGCGATAATATCGGTAAAGACCTCAGGTTGGAGTTTACGCAGTATCTCCTTCATCCCGGTGGATTCTAGCTGAAAAACCCCGTTGGTTTTCGCCCGGCATAAGAGCTCATACGTCTTTTTATCATCCAAAGGAATTTTGCTACTATCAAAATTCGGATCATAACGTTCATGGATGCTTTCAATCGCACCATCAATAACAGATAAGTTCTTTAATCCCAAAAAGTCCATTTTTAATAAACCAATGGACTCCAGCACTTTCATCTCATACTGGGTAGAAATATCCAGTTCTTTATCTGCACCCCGCATGAGAGGAGTAAATTTGGTCAGGTCATCCGGCGCGATAATCACTCCAGCAGCATGAGTAGAGGTATTCCGCACCATGCCTTCCACTTTCAACGCCTGCGTAAAGAGTTCACGATGCACCGCGTCTTGATCACGAATGCGTTGGAGTTCAGGCACATCCTCCAGGGCTTGCTTTAACGTGACTCCCAAGCCTTCGGGAATCAGCTTGGCAATACGATCCCCCTCAGCCGCAGGTAAACCAAGCACCCGGGCAATATCCCGGATGCCATTCTTAGCGCCAATGGTTCCGAATGTGGCGATCTGAGCCACACGATCCTTCCCGTATTTTTCTTGCACATAGCGGATCACTTCATCCCGCCTCTTGTCAGAAAAGTCAGTATCGATATCGGGCGGCGAGATACGCTCGGGATTCAAAAAGCGCTCAAAAAGCAAATCAAACTCGAGCGGTTCGATGTCGGTAATATATAAGCAATAAGCCACCACGGAGCCCGCGGCCGAACCACGGCCAGGGCCGACCGAAATCTTCTGCTTCCGGGCGAAATTCATGTAATCCCATACAATAAGGAAGTACCCAGTGAAATCCGAACCGATGATAATGTCGAGCTCACGCTCTATGCGCTCTCGAATTTCGTCGGTCACCTCGCCATAGCGTTCCTCGGCGCCTTGATACACGAGTTTTCGCAAATACTGGACATGGTTTTCTTCTTCCTCGGGAATCTCGAAATAAGGCATATGCAGTTTGGAACCATCATAAGACAACTCCAACTCACATTGTTTAGCGATATCAATCGTGTTTTCCACCGCATCAAGATAATCCGGCAATTGCTCAGCCATAGTTTCACCGGATTTCAGGTAGAGTTCGCGGGTGGTGATTTTAAGGCGATTGGGATCGTTCAGCGTTTTTTTCGTCCCGATACAAATGAGGCAATCTTGGGTCGTCGCATCTTCGGGATGAAGGTAATGAACATCGGCGGTAGCCACTAGCGGCAGCGAAAGATCATCGGCGAGTGAACGCATCGCCTGATTCACCGTCTCTTGTAAATCAATCCCGTTACTTTGTACTTCAAGATAAAAATCTTCCTCGCCAAAAATACTTGCATATTTCTCTGCAAGCCGTTTTGCCTCTTCGTATTGATTATCTAACACGAGAGTAGGGATCTCACCCTTTAAACACGCGGATAACCCAATGAGTCCTTCGGAATGCTCACTGAGCACCTCATAATCAATCCGCGGCTTATAATAAAATCCTTCCAGCTGTGCAATGGAACTAAGCCGCATGAGATTGCGATAACCTTCTTCATTTTTCGCCAAAAGCACCAAATGAAAATTGGAGCGATCAGAACGATCATCAATAGCCGCATCTTTCCCTCCCTGTTTACTGAAACGGGATCCGGGAGTGATATAGGCTTCAACCCCGATAATGGGTTGAATTCCTGCGGCCATAGCCTTCTGATAAAAGGCCAACGAACCATGCATGGTCCCATGATCGGTGAGGGCGAGATGGGTCATGCCATATTCTTTCGCCTGGGTAATGAGATCGGGCAATCGGCATGCGCCGTCGAGTAAACTATATTCAGAATGAACATGGAGGTGGACGAATGAAGACGCTGGCATAAAATTTACCTTTATCTATGAATAAAATCGTTGGGACTACATGCCCCTACGGAATGTGTGCTATCGTCTCGCTTTACAGGTTATCATAGTAATCCGGCGAGGAAATGGTGCCAACCCTGAATCATCTCATAATGTATTTTATTATTTTTGCGACGATTGTCACGAGCCCATCTTCCGTGGTTGTTAAGATCTTCTATTCTTTTTAAAAAACGGAGTTTCCTGGCACGAAACAATTTTGATAAATACTATACCATAAACTTAGGACCCTCTGCCCCACGAGGTCGGTCCTTCTTATATCTATAAAGCATTAAAAAGTTCTTTATAAAAACGATTTATCAACAAAAAAAACTAATTCCAATAATATCAAAAGGATAGGTGAAACATGAACAACAACAGCCCCTATGATCTCCTCGTCCTCGGCGCTGGACCAGGCGGCTATGTCGCCGCCATTCGTGCCTCCCAACTTGGAATGAAAGTCGCGGTGGTTGAGCGCGACCGCCCCGGTGGGTTATGCTTAAACTGGGGATGTATCCCTACCAAAGCGCTGCTTAAAAGCGCTGAAATTTATGAATATATCTCCAAAGGCAACGCTTTTGGGCTAAAAAGCGATGGCGTGGGCTATGATCTCGAAGAAATTGTTAACCGTAGCCGTAAAATCTCTGATCAAATCGTAAAAGGCGTGCAATTTCTCTTTAAAAAACACAAAATTGACTTTATTCCGGGTACAGGCAAGATCACTTCAGAAAACGAAGTTCTCGTACAATCCGAAGAAGACGCACAAACATTGCAAGCCAAAAACATCCTCCTCGCCACCGGGGCGCGTCCCCGGGATCTTCCCGGCATCCAACGCGATGGAGAGCGAATCATTTCTAGCAAAGAAGCCATGCTCTTGAAGGAATTACCCCAACGCCTTGTGGTAGTCGGCGCTGGAGCCATCGGCATGGAGTTCGCTTATTATTTCCGTTGCCTGGGCTCCGAAGTCACTGTGCTCGAAGCCATGGAACAAGCCATGCCGGTGGAAGATGCTGAGATCGCCAAACTGGTGTCGCGTAGTTTCGCCAAACGCAAGATCAAGATCGAAACCCATGCGAAGGTGGAAACCGTTGAGCGAAACGACCAAGAAGTTGTTGTAAAATATGAAGCCAAAGGCAAGAAAAATGAATTGACCGCCGATATCGCGCTCATGGCGATTGGCGTAACCGGGAATATGGAGAACCTGGGCTTAGAAAACATGAACATAACTTGCGAGCGCGGCCGCATTCCCGTCAATGAACATATGCAAACCAGGGTTCCCTCCATCTTTGCCATTGGCGATGTCATCGGCCCTCCTTGGCTAGCCCATGTGGCCTCGGCGGAAGGTATACATGCGGTGGAATTTATGGCCGACGAGAATCCCAAGCCGATCGAGTATCACACCATCCCCGGTTGTGTCTATTGCCGTCCCCAAGTCGCCAGCGTCGGCTATACTGAAGAGAAAGCCAAAGAACAAGGCGTCAATTACACCGTGGGATCTTACTCTTTCAAAGCCAATGGACGCGCGGTGGCCACCGGCGATACAGATGGAATGGTGAAAATGCTATTTAACAAAGAAAACAGCCAATTAATCGGTGCCCATATCGTCGGGGGAGAAGCCACTGAAATGATCCACGAACTAGTCGTCGCCATGCGTATGGGTGCGACCGCCGAGGATATCGGCCACAGCGTGCATGCTCATCCCACACTGGGCGAATCCATCATGGAAGCGGCGCTGGATACATTAGGAGAACGGATTCATGGCGCCTAAGGAAAACCTGCCTTCCATCCTACGATGGAATGTCGATGTGCCATACGCCCAAGCCGCCAAACAGCAAGAAGAATGGGTGGAGCAGCGGCAGGAAGCCCTGATTGTATGTCAGCATCCTCCCTCGATCACCCTGGGGACTTCGACGGGTTCCGAGGATTTAACCCTGCCAGCGGAGACCTATGAGCAAATGGGATATACAGTCCACAAAAGCCCACGTGGAGGAAAAGCTACCTACCACGGACCAGGACAGCTGGTGTTCTATCCCATTCTTGATTTACGCAAGCGAAAAATCCCACTTCATGCCCATTTGTTGATCCTCGAACACACCATGATTCATCTGTGCCGTTTGTACGGTTTCGAAGCCCAACGATTCGAAGACAAAGCAGGATGCTGGGTTGGGAATAAAAAAATTGGCTTTATAGGCATTCGCGTGCGTCGCGGGATGGTCTTCCATGGCTGTTCATTCAACATAACCCCCCAACAACACGCATTTCAAGGCATTATCCCTTGCGGCATGCCGGATTTAACCTTAACCTCGCTGGAAGAAGAAACAGGACAGTCGCAGGCTTTCTGGCATGTCGCGACTCAAATGCTGGATATCTATTCGAAATGTTTCTATGAAATCAGCAGAAAACAAGAGATCGCATAAATTATAGATATGGTTATTCATCCATGAATAATTTTCTTCGCTATTGGCTTCCTTTAGCCGCGCATATGGGATTGATCTTTTATTTATCGTCGCGCACCGGCTTTCCAATTGAAGCCCCGAAATGGTTTTATTTTGCCGATAAATTTGTACACGCGGGTTTATTTGGTGCGCTTTGTTTTCTCTTCCTCCGGGCTTGGCTGCAAGGCCGCTGGTATCAAGCCAACACACGTGTCTTTCTCTTGGCGATCGGATTTACCACCTTATACGGAATTAGTGATGAATTCCACCAAATTTATGTACCGGGACGTCATCCTTCCTTCGGCGATATCGTTGCCGATTGCATTGGGGCTATCCTCGTCTGCGTTTCGTTCTTTTGGCTTAAGCACTTTGGCTGGAGTGAGGTTACAGATGAAACCAAACTTTAAACCGAAAATTCGAATGATCTCAAATAGTGAGATAAAAAACAATTTTATTTAATGAGATCCGATTGGTTAATCCATTCCACAATCTGATCAATAGAATCGGTTATGTGGATCAATTCCAAATCCTCAGAAGAGATTTTCCCCTCTCGTAGCATTCTCTGTTTTATCCAATCCAATAAGCCGTTCCAGTAATCTGCATTATAAAGAATAACAGGAAAGGCTTTAACTCGGTGCGTTTGAATCAAAGTCAAAGATTCAAACAACTCATCCAAGGTTCCATATCCGCCTGGAAAGATGACAAACGCCACCGAATATTTCACCAACATTACTTTTCGCACGAAAAAGTACCGAAAGTTTAACCCGGTCGTGATATATTGATTGGGTGCCTGCTCCAAAGGCAATTCAATATTCAAGCCCACAGAGACCCCTTTGGCTTCATACGCTCCCCGATTTGCGGCTTCCATAATTCCCGGACCGCCACCGGTAACGGTGGCGAAGCCCGATTCGGCAATACGCCTTCCTAATTCACGAGCCTTGATATAATCGGGGTCATCTTCGGGAGTGCGCGCCGAGCCAAAGATCGTTACCGCATTGGGAAGATCACCCAAGGCCTCAAACGACTCCGCAAATTCCGCCATAATCCGAAATACACGCCATATATCATTGATCCCCATAACATCAACGAGGTATTGTCGTTCTTCCAACCCTTCCAAATCCGAATTGGCAACGGCTTTGATCACCTTTTTTGAATTTTCATCCATACTTATTCCTTTAAGTTTTAGCGTTGTGGTATAGTAATGAGGAACGGACCTTGTCATACATTAACCATATAATGAACTATTTTATCATGCGCTTGTAGGGATTCAGGATGACTACAATTCAAATTGGTTCCAATAGAATTGGCGACAAAATGCCTTGTTTTATCATCGCGGAGGGAGGATTGAACCACAACGGCGATATGAATCTTGCGAAAAAAATGATCCATTCTGCCGCCCAGGCAGGCGCCGATGCGATCAAATTTCAAACCTTCACCACGGAAGAATTATTTCCTCCAAATCATCCCGACTATGCCCAATTTCAAAAAACCCTCTTCGACCGCGACACCTACCTTCAATTACAGCAAGAGGCACGACAACAGGGGCTCGTGTTTCTCTCAACGCCATTCGATAAAGATAGCGTTGATTTACTGGATGAGATCGGCGTGCCCGCTTTCAAAATAGGCTCGGGCGAAGTCACCCACGTAGAGTTACTAGAATACATCGCCACAAAGGGGAAACCCATCCTCTTATCCACCGGGATGTCTCAATGGGAACAAATCGACAGAGCCGTGAAAACGATCCGAAAGCATGAGAATCCATTAATCTTATTACACTGCGTTTCGGCCTATCCCTGCCCTATCGAAGAAGCCCAAATCCGCACCATGACCGCGATTCGCGAACGTTATGGTCTTCTGGTGGGTTATTCTGACCACACCGAGGGAGACGAGGCCGCGTTGGCTGCAGTCGCTTTGGGGGGCTGTGTGGTAGAAAAACACTTCACCCTGTCCCAGGACTTACCCGGCTGGGATCACTTTTTTTCCTATGACCCAGACCAAATGCGACACCTTATTCATTCAATTCGACTTGTCGAAGCCTGCTTGGGAGACGACCAAAAAGGTCTAACCCAAAAAGAACAAGAGATTCAATCGATCGCCCGGCGCGCGTTGTACGCGCGCCGCTACATCCGCGCTGGCGAAGTTTTAAATCATGAAAATGTTGTCGTCCGCCGCCCTGAAGGTCCGATCCCCGCCGATCAATGGCCATTGGCGGCAGGCAAAAAGGCAGCCAAAGATATCCCTTCCGAAACCCCCCTAACCTGGGACCAGATCGGAAATGTATAATCCATTCCATCTTCTATAATCTACATACGGGCTTTCAAATAACTGTAGAAACACCCTCAAAACATATTCATTTGAAAAATTCACGTTTCTTTTCTCGTTTTTTTTCCCTCACTCTTGCAACATCTCTAAAAAATTTATGCTTGATTTATATCGGAACAGTTGACGAACTATTTTTTGTTGTGATAAGGTTTATTTAATTAGCTCCATGAACTGGGGGATTTTGAGTTTTTGGACGAGTGTCAAAAGTTTGTTCGGACATTATGACTGGCACGCCTGCCTTTTTGCAGGTTAATCACCGCAGCAGTTGAATTCCTTTGTGCTAGTTCCTCTCCGAACATATTTTTGAAATACACTCTAAGAAGGAGGACAGAACCTTGGCACATGGTAAAGTGAAATGGTTCAGCAACAAAAAGGGGTATGGATTCATCGAATGTGAAGAAGGAAAAGACGTCTTTGTTCATTACCAAGATATCCAAGAAGATGGATTCAAAACCCTGAAAGAGAATGAAGAAGTTGAGTTTGAAATGATCGAGGGGGAAAAAGGACCTAAGGCGTTGAATGTTATGAAACTATAACAACAAACCTTTTGCAGTTCATCATAGAACTTAGACAGACCTGTTTTTTCCCAAGTATGACGGCCGAACGAAGAACGTTCGGCCTTTTTGTATGGCTCAACCACCGATACAATAAATGTTCCAACGTGAAACTGGACCAATTTCAGAAACATGGACATCAAAAAACAAACTTCTCGTGATTCAAAGACTATTTTTGGGGCCCCCCAGTTGGAGAAAAATACAAACCCAGCTAGTATACTTTTATAAGAGGTCTCCAAGGCTCAGATCATGACCTTTTCATCATAAAACAAAAAAAGCAACCCACATAAAGCAGCGAGGATTCTTATGGTTGTCAAAGACCCAAAAAATCAAACGATTCAAGCCGACAAGAATATTTCCGATCACTACCCCTTTTCTCAAGCCGAAAAAAAATGGCAACAACGATGGCTCGAGTCAAAAACTTTTGAAACTCCCATTAAAGGTGAAAACCAAAAATTCTATTGCTTGGAAATGTTTCCCTACCCCTCGGGAAAATTACATATGGGACATTTACGTAATTATTCCATTGGCGATGTCATGGCACGCTATGGTTACATGAAAGGTTATCGCATGCTCCATCCGATGGGGTATGACGCCTTTGGCCTACCGGCAGAAAATGCCGCTATTCAAAATAAAGTCCACCCTTATGATTGGACCCATGGCAACATCGAAGAAATGCGTAAACAACAACAGGCTCTTGGCTTGGCCTATGACTGGGACCGCCAAGTCGCCACCTGTGATGAAGATTACTATAAATGGGGACAATGGCTCTTTTTGAAATTTTGGGAGCAAGGCTTGGTCTACCGAAAGGAAGGCATATTAAACTGGTGCCCCCAATGCAATACGGTGCTTGCGAATGAGCAAGTTGTCAACGGGCTGTGCTGGCGATGTGACTCGAGTGTTTCGCAAAAATATTTACCTCAATGGTACGTAAAAATAACAGACTATGCGGATGAATTGCTTGAAGATATAGAGAAATTAACCGAATGGCCGCACAAAGTAAAAGTCATGCAGCAAAACTGGATTGGCCGCTCGGAAGGCGCTGAAATTATCTTCCGGGTTGCCGATGGCCCCGAAAAAGGTACAGAAATCCCCGTTTTCACCACCCGCCCCGACACGATTTTTGGGGCGACTTACATGGTCTTAGCCCCTGAGCATCCTCTGGTAGAAAAATTAATCGCCGGCTCACCCAAAGAAGAAAAATGCCGTCAGTTTATTCAACAAGTAGCCGCCATGGATAAAACCCAACGTACCGATGAAGCCACAGAAAAAGAAGGCGTTTTCACCGAGCGTTTCGCCATCAATCCCGTCAATAACGAAAAAATCCCCATCTGGATCGCTAACTATGTCCTGGTGGAATACGGCACTGGCGCCATCATGGCGGTGCCAACCCACGACCAGCGCGACTTCGAATTTGCCCGGAAATATAATCTCCCTATGCGCCTGGTCATCCGTCCCGAAGAAGCCACCTTCTCCAGCGCAGAGGAAATGGAAAATGCCTGGGAAGATGATGGCTTCATGGTCAATTCAGAGCAGTTCAACGGCCTCCCCAACCTCGAAGGAAAAAAGAAAGTCACCCAATGGATGGAAGAACAAGGGATTGGCAAAGCCACCATCAATTACCGCCTACGGGATTGGGGAATCTCAAGACAACGATATTGGGGCATGCCCATTCCTTTACTCGAATGCCCTGACTGCGGCCATGTCGCTGTACCGGAAGCAGATCTTCCCGTAAAGCTTCCACGAGATGTAGAACTCACCGGTGCAGGTTCCCCCTTGGCACGTCATGAGGAATTTGTAAATACCCCCTGCCCCCAATGTGGAAAAAAAGCCAAACGGGAAACCGACACCATTGATACCTTTTGGGATTCTTCCTGGTATTTTCTCCGCTATATCGATGCCCACAATGAGGAAAAACCCTTCGACAAACCACTCGTCGACGAGTGGATGCCGGTAGATTTATACATCGGCGGCGTGGAACATGCGGTCTTACATTTGCTTTATTCCCGCTTTTTTACCAAAGCCCTGCGTGACATGGGTTTACTTTCCGTCGATGAACCCTTCAAGAAACTCTTAACCCAAGGCATGGTCACCAAAGACGGGTTCAAGATGTCCAAATCCAAAGGCAATGTCGTCGAACCCGGTCCCATTCTAGATAATTTTGGCGCCGATTCGGCACGCATTTTCATACTTTTTGCCTCTCCTCCTGAACGGGATTTGGACTGGAGCGATGAAGGCATTGTCGGGGCTTCCCGCTTTATTGACCGTGTCTACCGCCTGGTGATGCGTTTTGCTCCTGCCTTTCATCAAAAATATGACATCAACGAAGAACCGAGCGAAGCCGCGATGGAATTAAAACGAGTTTGCCATCGCACCATCGAAGGGGTTACCAATGACATCGATGAGCGCATTAGCCTGAACACAGCCATTGCGAAAATTATGGAATTGGTGAATGAAATGTATAAATTCACCAGCAACGATTCTTTCCCGGCCAGCGATTTTCCGATCTTCAAAGAAGCCACCGAAGCGCTCTTAAAAATGCTCTCCCCCTTCGCACCCCATATCTGTGATGAATTGTGGGAAAGCATCGGAAATACAGGCTTTGTCCATAATCAATGGTGGCCGGAATATGATCCTGAAGCCCTAGAGACGGCGATGATCCAAATGGCGGTTCAAGTCAACGGCAAAGTTCGGGGTAATGTAAAAGTCCCTCCCAACGCCGATGAAGACACCGTATGGGAAGCCGCTCAACAGGACCCCATGATTACCCGTTGGCTGGAAGGAAAAGAAGTGAAAAAACGTATTCTCGTACCCGGAAAATTACTCAACCTTGTGGTAAAATAGTCTCACCTTGGACGGAGGCCGTGCTCCCACGGCCTCTATCCAATCTCTTACAGCACCATGAAACGTAATGAAATTTTTCTCGCTTTAGGCTTAGGTTTGCTTTTGATCGCCGGTATCGGCTATCAGACGTATCGCGGCGCAGGAAAAAACGCCGAGATCATCATTGCCCATCCCGGCAGCACTCCCTTTGATCAAGAACAATCCACGGAACCACAAGCGCCCCCCCTTGCAGAGACCACCCCCGCTCCGGAAACGACTCAACCGACCGTAAATCAAGAAGCAAACCGCTTACTCCTTTTTCTAAATCAAGCCGGAATGAGCCAATTACAACAGATTCCCGGGATCGGCGAAGTAACCGCCCAAAACATCATGGACCAGCGTAAAAGCCATGGCCAGCTAGGAAGCCTGGATGACATCCTCGCGATTCATGGCATTGGTTCGGCGAAGTTAAATCACATGCTGGAATATGTAAAATCTCAAAGAACTTCCCCGCCAGCGAACCAACCCTCTGCCCTACCCAGTCATGATCCTACTCAATCTCAATCCACCTCGGCAAATCAGAGGGTTCGCAAATTACCCTTAAATCAAGCCACACAACCACAAATCATGAATGTCCCCGGTTTGGGGGAAAAATTATCAACCGCACTGATCAACGCTCGAACAGAACGAGGCGGCTTCCAAACGTGGGCCCAGGTGGATCAAGTTTCAGGCATCGGCGAACAACGGCTCAAAACAATACGCGAGTATTTTTACTTGCCCGAGGATAGATCAAATTAATGATCCCTCTTGCTATATTACACGACCTCCAACAACAATTATTGACGCTCACGTTCTCACATCCCATTAGCCATGTCTACAATCCATTGGATTATGCCTACCCGCCCATGGAAGAATATTACCAACGTTATGGCCTAGGGAAACGTGAGATATTGCTGCTCGGTATGAATCCCGGTCCCTGGGGCATGGCGCAAACCGGTGTCCCCTTTGGCGATGTGGTCATGGTGCGTGATTGGATGAAAATCAACCATCCAGTCGACAAACCCAAAAATGAACACCTCAAACGTCCGGTGATGGGTTTTTCATGCCATCGGCGGGAAATAAGCGGCTCGCGACTGTGGGGATGGGCGAAAGAGCGGTTTAGCACCCCAAACCACTTTTTTCAACGCTTTTTTGTTTATAATTATTGCCCACTATGTTTCATGGAAGAAAGCGGCCGCAATCACACCCCGGATAAAATCCGCGTAGATGAACGCCAGCCATTGGTAGAATATTGCAACCAAGCCTTGCAAAAAATGGTGGATTACTACCAGCCCAAGTACGTGATCGGCATTGGTGGATTCGCTGAAAAACAAGCCAAACAGTGTCTCGAGGCAAAATCTATCGTCATTTCTAAAATCCCCCATCCCAGCCCCGCGAATCCCGTTGCCAATCGAGGTTGGGATAAAGCCGCAGAAAAAGCATTCGCCGAGATTGGAATTACATTTTCTTAAACTCGGCAATGGTAACCCCTCCCCCGCCTTCAAATTCCATCCCCTCACGAAAATTCAGAACCACGGGATTCTCTTTCAGGTACTTACGCACCGTCCGTCGTAACACCCCAAATCCATGACCATGAACAATTCGCACCGATGAGATTCCCGCGAGGAAAGCACGGTCAATATATTGTTCCAATAGCGGCATCATCTCCTCCACCGTTAATCCATGAATATCGAGTTCACGATCAATTTCATCGGGACGATCCACAGTAAATTCAGAATGGTTCTTTTGTGGCTTCACCTTCTCACGAGAATCAAGAATCGCCACAATACGCTCGGGATTCACCCGCAAATTCATCGAACTAACCGCCACTTCGATCTGCTTCTTTTGCCGATTGACCTTCGCAATAGCTCCGGGCTGTGAAAATCCCGCCACCCGAACTTGCACCCCAGGCTTGAGTTGATCCCAAGTCCAATCACGGCGCTCAACAAATTCTTGCGCAGGCGTAGAAGATTCCTTCGCGAATTCATATCGTGCCTCTTGGATATCTTTTTTAATGTCCTTCGCAAGGGATGGCGGTCTCTTCGTATGTGAGGAAATTTTGTTTAGTTGCTCAAACCGTGCTTGCCACTCTTTTTTAAACTCATCCTCGCGGCGTTCGATTTCCCGTAGTTTTCGCTCCAACTCATCCAGTACATTTTGCGACTTGCGTTCCGCCCGGGTGGTGATAGCGCGTGATTCCCGCTTAGCACGCTCAACGCGTTCTTCTGCCTCTTTTTTTAAATTCTTCGCTTTGCGGTATTCGGCCCCAACCTCTTCGCGCATCTCCCGAGCCTTACGCAATTCCTCCCCCATCTGGCGTAAAAGTTCTTCGGGGGAATCCCCCATTTGCCCCAAGAAGGCACGCGCTTCACAAATAACCTCATAGGGTAAACCTAATCGTTCTGCAATCTGGATCGCATTGCTTTGACCTGGCAAGCCCATAGTAAAAACGAAAGTAGGCTCCAGCGTATTTAAATCAAACTCCATCGCTCCATTGTTGATCCCCTCGGTCTGATAGGCGTAGAGTTTTAATTCACGAAGATGGGTGGTTACCAAAAAGGTTGCCCCTTTTTCATATAATATTTTCAAAATGGCACAGGAGAGTGCCCCGCCTTCGCTGGGATCGGTCCCCGAGCCTAACTCATCAAACAAAACCAGAGAATGAGGATCCGCTTTTTGCAAAACATCCCGGATATGGCTCATATGAGAAGAAAAGGTAGAAAGACTTTGTTCCAAACTCTGTTCATCCCCGATATCCGCCCATATGGATTGAAATACCGGTATCTCGGTTTTGGCCCCTGCAGAAATCGGCAAACCGGATTGAGCCATCAGCACCAAAAGCCCGAGGGTTTTAAGCACTACCGTTTTCCCTCCGGTGTTAGGCCCAGTAATAACCAAACCTGGGGTTTCCGGCTTCATCAGTAAATTTAATGGCACCACCTTCTCGCGGCCTAACTGAATGAGCAACAAAGGATGTCGCCCATATTCAATAGAAATCGCACCGGATTCACGGATAATCGGCTCGTTCAATTCATAATGCAAACTCATGCGAGCCTTGGCCGCGAGGAAATCCAAATGGCGGAAAAGTTCCAAATTTTGCATCAACTCATCATAACGCTGGGCGATTTGCGCCGTGACTTCTTGGAGAATTTTCCGAAGCTCCATATATTCTTCCCGCTGCAGTTCTTTTAAACGATTCCCATCTTGCACAATTTCCATAGGTTCAATATAAACCGTGGTGCCTGTGCTGGATCGATCGTGAATAATTCCCGGGACTTTATTGTGAAAATTGGTATGAATGGGAAGAACATACCGCCCCTCACGCTGGGTGTAATAATTTTCTTGCAGGTAATCCCGTAACCGCCGCCGCATCATGCGTCCAAGCCGACGGATGATTTGTTCACGCTGCTGGCGCAGACTACGGCGTATTCGGGCAAGTTCATGCGAAGCATCATCCCGGATGTTTTTCTGCTCATCAAAGAGTTTATCCAGAGCCTTTTCTATTTGGGGATGATGAATCAACCGTGAGCCATATTCTCTCACCAAGGGGGCATCAACGATGGCTTTGCGAATCGCATTCTTCATTTGACGAGCCGCAATCACAACTTCTCCTATTAAAACAATGTCAGCCGGATCCAATACGGCTCCCGAGATTTGGGTTTGCTGTAACGGCTGACGGACATCATGAACCCTATCGAAGGGCGGCTCCTGCTGAGCGCTAATCAGCCGAACCATTTCACTGGTTTCACGTTGGGCCTGCTGAATCGCCTTGTAATCGGTGAAAGGTTGCAAGGTATCTACGGCTTCGCGTCCCATTGGCGAAGCACAAAATCCACGTAGGTGCTCTTTTAATTTATAAAATTCCAGTACATGTAAAGCGTGTTGATCCATAAAGTTTGTACAAACCTATTCAAGGACTTTTCTATATCCTTCATACAATAAAAGATGTTTCTGTGCTTCCTATCCTTTTTGGAGTATAGCATCCAAGCCTATAAGGCAAAGATATTTATAAAATTTATTTAAAAACTCTATTGACTTTTACTTTGTTTTTTATTAAAAAGAATTAGCATATGCTTGTATATAAAAATAATATCCAGGAGAGAAACAAATGAAAACAAACTTTTTACATTTTACTCTAATAGGTGCCCTGTTCTTCTTTGCGGGAATGAATTCTTATGCGGCAACGATTAATGTGGCTCAAGATGGGAGCGGAGATTACGAAACCATTCAGGCGGCCATCGATGCCGCAGCCGAAGGCGACACCATCATCATTCATGAAGGAACCTATAACGAAGATCTAAGTATTGGTGATATCAATATGCCACCGGCCAAGAAAAACCAGTTGACTTTACAAGCGGCCGAAGGAGCCGAGGTTGAAATTGTTATCGCTAACGAAGCCAACCGAGTCCAATCCTTGGCTGAATTAGGGGCCGACTTTGGGGATGCAGATTATATGGGGTTCTTTGTCTATGGCGATGGAGTTGTTATTGAAGGTGTGAAGATAGTACAAAACGAAGCCCCTTTGAATAACTTCAACATTAACGTAGCCATAACCATCATCAGTTCAGATGTCATCCTTCGGAACTGTGTCTTTGAAGGTCCAGGCGCCGATACGGATGGGGATGTGGTCGGAGCGGCGATCACGCCTCTCGACGCTGTAACCTTGAGCCAAGGTGGCTCAGCGTTAGCAAATAATCTCACGGTTGAAGATTGCGAATTCACCAATTGGCCCTTTGCTTTCGCTAGTGCCAATTTCCTTCTCGAATTGGGCATGGAAGTCCCTTCCCCGAATTCCATTGTCAGAAATTGCGTATTTTACGAAAATGGAAACGGGGTTGAAGTTGATGACGGTGATCTCGAAGTCGTTGATTGCGAATTCGATGGGAACTTCGGTAATGGCTTAAATATCGGAGATGGAAATACCACCGTAACCAATTGTACGATCCTCAATTCAGGCAACCACGGGATTGAAGTGGAAGAAGATGAACTAGAAGACGATGACGAAGACCTACCCAATGTAACCGTGCAAGATTGCGTTATCCTCCACAGTGGCAATGAAGAAGATCATCATAGCCTTCGCATGGAATGCGGCGTATTAACCGTAACCAACACCGTGATGGCGGATAGCGTTGGTAGTCATGTGTACTTCGATACTTATAATGACCGTCTCTCCACAGCCACTTTCGACCATTGCGATCTTTATCAATCCCTCATCGGTATTGGCGTATCCACCACCACCGAGCCAGACGATATCATCACCGCGACCTTCACCAACTGCAATATCGTTGACTTGGATGGGCTCATCAATGATGCTGGTTTTCTCGCAGAATTCACTTTGGAATATTGCAACGTATTCGCCGACAATCAGTTTGGCGGAGAAACAGAAACCATCAGTACAAGCAATATCCTTAATACCGATCCCCTCTATGTCGATCCTGACAATGGCGATTTCCACTTGCAAGATGATTCTCCTGTAGCCAGTGCTGGTGCCGATGGAACCTTCATCGGAGCCTTGGGACTCGCCACCGAAGTTGGAGACTGGATGGTTCGTTAAAAGCAAAAACCATACATGAAATCCAAAGGGGCGGGGCTCTTCTCCGCCCTTTTTTACAAAGGCATCTCCACCCATCCCCATCACTATCCTGCCATTGAAAGAAAAAACGATGTCAAAGCAATTTCTCAACAATGTACTTTTATTTTTTTCAAATCTTTACATAATTTTGCCGGAAAAGTAAAACGCAGCGCAGGAAGTCCGGCCTGGATCGAAGCCTCCACATTTTTTTTCACATCATCGATAAAAACGGCATTGCTGGAGGTTAAAGAAAATCGACGCATCGTTTGCTTATAAATTTCCGGCTCCGGTTTAATCGCTTTCATTTGATAAGAAACAGCGATTCCATCAAACAAAGTGAAAAAGTCATATTTTTGGTAAATAACCTCAAAATATTCCTTAATAAAGTTGGACAACAAAAACACACGATACCCCTTTTCCTTTAAACTATGCACGATCTCAATACTTGGAATGATGGGAATGAAACCTTGTAGCCAATGATCAAACATTTGCTCAATCGACTTTCTCCGCTGAGGCGCACGCTCTATGTAATATTGCTTTACCTCCTCAATGGTGAGCGTGCCGCGATCTAATTCAGCCCAATGGGGACCTTTCAATATATTCTGATAACACCAAGCACTATCCGAATCATCGTCGACAATATAGGGTAAAAAAACCTCGGGATTAAACGTGAGTAATACTCCTCCTAAATCAAAAACCACGTTCTCTACTTTCAAGTCATGAGAAAAAAGAGTTGATTCCATGTTGATTTATCCTCGCATTACGTCATTTCTTGCAGTATAATGCTTTTCAATGGAATCGAGAGTGCGAAGAAAAGTGTGCGCGTACTTCATTGATTATAGATGACTTAATATGAAGCAATCCTAAAGGGGAAATTCGTTCATGGCTAAAACTCGTTTTTTACGCGACAAGATGCTGGATGAAATGTTGGATGAAATTCGAACCATTTCCGATAAAATTTTCACCAATGAATTTTCATTGATGGTTTTTACCAACTCCATGCGCTCTCTCGCTGAAATGTACGAAACCAACAAACGCATCTTGTTACGCTTAGAAAAAGTCATCGAAACCAAACGTACTCATCAACCTGACGATCCCACCCTCGATGACATCGTAGAAGCGGCAGCCCACGTGCAACTTGGTTTAGTTACCATCCATAATGCCTTAAAAAAAGATGTTAATGGGTTATTGCAAGGAATTAAGGATATCGAATCTTCATTGAGTTTAGAAGAACAAGAACTTGAGAAAAAAAAAGAGGATTGGAACAACCAAGATTAACCGATTATTCTTACCCATCCACAGCCTTCGGCTCTTCAGAAGCGGCTTCATCGGTAATCTTAGGTTTCTGTTGTAAACCATAACCGGTTTTTGATTTCTTCGCACGGGAATCCCAGATAAAATATTTCTTATGCTTGGCCATGACTTGCTCAATGACCTTAATAGGGTAAGAGCGTCCTAAGTTTATCGCCGAGGTGGTATCGTTAACTTGCCAATTGGTTTTCCCTTTTTTCGACCGTAAAATGACCATATCTAACGGTATGGTTTCATAAACCGCCGCCCGCCCCATCATGTTGGACAGCTTCTTTATTTGGTCCAAAGCAAGCGGAACTTCATTTTCATTACTCAAATTCAACCCTTTAATAGGCCCCATAACATAAATAGCACAACGATAACTATACTCGGAACCTTGGTTTTTCCGAGCTATATCCCGGATCGTCAAATCCGCCCCCTCAGGCACATTCCCGCTTAAAGCCGGTGCCAACAATACATGTTTTTCCAAATTTTTCATCGTTTTCCGTAGCTGCTCATCGGTGGGTTTGCGACGTGGATCAAATGACCAAATTTCCTCTTCCTTACTTCGCCGCGCAGAGGATAAAGGCCTCGTATACGCCTCTGGCAGAGAAGCATAAATCTTTTTCAACAACAATACTAGCATTAAAAAAATCGAAACCGTGATCAAAAATCCCGTCGGAACCAAGATGACTATGCTCAAAATGGGATTCGCCTTCAAGAAAGGAGCAATATTTTCCTGAAAGAAGACATCAAAACGCTCCCACTGGGCTCGGAAAAAATCACCGATGGCTCCTACCATCGAATCAAGACTACTGGAAATACTATCATTCACCGAACTCGCAATTTTATTGCTGTTATGAACATGAAGCGCAAAATAAGGGTTAAACGCCTGATCCAACGGCATCCCGCCTATATAGTTATAAATACCGGAACTAAAATACAAACTCCCCAATACCCCGACAATGATTAAATTGCGATAACCGATAAATTCGAGGATTAATTGAAATTCCGATTTTTTTTGACGCGTTCCTGGCCTTGGATCCATTTTTATACGCTTTTCTTTTTCACCCGATTCGACCCAGATCACAATCCAATGATATCAACCTTTATTTATATTATAGACTTTTTTATACAAATATTCACTACAATTCTTGAAAAACATTCACAATATGGATCAAATTCATAGATCCCTCTGAGGCTTTCTAAAAAGGATCTTTATTATAGAATGCTACGAGACAATGTGTTTTATTTCTAAGCGAACACAATCTACCCTCTCTGAGAACAATCAATATGAACCCAATTGGTATTGTCATCCCTACATATAATGAAGAAGAACACATCGAAACCTGTCTGCAAAGTTTGTCTCCCTTTTTGGCCAACAAAGACATGGTTGTTCTTTCCGATGCAGGCTCCCAAGATCATACCGTAGAAAAAGCCAAAGCCTTTGGCCTTTCTGTCATTCACTCTCCCAAAAAAGAACGAGGCTCTGTGATTTCTCATGGGATCCACCACTTACTTAAAACAAACCCCTCTTTGCATGTCATTTTGATCGCCCATGCCGATATGCGCTTTCCTGAAGAAGCCCGGGATAAAATGCTACAAGCTCTGAAAAAACATCCCAACGCTGTCGGTGGTTGTTTTGGCCACCAAATCCAATCCTCAAGCAAACTTCTATCGCTTGTGCAAAAGGGAAATAATTCTCGAGCACGTTTTTTGGGTATATCCTACGGAGATCAGGCCCAATTCTTCAAACCACGCTTACTAAAACAAGCTGGTGGGTTTCCTTCACAACCCACCTTGGAAGATGTGGAATTATCCTTTCGTATGAATCGAATGAGTTCCCCGCTTTATTTAAACTGCCCGGTCCACATTACTGATCGCCATTGGCATAACGGAATCGTGAGAACCACTTTGCGAAATTGGGGAATCGTTTTAGGATACATTCTTCGAAAGTGGAGCAAGCAAGCACGACTCTTCTTCAGAAGAAAAGCGGTTAAAGATCAGCGTAAAGGGAATCCTCCCAAAAGATAACGCTCGATATCATTTCTTGACATATGAATTGATTGAGGTCAACATGCCTGAAATTTACGATTCGAACCATTCCCTCGATGTGAGCCTTGTCATTCCCTGTTACAACGAAGAAGATGCAATCGGACCTGTCATTGACGATGTGCGCACGGCGATGAATACCACCTCCTATAACTATGAAATTATTGTCGTGGACGATGTCTCTACCGATGCCAGCGCTGAGGTGGCGAAGAATAAAAACGTGCGTCTCATTCAACGGAAAATCAACGGAGGATCAGGGGCCTCACGCAAAACCGGCATCCTTCAATCTCGGGGCGAAATCATCGTTATGCTTGATGCGGATGGGACCTATACTGCCGCCGATATTCCCAAAATGCTGGATTATTTCCCGGAGTGGGATCAAGTGAATGGAGCCCGTACCTCCGAACAAGGAACGATCAAGACGCTGAGAGTACCTGCGAAATGGCTCATCCGACAACTGGCGATTTACCTCTCCGGTGTCCATATCCCCGACTTAAATACCGGATTAAAAGCCTTTAAACGGGATATCATGGTGAAATATATGTGGGTCATCCCCAATGGATTTTCCTGCGTGACCACCATGACCCTCGCTTTTTTATGCAACGGTTATGCGGTGAAATGGATCCCCACGAGATACCACAAACGAATCGGGCAATCCAAATTTCATCCCATTAAAGACACAAGCAAGTATTTAACCACCGTTGTCCGAATGATCATGTATTTCGATCCCTTGCGCGTTTTCATGCCCATCAGTCTTTTGGTTTTTCTCGCGGGATTAGGCCGGGGCACTTACAACGCCCTCCTGCATTACCAAATTCAAGAAGGAGATATCCTGCTCCTCCTCGGAGGCATCATGATGGGTATGATGGGTCTTTTAGCCGATTTAATTGTTTCCCAAGGCAAATCATTCATAGAAAAATAACAATCTAACAACCCCTTACGGAAATAAACTCTAAAAATACAAAAAACCTTGCGGAGAAGTGGGTGATCTATGATACACTTGTATTTATGAACATCCTAATCCGATCAAAAAGGTTTAATGAAACGCATGAACTTTAAATCCCTGACTTGCTTTATATTCATGGCCATCTTTTCTCTCCAAAGCCTGAGCACGTTACCCGCTGAACCAAATGAAGACGTCATGAAATTAACCCTCCCCCGCGAAGATCTCCTCCAACAACCCGATGTAGCCTCTGTCTGCAACCGTCTTTATCAAGCATGCCAAAAGCAGGCACACTACCTGTTATCTACGATCCATCCCTGGGAAGAAGATGAAAACCTCCTCTTATTAACCGAAAGTAAAAGCGGGGAACATTGGATTCGACCCAATACCAACACGATTGCAGGCTTCGCCTTTTTATATCGTTTCGGGGAATATGACGCCTCCATCGTGGGCATAGAGAGAGACCGCTTACTCAACGAATACATCCTCCCTATGATCCAATATATCACCACCACCCATTTAACCGGTTCCCGCCCCACCAGCGACGGGAAAAAATGGGGAGATGCTTGGCAATCCGCCCATTGGGCGCATATGCTTGCACGTGGCGCGTGGTGGATATGGGACGACTTACCCCAAGAGGTTCAACAAGATATACGACGGGTTATCCGCCACGAAGCAGAACGCATCGCAAATAGCGAGCCACCCCACCAGATTAAGCAGGATACAAAAGCGGAAGAAAACGCATGGAATAGCCAAATCCTTTCCGTTGCCATGCTCTTGATGCCGAATGATCCCCGCCGCCCTGTTTGGGAAGAGCAATTTCAAAAATGGGTGCTGTCTTCTTTTTTACGACCCGCGGATAAAAATTCAAACCAGATCATCGACGGCAAACCGGTCTCCAAACAATTCACCGGCGCCAATATTTATGACGATTTTACCTTGGAAAATCACGGGATTGTTCACCCCGACTATATGACCTGCTTTACCCTAACCATGGGAAATTTACTCGATTACAAACTGACTGGACGCCAAGCCCCTGAAGCGATTTTCTATAATGCTCACGAAATTTATGAGAATCTGACCTGGTTTTCTCTTCCAGACGGCGGGTATGTTTATCCCTCTGGCCAAGATTGGCGTCTTTTCCGTAATCCAGACTGGCTCAAGGCCCACATAATGATGGCTGTCTACATGGATGACCCCAACGCCTGGCAATTGTTCACAAATTGCTTGGACACCTTAGAAAAAATGCAGGCCCGCTCAAACTCAGGCCAAATCTATTTACCCGAGGAATATTTTTTCGCCTCCACCCAACATGATATTTTTTATGGATTAGCCCAAGTTTGGTTACATTTACACTGCGCCAAGAACATCGTCGATGATTATCAACCCAAAAAAGGTGTACTTCGATTGGATCGGGGGAAAATCATTCTTAACCGCACCGATCATGCTATCCATACCTTCAGTTGGGGTGCAAAACAAATGGCCCAATGCCTTGCTAATCGCAGGGATCGCATCGTCTCTCCCCATCAACATAATGGGCTAGACCGGGTTGTCCTAAAAGATCAGAACGAAGCATTATCCACTGAAATAAGAGATGTTAAGGTCACCCATAACGACAAACAATTCTCAGCCCAGCTAGAAATAATCCATGGAAACAACCAAGCTCGCTCAGCCCTCCATTATCAATCCAACCCTGATGGAGTGTTTACAATCAATGACACGTTAACTGCCATGAAAACAATCACGACTTCTGAAATTCAAGCCGGTTGGATAGGAATTCTCAATAATCCCAAATGGGTTTATGAAAACGGTCAACGTACACTCCATACTGAAAACCAAACCTTCCAAATCGAAGCTCTCCGCGGCGAGAAAGTGAATGCTAATGCGAAACAGTTTTCTATTGACCAAACCCTTTTCTTTGAATCCGAATCCCCCTTACCTCTTTTCTATCAAGCGGCAAACCAATACCATCGTGCCCGAGTAACCGATTTGCTCTTCCTAAATCACATTAAAAATGACAAAATATGGGTTCAAGGAGATGTCATTTCAGAATATAAAGTCAAAATTTGGGTCGAGTAATACGCGTTAACCACTCTTCTCATGATCTCATATCAAGCAGAATAGATGTATGTCCTGCTTTAGCTGTACCGATTGTTCCATCTTATCCCCCCCAAATCTTGCCATTTTCCCAACTTATGTCATAATCGCTATGTAGGTTCTTTTTTCTTTTAAAATACGTGGGGGATTTCGACCATTTTCGATGTAACTTTTTTTCCAATTCTTGCAGTATTCACGTGACAATCAATAAATGTTGACCTATATTATCAACATTCACAACGTTTAATGCCTATTCAATCTTCAAATGATTAGATCCCGACTCGGTTCGGGCTAAAAAAGGAGTAATCGAATGAAAGCAATAGTTCTTATTCCACCAAGCAAACACAGTAAGAACGTCGCACGCGATTTGGTGTATGGGTGTTGGTGTAAAGGAAAACGTATCGCGGGAATCCAATTTCCTCCCGTTTCCCAATTATTAGTTGCCACAACCTTAAGAAATAATGGAGGACACGATGCCTCTCTCTTTGATGCTGCTGGCCTTCAATACTCATTAGATCAAGTCAAACAAAAGTTTGCCGACGAAAAACCGGATGTATGTATCATGCTCACTTCGACGATGACTATTGTCGAAGATTCTGAAATCTTACATGAGTTAAAACAAACCGTACCTGGAATGAAAACCATCGTCACCGGTTCGCAACCGACCTTCATGCCGCAAGCGACTTTATCACGGCAAGGTATTGATTTTATCGTCCAAAAAGAACAAGAATACACTTTGTTAAACCTGCTGAATGCACTGGAACAAGGGGGGAATCTATTCAAACAAACTCGAGGAATCGGTTTTAAAGACGAAAACGGAAATATTAACATCAATCCCCCTGCCGAAATGATTAAAAATTTGGATGAACTCCCCATCGCTGACCGTACCATGCTTCCCCAAGAAATCGATTATTTTAATCCCATCATAAAACGTATGCCTTTCACCACCATGTTCACGACCCGGGGGTGTACGGCGAAATGCACCTATTGCACCTCGCCGGGCTTTTATGGCGAAAAAGTTCGTTTCCGCAGTGCTGAAAAAGTGCTTGAAGAAATGGAATATTGCCAAAACCTGGGCTATAAAGAAATCTTTTTCCGCGATGAGCTGTTCACTGCTTCCAAAAAAAGAGTTTTAGAAATATGTAAAGGGATTAAAGAACGCAATCTGGATTTAACTTGGATTTGCAGTTCCCGGGTGAATAATATCGACCCAGAAATGCTTCAAGCGATGAAAGAGGCCGGTTGCCACTTAATCCGCTTTGGGGTGGAATCTGGTGTGCAAGAAATTTTAGACAACGTTCGTAAAGATATTACCGTCGAAGAAACCCGGCAAGCCTTTCAATGGTGCCACGACTATAAAATTGATACTCATGCCCACTGCATGATCGGCAGCCCCGGCGAAACCAAAGAAACCATCAACCAAAGCATCAAGTTTGTAAAAGAGATTGATCCCACGATCATTACTTTTGGTATTACCACTCCCTATCCCGGCACCCATTTGTTCGATGAAGTGGCTCAAGTTCATCCCGAAATCGGGGATGGAAGCCAAATGGATATCAGCCGGCTTCACAGCGATTCCTTCTTTAACCAGTTCTTCACTGAACTAAGTAACGAGGAACTAACGAAAGATATCCGACGGGTTTACCGCCAATTCTACTTCCGTCCGCGATATATTTTTGGGTGGCTAAAGCGAATCGATAGTTGGGCTGAATTCAAGCGGGTCACGCTGGCAGGAGCCAACGTGCTGGACTTCGCCATGAGTTGGAGCGAATAAACACAAATAGAGAAGTCATATTTCCACGCAAACACGGGACAGGATCTCTCCTGTCCCCTTTTTTTG
>CAYQOX010000051.1:0-28531 GCA_964419335.1 uncultured bacterium | reverse complement strand
GCCTCAAACTCGAATCCAGAATCTAAAAACTCAATATATCCCGGAAGCCATGCAATACTACAATCCCGAAGACTAAGCGTAAACAAAACCTTTTCCATCAAGAGGTGTGAGGTTCTGATTTGGCCTCACGCCTTTTTTGTATCCGGTAGCCTATTTTCGTAAAGATGAAGAGATGGAATACGATGAGCGAAACTACCGCAAACCAATCACCCCATCGAGAATAAAGGGTCGAAGTCCTTCCTGTGGGTATTTGGGCAACCAAAGTATGGTCTTTCGTCTTGAAGTAATCAGCGCGTGCCAACACCTTCCCGTGATAGTCAGTTACTACAGAAATTCCCTGATTGGCCGCCCGGATTAAAGAAAACCCGTTTTCCACCGCGCGATACACAGCCATGGTCTTATGCGGCTCTTTAATTTCATACCAATCGCCCGTGGGATTGAGAAAAAGCGATACCTGATTTCTTCCTGCCTGCTGAATGTAGTCAGGGAAATCATTATCATAACAAATCGCCCCAGAGATGATTCCAAAAGGTGTCGAAGAGAATAGCAGTTCTTCCTCTCCCGCCAGGCTCGGTTCTCCAATGGGTATTTTTGCCTTTTGATACTCCCACAATATTTCGCCTTCAGGCGAGATCAAAAGCAACAGATTCTCAACTCGAGTTCCTTCGCCCGGTTGAAGCACTCCAATCGATGCCCCTAAATAGATTTCATTGCGTTGAGCACACTCCTGAATACGATCCAGCTTCGAGGCATAATTCTTCGAATGAATGACACTACAAACTTCCGCCCATAAAACAAGCTTCGCTCCCGCACGAGATTCTTTTTCAACCCGGTTGAGTAATTGATCTAGCACCTTATCGCTTTCATTCCAATCACTTTGATTCTGCTTCTGTAAAGCATGGACTTGTTTTTCAACTGATTGTTGAAAATCGGGAAGCGTGAGAACCGCAACCCGGATGGTTTCGGACTGAGGGGGAAACAATTGCAGCCGTATTTCGCCATAAAAAAGAACAAGCAAAAAAACAAAGGCATAAATCCCCAATCCCGAACGAATCTTAGGCCACGCAAAGGAATTTTCCCACATCCAATTCACAGTGGAAGCAAACCAGGTGATCAAAAATGTAAGTCCCCAAATCCCTGTTAGTGAAACAAGTTGAATAAGGCCAAGATGGTCGCCTTGCGTGTAAGCAATCGACCCCCATGTACCAAAAGGCCCATGGGCGTTGACATATTCAAAAACCACAAAAGCGCAGGGGAAAATCAGTGTACCCCAAAACCCCCGAAAAGTACGGGTTAAATGCCAATCCACAGCGAAAGGAACGTAACTCAGCAACACCGCAATCGCACAAAATCCATAAAATTGCCCCCCCGGCATGGGAATTAAGCCTTTCGCATTCACAATAACAGAGAAATAAGAAATCAGAAAATAGGCGAGCAAGCCTACCCAAAACTTTTGACTGCGTAAAAAACGAATCATCAACAGGGGCGCCAACCAAACTGTGATGGGTATAACCCATTTTCCCGCAGCGAAAAATCCCAATACCCCCGCAAGAAGAAGGTACCCCCACGATCCCCATCCCACTCTGCTTTCATTCATATTCTATTCCTTATTCGATTCACAATATTTTTACAAGAACAATTGGACTTTTGGCTCCATACATCGTACAATTTAGTTAAGATAGTTTATTGAACGATAGATTTTAAGTGAAGACAATAATACGCAATAAGAAAAAATCACACCTTAAACACCTTGAAGGAAAATAGATGATGAAACGTGAAAAATGGGTTTGGCTTTTTTGTGGCATTCTCCTTTTAAGCGCGGGATGTAGCACCGCCGAGTTTCATGCGATTCCTAGTCATGACGATATTCGAATTACGTCTGATGGAAAAATGGCCACTATTAGTAAGGAAAACATCGCCATCAGCGTACGACGGGTACAAACGCCCAATCGCATGGGGAATCGCATCACCACGTTCCGAGTCGCTTTGATCAACCAAAGCGACAAACATCAGGAATTTGTACCCAAGGAATTTTTGCTCCTCGATCAGCATGGAAGGCAATTCTATGCCCTTCCTAAAGAGGCTCTGGGGAGAGGAGCCTATATCATGGGAGGAAGAGAGACTTTTGTCTCGGCGGGTTATGGTTATGGCCATTATTCTTTTCATAACCCATGGTGGTTCCACGGTCATACCCACTATGTAGGCCCAACTTTTACCGGGATGGTTTCAAACGCGCTGCCTACAGGGCCAATCCGCATTTTCCCTCGGGCTATCGTCGAAGGTAATCTTTACTTCAATGTTTCTTATAGAGAACTTGAATCGATACGAGTTCAAATTACCCGGTTGAAACATATTCCTAAAGATCGATCCGATCGTCCCAAGGAATATGAATATGTCTTTCCCTTCCGGGTGTTAAAATAACAAGAGATGATCTCCACCGTACTAGATTGGGGATACAAAACGGCAAGGAGCGTGATCGATGAAAAACACGTTGTTGATTAGTTTCATAGGACTATTTCTTTGTGCACTCATAGCTCCAGTGACCAGTGATGCGGTTGATTATCGCCTGCGGCCCTATTTCAAGGGAAGCGGTTATGCCTATGCTTATCCGATCCTACAATGGGAACCAAGAATTGATTATTCACCACCTAAAGTATTTGAATTCGGTAAGCGCCCCTTGAGCGTACCCCATCGTCCGCAGCGTTCCTCGGCGAGTCCAACCCGTGTTGTTTACATACACACACTTCCTCCGTCTTATGCCCAAGCACCCTCTGGTTACTATCCAACCCCGCCAGAACAGAAATCGGATCAGCCCACGGTCATTGAACGTGAACGGGTTATCGTTGAACGAGCACCCGAAGAGAAACCACCTAAAGATACACCTCGTGAAGAAGTAGACAAAGAAGAAGAACAGGTTTCTCGCGACTTTGACTATAAAAATAAAACGTTCATAGAACATCTGGATGATGGCAATAAAGCCTTTAAAAATCGGAACTATGAAATTGCCAAACGCGAATTTAAACATGCGGCTGGTATGCAACCAAGCAATGCGACGGTACGGATGGGTTATGCGTTAGGCCTCTTCGCCACCGGAGACTATGAAACCGCGGCGATGGTGCTTCGTCGGGCGCTTCAATTAAACGAAGACTGGATCAAAAAACCGGTGGAAATTTCCACTTACTACGGAAAACTCGAGGATTACAACGCTCATCTCTCTATGCTGGAACGCTATATTAAAAAGCATCCTCAAAATTTAGAAGCAAAATTCCTCGCTGGCTACATTCACTTCATGAACGGGGATCTCACCAAAGCCTCCGAAACGATGGCAAAAATCCTGGAAGATGATCCCAATGATTCTGAAGCGACTGCTATATTAGGCTATTTAACTTCGAAGCAATTGACGGAATAAAAGGAGACCTGGGATTCGTTTAAACGAATAGGATATGTTTCAACCACACAAAGAGCGGAACGAGAATGATTCCCGGGAAGAGATTTCCGAGACGGATTTTGGCCAGTTCCATGAGATTGATCGCAATCCCTGCGATCAAAAGCCCCCCTGCGGCCCCCGCTTCGGTGATGATATATTCAGGAAGCGTAGAGCCAACCAGAAAGAAAAACAGCGTAAGCGTTCCCTGGAGTGTAAGTATTGTTAGCGAACTGGCCATCACCCCTCCCCCCATCGCTCCTGCGAGAAAAATCGCAGCGTGGCCATCTAATATGCTTTTGGTATAAAGCACATCTCCATTATGGTTAACACCCGCCTGAAAAGTACCCACCACCGTCATCGCTCCGACACAGAACAAGATACTGGCATACACAAAACCATCGATGAATTGTGAATCATCTTTCTGCTTAAAAAGATTTTTCAGAAACGCCCCTAACCGCTCCAACTGCTGTTCTAAATTCAACCCTTCTCCCAAAAGCCCACCAAGAATCATTCCCAACGCCAGTAAGGGTAATTCCTGCGAGGCCAAAGCATCTCGCAGGCCTAACATCAATACCGTCAGACCGATAGATTGAAATAGGATGAGTCGAAAACGCTGGCTTAATCGTCCATAAAAAAGCAAACCGATCGAAGAGCCAACGATCACCGCGAGGGCGTTAACCAAAGTGGGTAGCATGGAAGTATCCGCTTTTCTAATACTCCGTCAGAGCATAATCCACCGATTGAAATAAGCGGCGAGAGAAAGTTAAGAGTTTCTTTCTCATCTTTGTCAACGCATTAAAATCATTGTCATTCACTTCGATCTCGATCCCCACAAAAGTTTTGTTCGCCCATCCTCGCTTGCCGCTATGGGCGGGCTGCTGATAAAGTACAAAGGTCGGCGCTTTCATTCCATACTGATTATGAGTATAGGTGTTCATGATCTCCATCAACTTTTGGGGATCTTTGCCTGACACATCTTCGCTGATTTCAATATCCAAAGATAAACGGAAAAAATCCGGATGCTCTGCTTTCAATATAACAAATCCCAAACCGGGGCGTTTTGCTTCCCGTTTTTTGCTTATTTTATTCAAATAAAATTGGGCTTGTGGACTCGTTCCTGTATACTTAAAAATACCAAAATCGCCATCCGGGGCAGATAAAACTTCGTCGTTTTCATGCAATTCACTATAAACCTCTGTAATAACATCATCGAGTTGCTTGCTTTCCAATTCTCGCGAAGGTAAAGTCATTTCTATTCCCTTTCTTGATGCGTTTCCAATTTATACCCGCTCAAAGGAATGAAAAAAGGTTATACTTTAAACTAAAGACAAGACAATCACTCAACATATAGTGTAATCGAAGTAGGCTGATTTAAGAACATGTGCTCTCCTCTTTTCATTCATCGCTCCCAAAACCCGCGAAACCTGGTCATCGAAGTGCCCCATGCTGGAACCGAAGTCCCCGCATCCTTTTCCCACCATCAAAACCTGGTTCAAACCGCTGAAAAACGATTTGATCATACCACCCGTGAAGCGGCTCTCTTTCTTCACCATAAACTCGGTGGCCAATTGCTCATCGCAAACCTATCCCGCCTGGTCGTCGATCTAAACCGGGGCGCGGATCGAGTAGATTCAAGGGTTTGCCCCAGCTGGCCGCATTCAGCCCTACATGAAGACGGCGGCGTCATTTCTCCTCATTCCCGAGAAGGCGATCGTTGGATACCGCTCTATGATCAACCTCTTACCGAAAGCGAAGTGGAAGAACGTCTAACCCGCTACTGGTATCCTTACCATGAACAACTCAATCGCGCACTCGAACAAACAATCGAAACCTTCGGAAGCGTCCTCCTGATCAGCCTGCATAGCACCACACCTCATAAGGAACACACGAGCCCCTACCAACCTACGATTCATATCGGCACGCAGGATGGCCAAACCTGTAATCGTCTGATTCAAGAGTGTCTTTGTTTTGAATTGGAAAAAAATGGTGTGCGTGTGATACATGCCGGGTTTTATCAAGGGGCGTTCACCACCCAAGCGTATGGTCAAAATCCCGCTGTACAAGCCATTCAACTCGAACTTGATCGACGTTATCTTGATCCGGATATCAAAACCTCTTCTTGTTGGAAGTACTTATCCGCTCTAGTCCATAGCTTAGAAACCATAAGCCTCATCACGCCCCCCTCGACGAAGGTATCCGAATATAAATTACCCAGTCGAGGAATATTTATCGACCCTCTTACAGGAGATATCTATCCAGAATAAAGCCAAATTTCGAGTTCGATTGTTCTTCTATGGCTTATGCTATTTTCTAGGAGAGAGAGCGGAGAAGAGAGAAAAGTAAAAAAAATGCTTACATTGACATTTTTCCCATCTTTCGTAAGAAAAGCACGAATGCCTTCAAGATATCATGATCAACCTTATCCTTCATCTCATGAATCATGAGAGAAATCGCCTCGTAGGGAGTCATTCCATCTTTGTAAGAACGCCGCGAAGTTAAAGCGTCGTAGACATCTACGACTTTGCATATTCTTGAAGTAAAAGGAATTTGATCTTTCCGCTTCTGTTCAGGATAACCTGACCCATCTAGAGCTTCGTGATGATACAATGCGATTAAACGGGAGTCTTCGGATAAACTAGAATCATTCTCCAAACGTTCATACCCTTTCACCGTATGGCTGCGCATTATTTCCCACTCCTCTTCACTAAGCGGCCCTTGTTTATTCGTCAAATTCGTGGGGATATCACATTTACCTACATCATGCAACAAAACCCCACGGCTCAAGTCGAGCATTTTTTCTTCTGTGGTACTGGGCATCAGATCCAAATAGAGCCCTACGCTCAACACGGTCACATTCATACTATGGCTATAGGTATAGTAATCATAAGAACGCAGACGGCTGAGCTGCAAAATCGAGGCCGGATCTTCCAGGATGAGTTTCGAAACCGAATCGCTGATATTCTTGGCGGTTCGGACAAATTCTTTCATATTGGGAGGATCTTCAAACAACCCTTTTAATACAGTATTGGCGATGTTGTGAAATTTCTCCGTCTTTTCCTGAAGCGGGATCTGGGGATCCACTACGATATTATGAAGATCTTCGGAAAGATACTGGTTCAGCTCATACGAACTTTCCTTAGGAACAAAGACCGGTTTTCTTCCCCCACGGCTTAACATCGCCAGTTGGGATTCTTTAATAGCACAGTTCGCGCTTTTAAAAAGAACAAAACGTTCTCGGGCGGGATGATAAACATAAATAGGAAAACTCGTAGCCTTCTCTGGCTTTAAATATTTTAAATCCAAAGGGATGTATTGGTTCGCTTCCGAATTTTTCGGAATTTGAAATTCATCCACTTTGGAAGGTGTATAAAATAGCGAGTTGCTAATAACCATTCTTGTTTAACAACAACTCCATTTCTTTTAATACTTCCATCATGAATATAATCGATATTTTAAAAGAGCAGCTTACAAAAAGTTTATCCTTTAAGAATATAGATTAACCTTTCTTTTTTAACTCTACAAGAAAAAAATTGGATTATTCAAGGATTGAACCAAGAAAACAATAAATATCTATAACATTCTAAAAACAAATATTACATAGTGGAACAAAGATACAAGATATCTTCAACGAAAGGATACTTCTATCCTAATTAATCAAAATATCATAAAAATCGATTCTTTAGTACGGAAAAGATAAAATTACTTTTTAATTTTGGAAAAAGTCGGCAAGGGATTGAAAGAGGGCATATCCAGGTCCCGGTTGATTTAAAGCTTGCGTATCACGCAAAATACTTCGCCGCTTGCTCCCCCAAGAACCATGGAAGACAGAAGGGACTTGGCGTAAAAAGAAAGCACGTTCAGGATGGGGCATTAAAGCCATGACATTTCCACGTTGGCTGCAAAGGCCCGCGATATTGGATACAGAACCATTGGGATTCACAGGAAGACCAGCATTGGCGACATTACCTTCATCATCACAATAACGGCAAACAATCATATCTTCTTCATCGAGTTGCTTTAATAGCGATTGATCCTGACTCGTGAAGCGTCCTTCATTATGAGACACCGTCATAGGCAACAACATTCCCCGGGCTAAGGTTTGGGTAAAAGGAGTCCGCGTAGGCTCAGCCTCAAAACGGAGATGAACCCATCCACAATGATGGCCACGCCGGACAACATGCTCCTGATAGGTAAAATAATTGTGCGCCAAAGCCATTTGTACTTTCCCCGGTTGAAAACCGGGCAGCATTCCTGCTTCCAACAAAATTTGAGCCCCGTTACAGATCCCCAATACAGGTTTTCCCTGATCCGCTTCTTCAACTAAAGTATCTAAAAGCGGCTCTTTGGCAGCGATAACCCCTGCGCGCACCCGGTCTTCGTAAGTAAAACCTCCGGGCAAAATATATGCATCAAATTGCCTTAATTGCTGGGGATCACGGTTCCAACGAAAAACTTCAGGTTCCAAGCCAACCCATCGCAAGGAACGAGCCGTTTCGTTTTCACAATTAGAACCGGGGAACTGGAGTACGGCGACCTTGGCAGCAGTTTTATTCATCATGGTGGTTATCAATCCTTCAAGCGATCCTCTTCAAGGCAGGTTCGCTTTTTTATACGAAGTTGAGTTCTATTATTTTACTTTTACATTCCAGAAAGGTAAATAGAAATGGAATCTGGACAATAAAAGAACATCAAAAAAAGGAACAAGAAAAAAATGATTTTTTAGCTTGATTTTACAAATCAATCCCTGCTATTCTTATATAAGTCTATAATCAAAGTAAAGATAAAAACACTTCTGCTGGACATACGAACCACGATATCTTACGCAAAGGACACTTCATACCATTCTTTAATTATTGAAAGCGAATAAAAATATCCCCATTGAGTTCATCACGCAAGGCTTTCCCCTACAAAAATACGTTTGAATCAAGAGAGAAACATGATGAATAAGAAAACTAGTTTCACTCTAATCGAACTGCTAATCGTAGTCGCTATCATCGGCATACTGGCTGCAATCGCAGTCCCCAATTTTCTGAACGCTCAACTGCGAGCAAAGTTGGCACGCGTAAAAAATGATCTTGTTACGCTTTCCAAAGCCCATGAGATGTATTTTCTCGATAACAACAGTTATCCCCCCGAATCTGAAGACAATATTTTCGTCGGGTATCGCCCTCCCCATGAAGCCGGGCTCTTTTTCCTCACTCATCCCATCCCCTATATTTCCACCCTGCCCCATGATCCTTTCCAAGATTCCACCGAAATTCGCTTTGGTGGAAAAGAGGCTGCGTATGAAACCGGTGTGGCCAGCAAAGGGGATCGCAATGTCGCTTATAACATCTTTTCACGTGGGCCTGATTTGGTTGAGGATGGGCTCTATTCAGCCAATCCATTTACAGGCGTACAGCGTAAAGGCGGCTATGGGAATTCTTATCATTCAAGCAATGGCTTAAAAAGCAGCGGCGATATCTTTTATTACGGTGGAGACCCCAGCATTGTTCGCTCGCTTAAAGTAGATGGGAAAGAATACACCGGCTCTTTCCCCCCTAATTTTGGTGGCTAAATGGCTACATCTACTATATCGTGGGCTTACGTGGCGAGGGTTAATCCAAACTCGCCGCGCCATGCTTTTCGCATGGTTTCAACAGAAAGATCAAGGAGCGTTTTCTCCTCTCGGCTGCGAACCAGCAAATTTCCTTTCGAGGTTATATAACCCATGAATTGAGGATGTAAATGAGAACGCCCCATAAGGGTTATCAGGGTGTCATAGCGTTCGGGATGGACCTCCAAAAGCATACCGCTCGATTCGGAAAAGAGCCATAAATCCTCACGTAAATCGGTTTCCACGTCTTTGAGATGGATTTCCATTCCCAATGAATTTGCGGGATGATTGGCCAGCAGCATTTCAGCCGCAGAAACCAGCACCCCTCCCATGGAAACATCATGAGCAGATTCCACCAAACCGTATTGGATAGCATCCAGAGTGCCCTGAATCAAAGCGCGCTCTTCCTCGAAACGAACTTGGGGAACATTGACTCCTTGGCCAACTTCCAAAGCACGATAATATTCCGAACCTCCGAGTTCATTGAATCTCTCTCCCACCAAGAGAATCAGATTCCCCGGTTGTTTGGCTTCCATTGTAATGGCATGAGAAACATCTTCCATGACTCCCACACAAGCGATAATTGGCGAAGGAGGAATAGAACGCCCACTGGCGGATTGATTATAAAGTGAAACATTCCCGGAAACAAACGGAATGGCTTCCTCAGAGCCTCGTGGAACATTTAATTTTTTAGCCGCGTCTGCAATTCCCTTAATGCCCTCTTCCAACGCCCAAAAATCCTCCGGCACTTCAGGGTTGCCATAATTCAAACAATCCGTCAACGCACGAGGACAAGCACCGATAGCAGCCACATTCCGCATCGCCTCAGCCACGGCATTGGCCCCTCCCCAATAAGGGGAAATTTCACCGTAATAAGGATTTCCATCCACCGATAAAGCGATACCCGCATTACATCCATCGAGAGGCATAATCAGCGAGGCATCTGCTTCTCCAGGACGAATTACTGTGTTGCCTTGAACCTCTGAATCATAATGGCGAAAGATTTTTTCTTTGGAAGCCATATTGGGCTTTGAAAGAAGATCGAGAAAAAACTTATTCAAATCGGAGGGCATCGAAACATCGGGCTCATGAAACGGCTTTTGCGGCTCTCGCGAGGCTCGATCATAGCGAATCCCTTCCACGACAAAATCAATCGGGAGATCAACCACCATCTTATTTTGATAATGCACCCGCATCACCGGTTCTTGCAGCACTGTACCAATGACATAAGCCCCTGCACCGGAACAGATGGTTGGGAGTTCCCAATCTTCGTTATAGATACGCAACACATCCTGAGTGAATTCAGGTGGAACCACCAAGACATAGCGTTCCTGGGTTTCAGCACAAAGGATAATTTCCGGAGGTAAATTTTGTTCGGCTATATGTACCTGTTCGAGTTGGATTTCAATTCCATATCCAGCGGAAGCACATATTTCCGAAGTCGCACAGGCAATCCCGCCCGCACCTAAATCCTTCATTCCAATAGAAAGATTTTTTTTCCGTGCCAATTGCCGCACCTGGTGAGTCGCCTTGTGATGAAGAAGAACATTCTTCAAAAAGGGATCCGGTATCTGCACTGCGCCCTTGTTCTCTTCTTCATCTTCTTGATCCAATGTCCCCGAAGCAAAAGACGCCCCGCCAAAACCAGAACGATCAGTCGGTTTTCCTACCAAAATCACATCATACCCAACTCCTCCTTCAGGTACGCGGCTATGGACAATTTCCTCTTCCCGCAAAATCCCTAACGCGACCACATTTACCAAACAGTTATCATCAAATCCTTGGTCATAAACCACATCCCCTCCCACATTGGGAATCCCAAGCGCGTTTCCGTATTTATAAATCCCTTCCACAACACCTGAGACAATCGATTGAGTTCGCTGAGCATTAGGGCCCTTAGGATCGCCGAAGCGTAATGGATCTGCCACTCCTATCACCGAAGCGCCCATACAATCCACATCACGCACAATCCCGCCAATTCCTGTTGCTGCTCCTTCTATAGGTAAAACCTGGGAAGGATGATTATGACTCTCATGAGCAATCACAATCCCATAGCGATGCCCTTCATGGGACGTAAATTCCACGATCCCCGCGTCTTCTTCTGGACCTTGGATAACAAAACGCCCGGAAACGGGAAGATATTTTTTTAATAAATGCTTGCTGCTTTTATAGGAACAATGCTCACTCCATTCGATATCAAAGACAAAAAGTTCAGCCAGGGTGGGAACTCGTCCCAACCGTTCTTTAATACTAATGGCTTCCTCTGGTGTAAGGGCAATACCGAGGGAGGACAATTCACGCGATAACTTTTGAGGATCGAGAAACAATTCGGATGAAAGAGTCTGGTTCATTCACTTTTCCTTATCGTATTTTACCGTCATCTTTTATAAAATAGCGCAGCTCAATCACTGCGTAAATTGCTCTACATCTCCTCCACGCAGATCGAGAGAAATAAAGAATGAGGAATCATACCGAATTAAAATTCATCTTTGATTTGCGTGGGAATATTTAAGGGAGAACGTCCACCCATAAAGGGGCTTTCTGTGCTTTCAGTGGTAGACCGCATTCGTACATTGACAATAAACCCCACTCCAAGCATGCTGGCAACCATGAAAGATCCCCCGTAAGAAATAAAGGTCAACGGCAGACCTGTCACCGGAAGTAATTGGGTTACCATCCCAATATTGATTATAATATGGGTAAAATAGAAGGCTAAAACCCCGGTCACCATCAACGAGGCTTGCAGAGACCTTGTGGTTAAGGCCGTATCCACCCCCCGCATAATTAATAAGAAAAATAAAATAAGAATCGTACTAGCCCCGAAAAATCCTAATTGCTCCCCTACCACAGCAAAAACAAAATCATGCTCTAATTCAGGAATAAACCCCCCCCGACTCTGCATTCCTTCACCCAGACCTTTCCCCCAAAAGCCGCCCGATCCTAACGCAATTTTGGATTGATTGATATTGTAATTGGTAGATTTTGGGTCAAAGTCGGGATTCCAATACCCGACTAAACGGTTCTTGGCATGCTCAGGGAAATTCTCCCATAATACTGGAGCAAAATTGAAAATAAAAACATAACCCACCAGCGTGACTGCGAGGAAAGGAATAACTACACTCCAAGGCACTCGAAAAAACACTGCGACCAAGATCAAAATGCTAATGAGGCTGATAAACAATAATAGAAAGATTAAATCTTGAGAAAAACCTAAAAAACACAAACCCGGAGAAAGGATAAAAAGCAAAAACGGAATAGGTAATCCTGCAAGATACATCATGATCAAAGTAACAGGGATAAAAGTAAGAGCAGTCCCCATATCCGGCTGCTTTAAAATAAGAAGAGAAGGAATGGCCCCAATCAAAAGCGGACACAGGATGTCAATAAAACCTGTCCAATTTTCTTTTCGAAAACCAAGATAACGCGCCAAAAAAAGAATCGTCCCCAATTTGGCAAATTCAGCAGGCTGAATTTGCGGCAAAAAACCGATTTTCACCCAAGACTGTGCTCCTTTTACTTCTCTAGCAAAAGGAGAAAAACACAAAAACAAACCCACGATCCCTAAAATATATAATAAGATAGACCAACGAAGGAAAGATCGGTAATCTATCAAAAGAATACCCAGCATTCCCAAAAAGCCAATCACGACCCAAATAAGCTGCTGGATCCATAGATGAGCACCCGCCCCTCCTCCTTTGGCACCGGCAATCGCCACTACACCAAATCCTGCAAGCGCTAAGGCTAATAAAATAGAAATCCAGTCTATTTTAAACAAGATCCTTGAGTTTATCACGATTGCGGTAGACCTCGATAAGTTTTTTCGCCATGGGAGCCGCCACCTCACCTCCATGACCGCTAAACTCTACTAAAATTGTTATGACGATTTCAGGATTTTCATAGGGACCATAACAAACAAACCATGCGTGAGGCTCTTTATCCACCAATTCTCCATCTACAATGATTTTACCTGATTGGGCTGTGCCTGTTTTCCCCGCTATGACAAAATCCTCATTCATCGCATACCGCCAGGGATTATCGGGATCCTGATCATACACCCGCCGACCGGTTCCCCCAATCACATCATTACACACTTCCCACATCCCTTTTTTCACGATCGCGAACGTTTCTGAGGCAGCAGAAATCGTTCCGGTGATCTCAGGTTGGATGGATTGTTTATTTCCGTCTTGAAAAATGATTTCTCGTCCAACCAAAGGTTGATAAAGTGTCCCATTATTCACTATCGCGGCCAGAGCGGTATTGATTTGAATCGGCGTAGATCTCATCTCTCCCTGGCCAATCGAGAGATTAATGGTCTTGCCCTTGGTCCAATCAGGGTGCGTAGCCCGGGATGGGAAGGGATAATATTTTTCTGAAGGGAGATCAATACCGGTCCTCTTATTGAGGCCAAAATCAACAGCGGTCGTGGAAATTCGCTCAAGACCTAAACGTTTTCCCATCTCATAAAAATACACATCGCATGATTTACTAATCGCTTGGATTAAATCCATATCCCCATGTCCCGAACGTTTATGACACCGCCAAGGGCGGCGCACTCCCGGTAAATAAAAGCGACCGGAACAAAATACTTGATGGGAAGGATCGATTCCTAAATTTTCCAAAAAACCAAAAACTTCGAAGATTTTAAAAACCGATCCGGGTGGATGCCCGGTAGCAATCGCGCGATGATAAAGTGGATTATCAGGAGCAAGAAGATTTTTGTCGAAATCCTCTCGATAACGATTCGGATCAAACCGAGGGCTGGAAACCAAAGCCAAAATAGAATTTTGAGGATCGGAAACAATAATCGCCCCTTTTGACGCCCCCAGTATAGATTCCGCTGCTTGCTGCAGTTCCATATCGATATTTAATCGAACATTGTTCCCACTCACTGTTTTCTTAACTTCACGCGCGATTCCGCGCTGAATCTCATGCGTATCCACAAAAATTTCACGAACCCCATCCTCTCCGCGGAGATACTTCTCGTACTGATATTCAATCCCGGTTTTGCCGACTCGATCCCTGCGGCTGTAATTCGCATAACGTTCTTTTTTCAATTCCTCCGCAGTAATTTGACCGGTATGCCCCAATACATGAGCTGCACTCGAACCATAGCGATAGTGCCGCGTGGGCATCTCCTGGGTAAAAACCATGGCTTCCTTCGGAAATTCGATCCGCCGCTCTTCGATTTCTCGATACTGGTCAAAAGGAATTCTTTCTTTGATGAGGATGCGTTCATGTTTATAATTTTCATCGCGGCGACCGGTTTTATAACGACGCTCGAGGGTAGCATACGGTTCATCCAATATTTCAGAAAGCAGTTGCAAGGTTTGACTCACTTCATCTGTTATTGTCCGCCGCCAATTGCTAATAGGGACCCATACATCCCAATAATTCACATCCTCGGCTAAAACCTTCCCATTACGGTCGAGAATCTTTCCACGTTGACTCGGAACAATAACTTGACGGATAGAATTATTCTTGGCCAGTAACTCAAACTGTTCTTGCTGATAAATTTGCAAACTCCACAATCGAAAAACAAAAATGGAAAAAATAGCCAAACTGAGAGTAAGAAATATATGTAACCGGCGATCGATCCGCTGCGATTTACTTACTTGGGTAGCCTGATTTTGCATCATAAAACTATCTCTCTGCGAACAGGGTTTGCGGTGATCTTCGTGATAAATGAATAGGCCGTGATTGCCATGGATAAAACATGAAACAAAGACCTGTCACCACCGCTCCCGCTAGTATATATTGCTGAGGGGAAGCAAAAGGGATCTCATAATCTAAATAAGAAAGCCAAAAAATAGTCTCCCCAAAACGCACCACCGCGGAGAGAAAAACTCCTAATATCAAACGGGATATGGCATATTGGGGCCATAAAAGGGGTCGTAGTTTCGATGTAATCATAGCGGCACATACAAACAAACATGAATGCATGCCTATAAAATCAAGAAAGGCGCCATCCCAAAGAATCCCCCCTAAAAACGCAAGAAAAAAAGCCTCTCCCAGGGGACAGGTATACGTCGCATAAATAAGAAAAAGTAAAAACAAATCTGGATTCCAAGGACCCAACCCAAATAAAATACGGATGAGAAGATCCAAAAAGTAAACAAAGAGAAATCGAGGCCAAATTCGCATTATTCTTCTTCCGATAAGAGCGAAAGCATTTCTTTCTTCAAGCGAGTGGAAGTCATCACCAAGACCGAATCCACTGATTCTATATCCACCGCGGGCTCGACAACCACCTCATCCTCCTCAGTCGTCGCATCGGTAACATAGCCGGCCAGCATTTTCATGGGAAATACGGGCCCCTTCCCTAAGGTAAAAACCGCCATGCCCGCTTGTGGTTTTCGAACCACATCGCCGGTAAAATCTAAATGCAAATCCGTCAATAACATGGTGTCGTTGTCTTCGGTTCCGCGCAAAATCCCTTTATAAGGGGTCCCTTCGACAAACACCCCAACCGCACTTCCAGCATCAGTAATGGGTTGTACCTTAGAAAAATGCTCAGAGAGAAGGATCGTGCGGCCAATCAACCCTTTATCCGTATAAACAGGCATGTTGACACTTACACCATGTTTCTTTCCCCGATTGATGACCAAACTGCGATTCATCCGTTCCTGATAACCGACGACAATCGCCACAATGGCGGGGAATTCCTCCTCGGGAGTAAATAATAAGGCTTTTCGATAGGCTTCATAGTTCCGGAGTTTATAACGTAACTCAACCAACTCCAGACGCATTTGCTTCATCTCTTCCTGAAGAGCATCCAATTCTTTCTTCGCATGGAAATTTTCCATGAAATCGTGAAAAGTGTTTTGCACATAATTCTTTCCACCATGAAGAATTGCTGCTGGAGTATAAAGAAAACGAAGAAAGGGAGAGGAATTGACACCTTCCTCATCCATTGCAAACATCATCATGCAGAGGAGAGATAAAAGAATGAAAAAGAAGCCCAATGTTTTCGGGCTCACCCAGTTTGATCTTTTTTTACGTTTGAAGGCGGGACGAGGATCGGAATAAAACACAATATCAACTCCGTTTCACTCGATTTCACCATCACCCCTGCCGATTCGCCTTTGGGTTATGGTAAACGATATGGCCTGCCAGCGTACTCCATGCCACAATGAATCAATGAAATCGAGGAACTCCATCAGATATTTTCTGTGGTTTGAATCACAGAACGCAAACGATCCATTTCATCCAAGGCTTTTCCTGTACCCATAACCACACAGGTGAGAGGATCATCGGCGACGTGCACCGGTAAACCGGTTTCGTCGGCGATTAAGGTGTCCAACCCGCGAAGAAGGGAACCACCTCCGGCTAACATTATACCACGTTCCATGATATCCGCTGCGAGTTCTGGGGGAGTTTCTTCCAACGCGATTTTAACAATATCCACAATCGCGCTGATGGGTTCTTGCAAGCAATCTCGTATTTCTTCTGAGGTAATTCGTACGGTTTTGGGAAGCCCGTTGATTAAATCACGCCCTTTAATGTCGATACTCTGTTCCTCACCAACCTTTTTGGCAGAACCAATCCCGATCTTGATCATTTCTGCCGTGCGTTCCCCAATCATCAAATTATAATTCTTTTTGATATGAGAAATAATCGCATCGTCTAATTCGTCCCCTGCAACCCGCATGGAACGGGAAACCACCAAGCCGGAAAGAGAAATTACCGCAACTTCGGTAGTCCCTCCGCCGATATCGACAATCATATTTCCCGAGGCTTCTGCCACCGGCAAACCAGCACCAATCGATGCCGCCATGGGCTCCTCGATCAACATCACTTCGCGAGAACCGGCACTAATCGCAGAATCTTTAACCGCCCGGCGTTCAACACTGGTAATCCCCGAGGGGACACAGATCATAATTCGGGGATTCACCATGCGCGTGCGATTATGAACCTTGTTGATGAAATAACGCAGCATAGCTTCTGTTACTTCAAAATCGGCTATAACCCCGTCTTTCATGGGGCGAATTGCAACAATATTGCCGGGAGTTCTTCCCAGCATGTTTTTAGCTTCGCTGCCCACTGCCAAAACTTGATTGGTTCCTTTAACAATGGCAACAACCGAAGGTTCACATAACACAATCCCTTGACCTTTAACATAAACTAGCGTATTCGCCGTACCAAGATCAATTCCAAGATCACGGGAAAAAAAACCTTTAACTCGAGAAAATAGCATTGGCTATACTCCAAATCATCCCACAGAGAGATGGAAGAATGAACACCATTTATAACGTTTGATAAGCTATATTGGTATCTGAAATGATCGACCTTATCTCAAACATAGACAAGGAGTCTTCTTCCTTTAAAAGGGATCTGTCTCATTTTTTACATTATTTTACCCTGAAGGTCTCTCCAGCCTCCATTTGGGTATACCTCAAAAAAACACTTCCTGTACTATACAACGATTTTCAATAGAACATAAGCCAAAAACCAATTCCATGCAAAGTCATCAACCAATTTCATTTTTTCTAGCCTATTGTGTCTCCGTCTGCTCAAGAAAAAAAGCCCTTCTCAATAAGAAAAATCAAGAAATTACAACTCCTTCACCCTCTCAAAACAGAACAAATTATAATATATATTTACATAAACAATCAACAAAATAATGAGGATCTTTTAATAGTAAGAAAATACAAGCAATCTTTCAGCGCAATCTTACCCCCATTTCCCTTTTTACGCATTATAATATCGAAAAGTCTTATTCCAATAAATAACAATGATCTGTATAACTACGCTATAAAATTTACGGAAATTCAAAGCCCAGAAACGTGATACGCATGGATCTCCTTACCTCGATATACGGTTTCGCAATTACCTTAGAACTTCTTGCCCTGGTGCTATGCTTCCTGTTTTTGCGGAACTCTATCCTCCGATTCCGGCGTCACCCCGTCACCGGTAACCGAAAGCGAAAAGGGAGGTTTTTACGGGATAGTTCTTTTTTCATGTGTGGACTGCTTCTTTTTCTCTCTGGCTTGGTCTTTATCAATTTTGGGCTGATTTTACAAACATACCGCGCCTTCGCTGTCGGAAAACCCATCGCTGAAATCACAGTTCATGCAGACCCCAACGATGATGGATATATCGTCAAAATCAGTGAATTGGGCGAGCCCCTTAATAACGAAACTCCCTTAGAAAGCGAATATTACATCCGTGGTGATTTATGGACCGTACGCGGGAATATCGTTCGCTTTCATCCCACCCTAAGTTTTCTGGGCTTCCAACCCCTCTATCAACTCACCCGCATTCAGGGTGATTACTATAGTTTCGAGCAGGAGAAACAAGACGAACGTCTAGGGAAACGCACCTACTATTCCTTAATCAATCAAAGCGACGAAGCTTGGTGGCGCTGGATGATGAAATGGGGAGATACAATTCCAATTATCGACATGACCTATGGTTCTTCCATAACCCATAATGCGGAAGAGGGAAGCCGGTATATCATCACCGTGCTCCCCTCGGGTTTTACGATTAAAAAGCCTGAAGAATGAAAAAGTTATGGAGTAACGTTCTCGATAAAATACAATCCTGTCTTCCCGGGAGCGACCAAGTCCAAATCCCCATCATCATCCAAATCAACCACTTGTGTATTCATTCCTACTCCGATGTTCTCATCATAGGAAATAATATGCTTGGTAAACTTAGGATCCGGCCCCTTCTCAATCCGATACCAAAAGATGCAAAGCGGCTCCATCGCACCGGGATCGCTTCCATTATGTCCGCGATAACGCTTGCCGGCAATTAAATCCTGGGTTCCGTCCTGGTCAAGGTCGGCCAAAATGGGACAATGGACTTGCGAAAAGGTATCATCGATCAAATGCTTGATCCAGGCTTGGCGACCCGCACTATCTCGCGTTTGTTCAAGCCAATAGAGACCAAAATCATGCGCTTCTCCCCAAATGATATCGGGCATTCCATCCTCATTAAAATCATCCACCACGATGGGAATCCCACTATGTGGAGCCTGAAAATTACCATGCCATGTCCACTCTTCGCTATCGGGATTGACCGGGGCTTCGTACCAACCGCTTGGGGTGAGAATATCACCACGGCCATCGTTATTTAAGTCACCAAATCCCATACCATGTCCTCGACCATGAGTGCCAATTATTTGCCTTTCGAAACCACTGTCACTCTCCTCGGTTCCAACATATTTAAAATAGGTAACGGGCTGGTTCATATTATAAAAGTTTATAAGAATATCCGTACGCCCATCCCGATCCACATCAGCGGGATAGATCCCCTCTGTTCCATGGAGATCATCAGCGATTACATGCTCCTTCCATAACTCCTCGTCTTTGAATTCACCGGGATTTTCATACCACGCGAGTTTTGGGATAAACCAGCCTCCCGAAATCACATCCGGCCAACCATCACGGTTCACATCCATCGAAATTTCACCATAATTGTTCATATACTCTCCGCTTATGATCACTTCCCGTAGTTGATGTGCCTCCCAATCGGGGGCTTCGTACCATTTAGGACCACAGGTAATGTCCAACTTTCCATCGCGGTTCACATCAACGATACTACAACCTTCACTAATTTCATCATCGATTTGATGTACTTTGAATTTCAATGGAGAAGGTTCTGCCTCATACTGAGGTTTTAAGTCCTTTATTTTGATATTACGAAATCGCACCACCTGATCCGCAAATTGTTCGCCGCCATGGACCTGCAAACCAATCCGTCCTGCGAGTGAGTTATCCAAATCGCGTGCATCCACTATTTTCTGCTGATTGAGATAAACAACAACATGATCTTCTACACACACGATATACATTTGGTTCCAGCCTTCTTTGTGCAAATCTTCACTGGCAGAAACATGACGAAATACACTCCCGGTGGGGTATTGTTCGTCGATATCGCTTATTTGGATTTCATAGCCATGCTGTGAGGGACGACCTTCGACTCCCTTGGGCATCCGAATCCCTACCCCACTGTTGCATTCAGGCGTCATCCGAAATTCAAAATAGAGAGAAAAATCATCCCACGCCTCGCTCGTGAATAGCCAAGAATCCCCACCTGTTTCAGGATCCTGTTTTCCCACTAAAATCCCTTTTTCTACCTCCCAAATACCAGGCCATTGGATCTCCCATCCTTCCAAATCACGTCCATTAAAAATGGGCGTATAGCCTGCATCGTCAGGAAACTGGGCTTGCCCCGCCTCCACCATGAAAAGTCCTAATCCTAAAATAAATGAAAAAATCCACCCCAAAGTTCGTTTCACTTTTCTCCTCCTCTTGTTGATGAAATTGGATACTTCAATTATTTATGAATTCTTCGGTGACGTCAACGAGCATAGAAGAGCCCCCTAGCCCCGCTTGCCTAAACCATGAGCCGGCTATCTCCACTATAAATGGATAAATCCCCAAAGCGATTCAGCGAAAAAACGTAACTATCTGGATCGTGGGAAGATTTGTTCGTTGGAAGGGAAAAAATCTTTAAATAGGGGAAAAAATGCCGGAGGAGGGACTCGAACCCTCACTTCCCGAAGGAAACCAGATTTTGAATCTGGCGCGTCTACCAGTTCCACCACTCCGGCTACATATACAATTTCGGCTCGATTTGTGTTACGGACCACCGCTTTCATTAAGCGATCCTTGGGAAGCCCGTCCACAAAAATATAATAATCGACATCTTTGGTTTTTCAAGGAAGAAAAAAACAAATAATTAGATTCTTAAAGATTTCGCCAACAATAAGGCTACTTCCTATCTTCCGAATTCACCATGTTATTGAAAACGATGCCCTTAGGAGCAATTTCCTAAGAAAAATTGATCAACCCAAGTTAATTGACGGTTTCTTTCCGCTACCCTGGCAATGGGGACAAGTATACGTGAGGCGATAAGTCAAACTTTTTCCTGAGCGCTGACGCGTAATTTGGATCAATCCTAGATCGGTAAACTCTTGAATATCGGAAGGAGTCCGGTCTCTTTCCAACTCCGCTTCCAGGGTTTGAAAGACTTTATCTTTATCTTTTTTAACCCGCATATCAATGAAATCGACGACGATAATCCCCCCGATTTGCCTTAGCCGCAATTGCCGTGGAATTTCTCTGGCCGCCTCCAAATTGGTTTCCAAGATCGTCTGATCCGCGGTTTTACCCGCGACATTCTTTCCTGTATTCACGTCAATGGCGGTGAGGGTTTCCATTTCCTCGATAATAAGCCGTCCTCCACAATCCAGATGAATATTCTTACTAAACAGCCGATCGATATCATGCTTTAAATCCAACTTTTGCCAAATGGATTGCTTTTTATCCGAGTGAATCGTAATCAATACTTCTGGATCAACCCGGGGAGCGACTTTTTTGAGAAACTCTGCGATCCGATGCTTCAAGCGAGGATGATCAATCACGATTTCTTCCACATCATGGGTGAACTCATCCCGGATCATACGCTCAAAAAGTTCTAATTCTCGATGAATCAATTTAGGCCCAGAGCCTGAAGTAAATTCATTTTCAATGTTCTCCCATGTTTGGGTTAACCAGGTAAGATCGTCAAGAATTTCCCTGGCGCTACGTCCTTTAGAAGCGGTGCGAAAAATCACCCCACCTTCTCGGTTCACTTCCCGCTCGACCAATTCACGTAACCATTCTCTTTCCTTATCGTCGATCATTCGCGACATGCGGATGACATCAGTGTAGGGCATGTAAATTAAAAAACGTCCGGGGATTGAGATCTTGCCCGTAAGGGCGGGTCCTTTATCCGCAATGGCTTCCTTGGCCATTTGTACTAAGACTTTATCGCCCACCTTAAGTTCTTTTTTCGATTGTCGCCCTTTTTTGCCAATCTCTGGTCCTAAATCGTGGAAACTTAAAAACCCGTGCTTCTCCAGTCCAATATCCGCGAATGCCGCATTTAATCCAGGAAGAACATTGGAAACCACCCCCCGATAAATATTCCCAGAGATCCCGTGCTGAGCACTGTCCTCATGTTCAATCCAAAAATCAACCAACCGGTTCTTATCCGTAATTAAACCAATGTTGTATTCTGCTTCCACCGCAAAAACCATCCGGGTTTGGATCGTCTTTTTCTTGCTTTTTCCACGGCTGGATTTTTTCGTGGTCGTGCTTTTCTTTGGGGTGGTTTGTGGTTTTTGCGTTGTCTTCGCTTCGCTTTGTTTTGTCGTTCCCTTGGTGGTGCTCTTTTGGGATGATTGTTTGGTGGATCTCCGTCGATCGCGACTGCTTTTTTGTTCGGTACTATTAGAAGCGGTGGTTTGTGATGGCTTCTCTTTTTGTGAAGAAGAGGACTTACTAGATGATTTTCTTCTCCGACTGCTGGATGATTGACCGGAATTCGATGAAGACATGGTTATTCCACTGGATGAACTTTCATCTTCTATATTGAATCGTTTACGTTTAAATCGTGAAAAAATCGTTTTTACTCCAATCGAGTTAATCTGATTTTTGTTCTCTCATTTCAACATATATTTCACATCATGTTACTATAAAAATAATTCGCTTTGTTTTCAATATTACACTCAATGACATCCAAAATCAAATCGAGAACCCTTTTTGGCACAAAAAAGGATAAAGCATTAAGGTTCAATACGACTTCCGAGGAGTCTCATAATCATACGATAAAGGCGAAAACTCTTTCGCTGCTCTAAACGATCTCTCCAACGATGGGCTTCTTCGTTTTGTTGAATTATGGTTTGACAAGTCTCTTCCCAAGTTTGAAGGCTTTGTTCAAGACGTTTTATATACTCTTGTGCGGTGCTATCCAGTACCGGCTCGGGTGATTCCTCTTGGGTCTCCTCAAAATCGCTTGATTTTGGAGCGGCTTCTGGCGGTGCCTCTTGAGGCTGTACCGCCTGATTCAAGTTGATCAACAAACGGCTAGTGATGCTTTGGTAAAAAGCAATATCCGCCTCAGTTTCTTCTTCTGCGGTAGGATGAATCAAATCTAATTCCAGGGGATCATCTGCGTGAAATACGTGAAGAATGATCTTCCGATATGTCGGTGGATTAAACTCATAAGGAAACCACTGCTCGGGGTACTCTTCATCAATTTCTTTAGCTATATCAAGGCCGCCGGGTACCACTTCAAGCATCAAATCCATCATTTGTAAATAGACCCAGCGACGAATGGAGCCCACATCAAATACAGCAACTTCGCCTCCCTTTTCTTGAAGATGCTCGACAATACGCTCCGAATTAGGGAGAGGGTTCTGTTGATGTTCACTCAACCATGGATGCGGTTTCTCAAAAAGAGTCTGATACACTTGGCAAACGTATTCCTCGCTTTGCTTCACGAGAGGATCATTATGAGGAAACGAGAGAATCATTCCATAACGCGCCACCCGCTGCATTTCATCCAACGTTTTGGTTCGATCCTCAGGGGCGAGATGTTCAAGAACATCCATACAGACACAATAATCAAACGCCTCATCCCGAAAAGGAAGCGCCATAGCGCTTCCTCGCAATTGATCCCCCGGTGCATCGACCCGTGGGTCACAAAGAATCCAGGTGTGTTCGGGCATAATCGTACGCATGCGTCCAGGATACCCCCCCACATCCAAAATCAAACCGTTTTCCTCGGCTAAGGCCCAGTTGATTAGATGCCGCACCATCTCACAGCGCTGCCAAGAATCAAAATTCAACATACAAACAACTCCGTTTCACCTGTAACTGGCGTTTGTATATAAGTTTTACTCGAGGATCGTAGGGAGCGAAAGTGAAAGAGGAAATTCTGAATAAAATCCTTCCGCAAACGAAGTCCCTATAGCGGCACCCAAGGTTCGATTATACGCTTCCACCTGGTTGAGATAATCACTCGTACCAATATAGTAATAATCCTCGGGGAGTTCTGCATCTACGAATTGACTGCGATAGGCTTTCATGGCTTCCTTTTTGGTTGAAAGTTGTCTCGTAATATCCACACAAAACGTCACTTTTCTCATGCTATGTACAAAATAATGGAGGCATCTTTTGGGAGAATGCGCGGGTGAATGAGTCTGAACTTTCGGTAATCGTGCGAGAAAAAAAGCTGCCTTCACCAAAAAGGCCGCCCCCTTATGATCCGGGTGAGGATCAAACTCAGGACAAATAAACACATAGGCTGGACGAAAACGCCGTATGGCTTCTACCACCACCAACCGATTTTCTTCATGATCCATAATGTTCCCATCACCCAAATCGAGATTGCCGCGATAGTGTAAGCCCAATATACGCGAAGCATGATCCGCTTCTTTCACGCGTATAGCCGCATTGCCTTTGGTTCCCCGCTCTCCCCGGGTGAGATCAATCACCCCGACACGCTTCCCCGCCTCGATCATTTTAACGATCGTCCCCCCCATCCCAAGTTCGGCATCATCCGGATGAGGAGCGAAAACCAAAGCATCTAAACTTCGTTCTTCCATGCTGTCGTAGTCGGCTCCTGTTATTTTAACCTGAAAGTTGATATTCTTGTTGTGATTGTATCGATTTGACTTATCCAAAAAAAGGTGGAACAAGAAAACCACCCCTGGTTTTCTCTATTCCCCTCTACGGACTCCCTATTCATGAGTAAGATCAATAAGAACTTAGTAGAACATAAACCAAAAGAAAGGTGGTAAAGTTTAATGTACAATGTCGGCTTGATCGGTGCAGAAGGCCATGAAAAATACACGCTGGTCCCCATGGAAAATAGGAGCAACACAAGACTCGTGGCTGTTGGAAAAGATCAGGGAATGAGTATTGACGTATACAAAAATTTCTCCCCTTTCACCTCCCAAACACGGGTCTATGAAGATTACCACGATATGCTGCAGGAAGAAGATCTAGACATCGTCAGTGTCTATTCTATTCATGGAACCCGCTGCGAAGCCATCCTATACTCGGCCGCCGCAGGGTGCCATATCTACACAGAAAAACCTTTATCGATGACCTTAGAACAGCTGGCGCGTGTAAAAGAAGCAATCCACAAGGCCGGAGTCGCCTTAACCATGATGTTAAATATGCGCTTTGGCGGCGTCTATCGTCGGGTGCGAGATATTGTCCAATCGGGCGATATTGGAGAAGTCACCCAATGTTCTTCTCAGAAATCCTACAAAGTCGGCAGCCGGGCAGAATGGTCACGCAATCGCACCACCTTTGCGGGCACTATCCCCTACATTGCCTGCCATGCCTTGGACCTGATTCGTTGGTGTTCGGGTTTGGAATTGGTGAAAGGCTCGGCATTTCATAACAATGTCGGCAATCCCTACTTAAAAGATATGGAAAACACCGCCAGTATTCTCGCCCTAATGGAAAACGGAGCCACCCTCACAACCCGAATGGACTATTGCCGTCCCGGGAATGCCTCCTCTTGGGGAGATGATCGCCTGCGCATTGTGGGTACCAAAGGGGTGGTTGAAGTCATGTTCGGCAAAGTCTATTTATTAACTGAAAAGAAAACACGGCATGAAGTAGACCCCATGGATAACATCTCTCAATTTGAAAACTTTATCGCGCATATCGAAGGAAAAGAGGATTTGGTGATTCCAGCCGAAGATTGCTACCGCATCACTGAAATCGTCCTGAAATTACGCAACGCCGCCGACCAGCAAACCATGGTTGACTTATAAACGTTTTTACATGCGGTCTTGTCGCGAATGAATGATCGTTCTCCGAAGAAAATTCGGTCAGGGGGATGTATTGCAATAAAAAGACGATTATCGTGCCAATGGGATCTATTTATTTCATTAACCACACCAAAAATAACGAAAGCTCATGAAAACCATCCTATTTCGCTGTGTCGGTATCCTGCTTTTCTTCTACTTAATCCTCTGGGTCGTCGATATGGAGAAGATGCTTTCCGCATTGCGATCCATCAATCCATGGGTGTTGCTCGCGATCATCCCTTTACATCTCCTCCAATGGGCATTGCGGGCATGGCGATGGCAAATCCTTCTGGCTTCCACATCCATCCGATTTTCTTTTTGGCAAAGCTTCGCGCTCATAACTTCGAGTTTTTTCTTCGGCTGCCTGACCCCGGGACGCATGGGAGAATTCGCAAAAGTAAAATTTTTGATGAATGCGGGGCACTCCTTTCGCAGCGCATTTATGAACACATTGATCGAACGTCTTTTAGATATACTGACCCTCTTCGTCTATGTGGTTATAGGCGTGTGGATCGGGCAAGAATGGATTCCAGAGCCGTACGCGAATTATACGCTGGCTTTCATTATGGTGTGTACAGGTGGAGTGATCTTCTTTCTTGTACGAAGAAAATTAGCAGCCTTTTTACTCTCCAAAATCCCCGAAACCATCGCGCAATCGATTGACGAAAAAGTACGAATATGGACACACTCGCTGCGCTCCATCACCGTGAGTCAATGGTGTTTTATAAATTTTTATTCTATACTTATCTGGGGATTGAATTACTTAATGATTTACCTTCTCTTCATCGCCACAGAATTCACCCTCCCCCTATCTTATGCTTTCGCTTTCACTGCCTTTGGTTCTCTCGCAGGATTGGTTCCCGCAACCGTTTACGGGGTGGGCATCCGTGAGAGTTTATTAATCGGATTGTTTCTCTTAACCAACCATCCCCACCCCCGTGAAGCCGCAATCCTGTTTGGATTAATGTACTATGTACTCTTGATCTATCATATTGGGCTGGGGTTGATCGGATGGCTTAGCCCCTGGATGAAACCATTCATCGAAAAGAGCCAGGAGTCCGATTTTCGTACTATTGATCTTCCACCATCTGCAGAATCAAAATCGCGTCATCAACTCTGATTTCCCCATCGTTGTTAACATCTGCGGCTTCGCGCATTTCCTCCAATGTCAGTTCGTTGCTCGGCTCAATGGGGAGACCTACCGTCATTTGCAACACCAACAAGGCATCCTCGGTTTCAACACGACTATCGCCATTCACATCCCCTTTGACCGGTTCTACTGGCGTTGGGGTGAGTGTAGGTGTGTTCGTAGGTGTGGAGGTAGGCGGCAATGTAGGATATGGTTTGAAGGTAGGAGTCGGCCGCGGTTGAGTGGTCCGGGTAGGGGTTGGAGTCGGTGTGGGGGTAGAAGTGGGGGTTGGTGTGTCCGTCGGTGTAATGACCGGTGCTTCCCCGGCCTCGACCTTAACCGTATAGGTGAAATTTTTTGACCCTGTATTTCCAATTGAGATAAAATAACGTGTGGATTCTAAAGGCAGGTCACCCCCATCGCCAAGAATAATGATTTCACTTTCTCCCTCCCCACGCACGGAATGTTCTTCCTTCGTCCCATTAGCCCGTTCGCGTCCTACATCAATGACATAAGAAGCCCTGGTATCGAATTCAACTTCGATCGAAATATGCCCTTCATTTCCCGCAGGATGAAGTAAAAAGGGAAAAGAGGAATAGTACCCTGCCGGAGCTCCATTTTTAGCTTGCGAATTAATCGCCAACATCCGCACGTTAGCCTCATTCTCGGGTAAAGATTCTGAATCCACCAAAAATTCAATATTAGAAACCGTGTTAAATTTCTTCACATTAATGAAAGAGGCTGTGCTACGACCTCCGTTGTCATCATCGTAGTACATCGGTTTGGGGGGAGAGCGAAAAGATTGATCCCCAGATCTTTCAGAATACTGCCCCACACTCGAGGTTCCTGTAAAGCGAGAATCAATCGCTTCTATCATGAGTTCATAATTCCCGGGAGGTAGGCCCTTTAATTCATAAGTACCGCGATTCAATTCGTAGGTGCCAGTAACCGTAGTTGCAATCCGGCGAAAGGGATCATTCACATCCCGGGCGATGACATTCACCCCCGGTAATTCACGGGAACCCCGTTTAACCACCCCCTGAATGGCTCCAGTTGAATTACGATGATAAAGATTGGGATATAGATTAGAAATTGCCAATTGATCATCAAAAGAAAGTTCCTTCCGTAGCCCATCATTATCGGTTGAGGTGGGATACATGGTAGAAACATAATGATCATCGGTGTCGATTCGATTGTTTGCTAAATGACGAGAATGTTGGGTATGGTCCAACCCGCATAAATGGCCAACTTCATGCAGGATCGTAGAGAGAATTTCATCCTCGCTTAAGTTATGATCTTCAAAGAAATAACCATTAAAAATCGCCTCCCCTCTCACAATCTCACTGCCACGACTATAGGTTGTCGCTAATCCTAAAACATGCTCTCGGGCTCCCGACCCCATCTTTAATTCAATGATCCCTCCATCATCATCGTAGATGATAGCGTTCGTATCTTGGGAAAGGGAATTAATGATCTGATTGTAATTACTTGATGTAACGTCCGAGGGAAGAGACCTACTAGAACGGTCTAGTTTTATTGTGGAATTTGCGACTCGGTTCCACTTTAAAAAAGCATTCGTCATCACAGCATTCGCGCGAAAATTGGATAGAGGGCCTAAACGACCTTGATCCAATCGAAAGAGAATCGCAGAGCCGGTATCTCGCCATTTAACTTCTTCACCATTGGATATACTTAAAGGACCACCAGCCTGAGATTGCCATACGACCAAAAAAAAGCATAAAAAATAACATAAACGAACCATAACAATTCCTTAAGAAA
>CAYQOX010000050.1:27285-29318 GCA_964419335.1 uncultured bacterium | reverse complement strand
GGTTTCTTTCTCGTTTATAGTTTTTTCGCTTTCAGCCATGAGATGGATGGTGCGCATGGAGAAAAACAAAGGGAGACTCTAGAGCCCATGCACTGCGCTACTTGTGAGTATTTGCGGGAGCAACGGGAACGGTTACGGGAAGGCAAAAAGCCGGTCGTTAATCCCAAGTTGATTCCTGAGGATTATTGGGAGCATGACGGTTTTTCTACACCTCAAGGGGTATGGCGATGGCCTGGTGAGTATATTTTTGTAGCCAGTGACCGTGACGATTCGGACGGCGACGGGTTGCGCGAATGCCGTTATCGGTTTGATTTTACGGACTTTGTTAATCAAGGTAATTACACCGAGCCGGAGGTAGAAGAATTCAAGAATGAATTCCGGCTCTGTGCTGATTTGTATAATCAAGTCCTGGAGAAATTGGGGTTGGAATTTCAAGAAACCGAAGGGGATGATTATCATCTACGCATTGAAGCCACCACCAGCAATGAATTAGGGAACAGCAATGGGGTGGCGACTTTGTTTGGGGCATGGCATACCGACTCGCCGATTTTTCAATTTCGCAGCACTTACCCCCAGTTTGGGGCTCATTCTTATTTGCTGGAAAACGATGCGCCTCTCGCGGACATCAAGAATCCCTTTGGGAATCCCTATGTATATGTATTTCCCCGTGACTCGTTTGTTGATTCCAGCGGGAATGCCGCGCGTTTCCCGATTCGGCGAACCATGTTGCATGAGATGGGGCATTTGTTGGGGTTGCGGCATCCTTTTGAATCAATCTATGACACTCGGCATAATCTAGATTCGGGCTATTTAATTGATTGGTTAGCGTGGGATACTGTCAGCAATCCGCCCCCCTCGCAACCTTCCACGACCTTGGGCGGAGAAGACTTTGGCAAAACAGATTGGAGCCGGGGCTTTTTTAATACATATATGACTTATGATGATGAACCCCGTTTTAGTTTATATCCCGAGATCCCTCCGCCGGTGAAAGCCTTCATCGCTCATTATTATGGTATCTTTGATCAAGTCACGGCGCAGCAAATCCTGGACGGCGCCTTGGAGGAACATCGACAGCATTCTCCCTTGGCCAATGGGGCCCTTGTTGAAGTGGAACCTAACGAGTCCAGCGAGGCTTTTACCCGTATGAATATTGGCCAATCGGTATTGGGGGCTTTTTCTCATGCAGATCGTAATGACGTAGCGGGTGTAGAGACCTATCGCGATACTCTGGATGGTTATTCTTTCGAGGTTGCCGCGGATGATGTGGGGCGTGCGATTGATATAACCGTATCGATGGCGTCAACGCGCTATGAGAATTATTACTATACGCGGAATGGGATTGAGTTTGACGGAGATTGCATGATCGTGGTTAACAATCCTGAAGGAGAATTCGTAGGCGAAAGTTCGGTGGAAGAGTTCCCCTCGTTTTCTTTTACACCCCAAAGGGCGGGTGCTTACCAACTCTTGGTGCGTAATCCGCGCAATTCTGAACGGAATATATACAAGGACTATTACTTGACGGTGGAATATGCCGATGGAGAGGCTTCCAACGCTCCGACTTTAACCCCGACGCCTGTAACACAAACGCCTATGCCAGTGGATACCCCGACGCCGATCGAAGCGATCGTGGATATTGATTTGAAGATCAATGAGGTCTACATCGTCATCGATGATGGAGGCGGATCGTTTGAAGATGATGAGCGGATTGAGAATCCTGCCGTGGGGCAATCGGTGCGTTTTGTGGCAGAGATACGGAACAATGGGCAGCAAGAAATTTCCGGCTATGGCTTCGAAGTTTATGTGGATGGCTCATTAATTGCGCAGAATTCCAATGCTTCGGCGCTTGCTCCCGGATGGCGCACCTTATGGAGAACCCCGGCCTGGAGCAGCAGTCAAGAGGGGCTGCATACCTTGGAATGGGTATTTACCTTGGAAGGGGATGAGCGTCCCTCCAACAATCGTGTTACTCTGAATTTCCCTGTAGGCGAGGTGAGCCGCACCCCGACGCCCACATCTTTCCCCACTCCTTCGCC
>CAYQOX010000050.1:0-27185 GCA_964419335.1 uncultured bacterium | reverse complement strand
TACACCCACGTTTACTCTCACGCCGACCTCTACACCGGTGGAGACCAGCGTCGGGGATTGGGCATTATATGAGGAAGGGGTGTGAGCGCGGCGTTTCTCATTGAGGGGAGGGTAAAAAATCATGGCAACGTTGGTACAAGATAAGTTTGGAATACACTGGCTTTTGATATATATCCAATATATTGGAGGTCAAAACAATGGTTGAAACTGGAAAGATATTTATGAATGGTCGTTCGCAGGCAGTCAGGCTCCCCATGAATTTTCGTTTTATATCCGAAAAGATGAAAAAACGGGGAATGTCATTCTTTCAGAGAAACCTGAAGACGGGGAAGACTTTTTTACCCTAGGGGATGATTCCAAGGATGAGACGAAGGATTTTCTGATCAAGCGTGATGAAGAAGAGGAGCATGATCGAGACGTATTTAAATGAAAAGCAGCCACCAACCCTTACTGCGATCCCACCGGCCCGTTATCTCTAAACATCAAGGGGTCAAACAAAGCCTGAAATTAAACGAGACATTTCTATAAGATTATGTTTTTGAGCGGGTTGAATAAGTGGTCGCTGAAGGAGTTGAACCTTCAAACAGGCGATTATGGGATGGAGGTTTTTTCTTTCGCTTCGACGACTTTAACTTCGCCTTGCGAGAGGGAGAGGGCGCGTTTGCCATGCAGTAGAGCAATGATTTCATCGCCGATGAGTTTGGCGGCGTGAGGGGTGAGGAAGGCTTTTTTTACAAGATCTTCGGGGGTTTGGGGATGGCTGCGGAGGATACGGAGGTAATAGTTGGGATCGACCAAGTTGCTGGAAGAGATTTTGTGTTGATTGGAGAGGATCCCGATATAGCAGCGTAAAAGTTCGATGGCACGTGCTTCGGAGGTGGAGGGGGGATTTGGCTGATTGGAAACGGGCATCGTGAGGCCTGTATTTTGTTCTCCCTCGGCGATGATTTTCAGGATTTCTCCGCCGTCATCGTTGATTTCACGTTTATTTAATCCGCGAAAGGTTTTTAAATGATCGATGTCCTTTGGCCGTACATCGGCCAAAGTGATGAGCACGTTATCGTCTGCGACCCATCGGCGCGGGAGGTTGAGCTCGCGGATGCGTTCTTCCCGCCATTGCACCAGTTTGGCCAACACGGGGTAATTCTTGTGATTGATACGGCCATTTTTCGCCAGGCGGTGGAGAATTTGTTCGGGGTTGGATTCGTATTGTTCTGGGTCTTCCCACTGGCTGGAAAGATCCAAGGCCCACTGTTTGCGTCCTAATTTTTCCAGTTCCGCCATGAGGGTTTCGCCGAGTTTGACCAGATGAATGACGTCTTGGTGGGCATATTTGACCAATTGTTTGGGTAACGGGCGGGCAGACCAGTTGGTGCGGGCGTGGCCTTTTTTGATCGTTACGTTGAGCACGGATTTGAGCAGATTGCCTAAGCCTACCTGTTCGCCGTAGCCGCACAGGGAGGCGGCGATCGCGGTATCGAGAATAGGCATGGCGGTGATGCCAAAGCTGGAATAGAGGCATTCTTGATCTGCTTGGGCGGCGTGGGCGATCTTGAGGATATTGGGATGCTGGAACACATCGAGCAGCGGCTGCAGGCGGTTGGGCGGGGAGTCCTGGTTGCGGTATTTTTGCGCATCGATAAGCCATGATTCCTGCTTGGTTGCGACCTGGATAATTTCCAATACAGGATAGAAGGTCCGTTCGCGGATAAATTCCGTATCGAAGGCGATGAATTGTTCTTCCAGCAATTTTTCGGCGAGGGGTTCAATCTGTTCGGGTTCGCTTAGTAGCTCACGATGCGTAATCATGGAGTTGGTTTCCTATACTTTAATATCCTTTTATAGCCTATATATAAGGTATATGAAAATACCATATTCTTTCTATCCCAGAATTTCAATCCTTGATACACTTTTGTGCAATTTTGTTCAGGGGTTGGGGTTGGAGGGATCGTGGTATAATCAGAGGTATTCTCGACGAGGAAGAGTATGTTTGTAGAAGAACATCAGCCGATCCCCCGTTATTGCCAGCACATTGCTTTCCCGCCCTATACCTATGTCCCCGGCATGTTCCCGCATCCCTTTCGCTCGGAGGAAGGGCATGGTTTTAGGCTGCATCCCTCGCCTTCCCGTCCGCCCGCGAATGGGAATTGGCGTGAGTGTGTCCATTATAGGATGGGGCTTGATCTCTTTAACCACGGCTATTATTGGGAAGCGCATGAACTATGGGAGGCCTTGTGGCATGCCTATGGCCGCCGGGGGGCGGCCGCTTGTTTTCTTCAAGGTCTGATTCATCTTGCGGCTGCGGGGGTGAAAGTACGGATGGGGAATGAACGTGGGATGCTACGGCACGGGAAGCGTGCCGCTGAACTCATGCAAACGAGTTTACAGCTACAGTCTGCGTCCTGTGTTTTGGGAGCCCCGGTTGAAGAAATGATCCGCTTTGCCCAGAATATACATTCTTATGTGATCAATCGTCACCTTGTGCAGGAAAAGAGGGTCGTGCGAGTCTTCTCTTATTGTATTAAGCCGGTTCGCGAGGAGGAGTGATGATCGAGTGGGATAACGTGATCGCACAAATGCCGGGGCTGGTGTTGGAGGATCAACAGCCTCAAGGCTCGGGGATCGTGGTGAGTATCGAAGCCCGGGGGCAGGAGCGCTGGGTTGTGCACTGTGCCCGGGAAGAGCAGGGAAGCGTGCGGCGCTATCACACCAAGCCGCTCGACGCGGAGAAGGTGTATAAAGCGCTAGAGCGCTTCTATCGGGAGGCGGGGTATGTGCCGGAGATCAGCGAGGGCGAGCAAGACCAGCTGGGCTTGCCGCGTTTGGAGGCGCTCATGGTGGAGCATCTGCCGGAGCGGATGCCGGGCGAGTATCTCGGCGCCAAACAGCCTGGCGACGAGCTCATCGAGTGGGTGGTGCATTACTCGCTGGAAAAGAAGCCCAATGGGCGTTTTACCCTTTATTCCTGCGGCGATCCGCGCTTTGAAGAGGATCCCTCGAAACTCTATATTGAGGAAATGGGTACTTTTACTTACGCGGAGATTTTGGAGGAATTGCGAGAGATTGGGTTTTCGCCGCAAGAATGTCAGAGTTTGACCCAGATTGAGGCGGCCTCGCTCTCTGAACTTAAGAAGAAGATGCCTGGAGAGGTCTTCGAAACCCCGGCGGAAGCCGGGTGCGTGGTCTCGATTCTGCAGCGAAAGGATCAAACCTGGACGCTTTTTCTTTCCCGCAAGCGGGAGGGGGAATCCGTCTATGAGATTGAGGTGCTCTCTTCGCTGGAGGCGCTTGAGGTTTACCGGACGATGTTTGACCAGTTGGGGTGGATCCCCATGGAGCGTGATCTTCACCGGGTGAAACTCCCGCGGTTGGAAACCCTCTATGAAGAAACCTTGATGAAGAAGATGAAGGGGGAGTTGATCGGGGGGATTTCTACCCCGGATGAGCATGGTTTGAACCGGGAAGTCTTTGTCGCGCTGAAGAGAATCAAAGAGGAAGGCTGGCTTTTTCAATTTGTGCGGGCTGAAGATTTGCTTGCGGGTGAAAAGAAATTCATGGTGCACAAACTGGGTCCCTTGGTCGAGGAGAATGTGCAAAATATCATCCTTCAACTCGAGGCGCATGTTGATCCGGTGGGGCTCTTAGAGCGCATGAGCGAGCATAAAAACTCCGAAATCCGCGAACTGGCGAAACGGCTGATTCTTTTCTTTGAGTGAAAATTTCGGCTTATCACGAGAGAATACTTGGGGAAATGGGAATAAACGGTTTATCGATGGGGTGGCGAGGATGTCTTTTGTCTGAATCAGGATGGGCAGGATGGGGGGATATTCAGGATAACGGCCAGGAGGGATGAGGTGAAGATCGTTGCCTTGGCCGTCTTGGAAATAAGGAACAAGGCTCAATCCCGTTTTTATAATTAAAGCGTTGGGTGCAAACACGATTCCTATAATTACAGGTAGTTTATTCTGAACATCCAAAAATTTTGGCTATCCTGATTCTGACAAAAAGAATGAAAGAATAGACCCTACCCATACGCACTTACTTAAAACCTAACAAAAATTTTGCAAAAAAAATTGTTTAGCCTACCTGTATTTTTAGTCCTTGTATTTATTGAAGATAAAATGCCTTGTGGGGAATGATCCTAAAAAAAATAAAAAAAATCGTTAAGTTTTTTCAAGAGTCGACGATAACTAACAACAACTCCAGAAAGTGTGCAGGGTTCAGGAGCATTCGAATGCGATCGATTCATGATGAAATTACACAACCTGGTGTCTTCGCCCCTCCGAGGGGGAGAAGGCAAGGGAAATGTAAGTTTTCCTGAATCGGAAATGTATTGTTTTCTTTGATGTATTAACTTTTATCTATGATTCTATTATGTGGTGGTTAGGGCGTACAGCTCACCTCCCCAATGTGTTCCCAGTGGTTGAAGTTGTAAAAAATAGACCGCTATAGGTATGTACGGTCAACAATACAATGAGGCGATGTAGGAGGCGTACACAATGAAGAATTATACGCGCATATCAATTTTCTGTCTTTTCGCAGTCTTGCTCTGTGGTACTCCCGCACTAGCACAGAATGAATTTAACACTGAAGAAAACTTTCCCGACGCTCAGTTCCGTGCGGCGGTCGAGAACTTCATGGGAGTTCTTCCAGGCGAGGATTTTACCGAGGATGAATTACGCAATAAGACCGGAACCTTTGATTTTTCCGGGCTTGGTGTGGCGGATGTCACCGGGTTGGAGTATTTTGACAGTGTCTCGATCATCGATGGCTCTGACAACGATATTACAACCTTGGTAGACGGCGATGGAGAGCCCTTCCTGGTGGATCAAGAAAACTTAGTCCAAATTGACTTTTCGGATAACTTGATTTCCAGTATTGATGTTAGTACGAATACAGCGTTGGAAAGTATCATTATGGCGGGTAATGCGCTGGCGAGTATTGATGTAAGTGATTTGGAAGAGTTGGAGTATTTGGATGTTTCGCGTAACAACCTTACTTCGGTTGATGTTACGGAAAATGCTAATTTGAAGCAACTCTACGCGAATGACAATAATCTAGCGACGGTGAATCTTGAAAACAACACCCTCTTGAATACTCTTCAAGTGGGGAGTAACAATTTAACCTCGTTGGATTTGACGGGTACAGGGTTTGCGCTGTTGGAAACCATCGATGCTTCGAATAATAATTTCGAGCAGGTGGGGCAGGATTCCGGCGGTGTAACCAATGACCTGATTCTCGATGCCACCCCGACCTATCTTGATGTTTCCGGCAATGATCTAAGCGCAGTCGCTGATAACCAGCTGAAGATTTCCCACCTGAGAAACTTACAAACCCTGATCGCATCCGACAGCGGCCTCACGGGGGATCTTGGTGCAGCAGGCGCTAACCTGTTCTTCTTCAATGATAACATTACGCACCTGGATTTGTCGTTGAATGATATTGAAGCTGGAGGTGGTGCAGCAGATCCAAAATTAGATACTAGCAATATGACAAATCTAAATGTTTTAGATGTTTCTGGTAATCCTAATTTAGATGATGAAAATAGTATTGATTTATCAGCTAACACTGAACTACGTGAATTGTATGTCTCGCGGACAGATATTGGTGCTCAGGGTGATTACGTTACTGATGTAGTATTAAATAATACTAAACTAGAAAAAATCGTATGCCGTTGGATGTTGACTCCCCAAGAAGACAACTGGGATTTTGATGACATCAGTGATACGCTGACTTATTTGGATGCGACTGGGGCGGGGTTGTGGGATGGTGGAACTACTAATATTTTAACTAATTTCGATAACAAATCGAATATCGAAACGTTAATTTTAGCTTATAATCAAGGAACAAATGCTACATCAAATCTTTCTAATCATGATGAAGGCGGTGGCGCTGGAACAGTTGGTATTATATTAACACATTTAGACGATGAATCTTCAGGTTCCTTGCGCTATGTTGATGTTTCAGGTACAGGCCTTGATACTTTTAACTTTGCAGCGGCAACGGGACAGAATGTACTAACCATTAGTGATCCCACCTCAATCACTACATTGATCACTAAAGAAAATGATCTGGATGGTGATGATATTGATGATTTGTATGCCCATACTAGTATCCAGACCGGTGATCCGACATTGACTACAGTGGATTTCCGTGAAAGCAATATAGGTGCATGGACTGCAGCATGGTATAACAATGTACGTGATATACAAGATTATATTGGTGAACCTACATTTACAGAGTTTGGTAAATTAGTAGAAGGTTTTGCTGTATTGCCTACAGATGATTCTGAGATAAGTGGATTAAGTGCATTGGAACAAGCAAATTGGCCTCCACCCAGCGGTGATGGTGTGAGAGTGTTAAAACCCAATGGTGGTGAATGGTTTGATAATACTGCCGCGGGAGATGGTATTGCGTATAGTGACGGTAATCGTGGACATCTGAAAACGACGCTTGAAGTGCAATACATCTCTGCTTCAGGAGGTGGTACAGAAGATATGCATGTTGATCTTAGTACAGACGGGGGTACCACATGGATTGAGGATGTGGTTGCTGTTGATAGTGGATATACAGATGATGCTCCTTACATGCATACAAATACAGTTAATCTTCTGGCTGATCCTAATGGTGATGGCTTAGACGAAGTCAACTCCTCCCAGTGCTTGATTCGTATTCGGCGTGATGATGATCCTGATACATATCGGGATGTAAGTGATAACTTCTTCACCATCGGGCGGCCTGAGATCGAAGATATCACCGATGTGCGTGCCTTCAGTATTTCGACGAACAACTCCCTGGGTATGTTTGCGCTTCCTGGTGGGGGGATTCAGCTAAACATCGGCTTGGATAACACCGAAGACATCATATCCTATCAGTTCCAACTGAGCTTCGATCCGGATGTGTTTTACTACGTCGATGGCAGTGCCAGCCAGATTGGTACCGCGGCGAGGAACTTTAATACGCCTATGGTCAACGCGGATAATACCAATGGCTTCTTGACGATCGCGTCAAGCGGTCTGAACGAGATACCGTCGGGGGATCTGGATACCCTTGTGAAGATACGCCTGGGGGTCTTTTCCGGAGCAACGGTAAATGAGGAATCGACCATCTCCTTCATCAACGCGAATACAGAGATTAACGATGAAGATGGCCAGCTGGACTTCTTCGGCCTGCCCTCGGACATCTACATCGGCGAACGCTTCCTCTGGGGTGACTTGAACCGCGACGGCGTCATCGGAACGGTGGACGCGGCCGAGGTCCTGCGGTATAACGTCGGCTTGGTGAATTCCTTCACCGGTTATCCCGATATCACCCGACCTGATTTCCCCGAAGCCGCCGATGTGAATGATGACGGTGTGGTGGGAACCCTGGATGCTTCCTTGATCCTGCAGCGCGCGGCGCTGTCGATCGGCTCCTTCCCGGCGGATGATAATGCTGACGACTATGGCCCCGACCCGCTGATTCCTTCCGGAAAGAGCGGCCAAGAGAATACCACGCCGCGGACTTTGAGCGCCACGGTTGAGCAGGCGAACGACTCGTGGGTGGTCAATGTGTCCGTGAATGATGCAGCCGAAATCGCCGGTGCAAAACTGGTGCTGAACTACGATCCCGATCAAATCACCTTGGGTGAAGAGATCGAAATGGCGGCGGAAGGATCGCTGGTGGTGAATAACACCAAACCGGGTGTGCTGGTGGTCTCCGGAGCGTTTATAAGCCCGCTCTTGGGTGGAGAAAGCACCCTGATGTCGATTCCGTTCGAGCCTGTCGGCCTGGTGAACGATGCCGTGATGGTGAGTTTGGATGCCGCCAATAGCGCCATCAACGACGGGCGGATCGATATTAGCAACACCAGCATGAGCGCGATCGAACTGCCAACCGAGGGTATGGATACCACGGGGGTTGAATCCTGGATGTTCTACTAAACGCTGAGTAAACCGAATAAACGTAAGCCAAGGCGCCTCGATCTGGAAGATCGAGGCGTCGTTCTTTACAGGCGATATGCAGGAGAGAGCGTGCTCCAGGAGGCGCGTTCGGGGAGATAATCGCACATTCTTGCCTCTTGCTATAAAAAACCAAATTTTTTAACCGATACTAATGAAAATGGTAAAGACTTGCTGGATGATGCATTGAACTTATGTGCAATGTTTTATGTACAGGTTTCAAGGAAATAAAGAGGAATAAAGATGGCCACTGCGATAATGAATCGTTTTTCCATAGTGCTCTTGCTCTTGGGGACAGCCCTGAGCCTGGCGCCCACTCCAGGACTGGCGCAGGAAGATGCGACGCCCACGGTGACGGCTTCCCCCACGCCCCTGCCCGAAGGGACGCGATTTCTCACCATCCCGGATGACTTAGAAGGACAGCCGGGAGATATGGTCGAAGTTCCGATCCATATCGATAACGCGGATGAGGTGACGGGCTTCTTGGTTGCGTTGTATGTGCGCAATGCCAGCGCCGGGCATCCGGTGGAGTTTATTAAGTTCGAAACCGAGGGCACTTTGCTGGAAGGACGCAGTAATACATGGACGACGATTTCGAATGATCAATCCCGGGATGAGGAATTGGGGTATGTGGTCTTGGCGGGCAGTACCGCATCCGATTTGTTGAGCGGGGAAGGGATCTTGGTGAAAGTCCTGCTGCGAATCAAGGAGAATGCGTATTTGCAGGATTATCCCTTGGAGTTTTGGGAGGATGTCACCGCTTTGAACGATGGGAATATCCCCTCTTTTAAGGAGAATGGAAGTTTGTTTATCGATGGGCCGCCACCCCCAACGCCGACTCCGGAAATCACCGCCACCCCGACGATCGATCAGCCCACCGATGTGACTCCCTCGCCCTCGGTGACTCCGACCCCCACGCCGACGCCGACTATGGGAGAGGCGACCAACACCCCGAGGCCGGGGAATGTGGTGCCGCGTATCTCGGTCAGTCCCGGCGATCATTTGGTGCTCTTACAGGGCGAAAAGCGCGAACTCTTGGTGGTGGCCTATGATCCCGACCGCGGGGATATGATCGAGGTGTCGCTCTCCACCGGGGCGCCAGCCGAGTTGGTTTCAACGGAAATGTTTCCGAATTATACGTTGGCGGAGTATGATTTGGATACCTCGGAGTTGGGACACTATTATTTTACGGTGTTTGCCTATGATGGGAGCGACAGGGCGGAACGGGAGATTCTCTTGTCGGTGGTGGAAGATTTGAATGAACCAACGATTACCCCGCGTCCCAACACGCCCACGCCTACACTCACGCCGACGCATACATCCACGCCCATTCCTACAGATACGCCCCAACCTACGCCGACCTTTGCTCCCACGGCGTCACCCTCGGTGATCCCGACTGCGACTCAGACGATTAGCCCGACGCCAACCCGTCCCAAGCCGGTGTATGTCACCGATAGCGCGGAGACCTATGAGGATTTGAGTGGGGATACGGATTATGATTATGCGGATATGCGGCATTTGACCATTCGCTGGGAGGATGTATCTCAAGGCGAGGCGACGGATTGGGAGGTGTTTGTACGAAAAGGACTCGGGGGGATGAAGTTTTTAGGACATACGGATGATGCGGAGGCGGATCGCTTGGATTGGTATCCGGATAATCCGCTGATTGCCGAGGAATATCAAGACGGACCCTATTTCAACGATCTATATACTTTCCGGGTGGTGCGCGTGCATGAGGGGGAGACGAGGCGAGAGGATATCTATGACCAGGGGCAACCGGTGGGATTGAAATTGGCAGAAACAAACTCGGTGGCTCTCCATAATCCAGAAATGCCGCGATTGCATTCTAAAAAAGTAGCGATCTACGATGATATAACGGGGGGAGATGAGCTCGCTTCGCAAGGCTCGGAAGGCTTCGATGTCGATACGCCCTCACGGCGGGGGATTCACATTGCCTGGAACTTTGAGGCCGACCCTGAGGAGGTGCGGGACTATCAGGTAGAGGTTAAAGTCGACGATGGGGAATATGCGTTGTTGGGACAAACCAACGATCCCCGGATTCGTTATTTCTGGTGGACGGCGCATGACTTTTTTGCCACCGAGGCGGACTATCGTGAAGGGCCTCAACATGAGGAGAGTTACCAATTCCGGGTGAAGAAGATTGCATGGAACGGGGAGGTTGAAACCATGGAAAGCGGGATGCTGCATTACTATGCCACGGAAGATGAATCCGAAATCCCACTTCCGACATTTACCCCCACTCCGACAAAGACCCATACTCCCGAGCCTGCCGGTTCGCCCACGCCGACTTTTACCGTCACACCTACGTTTACCCCGACGCCGATTGTCCGGCCAACGCCCAGGCCGTATTCGATCTATCCCCATGATGAAGAGGGGAAAACGGTGACGGTGGTGCTGCCGGGGATGCCGAGCGGAGCGAGAAAGTTGGTGATGAATCTTATCCCCTCGGGGAAATTCAAGATGGGCAGCCCGCTTGATGAGCGCGGGCGTGAGGTGGATGAAGGACCACAACATGAAGTGACGATATCCAAAAATTTATACATCGGGATTTATGAAATCACTCAGGCGCAATGGCGAGTGGTAATGGGGAATAACCCCGCCTGGTTTGATGATGACTTTAACAAGCCGGTGGAGTCGGTGAACTGGTTTGATTGCCAAGATTTTGTGGATGAATTGAACGACAAGATTGGCGAGGGGAAATTCCGCTTACCGACCGAGGCGGAATGGGAATATGCCTGCCGTGCCGAGACGACGAGCCGCTTTTCCTTTGGTGATGCGCTGGAGTGCGAAGACGAAGGCGACAATTTCTGTGAATTGATGGATGAATATATGTGGTGGTGGGGAAATGTGGAATGGGGAAGCCAGCCCGTGGGTGTGAAAGAAGCCAACCCCTGGGGACTCTATGATATGCATGGGAATGTGCTGGAATGGTGCCAAGATTGGTATGGGTCCTATCCTTCCTTCGCGGTGACGGATCCCACCGGAGCTAGCAGCGGATCGCTGCGGGTTTTGCGTGGCGGGAAGTGGGGAGGCCATGCGCGCAATGCGCGCAGTGCGCGGCGTTTCGCGCAAGATCCCGAGAATCGCTTTATCAATGGCGGGCTGCGGATCGTTTGGCAGGTGGAAAAATAAATCGGTGTGGAATGAAATGAAGAGAACTGGATTGTTTGTCGTTGCGTTGCTGATCGGACTTCCCTACATCGGATGGGCGGAAGTGGGCAGCCCTGGGGTGGGTAGGATTGTGCCCATGCAGGAAGAGGCGACTTTGAAGATTTCCCCCGCAACAGAAGTGGAGATGATCGAGAAGGAACTGCTGACGCTTGAGTTAGAAGTTGAGGCGGACAATGCGGAAGAGTACGAGTTTCATTATTCGCCGGTGGTGGAAAACACCTCGATCAATACGCAGACCGGCGTTTTTCAGTTCCAACCGAATTATGAACAAGCCGGCACCTATGCCTTTGAGTTTAATGCTACGGATGGAGTGACTGACCTCGTCCGCTCGGCGACGGTTGTGGTGCGCGATAATACCCAGGCGGTGCTCCATGTGCGTCCCGCGACTGAGGTGACGATCGTTGAAAATGAATTGGTTGAGTTGTATTTGGAAATCGAGAATCCCGGGGAACGGGAGTATCAGTTTCGGGTTTCTCCTGAATTGGAAAATGTGGAGTTCGATAGGGAGAGCGGGGATTTTCTGTTTCATCCGGATGAGTACCAGGCGGGCGAGTATACCTTTATATTTGCCGCCACCGATGGGGTGAGGGAGATCAACGCCGAGGCTCAAATCACGGTGCAGGAGGATAATGAAACTCGGTTGATCATTGATCCTCATAAGCATGTGAGTACCTTGGAGAATGAGCCCATCACCTTATTTTTAGACGTGGAGAACGCGCCGGATTCACTGCCGTTTACTTACTCTGCGGAGAATCTGCCCGAAAACGCGGAATTGGATGGCGAGAATGGGATACTGACTTTTTCTCCAAACTACCAGCAAGCGGGAAGGTATGAGATTTTCTTGAGCGCGACCAATGGGTTTGAAACCTATGAAGCCACGGCGCGCATTGATGTCGAGAATAACAACCGGCTGCCTGAATTGCGCTTGAACTTTATGGGTGAACTCTCGATCAAGGAGGGGGATTTTACCGAAATTCAGATGTCGGCATTCGATCCCGATCAAGAGGATACCTTGACCTATGATGTGAAGCCACGCTTACCCAACATGTCAATCCAAGAGGGGACGGGCAAAGTTTTGTTCTTCCCTGATTATACGCAAGCGGGGGAATATGCGGTTTCATTTCAGGTTTCGGATGGGCATGATACGGTCTCGATTGAACGGGTGATTCGGGTGATTGATTTTAACCGCTTGCCCAAGTTGGTGCTGAATCCACCTACGGGAAAAGTATTAGATGTTGGCGAGCGTTTTAACCTGCTGGCCACGGCGACTGATTTGGACGGGGATGAGGTTATCATCAGGGCGAATAAGGTTCCACCCAATGGATTTTTCGATGAGGAATCCGGCCGCTTTACGTTTGTTCCCGAGTTGGATCAGTACCGCGATCGTTATGAAGTAAAATTTTCTGCTGATGATGGGAAAGACATAGTTACGAAAAGCATTGTGCTGGATGTGACCGCGCCGATTTCTCCCATTTTTGAATTTAATGAGGATGGAAATAGGGAAGGCTGGATACCCAGCGCCGATGTGCATTCCTTTCAGGTGGAGGAAGGGAAATTCAAAGGCACGGTCGTAGATGGGAATCCGTATATTTACCGGCCGGGATTGGAGATCGATACATTCGAACAGCACGAGTTGGTAATTCGTATGTTGATTACGAACGAGAGTCCGGTCGAAATTTACTTTCTCTCCGAGGAAGAAGAATTCATCGGCCCCGCAATCGTTCCAGTGGATAGTTTTTATGAACATAGGACGTATCAAGTGGATTTTTCTCATTTGTTTGAAACACCGAAGAAGATACGCGCGCTTCGAATTGATCCCGGCGATCAATTGAATTATTTTGAAATTGATTATGTTGGATTCTCACGATCACCTTTTGAACGAACTCCAACTCCTGATCCATCGTGGTCGCCGACTCCCACGCCTGTACGCACTCCCACGAGGACACCCACGACCACTCCGACGCCGACGGCAACCCCCAGCGTTACGCCGACTTTTGATCCCAATCCGCCGATTCTGGAAGTGGATTTCGACGAAATGGACGATATTGAGGATGAGTTTCTTATCAGTGCGCCGGAAGGCTATGATTTAGGAGTTGTTTTTTTGGCTGATATGGTACGCACTAATCTCTTTTCCGATAGCGCCATGCTGGTGCAGGCCAAGCCCGGGGAAGGGGTTTTGTTGATGTCTAAACGTTCGGTCGAAACCAATAGCCCGGTGATGATCAAGAGTTCGATATTGAGCAATTCGGAGTGGGCCTATTCGGCCATCGTCGGATTCAATTCTCCGATAGATGGACAATTGGGTTATCATTGGGCGGGAGGGGGTGCGATTCCCTCGGCTTCAGAAACTGAAATGAGGTTGATTTATGATCCGCCGAATGAGGCGGTTCAATTAGGGGTACAAGTCACCAATCCCCATGAGGCCACAGAAACGATCAATGTCCTCTTCGATCGTTTACGGGCGGAGAATTTTCCAGAACTGGAAAAAACGAAAGTGCAAGTGCGTCCTGATGGGAGTTTCGATAAAGACCTTGAAGATTTACTGACCAATGTAAACAACGATGATGGCAGTGTTCATGTGGTGTGGGATTCGATCGCCCGCAATTGGTCGATCAAACTTTCGGTGAATCCAGGAGAAACGGCAAGTAATGTGGGCGTGCGCAGCCGGGCGGCCGAGTCGTTCATGCCGAGTTATTTCATCGCGGAGGTCACCGCTTCCCGGATATTGGGCGACGGCGGCGATGTGGCGCTGGTGATGACTAATGGACGTGAAACCGTGGCTTTGTTTGAAGATGGGGATAATTTTACCTTCGATGGAGAAGAGCGAAATTTGATGATAGGCGGGGATTTCGAACTCCCCAATCCGAGGCTAGAACCTTTGATCGTAGTTCAAAACTCGGGTGAGGAGTCGTTAACTTCTATCAATCTCGATGACTTAATCTTGTGGTCGGTTGTACCGATTTATCCTGAAGCCGAGCCTCCTGATGGATAAGTTGGGTGCAAGGGCAAATCATTCATTTTGCTTTCGGAGATCGAACGAATGGATGCAGGCCGGCGATTGCATCATAGAAAATGTTGTAGAAGAATGAAGAATCAAACCAAGTCCATAGTCTATGTTTGTACTTTCATCGTGTTGATGAGCACCATGCTTTTGTGTTCTTTACCGGCGGATGCCCAAGACGTCGATAAATATTTAATTAACACATTAAGCGGCCATACGAAGCCCATTTCGGCCGCAGCCTTCTCTCCCAAAGGCGAGAACGTTGTCACCGCCAGCGAAGATGGTTTGATGAAAGTGTGGGAGGCTGATTCTGGCGAAGAGATATGGAGCTACACGGGGGGGTGGTTTCTTTATGCGTTGGATGTCAACCGGGAAGGAACGGAGGTACTGACCGGGAGTTTGAATCAGACGGCTAAAGTTTGGATTTTGGGTCCCACCATCACCGAGAAGAAAACCTATACCGGCCATACCGACATTGTGTCTTCGGTACGCTATTCCTATGACAATTACTACGTATTAACCGGCAGCCATGACCATACGGCGAGGTTGTATGAAAGAACAACGGGATTTTTGCAGCATGAGTTCAGCGGGCATACAGCCCCTGTTTCGGATGTCGCCTTTTCTTTGGATGGAAGCAAAGCCCTGACCGCCAGTTGGGATAAAACCGCGAAACTATGGGATACAGAAACCGGAAAGTTGCTCAAGACTTTTACGGGACATAAGAGCGCGATTTTTGCGGCGGATTATTCGCGAGAAGGGTCCATCATGGTCACCGGCAGCGGGGCTTCGGAGAATCAGGTCAATATATGGGATATCGAAACAGGGGAAATTCTTTATACCTTGAAGGGACACTCGGGGCCTATCTTATCCGTGGCACTTTCCATCGATGGCCGACAAGTTTTAACCGGTAGTGCGGATGGTACCGCAAAACTTTGGAGTACCATCACCGGGGATCTTCTTCGTACTCTTCGTGGCCACAAGGATGATGTGACGGTCGTGAGATTTTCGCGTAATCAGTTTGATAAACGGGTGTTGACCGGGAGCGCGGATCATACCGTCAAAACCTGGTGGCTGTGGGATTCTCTTTCGATACGGGTGCAAGATCGTGCTGATGCTTCAGCTATAATGGATGCGACTGTGACCTTGAATACGGGACAGACGGCGCGGCTGGTCGGGGATGGAGTCTATAGCTTTGGTTACTTGCCGCCTGACACCTATTCGGTTGATATTCATCATCCTGGATATCACGATCAAACCATTCCAGACCTTGTCGTAAGAGAAACCTATACTACAGAACACACCGTCGACTTGACCGCTTCCGGGCCGTTGAATATTACTTCGACTTCGTTTTCCCGCGCAGAGAGCGGGACTTCCTATTCCGCTTTGATACGGATGGGAGGTGGGAAGGAACCGTATACCTTTTCTGTTGCTTATGGAAATTTGCCACCGGGGTTGGAACTGGATTCGCGTGAGGGAATCATTTCCGGGGTCCCAGAAACACCTGATACGTATACCTTCGCCATTGGGGTGACCGATGCGGAGGGAAATTATGCCGAGAAAGAATTTCAGATTGTTCAGTATGATCCGTTAGAATTTAACACTCCCTCTGTCCTCAAAAGTGCGATTGTGGATCAATCTTACCGTCAAGAGATTGAGGTCAGCGGCGGGAAGCCTTCCTATACGTTTAGTATTGTCAACGGCTCGCTCCCCCCTGGAATGGGGATGACCTCGGATGGGACTCTTTCGAAAACTCCGACCAAGGTTGGCTCGTATACATTCACGGTACAAGTGAAGGATCTTCTGGATCAACCCCACGAAAAAGAATTCACGCTTGAGGTGGTGAATCCTATCGAGGTTACTACAGATTTCTTAATCGGTGGGTTGGTGGGGAAAAATTATAGTCAATCCTTACGTACGACGGGCGGGGTTGGCAGCGAACGCCGCTGGAAGATTTGGTCGGGACAATTACCCGAAGGGTTAGAACTTGATCAGGATACCGGTGAAATTCATGGAGTCCCGAAGCGTAAATATTATGGCGTGATAGGATTTCAAGTAAGCGATGAAGAGGATCATGTAGCATATAAAGGCTACACATTAGCGATTGATTATCCGCTTGAATTGCTAACAACCTTTCTACCGCCGGCCGTGCGTGGTAAAGAATATGACGAATCGATCCGGGTGCGCGGAGGGGTGGCGCCGGTTACTTTCGATTATGAAGGACACCTTCCTGAAGGCATGAATTTTGACACGGATAAAGGGGCGATCACGGGGATTCCAGTTACAACCCAATTGAGCAATATCAAAGTAATTGTTAGTGATAGAAATCAACCGAGGCCTCGGGTGATAGAACGAGATTTAAATTTACGGGTGACTTCCGATTTTGGTATCACCACCTCTTCGGTGATTCCCACGGCACGCAAGAATGTCTCTATTTCGACAGTATCGTTTTCTACTGGCGGGGGACCTACTCCGTTTAGGTGGAGTTTAAAAAATGGCTATCTCCCTCCTGGAATCGAATTGGATTCGAGCGCGGGTACTTTGGAAGGGACCCCCACGAGGGCTGGATATTATAGCTTTGATATACAAGTTTCCGATGCTCGTTCACGTACAGCCAGCAAGCGTTTTTATTGGCTTGTGAAAGAATCTCTTCGTATGGCTACCAAAGAAATTCCCAACATGACTGTCGGAGAATATTTCCAGTTTCCCTTCCGGGCGGCGGGAGGAATGAGCCCCTATAGTTGGAAACTTAACATGGGAAAATTGCCCTCCGGAGTGGATCTCGATACCGACACGGGAATCCTCTATGGCACCCCCCAACGGACCGGGGATTATCGCATCAACATGCAAGTGCAAGATAGTCAAGAGCCAATACAATCGGTGAAGAGTACGTTCAACTTCAATGTGATTAATGCTTTCAATCTGAGTGAACGCAGCGTACCGGATACGCTGATGAATGAGTATTATGATGTGACCCTTCATGCTCAAAAAGGCGTGCCTCCTTATCAATGGGAGATTATTGAAGGGGAATTGCCGCCGGGGATTGAGTTGGAGCCTGCTAACGAGACGGCGAGGTTGGTAGGAAAAGCGACGGATACAGGTGAGTATTCCTTCACCATTCAATTATCCGATAGCAAACTCAAACCGAATCAAGCGAAACGGGATTATGTCATCAATGTCTTCAGTCCGATTGAGATTGAAACGCAGATTCTGGATTTGTTATTAGCCGAAGTTCCTTATCATGATGAGGTCGTGGTACGTGGAGGCGTTCCACCTTACACTTGGAGTGTAGTAGACGGAGTGCTTCCCCAAGGCTTGCATTTGGATCCTACAACTGGTGAGATTACTGGAGTCACAGAGCTTCCATTAGGCGAGGGAGAAAGTTTTACCGTGGAAGTGGTCGATTCAGGCATACCGCAAACCCGGGCTTTTCATTCTTACTACTTGAAGGTTTATCGTGGTGTCGGTATTGGTACGAAATCCCTGCCCCCAGCGACCCAGTTTCAAACTTATGAGCAACCGTTGGAAGGTTTCGGGGGAAGCAAGCCTTATGCCTGGTCTTACGATGGGAATCTTCCTCCGGGTATACAGTTGGACCCGAACACGGGTATCCTCTCGGGGGTTCCAACCCAAATGGGTACATATTCATTCACAGTGCAGATGGTGGATTCTTCCAAAGAACCATTAACAGATACACAAAAACTCAGATTAACCGTGGAAGCGGCTGATCCACCGGAACTCGAACTTGAGGCAGAATATTATGTGGATGGGGATTTGCGGGGCCGTATTTTTTATGGCGAGGAACTTAGCGCGGTTCGTCCTTCTCAACAAGTCGAGGTAACATTTAAAGTTCGCGACCCCGCCGAAGGAACCATCGACAGCCCCACCATCGAGACGGAAGGTGAGCCGGGAGAGTTTGTGGTCGATTCCAGCCAACCGGGACAGTTGATAGGTAAGTATCAATTTAATGTTCCTGAAGAAAACAACCAGCAGGAGAAAGAGGTTGAACTTTTTTTCTCGACTTCATTTGGTCAGACGGCTTCTTTCCGTTTTATTATTACTATGATTGTACCTACGCCAACTCCGACTTTACCCAACACGCCTATTCCCACGATGACAACCACAGGGCAGCCAACACGAACTGCAACCCCAACCCATACGAGTACGCCAACCATCGCGCCTACGCCTACCATGACGTCGATCCAAACGGGTACGCCGACACCTACACTTCTTCCCGGAGTGACTCCCACTCCCACTTGGACGGGTACACCCTCTCCAACGCCGCTCTTCACTCCCACTTTGCCCGGGGGAGCTACTCCCACCGTGCCGCCCTGGCCAACCTCGGTGGAGAAGAACGAAGTGGTGGTTGCGGATGGTAGGTTTGACTTGGAACCGTTGGAAGACAATATGGATTTCGATTCTCCGGATGATCGCAGTTTGTTTATTTATATGGATACCCAGAGCGAAGAAGCGTACAATTGGCATTTTTACGTGCGTAGTGGTTTGGGCGGAGCTCGCTATTTAGGTCAGAGCGGAGCGGGGAAGGCTTCCTGGTTGAACTGGGCGACCAATGAACCCTATATCAGTTCGCGATTCAAGAATGGTCCTGATTTTAACTCGGTCTATTCGTTCCGCATGATTCGAATCGACGAGAGTTTAAGTCGAGATGATGTATTCGATCTCAAGCATCCCATTGGCTATAACATAGAAGGTGGTAATTCAATTACGTTTGAATCCCCCCGTCCGCCCCATTTGGGATTGCGGGAAATCGTTATCTATGATGACTTACTGGGAGGAAACAATCTCGCGCCCCAAGAGTCTACCGGTTACGATATAGATCCTCCAGAATGGCGGGCGATCCAAATTGCGTGGAATTTTGGCGTTGATCCATCCTACGTACGTGATTATCACATTCAGGTCAGTGTGGATGGAGGTGACTATAAAGATTTAGGGCAAACCGGGAGTGGGTACATCAATTACTTCTGGTGGACCTCTATGGATGAATTTCGCACTCATCCTGACTATCAAGAGGGGCCTCAGCATGGCAAAACTTATCACTTCCGGGTTGTGTTGGTTCCTTTTGTTGGCCCGATCGATAATATCACCAGCGGGGAACTGGAGTATTACGTTGGGGATCGTATTCAAAACCAAGAAGTGGATACCGAAAACCAATTGCTCGTCTTCGATACTCCCGAGGGCGAGGAGGGTGATTTAACCTTTCAGACCGATTTTGATCCTGTTGAGGATCGCAATCTGAGCCTCTTTTGGGGACCTGTCATGGAGCCGGTAGAGAATTGGCATATTTATGTTCGCGAGGGCTTGGGGGGCTATAAGTTTCTGGGGCAGACTTATAACGGCGCCTCGACGCAGTTTAATTGGTCACAAGATAATCCCAACGTTCGTTCGGAATTTCGAAAGGGACCAGATTTTAACTCCGTCTATACTTTCCGTGCGGTCAAACTCGATTCAGAGCTATCCCCGGATGATTATTATGATCAACGCGGGCCGGTGGGATTCAATATAGAGGGCGGCAATCCCTTAACTCTATCCCAGCCAGCCATGCCGAACCTGCTTGATAATCAAGTCGCGATTTATGATGATCTCTTAGGCGGCCAAGATTTAGCCCCTCAGGGCGAGCGAGGGCAAGACCGGGACGAAAAGAGCCGGCGGGCGATTCAAGTCGCATGGTCTTTTGAGGATGCGGATAACGTACGGGATTATCATGTGCAAGTACGCGTCGATGGTGGTTCCTATAAGTATTTAGGCCAGACTATGAGCGGCGATATTACCTATTTTTTATGGAGCCCGGAGAATTCCTTTTTAACAACAGAAAAATTTCAGGAGGGTCCCCAGGATGGGCATTCCTATCAATTTCGCATTGTTAAACTAGGGATCGATGGATCGAAAGAAGCGCTTGTCAGTGGCATCCTCGATTACAGCGCGCCGGATGACGCTACCCCGACTCCTCTAATCACCCCTGAAGTGACTCCGACACCTACCCATAAACCTGTGCACATTCGTCATGATATTCCCGGGTTGGAAGAACATGTCAAACCTTTAACGATGGTTCAAATGCCAGCGGGAGTCTACATGCGCGGCAGTACCTTCACCGAGCGCTCGCGGGAGGTGGATGAATATCCGCATGAAGTCACTCTTTCGCGCAGTTTTAGTATAGGCAAATATGAAGTGACCCAAGCCCAATGGGAAGCGGTCATGGGGTATAATCCCTCCGATTTTCATGACCCCGATCGCCCTGTGGAAAATGTAAGTTGGTATGACAGCGTCCGTTTTTGCAATGAGTTGAGCCGCTTGCTGGGAAGAACCCCGGCCTACGATGAATCGACGTGGGAAGTGATGCGCGATGCCGATGGTTTTCGACTTCCCTATGAAGCCGAATGGGAATTTGCCTGTCGGGCGGGCACCACGACCCGATTTTCACACGGTGATGTGCTTATGGCTGGGGATGAATGCGAACCCGTCCCGGAGCATCTCGAGGCAATGTGGTGGTGTGGAGCCAACAAGAACGCGGGGACGAGGGCGGTGGGATTGTTACAGCCTAACCCTTGGGGACTGCATGATATGCATGGCAATGTGTGGGAACTGTGTCAGGATTGGTATGCTTATTACCCCCTCGATCCCGTGAGGAATCCCAAGGGGCCTGAGAGCGGCCATTTCCGGGTTAAACGGGGCGGGAGTTGGAATAGTGAAGCGCGGTATTGTCGTTCCGCCAACCGTAGTTGGACGCGTCCAGGCTTCTTTAATGACAAGATCGGTTTTCGTATCGCTTATTGGACCTTTTATGATTAACCTAGCATCATACGTCCTTTTAACAGGGTATAAACCTAGGCTTGTAAATCGAAAATTCTCATTCAAAAACGAACACGAATATCATCCTTCCTTATGACTACGTAGCGAATCTCGTATCGGCGTTCCACGTACAGACTGTTAGCCCTTTCAGTTCGTTTGTCTTGTTTATTCTGTTAAGGGCGAATCCAATTGATTGCGTTGCTTATTCTTTGTTAAAGCGTTACTCTATTAATAGGGGCAGTGATTTATACATTGTACCGAACCTCTCGAACCGCAATTCCAATGACCATGAGGTCACACATTTTCTCTTTTCATCCAATAGAGTTTGAAGCTGAGAAGAAGTTCAAACGATTCGTAAACAATCATATAAGGCTAACCAGAGTTGTAATTATTCAACCGATTGGATAAACTACCATGAAAAAAGAATTACTGGAGTTATTAATGCCTACTCAAAAGCAAAACTTATCGATTTACCGCCGCGGCTTCGGTCTAAAAGATGAGGTGTCAGAAACTCTGATGAACGAATACCGAAGCAATGTGATTAATATGTTGCGCGAGAATGGTTTATCGTTGCAAGTGGGAAAACTGCGAATTTTGTTGGCGAAAGAATTCGGGTTTTGTTATGGCGTGGATCGTGCTGTAGATTATGCATATGAAACCCGCCGGATGTTTCCCGATAAGACTCTCTATATCACCACCGAGATTATCCATAATCCCTTGGTGAATCGGAAACTACGTGAGATGGGGGTTCGCTTTCTCAGCGGCGGGGATGGCGAAACCTACAGTTATGAAGATATTACGGCGGATGATGTTGTCATTCTTCCTGCTTTTGGTGGCAGTGTAGATCAGATGGAGCGTTTGAACAAAATTGGCTGCATCTTGGTGGATACGACCTGCGGTTCGGTGATGACCGTTTGGAAACGGGTGGAGAAAAATGCCCGCGATGGCTATACATCGATCATCCACGGAAAGTATAAACACGAAGAAACCATCGCCACCAGTTCCCGTGCCCAGCAATTTCCCGGCGGACGTTACCTTGTGGTGCGGGATGAAGAAGAAGCCGAATATGTGTGTGATTATATTCGCCAAGGCGGAGATAAAGAAGAATTTTTACAAAAATTTGAAAATGCGATCAGCCCTGGCTTTGATCCGGAGAAAGATCTGGAAAAGGTCGGAATCGCTAATCAAACCACCATGCTAAGCAGTGAATCCTTGCATATCGCTAAAATGATCGAACAAGCGATTCACGACCGCTATGGGGTTGAGGAAGGCGCGAAACGCTTTCGCTCATTCGATACGATTTGCAGTGCGACCCAAGAACGCCAGGATGCCATCATCGAAATGGGGCAGAAGAAACCGGATGTCGTCATTGTCGTCGGTGGCTATAACAGCAGCAATACTACCCACTTATGCGAAATAGGACTGCAATTTGCTCCTACCTACCATATTAGTGAAGCTAATTGTATTGTTTCCAAAGAAGAGATTCGCCATCAACCGTTTGGCAAACGTGAGGAAGAAATTTGCTATGGATGGCTTCCTGAAGGGAAGGTGACCGTGGGAATTACCTCGGGGGCGTCTACGCCCGACAAAGTAGTGGAAGAGAGCATTATCCGTATCCTCGAATGCTGCGGCTATTCGCTTGAGGATATTCCGAATGAAATGGGGACAGTAAATACGAGTTCTTAAGTCTTCTCTAGGGATCCAATTCTCATGAGTGCGGGTGTTTCGATGCATCGATCATCCAATATTGGAATAGGAATTGACTGGATAAGCCATTAATAAATTACAGAGAATTGAGGCGCTGGATGTTTTCATTGTGACCGCCTTGTTTTATACTGAATACTGCAAGTTACCTAAGTATTTCTTCTCGCTAATGTTTTTTTAATCATCAATCATGTGGATTTGGTTTTAGAAAGAGTTAGGAGAAACTCCCTATGGAAATGAATGAACCCTCGAGCGAAAGATGTGTGTTGGGTGTGGATCTTGGAGGAACGAAGATTCTGTCTGCGGTGGTGACCGAATCGGGACAAGTGATCAGCCGGGGTAAAAAGAAGACCAAGCCGGATCGTTCAACGGAGGAAATATTAGATCGAATTGTTCGCAGCTGCGAAAAAGCGTTGGAAGCAGCGGAGATGACGATCGATCAAATCGAGGCGATAGGGGTGGGGTCTCCCGGCCCCCTGGATCCAGATCGCGGCGTGGTGATCGAAACCCCCAATGTGAATCTTGCGAACGCCTCGATTACTGAATATATCTCAAACAAACTGGGGAAACCCGCCTTTCTCGATAACGATGTCAATGTCGGTACATTAGGTGAATTTGTCTATGGTGCGGGAAAAGGCAAGAAGGATGTTATTGGTATCTTCATGGGAACCGGTATTGGCGGAGGTGTGATAGTTGATGGAAACCTGGTGCACGGTTACAGCAAGAACGCAGGCGAACTAGGCCATATGAAAATCGTCGCTTATGGAGAGAAATGCGGCTGTGGGCAAAAAGGATGTCTCGAAGCCTATGCCAGCAAAACCGCGATGATCAAGACTTTCCAGAAAGCCGTCAAAAAAGGCGAAGAAACGATTTTGACGAAATTAGTGGGCGATAAATGGAATAAATTAACCAGCAAAGTTTTTTACCAGGCTTTTGAGGAAAAGGATAAACTGGTTATCAAAACCGTGGAAAAAGCGGCAGATTATACAGGGATTGCGGTTGGAAGCTTACTTAATATATTTAGCCCTGAAGTGGTGATTATTGGTGGAGGATTAATTGAAGCCTTGGGCGAACGGGTACTGGAAACGATTCGAAAAAGTGCAGAAGAGAATAGTTTCCCCATTTGCTTTAAAGGGGTCGAAATTGTTCCTGCCGCCCTGGGCGATGATTCCGGCATTTTAGGCGCGGCTGCTCTCGCTTGGCGTCGACTGGACGAGCCATCTGCATAAGAAAATTACTAGATGATCACGAAAGTGAGTTCTTTTTTGGGAGAAACGCCTTGGGGATGTATTCCGCTTGTCTCCGCGCGGCCGAACCCGAAAACCGCTCCACACAAGCCCCTTCGGCGTTTTAATTCGATTCATATAGGATTGAAAAAGTCATAGGTCTCGCTATAGAAGCAAGTCATGTTTCCTTTTCAATGTATCAAAAAGGACTCAAATACAGGATGAACCAAATTTCTTACGTTTAGAAGAATCTTGCGTTAAATAAAAAAAGCGATAGACCTGTTTTCGTCTATCGCTTTTCTTGCTTTTCATTTTATTCCTACTCATTGTTCGCGTTCGGTAGGTTCCTCTTCACTATCAGGCGTTGTTTCAGTTTCCGATTTTTCCATAGGTGCCTGTTCTTCGCTTTCTACTCCTTCGGTTTCGGCTGGCGAAGGTTCGGAGAAGCTCATTTGTTCTTCCTCGCTGACTTCGGGTTCTTCAGGAAGAGGTTCAAAACTGATGTAGCCTAGGTTTTCGAGGGTAGTGAACCATTCAGTAAGATTCTCTTGATGTTGCTTCATCTCCAGCCCCAGTTCCTGCTCGATGTCATCAATCGTACGCTGTCCATCCGCCAGCCACCAGGCTAGCACCAAGGTGCGATTGTTTCGGGGCGAAGTTGTTAGCGGCGCCTTCCATTGCTCCGCGGGAAGGGAATCAAAGAAGAGGGTGCCCAGGCAATCGTTGATCCGTCGTGGAACCCGGGTATCGTTTTCGCTCTCATCTTGAATTTCCAGACGGGTGGAATCGAAGCCCAATTCTTCGGCTTTGGCTTCTAAGCGAGAACGCAATAAAGCGATCGAGGAGTCGCTATGATCATGAAGCGCGGAAGTAAGTTCTTCCACCGAGTCCCATTCCGGTGTTTGCGAGGCCTGTAGCGATAGGGAATCAAGAGACTGAAGGGCGCGGGATTCGGAACGAACGCGTAAGGGGAAATGTTTGTGAATCTTCGTATAAATCTTGTTAATTTCTTCCATCGAGGCTGCGCTGACGGCTTGATCCATAAAGGACTGCGTGTCCTCGAGGATGGATTCGATGGCAAGGTTATAGTTCCACAGAGCTAGTTGCGGTATATCGTGAATACCAGCCGAGGCGCCCATGTAGAGAGCCGCCCCGGAGATGGCAGCCAGATCGATACAGGAGCGCCGGTCCACCAGACTGTACTTATCAATGCTGGTATTTTTACATTCCACGCTGGTGCCTCCATGCAGCCATGTGGTTGGTACATTGAGCACCGGGTCGTTAAGGAAGACCTCCGACACCAGGGAGAAAGGGCGTTTTTCGAGATAGCGCTGCGGACGCCAGGCGTTTAAGTATTGCTGACTTAAGGTCCATATCATCCCGTTACTAAAATGACGCAGGGCGGAAGGAGTGGGTTGAAAGCTCCAGCGGCACCAGGCTTGATCGGGATCGCCGACGCCGGTTTCTAGGCACAGCGCATAAAGTGTCTTTTGCACAATCTCTAAACTGTCATGGGCGAAGGCGGTCACCCCATATTGCTTGGGCCCAAAAAGAAAGCGGATCGTACGGTTTGGCTTATTGATTTGCGCTTCATTACAAAGATGCTGCAGGACCCGGGCGCACTCTATCATAGAGGCCACCCCCGCGGCGTTGTAGTTGGCTCCTTGACCGTACAGCGGGGATAGAATGAGGACCTCTTGTTCTTCCTTCTCACCCGGGATAAAGGCATGCAACAAGGGAAGAGCCCCGCTTTCCATTCGCGCTTTAATCCGGACTTTGAGGCTTAAGGTTTGCTCTTTCGCCATCGCTGCCAGGTCTTCACCGATTTCAGGCGAGAGGGCGATCAAAATCATCGGCTTCTCTTTATTTAAGGTTCCCCAGCCGCCGGGTGTGTCGGTATTGCGGTTGATCCACTGCGTTTCATTCCGCGCATTGGGGTAGGGCTGCCAATAGCTAAGAATGCCCGCGGCTTCTTTTTCGCTCGCGAGTTTACGTAAGTCGTGAGGCCGGCCGGGCGTCAGGATCCATTTTCCCTGGACTTCTTTTGTTTCCAATTCGGCGGGATCGCCTTTCTCCAGAAGGACGACTTCGGCTTCGAGGCCTTCTTCCTCGGTAGAGGGAGACCACATGCCAACACAGCAGGGATTCTCTGTCCGGGTGCATAAATTTCGTTGGATCGGTTTAATCAGTTCAATGCTGGCTTCATCGCAGTTCCACGCGTGGGGAAAGATTGCATCGGCGAAGCCGGTTTCTCCATCGGCGGGCAGGTCGATAATCTCGGTTTGCAGCCCGTATTCCTGCAGTCGTTCTAAGACAAATTCGGCTGTCTCATTGTATTGATCAAAGTTAAAAAACCGGTTCTTCTCCCAAATTTTTTGGGTATGGTCGAGGATGGTATCTGCAGAGAGTTCTTTGACGAATCGCTTAAAAAAATGATGAAGATTCACGTAGTTTTCCTTTCTGCCGTGAAAAAAGATTGTCCAAGTCTTGTAGTAATTTTTTCTCATCTCCGGCGGCATTATGCAGGATCGATTGCCGCTGGAGTTTTTCTACTTGTTGCTTCATTGCATACAATACGTCTTCACGCATCTTATGCAACCCTTTCTCCGAAGTGGGAAGCGGTTCGGCTTCCAGAATGTGTATGAAAGCGGCCAAGTCTTTCCTTTCTGGGAAAAGTCGCGCGAGGCGGATCGCTTCAGTCTCCCCTTCTGTGGAAGCCAGATTGAGCAAAGTCTGTAAGAATACATCCTGCTGGGAATTTTCCCATAGATTATCCACCAGGGAGGGGATTTCTCCGGCGAGGTCGTCTTGACTGAAAAGAGAGGGCTTGGTCGAGGCGGTCATCCCCTCTGGCATGCAAAGATTGTGATGAAACGCTAACAAGCGAATTAATTGGTCTTTTAAGGGATTGGATTTATAGCGAGTTTCTGTTTCACGAGACGCGGTATTCTCTTCTTGGGCTTTGCGGCGGGGTTGTTGTTTTTGCCTTTTTTGTTGGATTGTGGCTTGAATCGCACTGAGATCGCCGCCAGTTTTTTTCGCGAAGAGGCGAATATATTCTTCCCGTATAAATTCATCGGGCAAACGTTCGATCAAAGGATAAATATACTCTAGTAATTCGCTCTTGCCTTTGGGCGTCGTGATATCCATTTCCTGGATACCAAGATTCATATAAAATACAAAGCCTTCGCTGGCCGAATCGAGCAATTCCCGCATCGCTCCGGCTCCCCGGTTTTTGAGGAAATCATCGGGATCCTCATCCTGCGGCAGCAAGGCTACTTTCACCGGCAGTCCCATTTCAGTAAAGGTTTCCACTCC
>CAYQOX010000049.1:20924-29329 GCA_964419335.1 uncultured bacterium | reverse complement strand
AAGAGAAAGACAATTTAAGTTCTTCAGTCACCTTGATAGTTTGGATTGGGTTTTGGCATTTTTGCCTTGCATTCTTTCAGCCAGTCATTTAAGTCGTTATGCAATTCTTCCCGTTTTTCGGGATGCGACTCGGATAGATCGTTGGTTTCCGAGAGATCCTCTTCGAGGTTGAATAGTTCAAAGCGCGGCCCGACATAGTGCTTGATCAGTTTCCAATCTCCCTTGCGGATGATGCTGTAAGGACTATTTCCATGCCGGTAATGGGGAAAATGCCAAAAGAGTGCTTCACGATCGGGGGTACCGCTTTGTTTAAGTAACGGCATGAGACTTATACCATCGATGGGACGATCTTGAGGAACCTGCACATTAGCTGCTTCGCAAATTGTGGGGAGACAATCGATGCTGCAGACAAGAGTGTGATTCACCGTATTGGCTTCTACTTTACCAGGCCATCGCACAATAAAAGGTTCACGGATGCCGCCTTCATAGGGAAAACCTTTGCCAGAGCGTAAGGGAGAATTGTCTGTAGGCCCCACTAAGCCTCCATTGTCGGAAGTGAAAATAAACAAGGTGTTATCTTCAAGGCCCAGTTCTTCCAACGTATCCATGATCTGGCCTACGCAATCATCCACGCTTTCCACCATTGCCGCATACACAGAATGATCCTGCTCGTCGGTAGGCTCTTTCTCTTTATATTTTTCGATGAGATTGTCTTTCGCTTGAATCGGCGTATGTACGGCATAATTCGCCATATAGAGGAAGAAGGGTTGGTCTTTATGTTTGCGGATGAAGGCTTCGGCCTCATCGGCTTCACGGTCGGTTAGGTATTCGCCCTCTTCATGGGGATCGATGGTTGGGATGCAGCCTTGGTGATCGTTGCAGTAGGGATCGAAATAACTGGGAGGTTGACCAAAGTCGCATCCCGCAATATTGTAATCAAACCCCTGCTTGTCGGGATACCAATCATCCGCGCCTAAATGCCATTTGCCGATATGGCAACTTGTATATCCTTCCTTTTTAAGCAGCTCCGCGATGGTAATTTCTTCTAACTCCATCCAAAGGGCATTCTTAGGACACAACAGTTCTTTATCTTCTCCCCCTTCATAGCCGTTGGGGTTCTCTTTGTCCTCCGGGATCTCTCCTCCTTGAAATCGAGCACGGATCCAGTCGGTTACACCAAGCCGTGCGGGATAGCGTCCCGTCAAGATTGAAGCGCGGGTCGGTGAACATACTGCACAAGCGGCATACCCGTTGGTGAACTTCATTCCCTGGGAGGCGAGACGGTCGATGTTGGGTGTCTCGTAAAACGTGCTGCCGTAACAACCTACATCCACCCAGCCAAGATCGTCTACGAGTATCAAAACGATATTGGGTTTTGATTCATTCGTTGGCTCTCCATGAACAATGGAAGAACGAGCGAACGTCGTGCCTACAGCGCCATATCCTAAAGTCTTAAGAAATTGTCTGCGATTCTGTATAGTACTCATGAGGCAACCTCTTTCCTTCCCAAGCGGTCTATTCCCTCGTTATGTAGTTTCAAAGCGATGAACTCCGAGGGCATTTTCTCATGAGAGGGAGGCTGAGGTCAAGCATTGGAATGAACGATGGTAAGGAGAAAATAGGGAAAAACAAGGTTCTGTCACTTTCGTACGGCATGGAATTTCATTTGTTGAAAGCGCGCTTTATGTTTAATGGGGTCCCCCACATAGCCTAAATTGTTAAAGGGGAAATGATGTGATTTTGTATTTGCATGCAAAGACTGATCAAGTTCATTCATGCGTACATTGATGGATGGAGTGGCTCCTTGATGGCAATCCTTGCATCGGGTGGATTGATCATGGCAGTCATAACAATGGAGAGCATTTTCTTTCGGGGCGATTTGATGATTGAGTTTCCAATACATGCGAGTATTTACAAATTTGTATTCCCCTGAATATTCTAAACCGACGCTTTCCATTCCCTCTTGGGCGGCCTGATCCCAATCATAATGTTTCCAGTAACCTTTCCATAAATTTGGAACAAGAAGATAATCATAGACTGCATCAGCAATTTGTGTGGCTTCGTGAATTTTAAACGGAGCGATTTTTGCGCTCGCCTCGTTCTTTTGCCCCAGTGGCTGGTTGATTAAGGTCACTTGCTCCTTGGAAAGTTTGTCACCTAAGACATAACGTTCATGGGTACCATCGTACCAGGCATAGGCCGGTTGAACATTTGTAGCCCATTCAAAGGAACCTTTCATTTTGTTGAAAGTCGGTTTCCCGTATTGATCGAATGTTTCTTCTTGATCTAAACCTGCCTGGGACCAATCCCACTGCATTTTGGTCGGTTTCCCGCGGGCAAATTCAGGAATGTGGCATGTTTGGCAGGCGATGGTTTTCGTATGCTCATTCAAATGATGATTCATTAAATTAGAACCTTGGTGTGGCTCGCTGGTATGGCAATCTTCACAAGCGATGCGGCCTTCCCGCGCGGGAATCGCAAAACAGGCGCCAGCAATTTGATGATTCTTTGTTATGTGGCAATCTTGGCATTGAAAGTTGTGTTTTCCCATATGGACATCAAGTTCGGCCGGTGGATCTGTTAACGAAGAATCTAAATCCCCGTGTTTGACCCCGTCGCCCCCGCCGCCAAAAAAGTGACAGGCTCCACAGGTTTGACGTGAGGGATGACCTACATTTTGAGCGACATGGACAAGATCCACTTCCTCGCTGGGATAACCGGCTGACTTTTTATCTTTCTTGTATGTTCCGGTTGTGTCATGACATACAAGACAGTCTATGTTTGAGGCGTCATTAAAATTGAAGGTCTCATCTTTCCAGCCATACCCGATGTGGCACATGGAACAACGTTCCCAATTGGAAGCGACGTGAATGCAGTAATTATTGAGGAGATTTGTTTTCCCTAAGTGATCTTTCTTTTCATGATCAACGGTATCAGGGGAAATCCCCTCCCACTGCCAATGCGCGCTTTGAAGAATCTCTTTTTCTTTAGTAGGATGGCATTCGAGGCACTGGGTTGTTATTTCTTGTGGAGTCGGATTTTGGGTATTGGATATATGGGGTGTATGATCAGGGACATGTCGTCCATGGCATGAATGGCAATTCGTAGGACCTGCTTGTTCTTCCATATGACAATCGAGACATCGTTGATGGAATGCCCCTTTGATTCCCGGACGTAGTATGGAATCAGCCTGCAAAGGTTGAGAATGACATTCACGGCATGAAACAGGATCTTTTTCTTCTAGATGGTCAAATTTGATTTTTTCGCCAATTTTATCACCTTCAAATTGGGGTACTCGATGATGACAAGAGGTGCAATTCCCTTGTTCAAGAGCAGCATGTTTCTTATGCATAAAACGTACAGTACCGTAATGATCCGTTTGCTTATTGATTACCGGATGATTGATAAGAATCAGTGAAGGGATCGAGTCCAGTTCTTTCGTGTCCAGAGCATGAGATTGAAGTGAAAAGAACATGATGAAGGTCCATGTTACTGCGGTTTTTGCTTTGTTTGACATTTGACTTTTCTCTTTGGCCGTTGAAACTTGGGTGATTTCCTCCTGTTCAGCGATGGGCAATACGGGAAAGAAAGTAATAAAAACGCGGTAAAAGAAAATGATGGAAGCGATTAATCCCGCTGTAATTGCAAGTTCACCGATTGATGGAACATAAGAACTATTTGTGAAGGGTGGATTGTATCCCACTAAAAAGACGTTGATGCGATTTAAGACTACACCAAAAACAATCAAGAGTGCGCCGGTGAAGACTAACGGCAGGGATTGATAAGTTTTGGCTCGAAGAAATAGGAATAGAGGAATAAGAATCCCAATGAGGAGTTCTACGAGAAGGGATATGCCTTCTGTACTTAATAAGCGTTCTATAGTTATGGGTTGACGTATAACCAAATCACCAATTTTTAAGAACGCGTAAATCCCAAGAAGATAGGGGATATAACCGGCTAACGAAGTGAGTAATGAATGTTCAGGCTTACGTTTAAGGGATTTCGAGACGAGACTTGATTCTATGATGACCATGGGAAAGCCCACCGCTATAGCCGAGGAGAGAAAGAGTAAAGGCAGAATCGGCGTATACCAAAGCGGGCTTACTTTTGTGGGAGCAATAAGAAGAAGAGTGCCTAAGGAAGATTGATGCATAAACGAAAGAACCACACCTGCGAGAATGAATAAAGGCATAAGCACCCGGAGTTTCGACTGCATCCATTCGGCATAAGGAAGGAAAGATTTTAACTTGTTACGTAATGATGAATCCTGATGGGTGTGATAAAGCAGTCCTTCAATCATGATAGGCAGAAATTCTATCGTTAATACAGCCAAATAAGCCATCACGCATAGGCCAACTTCGAAAAGTACAGAATTGCCTTGCCAGTAAATCATGGGATGCCAAATATTGTAATAACGTCCTAAATCAACAAATAAACCAATCGAAACGAAAAGATACCCCAGCCAGGCGGTCAGAAGAGCCGGCCGTATAATGTCATGAAATTGATCACGGTTGAAAATGTATACGAGGGCGGCGGTGGTAAAACCACCTGCTGCCAAGGCCACGCCCGAGGCAACATCAATGGCAATCCAAATTCCCCAGGGATATTCGTTGGACAAATTCGTAACCCCATCCAGTCCTAAGATAAAACGGGAGATTGCAAAAGCTGCACCGACTGCCATAAAAGTCATAGCCACAATGATCCCGCTGGTAAGAAAAGGCTGCATGACAGGTTGATAGTTCGTTTTACTCATTGGGATCCTCCTCGCTGGATGGATTCTGATTCTGGCGTTTAGAAACCCACATAATCCCCCCTAAAACTCCATAAAAGGCCAATGGTGCCGCTCCATATTTAAATAATCCGTGTTGAATGGATTCCGTTAAACGGGGAGGGGCACTTTCTTGTAATTGCAAAAGACCGAGTTCTTCTTGGGGGCGACCTAAGAGATAGAACCAAGAAGCCCCTCCGACTTCTGATTCCCCATAGACCTGATTGATATAGCGGGCAGGATTCTCTTCGAGTCTTTTTTTCGCCAACGTGAGTAAATCGCTGCGTTTTCCATACGTTATGGCTTCACGGGGGCAAATCTCGGCGCATGCGGGCATTTTATTTTCTTCGGTTTGGCGCTCATAACAGAAATCGCATTTACGTACGCGGGGAGTGACGGGATTTTGATATTCATAAGCAGGAATTTGAAAAGGGCATGCAACAAGGCAATAGCGGCAGCCAATACAGCGATCTTCATCGTAGATCACGGCTCCCATTTTGGTTTTTCGCAAGGCTCCAACAATACACGCGGATACACAGGAAGGATCCTGGCAATGCATGCATTGGGTTTTTACGTATGTCTCTTCTCGATGAGATTGATCCTCAGAAGGCTGCCCCGGGAAGCGATTGACTACCGTGAAATGTTCGGCATCGGGTCTTCGGTAGGATTGAAAGACATCCTCCTGATTAAAGCTTGTTGCTTGAGGTGGAAGCTCATTGGTTTGGTTGCATGCTTTCTCACATTCCCTGCATCCAACACATAGAGTTGTATCGATGAGGCACGCTTTACTCTCTTCTTCCTGTGGGGAATTTTTGTTTTCTTGGGCGCTACCCACGTTGGATGAAACGGGAATTAATGCACTCGCCAGAAATTGAAGGGCAGTACGGCGTTTCATGCTCATTCTCCTCGCCTTGATGAAAAAATTCTGTATATAGTTCAAAAAATTTGGTTTGTGATCCTGGCCTATCTTGGCCATGAATGAGGTGGTAAGAATAAGCCATCTTTAGTCGAATTGATTTGAAACTTAGATTATGTAATCTTAATATAAGGATATAAGCATATAAAGTATTGCGCAACCCATGAGGGCGATTTTTTTTCGTATAAAGAAGGATTTTGCTCCTAATCTTTTAGAAGCTTTGTTTGATGCAAAGAGGTTAGGTAGAAAATGGTTCCGATTTCAATCCATAAAAAAAGGAGTTGGAAAAACTCCTTCGAATAAGTCATCGCACATAGTGTGATAAGAATGGGGAAAAAGGGAGATTAGGGGGTGATACCTAATTCTTTTTCAATGCCTTGGCTCGCATCAGGATAGGCATCAATGCTTCCGATATAAGGTTTGATGTCAAGGATGGGGGTTTGATCAAAGGCGTCTAAACCACTCACATGCAAAAAACGGCCTTCACGTTTTTCCAATTCTAGAACTGTGATCCCGATGGGATTGGGACGGTTGGGGGAGCGGGTGGCAAAGAGCCCTCGGGACTGAGTCGCATGAGGAGGAGTTACTTTTGGAGTCCAGTTTGTGCTCCTGTCAAACACGAAGAGCACATAAATATGGGAGAAATCCTGGATTCCTTCCAAGCACTCTTCATATTCATTGATCATTTCAATTTTTCCTTTGATGGGAGATTCAGCAAGACGGCCTTGCCGTGGAGCTCCCGTTTTTGGTGTCAGTGGTGAATGAAAATAACCGATGGGTTGGAAAGTAAAGGTTTGTTTGTTTTTATTCATAGTCGTTTTTTGAATATCCGCTGTTATCCCAAAAGTTATGATGAACCCAAGTACGGCAATCATAGAGACAAGAATAAAGATTAAATTTTTCATGCTTCTTCCTTTTTGCAAAGAAAACATCTGTGTTTATTATTCGTATTACGAATAATAATATCGTAATAAAGAGTAGGGGAGTTCAACGCACGTGTCAAGGTGAGAGTGAAATCCGAAAATATAAATGCCGGTTGCTCTCTTTTCCTCTTATGGCGGGGCTGGCTGTTGTTGGGTTAAGCAGTGTAACGTGCCGAAGCCCCAAACCAAGTCGCCAGCATAGATTCCAATAACTGGGCGGTCGGAGATGAGTTCGCTTAGAATGCCAAGAGCGATGTAATCGTTTTTATCATTGAAAACAGGTACCAGCATCGCGGCATTTGCGATATAGAAATTGGCGTAACTGGCGGGTAAGCGGATGCCTTCGAAATAAAGAGGTTCGGGCATGGGAAGGTTAATGACTTTCAGGTTGCTTCCATCTGCAAGGGTAGCGTCTTGGAGGCGTTCCTTGTTTTCGCAAAGAGGTTTGTAATTAGCGTCGTGGGGATTGGTTTCCTGGCATAAAACCACCGTATCCGGCGCGACAAAACGGCAGAGATCATCCACATGACCGTGGGTATCATCGCCCGCGATTCCTTGTCCCAACCAGAGGGTATGATGAACTCCCAGACTATCGTGAAAGATACGCTCGTAATCCTTGTGAGTGAATCCCGGATTGCGCACTTGGGTGTTTTGATCCAAGAGGCATTCTTCGGTGGTTAGAAGCGTTCCGGATCCATTGACCTCGATGCTTCCGCCTTCGAGGATCACGGGGCGATTCTCTTGTATGACATCATATGTAGGCAGATTCAGGTCTTGAGCCAAAGACGAAGGGATTACGTTATCTTTCTGCCAATTTTGGTATTTTGCCCAAGCGTTGAAGCCAAAATTGAGTATAGCGATAGGTTTATTCTGGCTGCGACGTTGAATGAAAATGGGGGCAAAGTCTCGGGTCCAACTGCGGTTGGTGGGATGGTGAAAAAATTCTATATATTCAGGGTCGACTCCGACTTTTTCCAATTTGCGTATGGCCGAAATTTCATGATCGTGCGATTGGACAAGAATCCGAACTGGTTCGGCAGTCGCAAGTTTCCGGGTTAACTCACAATAAGCCCATGGAATCGGGGCGAATTTCCCTGGCCAATCCGAGCGGTTATGCGGCCAAGCGATCCAAGTGGCTTCATGAGGTTCCCATTCCGCCGGCATCCGGTATCCAAGCGAGGCGGGTGTTTGTTTTGGCATGACAACGAGAGGGGTAACGTGGCTGAGTGAATCAACCGCCGGCGGTGATAGGGACGTTGGTGATGTTGCCGCCCCAACGGCCGATATCGCCCTTGCTGACAAGCCCATTGCTAGGATGATAAATACGGTTGCGGGCGGCCTCCTCATTGCCTCGGCTGTATTGGATATAGACCCATTCAATCGCGTCTTGCCAACGGTCGGGCCCCCAGCTGGATAAGCAGTATCCTTTTGTACTTAGATCGGTTATGCCTACCTGATTCATCCAATTACCAGACCCCACGGGATCGGGTTCGTAGTAGTAGTTGAAATAGAGATAGCTTTCCCGGTTATTTCCGGTATCGCCTTGCTCAGCTTTAAAGATATCGGTAAAGCCGACATTGGAAATATAGGATACCGGGGTTGTGAGAGAGTGTAAATTCACGGTCAAATGAGACTGGTTAACAGGGTGTTTGTTATGATCGATGAAGTAGGCATCTAAGGCAGAACTTAAGGCTTTGAGATCGCCGTTCGTGCGGGCAATCCGGGCTCGGGTTTGCGCGTTTAAGAAATTGGGGACCGCGATAGCGGCAAGGATTCCGATGATGGCTACGACGATTAA
>CAYQOX010000049.1:0-20824 GCA_964419335.1 uncultured bacterium | reverse complement strand
AAATCATTATAATAGATAATTCTTATAATTTAAATCATTAGGTTTATTTAGGCGGGAAATTCATGAAATTTGTTCGGTTTGAATCACCGCCGGATTGTTCATAAGCGGGATTGTGATAAAATCAATAGCGCACGTCTTCGCTTTATGTGAGGCATGCTACCAAATTAATTCAATCAAGTTATGAGCCGAGTGAATGATAATACGTAAAGCCCGAGTTGAAGATGTCCACCGAATTAAACAGCTAATCGATGAGCATATGCATGAAGGGTTTATGCTGCCTCGTCCCTTGAGCGAACTGTATGAAAATGTACGTGATTTTTTTGTTGTAGAGGATGAGGGACAAGTCCATGGCTGTGTGGCTTTGCATATAGTGTGGGGAGATTTGGCGGAAATTAAATCCCTGGTGGTTGATCATCACGGTCGTGGTAAAGGTTGGGGTAAGATGCTCATTCAACAATGTTTAGATGAGGCGCGTGAGCTTCGCATTGAACGGGTTTTCGCATTGACCAAAATTCCCGATTTTTTTGTCAAAATGGGATATGAAATCATGGAACGTTCTGAACTGCCCCATAAAGTTTGGGCTGAATGTATTAAATGCCATAAATTTCCGGATTGTGATGAGATCGCAGTGGGGATTCGGGTTTGTGATCCGGAGAAAAAAGAAAATTCCCGCTCTTCAATTGTGGCGGAATCCATGAATCAAAGAGGATAAAACGAATGTTTTTAGCCAAAGTGGTTGGTACCGTGGTTGCTACACAAAAGGACCCGAAACTTTCAGGATTGAAATTACTCCTGGTACAACAGGTGACCCTTGAGTTGGAGCCTACCAGTGCGTTTGTGGTGGCTGCGGATGCGGTGGGAGCCGGAAAAGACGAAATCGTAGTCTGTGCAACAGGCTCCTCCGCACGATTGACAGAGATGACCCAAGGATTGCCTGTGGATGCTGTGATTATGGCGATTACCGATTCGCTCGAAGTGGAAGGTGAGATTGTTTACAATAAAACGGAAAGTGCATCCGTAGGGTAAAAGGAGAGCCATGAACCTTGCAACTGTTATTGGTTCGCTTTGGGCGACACAAAAGGATCCCAGTTTTAATGGGATGAAATTCTGCGTCATTCAACCTATGGATCAAAATCGAAACCCCTTTGGTAAGCCTATGATCGCTGTTGATCCCGTCAATAATGTAGGCCGGGGTGAGATTGTTTTTTATGTAGAAGGTGGAGACGCAGGAGAAGTTTTTGAAAGTCATTCTATGCCCTCCGATGCCACCATCGTAGGGATTGTGGATAGCATGTCAACGGATAGGATACCATGAAACTAGGACGCGTTGTAGGCTCTATCGTTTCAACATTAAAACATGATGCCTATCAAGGGCGAAAATTAATGCTGGTGGAGCCGATCTCACCCAATGGCGAAACCAAAGGCCCCGCCACTGTGGCGGTTGATTATGTCGGTGCCGGCGAGGGAGAACTGGTTCTATTGGGCGGTGCACCTGGAGCCGCGAAAAGTGTCTTTGATCTCGATATTGCCCCTATTAAGGAAATGATCATGGGTATCATCGATGAGGTGGAACAAGACGGAACGATTGTGTTACGCGCCTCGGATGCGGATCATTATAAAGCCTCCTAGTTCGACTGGGCGGAGGTTTTTGTTAAGTTATTGATGGTTGCGTTTTGAGGAACCTCAGGAACCACATCTTCTATACTGATTCCTTGATTTAGAATATGTTGATCAAATTGGACGGTGACCACGGTATCGCCTTCAATCGTAAGGCGCATGGGGAAGTTGGTTTCACGGCTTATCCATAGGATGCGGTCGGGTTCGACATCTTTCATGCTCCCACGCGGAGTTATACGCACCCGGTAGCATGAAATATCATTGACGGTTTGCCGATAGACATCTTTGTGAAGATAGACTTTCTTTTTCAATTCTTCGATATCAAATTCTAAAAAGCCGGCCAGTTGCATAAACTCTGGCAAAGGCCCTCTTTCATCCAGCCATTCAATCGTGAGTGTGTTCATCTTAGGTTCGTAGGTGTAAAGTTTGCCGTTGGGATCGGCGAAATAGATTTTCACCGGCTCAGGTGCAGTTGAGTCTTGAATGTTATCATCGCTTCGTTGCATTTCAGGAAGCGGGTCTTCATATAGTTGCAATGACATCATAGAGACTTGGGTTTGTTCATCCTGTTTTTGGTTGATTAACTTGAGTTGAGCCCAAAGTTCTTCCACACGGCCGTTTTGGTGCTGGACGAGTTGGTAAAAGGTGGTTTGCAGATCATCCAGTGCTTCAAAAGCTTCTTGGGCACGTTCGAGCACTGTGGCAGGGGGGATGCGGGATAACTCTTCATCCGATTCCAAAAACTGAGAATGACTTGTTAATCCGATGAAGAGGAAAGATAGAATGATGATTGTGTGTAAAAAATATTTCATGGTACCTGCTTCTCTATTGGGTTGTAATTAAATAAACCAGTATAAGCTCGCGTTAGAGGGAAGAAGGGCAGGGACATGAAATTCATGACTATCAGGAATATATTCCTTTTTTTGCCCTTCGTGTTCGACTTCAAGAAAGAACCAGCATTCTTGTTCGCTGTTCAGTTCCCATTGTGATAAATCCACCATGGCTTCCAGAAAGGCCCCCTTGATCTCCGATTCGCACGCTTCATCGTGGGCTGGATTCAAGTTCGTATCAATAACTAACGGTTTGGATACATGCAGAGTTACATTCACGTTTTCAGGATGTTGTACTGAATCGTCAAAGTGCAAACGAAGTGCCAGTTTATCGTGATAACGTCCATAGGCCAATTCGGCAACGGTATGCGAGGCCAGGTGCATCGCCCCTCCGGCTTCTCCAGGAGAAAAGACGCGTGCCCCTGTCCAACTGTAATACGAGTCGGTAACAGTTGGGCTGCGTGGATCAAGCATAAAGATTCCGCCGCCTTTTTCTTCGGTGCGCGGTTTTTTGATTGGGCGATTCAAAATTTCTGGTGCGGGACGCTCGAGTAAGGTATAGATGTGGAGAAGATGTTCACGAAAGAGGCGATCAAAAAGGAAATCGTGGGCTGAGTGATGTTCGTCTCCATACCACCAATACCAGTCGCTGCCTTCCGCGATATAGATCATGTTCCATGCTTCTTTTCGCTTTTCCTCATCTAATTCATTTTCACATTCACATAGGGTATCGCGGGCTTGTTTCAAGAGATGCCAAGCGGTGTTATCTTCGTGATGGCCGATCCAAATACGGAAATTACGATAAATCCAGGAAGCGGGGAAAATGGACTGGAGGGTTGGTTGGGGAGGGAATAGTTCTCGATATTCTGGAACCGTAGTTGGGGTGACTTGTTTGTCTTTGATAATTCCCTCGATCATATAGCGCAGGAAATCATGACCGTCGTTGGGGTAAAACTCCCAGCAGTTCTCTCCATCGAGAATGACGTTAACCAAGGGGGGGTGATCGCCTTTCCAATGATTACCGATATCTTTTAGGTGTTGGATAAAACGTTTCGCGGCGGACTTTGCCGGTTCGTTGGCGTAATGAAAACCAATGCCGTCGGATAATCCATGATCACGAAAGACACAATCGATTTCACCATGGGGTGTGCTCAATCGATGAAGCCGAAATAAATTGGTTTGGTCTCTCAAATTGATGGATTCAAAAGCCTGTGAATGGAAGAGGACTTCTTCATCCGTGGCGAAATATTCCATCCCCTCTTGGGCCATGAGGGCACATGCCGCATCCGAGACAGAACCTTCGGAGGGCCACATCCCCTTTGGCTTGAAACCCATAAGGTTTTCAAAGTATTTAAGCCCATTTTGTAAGTGCCACTCTGCATCTTCTGGATGTTGATAAGGCGGCTCGGGAACGGGATCATGGGGGTTGGAGACTTTAGCGATATTGCTGTCGCACAAAAGGGGGAGGATAGGGTGATAGAACGGTGTGGTGGTAAGCTCAAGATTCCCCTGTTCATATTGTTCCCGGTGAATGGGAATAATTTTTTTCATAACTTCGATTTGAAAATCAAGGACGCGGTGTTTTTCTTCTTCAGTGAAATCCCGTTCTTTGTTTACGAGTTCGGCTAGTGGGGCTTCTTTGTTTTCCCGCCAAATGGGATCAAACCAGGTTAGATTGAACCAAACCTGTAGATCGCGGATATCTTGATCACTGAATTTATCGAGAGAATCCTCTGGGGAAGAGCCACGCTTGCGATGAAGTTCCTTATAGCGTGAATAGGGCTGGATCATGCGGGTTGTATTGGCATCGAAAAAACGTTCAAGCACTTCGATGCGTTCTTCCCGGGTAAGGTCCTGAGGGTCTTTGCGGCTTAATGGCATGGCAGAATCGGTGAGTTCTCCCTCCGTATATAAAATAATCTGCTGAAGAAGCGAGGGAACGAGGTTGATCGTTTGTTTCCAGCCTTCATAGTGTTGGCAAAGCCATGCCATATCGTAATAGTCTTTGATCCCGTGAAGACGAACCCAGGGCATAATGGCATATTGCTCTGAGGGCGAGACGTACCAAGGCTGGTGTTGATGCCACAAAATATTCAAATAAACCTGACTAGATTTAGCCATGAATGTTCTCCTGTTTTATTCGTATCCCCTCCGCTCTGAGTCGATTTCAATACTATGAGTTCATTGGTGATGGAGACGACTCATTTCATGATACAAGAATGAATGAAAGAAAGAGTCCAATCGCCTCGAACCTTATGAGAGAGTGAGTATTTTTTTATATAAGGCTTTGTATTCCTTGGCGGATCGATCCCAGGAGAAATCCTGGCTCATTGCGCGTTGAACAAGATTGAGCCATGCGGGAGTATTATGGTATAAGCGAATAGCACGCAAACAGGCTTCAAGCAAATCACCGGGATCAGGATTTTGAAAAACAAAACCATTGCCATTGGGGTTTTGATCGATGTCTTGAATCGTATCGGCTAACCCTCCTGTGTTACGTACTACGGGGATGGTACCGTAGCGCAGTGAGTACAATTGGTTCAAGCCACAAGGTTCATAACGCGAGGGCATAAGGAACATATCGGAACCGGCTTCGATTAAATGGGCGAGTTTATTGTCAAAGGTATTACATAGGGCACAATTGGCGGGGAATTTGTATTGCAGGCTGCGGAACATTTCCTCGAGATGCGGTTCGCCGGTGCCAAGGATAATAAGACGTGAGCCTTCTTCTACCAATTCAGGGACAATGGCCGCGAGGATGTCTAATCCTTTTTGGGTGGCCAAGCGAGAGACGACTCCCATGAGGGGGACGCGACTTTTTGTTGTGGGAAAGTTGAAGCGTTTAAGCAGTTCCGCTTTATTGTCCGCTTTTCCTGGCTCGACATCGATGGCTGTATATTTTCTTACAATTAAGGGATCATGTTCGGGAGACCAGGAGTCGTAGTCAACTCCGTTTAAAATGCCGGTTAGGTGATCACCGCGGGTTTGTAGAATCCCTTCCAGCCCGCAGCCGAATTCTTCTGTCTGGATTTCTTGTGCATATTTTTTGCTTACGGTATTGATATAATCTGCAAAGGCAATACCGGCTTTGATCAAACAAAGTTGGTTATAAAATTCCAACCCATCCGAGTTGAAATATTTGGGATCGATTCCAGTGATGGCGAATGAATTCGCGGGGAAGATGCCTTGATAAGCAAGGTTGTGGATTGTGAATAGAGTTTTTATTTGACTCAAGTTTGGATCATTTTTGTAAGTGGTTTTTAAATAGGCAGGGATTAATCCGGTTTGCCAATCGTTGGTGTGGATCAAATCGGGAGTTTCCATTTTTCGTTTAACCATTTCGACCACTGCCCGAGAGAAAAAGGTATAGCGTTCTAAATTATCGCTAAAATCCCCACCGCGGTCGTTATAGATTCCGTCCCGATGGTAATAGTGATCCTGGACAATAAAATAAACAGGGATCTTTGTATTCGGAACGTGGCTTTTTTCAATGCGGCCGGAAACCGGATTAGAAGCGATGGGGATCGTGATTTCACCCAGATCTTCTGTTTCTGCAGTGACTCCCTTGTATTTTGGTAAGACCGCCGCAACTTCAACTCCATTATTATTTAAATGAAAAGGCAGAGAGCCGATGACGTCAGCTAAACCACCTGTTTTCGCGAAAGGTGTCATTTCCGATGCGGCAATGAGAATTCTCATGGAGTCACCTCTTTCTGCGTAAGCCTCTCGATTCAAACATTGTTTTAGTCTTGCAAATGAGTCTCTTGATATCGGGCTACATCGACTTGCAAATCCTGACGTTTTGCCAAGGTTTGTAAATACTCAATAATGGATTCGACTATTTCCTCATTCAAGGATTCTTTATGGGAATTATTGAATTCTTCCAATAAATTCTTTTTAACAGTATTATACTTGCCATTTTCCCATAATTTAATGATTGTTGGCTTGGCTTCATCATAGGGCATACGTTTTTCGGGAAGAATCTCTTTCACATAATAAATACCAAAACCATAGCGTTGGTGCTGATCACTATGAATTCGTTCGACTTGGCTAATTTGACCGAGTTCCATACGGGAAACGATGCTATTGACGGCGGGTAACATTTCTTTCAAGGGGATGGTGCCGAGATGGCCTCCTTCCACTTTCGAAGATTGATCTTCCAAGACGAGTTGAACGACTTCTTCAAAGGGAACCCCTTGGAGCATATACTCCCTCGCTCTCTCTGCCCGAGAACGCGCCGATTGTAATCTCATTTGTAATTCTGCTTGTTGCATTAAGGGGCTGTATTCCATTTTGAAAAATAAGTGATAGAGGTCGAATTGTTGGGGATAAAAAATATGTTCTTCAATGTTGGGGTATTGGGAGTGATTCTCGTAAATATGCTTAATCTCTGATTCCGGGAGCGATTCGTCCTCGAATTGGGATTGAATATACAAAGTGGCCAATCGTTGTTCATCGTGGTAGTCGAGGACGGGTTGAATCTCGTCAGGGCTATAACCTTGTTCCAGCGCCTCAGCATAGCACACGGCTTCGTTTAGCAATAAATCCAAATACTCTTCTTTTTCTTTTAATGTGGTTTTATCCTTATATTCAGCCAGTTTGTTGAATTCCTCCAGGGTTAATTCATGTACATCGGGAACACTGAGAATGACAGAGGTCGCGTTAGCAATGTCTTTTTTTGTGAGCAAATCAGGGAAAATTTCGGCTTGATATTTTTGTTTAAGTTCTTGAGAAAAAACATAAATCCCTTGGGAACGGCGATCTCGATAAATTCTTTGGGAAATTTGATCGCGGACTTCTTCAAAGGGAGTGTACTTGGGAGGAACATATTCTTCACGGTAATAAATAAACACTTTATCGTCGATGACAAAAGGTTCCGTGTATTCTCCATCCTTTAACTCACTTAAACGATTTTCTAAATCCAGAGAAAGGAGATGAGGGGGGATGGCACTAACTTTGCCGCGTTTATCAACAGGGGCTGAAGGGGCTTCTGAATACTCCCGCGCCACGGATTCGAATGGTTGGCCTTGTTCCAGTTTTTCATAGGCTTCCTGCGCCAGATCCATGGCTTCTTCTTGGCTTCGTTTATCGGGGCCGAAATAAATATAAATGGCGCGTAATTTGTATACATCCGAAGTGTTCCGCTTTAAGAATAAGGAGCGTTTTTGGTCTTGGTAAAATTCCTCTAGGTCCTTTTCGGTGATTTCAATTTTCCGGAGGATTTCATCAATGATTAAGCGTTGGTAAAGTTCGACTCGAACGGTGTCTTTATGATATTCCTTAAAAGCAGGGCGTTGGTCTAAACCTTTTTGTTGAGCCTGTTGGGCTAAATGACGATGAAAGGCCATTTTTTGGGCAATGTCACGGATGCTATTTGTAAGCATCTCCTGGTTGGGATTAAGGAATTCCATAAAACTATGGCTTTCTTGAAAGTCAATCAAAACGTCTTGAGTTGTAATAAGAATATTTCCAAAACGAGCCACTTCAGCGTTCGGGTCGGGACGTGGGATATCGATTTCTCTTTTTTTGCCGCAACCCAAGGTGAAGAGAAAAAGGACGAAGCCAAAGACGAGAAGGATGCGTAACCCGGAAAAATGCTTTTTTAGTGAGTCCATAGATTGATCCTTACAATTAAATCTGCGATTAAGCCGAGGACAAACATCTGTATGCTGCCCATCATTAAAACGATAAATGTGGCATCCATGAATTGTTCCATCATGGTTTTACTCACCACAAGTATTAAAAGCGCCAAAAACGCCAAGAAGAAACTAAGGGGTAAAAATACATTTAACGGACGAATCAACACCACGGTCCGTAGTATTAAAAGTATCATGTTCCACGTATCCGCCAAGGGTCTAAACTTGGATTGACCTGCTCGTTTTAAATAACTTATGGATTGGTAGTATACCTTTCGTCCGCTTGCGTGAAAAGCGACGGTTAGGGTGGTGGTGAGAGAAAAGCCATCGGGTAACAATTGGAGAAGTTTTTCTACCGGTTCACGACGAAACAAGCGAAGGCCGGAATTGAGATCGGGAATCGGTCTGCGAACCAGCCAGGAAGCAAAATGACGGATGATCCACTTTGCGGGTTTACGTAAAAAGGGATGATAAGTCTCTTCACCGGTCCGTGCACCCACGACCATGTCGTGGTATTTCAGATACGGAAGTAAGGTTTCGATTTCTTGGGGAGAATAGGTGCCATCGGAGTCGAGCATCGCAATTTTGTCATAGCGGCTGTTGCGGATCCCCGTTTTGACCGCGGCGCCATAACCAAGATTCACTTCATGTCGAATTACTTTGTAGGAACAAGACTCGAGTTGTTCTGAAGTGCCATCATCAGAACCATCGTCTACAATAACAATCTCATAATTTTCTTGAAATGTGGAGAAGAATTTTTCCAGTTCTTCCATGAATGAAGCGAGGTTGAAGGCTTCATTATAAATTGGAACGATCACCGACAAACCTTGCGGAATGCGATCCTTGGCAATTGTATCTTTCAATGGAGTCTCATTCATTTGGCAACCGTCGTGATTCGAAATGGTTCCATTTTGCTCGTTCGTTTTTTTCTTTTCTCTAATGAGAATAGTTACAGTATAGCAAATACTCTTGGTTTAACGTATGGTTCTTGGTGAGAGTCTGGAAAAAGGATGAAAAATTGAAGGGTAAAAAACTCATAAAAAGGAGAGGTATAACCTTCCTTTAAACCATTGTGAGAAAACAAAAAATATTTATAATTTGTTTGTATGGCATAGGAATGAGAACGTAATAGATAGGGTCATGTCGAGGATATAGGTGATGGACCATGAGAGAAGACAAAATCTTACGTTGGATCGATGAAAACGATAAACGTTATAATATTAAGGCTTATTGGTTTGTTTTAGAATCATTGAAATACACGCAAAATCATTTCCAAAAAGCGAAGCATGTTACAGGTCAGGAACTGCTTGTGGGATTGACCCGGTTGGCGCGGGAACGGTTTGGTCCCTTGGCCATGGATGTGTTGGAAGAATGGGGAGTGCGCACTTCTCGCGATCTGGGCAACATTGTATTTAACCTTGTTTCGATGGGAGAAGTGAGAAAGACGGAAGAGGACAGTATTGAGGATTTTGATAAAGGGTATGATCTCAAAAAGGAATTATCGCAAGAAGTAGAAATGACGGGGTAAGAGAGAAGCCACCCCCGTCATTTCCTTTTATTCAATTTGTTTTTTTGAGAATTAAAAGGGGCGACTGGCGGCAAAAAGCTGTTCTGCGCTTTTACGAATTTCAATGTCTGCATTCTCACGCAGCCCTTTGATCCATTCTTGAACCGCTTCATGTTTCTTCTTTTGCATGACTAAGTCTTCGATCGTATTCTTGTTGATGACCTTAACGACATGATAGCCAACTGGGGTGCGAATGGGATCGCTGATTTCACCTTCCTCGAGTTCGAAAAGTTGATCAAATTCGGGATAATAATCACCTTTCTCAAATTCAGGGAGAAGTCCTTTTTTGTCGCGCGTGAGCGGTGATTCTGAGTATTCCTGAACCAACTCTTCGAACGATTCACCCGAGCGAGCCCGCATGGTGAGTTCACGCGCACGCTGATAGACGGCTTGCTCTTCCTCTTGAGTGACATTGCCTCGGGGGAGTTTTAGCAGAATATGAGCAACGGTCAATTTCCCGCTGGGTTGTACATTGGGATTTTCTTTCGTAAATTCTTCAATCTCTTCTTGGGTGGGAGAGGTGATATCCTGGGGAAGAAAACGTGGGAGAATATAGTTAGCCAGGTAATAGCGGTAATATAACAAGCGTTGGTAACGCCGGGTCTCTTCCCAAGAGAGACCGCTTTGTTGTTCATACTGGGCTATTTTCTCAGGTGAATTGTATTGTTTTCTTAATTCGCTCATGGTGTTATTCACCATTTCATTAACTTTTTGATCAATAAAATCTCTTTGATCTTGATCGAGATTGTTTTTTATTCTTTGATCGATTAATTGTTCATCGATCATGGTATCCAGAGTTTTGTCCCATTCTTCTTGAAATTCCTCCGAAGAGAGCGAATCAAGATCCTCCTCCTTATTGGCGTAATTGTATTTAAGCCGATTGTTGACTTCTCCCGTGAGAATGATATCTCTGTTCACCACGGCGGCAATGGTTTCTTTGGTTTGCGCCGCGGTGAAGGTGGGAAGTAGGGGTAATGTCATGAGTGACGTCAAGAAAGCGAATAGGATTGTACGCATCATCGATTCTTCCTTCACCTAAAAAATGGATCTTAAAAAATTATTATAATACAAACGTATGTTCTTTGGGAAGCGTCATGTTGTTGTGCAACCCTGCATGTTAGGTGTAAAGGGGAGAGGCTGTGTAAAGAAGCATTGTTTTACGCCGTTGCTTTTTGTGTTTTTTCATAGAGCGCTTCTCGTAACATGTTCCAGTATTCTTTCATTACGAAGAAAATGCAGAGTAAAAAGAATGCACCTATGAAGGTGAGTAGAGAAAATTTGATCGTGCCTTTGGATGCAGGTTCTGTGAAGGGTTCATCGAGAATCATGATCGTACGAATTTGCTTTTGGGCTTCGATTTGGGCGGCGGCCAATTGTTTGTTGAAGAGTTCTGCCCGGTTTCTGAGCATTTGCAATTGGTCTTGATAATCTTGGATTTTTAATCTCAATTCATCATAATTGGAAAGTGCGGGGAAAACCTCATCCTCTTCTGTTCCTCGTAACAAATCGGTTAATTTTCTTCGGTATTCTTGGATCGTCCCTTTGATTGGAAGTAGTTCGGCTGCATTTTCACCGTACCGTTGTTCCAATTCGGCTAATTTTGATTCTTGTTCTACAATATTTCCTTTGATTTTAGAGATAAGAGAGATTCCCGAGCTGAATTGGCTTTCTAAATCCGTAATATTGTGATTGGAGGCAAATTCGATATAAGCCTTGGAGACCGCTTGGATTTCTTGAGTGACATCATGTATCCATTGACGGATTTCTTCGATCGATTTTTTGGCTTTCGCTTGCATGGCTTTTTGAAAAAAATTATCGGTTTTTTCCACAGATTCTTGGATGATCGCTTCTGCGAGTTCTTCATCGGTGTGTTCTGCTGAAAGTTCTAATCCAACATTTCTAATTTCACGCACCGAATAGATGTTGTTTAATTTTTTCATGCAATCTCTTCGGTCTTCGCAATCAAAAACTTCGGATAACCGTAAGCCGTTTTCATTATCATACAGGATTCCATTTTTGACTTGGGTTGATTCGGCCAACCTTTGGAGTTGGGAGAGTTGAGAAGCAAAAGGTAATTGTGACAAATCACTGTTCACAGATTTTAGTTGGACTAAATCGAATGTGCTTAAATCCCTCATAATATCGGGGGCGATGACGGCTTTGCAAACGTAGGTGCGTGGTGTGAAGACATAAAGTTTGAGACCAACAAACAAGGCAGCCAAAAATGACAAAAAGAAAATTAATTTCATTTTGGGAATTAAAATTCCCATAAGACGAACGAGAGACTCGTCGATAAAGAAATCATCTTCGTCTGGATGACGTTGTTGCGTTTGGATATCAGGAGATTTATTATTCATGCTTTACGTCCTTATTTCGTTAAAGTGAAATGACAATCTTTCCCCATTTTTTTCATAAATGATGTATAGCATGTATGGGGTTTTAATCTAAATCCATTTGTGGAACCATTTGCTGATATTCCATCGGGACAACAATGATATCCCCTTTTTCAATCTGAAAATCACTTTCTTGTTTTTTGGAGGAGATCACGTGACCATAGGATTTGATAACATAAATATTTTCCTCATCAGCGAATGGGGTAGTTCCACCGCCTAGATTTAAGTAATTTTCAATGCTCCAGTCTTCATGATAAGTATAAGAGCCTGAATTAAATACCGCCCCAATCACAGAAACCACATTGGGTTCCGTGGGAATTTGAACTTTATCACCTTGATGCAATAAGGGATCTTCCTCGGAGGGATTAAAGATCAAGCGTCCTTCAAAAAGAAGACTGCCTTGGGATTCAAGGATATTTTGTCGTAAGCTTTGGGCTTTCATCAGGAGTTTTTGATCGTCACTAAGCACCGCATTTTCGGCCAATTCGGCTTGAATACGCATGATTTGTGATTCTAGATCTTTGATGACCTTTTGTTGGACATTTTCCTGATCGCTTTTTAAACTACTGCGGCTGATCTTGGTTCCAGGAAGAAATGCGTCTTTTTTTAATCCTCCTGCCGATTCGATTAAATCACTTAAGGTTGAATCTTTGGGTAAGATATATCGTCCGGGATAATTCACACGACCGTCAATATTAACGATTACATTATCTCTACGGGCAATTTCCATACCATCGGGAATTTTTATGATATCGCCGTCACGAATTTCGGTTTGCTGGCTTTCGGAATCCGTGTAATCAAGATTGAAGAACGTAAAACCGTTAAATTCTTGGATACGCGAGACTTCGATATGTTTGACGGCTGCGTTGGGCGTAAAGCCACCACTTAATCTAACGAGTTCCTGTAAGGAGAGGGATTCTGACCATTCATATTGGGCGGGATGTTTGACTTCACCGAAGATGGTGGCCACGTAGCCAACTTCAGGGATATTAATGCGATCACCGGATTGTAAGAGGAAGGGTGAATGTTTCCCGTAGATAAATACGTCATAGAGATCAATTATTTTTTGTTCTATTTCACCGGAGCCTTCTTCGTCCATGTGGGTACGGTTTAATTCGATGCGGCGAAAAGTTCCTGATCGGGTAGGCCCACCGCTTAAATACATGATATCCAGAAATGTACTATTTCCGCGAATGGTATAAACACCTGGTTTACGAACATTCCCGGTCACTATGACGTCAATGTTCTTAAGGTCGATAATTTCGATTTCAACATCGACATTTTTATAATTCGTTAAAACGAGTTCTTTAATTTCTTCACGGGCCTCTTTGAGAGACATGCCGGCTATATAAATAGAGGGGATGTTAGCGATGGAAAGAACGCCACGAAAATTGATCTCGACTTGGTATACTTCATTAACGATCCCCCGAACTTTTATACGAAATTCATCACCGGGTCCAAGAATATAATCCTCGGGAACCGGCTTATTTTGACTCATTTGTATATCTTCCGATGTTCTCTCTGCGAAAAAAGAGGAACCAAACACTCGGACATCACTTAGATCATCGGTAAATAAGCGATTACTTGAGTAGTTTGTGGGTTCTTGTCCTAGTGTCAAAGAGGGGTGAATGCAGGCAAAAATAAAAAGAAAGATGAGAGGGGTAAGCCATTTGTTGTCTAGTCTTTTCATGATTGACACCGTTCAAATAGGGATTGGTCTCTCCAAGGATAGAACACGAATAGGCTCTAACCTTCGAGCAAAACTGTAAAGAATGTAATATATCAGTTTTTCGTTTAATTCGAAAGAGGATTACAATATCTCGACCATATTGAAATCGACTTCAACGATAAAACTTTGCGAAATTGTTTCTACCTCCAAAATAACATAGCAATTTCCTTTTGTCCGCAGTACATTTCCCATGAGTCCCATGGCAGGTCCATCCACCACCCGGCAAGGAGTGCCGCGTTTAAACTTTTTGTTGGGTTTGATATTGAGTTCAGATTTGACGGCATTCAAGAGCTGGTCTAACTCAAATTTCAGTTTGTCTTGATTTTTGACGTCGATGATTTTGACAGCGCGGTCGGTTTGCAATACTTTTCTGCGTTGTTCATTATCTCCCGTAAAAAAAGCGTATCCGGGAATGAGAGGCACTTTTTTCTTAACTCGGCCGGAGCGGGTTCGTCGAAATTGGTGCACTAAAGGAATAAAATGAGGGATGTTTTCAATAGATAAATCGCGGGACATATTCCGCCATTGGTTGGGTTTTAAATGTACGACCCACCAATAGGAATCAGGATTTTGAATTTCTAAATATTGAGGGAAGAGAATATCCACCATAGGTAGCTAAAACGACGTTTCTAACACCCAAAGAGTAGGTTTTCCGGGTGTTTACTGCCCCCTTTGGGTCGACTTTCAAGGATAAATTCTTTTATATACTATTGGGAAGTCTCTCGTTGTCAAGATAATTTTTTTCTTTAATGACTTTGTAGAGAATTCAAATATCGTTTTGACAGGATTGAGTGGGAGGGTCTAAATTTTTTGGGTTGAATTCTATAAGTGGTTTTAAATAGGTAACTTAGAAAGAGAGTAAACTGGGGAGGCAGGAGTCGAACCTGCAAACTCCGGTTCCAAAGACCGGTGACTTTACCAATTCGTCTACTCCCCAACTCAATTGTCGCTAAAAATGATAACGTTTTGGCGCCAACAGTCAATACCCCTAATACCTTGTTTCTTGAGTGAAGGCTTCTATACTACGAATCGACTTTATCTATAACAAAAAAATGGGATCAGGGAAAGTGAAATAATAACTCTTTGCCCTGATTTTATTTAAGAAAAGGAGAAAATCACCATGATTAAATGGCTCATTCCAATGCTGACACTCATTGCAACTCAAGTCATGGCACAAGGAGAAAGCGGAACCGAGGGTACAGATCCGGGGAATCCATTGTTGCAAATGCTATTTCCTTTATTGCTAGTTTTCTTTATTTTTTATTTTATTCTCATTCGGCCGCAGCAAAAGCAACGTCAAAAGCATGAAGAACAGATTAACCAATTAAAGAAAGGGGACCGTATCGTCACGGCAGGAGGTATTTATGGTTCCATTATTGGTTTGAAGGACAATATTGCGGTAGTAAAAATCGCTGAAAACGTAAAAATAGAGATCCAAAAATCAGCAATTTCTCAAATTTTAGGTAAGGAAGAGAAATAGTGAGGAAAAAAACAGCGTTCTACACTGTGATTTAAAAAACGGATGTGAATGGAAAATCGGGAACCGTTGGGTTCCCGATTTTCCTTCATAGCGTAGTAAAAGTGTAAGCGTGGGTTCTTATCCGCCTGAACGTTTTGCGTCATAGCCCCGTATTTTGAGTTCTTCCACGATCCAATCGCGCTGATCTCCCTGGATTTCAATCACTCCATCTTTAACCGTTCCGCCCACTCCTCCTTTTTGTTTGAGGGATTTCGTGAGCGCTTTTAGTTCATCCATGGTGAGGGGTAACCCGGTAATAACCGTAACTCCTTTTCCTTTTCGTCCCTTGGTTTCGCGTTGGACGCGAACCCGTCCGCTGCCTTTTTTGCTTTGCTTCTCTTTCTTATTGCAAATACATTGCTCTATCGGTTTTTCGCATTGAGGGCACATTTTCCCAAATTCAGTCGAAAATACGATATCGGATTTATTCATAATTCATCTCTTGTTCTATAGTCACATTCTTTTTCCATGGGCAAACCAACATTTTGACTTCATACGGATCAAATTCGAGTGTTAATTTACCTTCCTCGACGTTGTACTCCTCTTGAGTTTCGAGATTGGTGATCGTTTGATTGATCGAAGAGTGAAGATGCAGTGTGGCTTGAGTTGATTCATTTCTCATTCCCACAGCAAAGAGATAGAGTTTCTCTTGATGGGTCTTTACCATCATATCAACCGGAACCTCTGCCTTGGCTGATTCAATTTCTGCGATCTCATGCTGATTTTCCGTATTGAGAACAGGTGCAAGCTCATGAATTTGTTCATTGATGGCGGTCACTGCGTCCAGCATTTCTTGGTCATCCAGCAGAGCGGATTCGTTGAACGTGGGTTCAAACTGATGCACGAAATAAACGATGCCTTTGGAGCCATGAATCAAGGACATCCACACTTCGGCTTTTACTTGATGGGGAGTGGCTTTTTTATCGGGATTGCTGATATGGGTACATTCGATAATGTTCCATAAAATATTTTCGCCACGGCTCCATTTTTTCAGTCGATCCAACCCCTTGGCGACATACCATAAGTAATTTTCTCCATCTTTCTTACGAATGCCCACAACGGGATAGACATCGAAGGATAAAATATCGCACCCTTGGGCGTATTCATAATACGAATCGTTATCAAAACCAGAGCCGCGTCCAACCCACTCATCGTTTGCCACCCCTTGGCCTAAATTCAAGAACACCGGCCGAGTCGGATCCCGTTCTTTCATCGTTTCATAACGTTCAATAATCACTTTTGGATCAACCGGGGGGCCATAGTAAGTTTCTCCGGTTTCAGGATCCGTTTTGGGTTGGGCATTGTCCGGTTCATCTTGTTGAATCCATCCTTGAATAATGGGATCCTCTTTATGTGCTAGGCCAACCTCGTTTTGATCACAGAAAACAGGCATATTATGCTGCTTCAGTGTGTCCAATTGTTCTTCTGTCGGTCCTTGCCATAGGCCTATGTAGAAATTGATGCCGGCTTCTTGATAGCGTGGTGCCTTCGCTGGATTTTGCAGCCATACCCCAATGGGGAAATACTCTTCCTCGCTTGGAGGGCCATTTTCCCATGAGTCATAAGGATTAGAGGCAAACGTAGAGACGCAAAGAGTCAATGGAAATACGAGAAGTGTATAAAGTAGAGTGGAAACGCTATTTTTTTTCATAATATCCTCATTTTGTGTAGTGCTTTAAGCCAATATCGAATCATTTTCATGTACTTACTCAAATGATACGTAAGACATGAAATATGAATTTTCTTTGTTTTCCAATCCAGTTCCATGTACAATTTACCACAAACGCGTATTCTTTTTCGAGTCGAAGAAAGATGGAAAATAACGATAACCATTCTTTCACGTTAATTGAATTGTTGCTCGTGGTTTCGATCATTGGTATCTTAACGGCGATAGCGGTGCCGAATTTTCTCGACGCCCAAATTCGTGCGAAACTCGCCTATACTCATGCGCAAATAAATACTCTCCGTACCAGTATTAATGCCTATACCTTGGATCATCGTTATCCCCCCTTGACGACTTGCCCTCAATCACCATTTTGTAAGGATCAATATATCGGACTCACCACCCCCGTGGCTTATTTGACAGATTTTAGCGCGTGTCGTGATCTTTTCGCCCCGGATATCGAGTTAGGCGGTGCGTATTTCGAAGATTTGCATTATTGGTACTATGGAAGCATCTTAAATAAGAAAGGCGAACCGATGTTCTATCATAGAGACCAATTCGCCTTAATGTCTTGGGGGCCTGATCGGCAAGCGTATGTGTGGGTGACCCTCTCGCGTTTTATGTCACGCCGTGATGGGCGAAAATGGATTCGGCCTTATTTGTATTCGCCTACCAATGGGTTGCGTTCGCATGGGGATATTATTGTGACCAATGCGAAACGTTATGATCGATGAATCAGCCTCCTCGTACAGGATTTAAGCCAGGAGCGGATTCGATCAGAATATCCCCATCACTCATCATCCCATTTGATGCTTGGTAGGGTAAGAATTTACTTGAATTAGGATAATCAGAGATTTGAATCGTATCATCATCTCGATCCGGCCCTAAACTGGCAACAACGTAATTATCGACCGCCTGACCTTCAGATAGGTTTTTCATAGGAGTCCGGCCTTTGCATCCATTGTATTCGTACCAATTGTGAGCGTTAACAAATTGGTTTTCGTGTTTGGGCTGGAAAACATCGATGGGACGGAAACTGAGATAGGCAACCGGGGTGGTAAACTGGGCCCAACTGGCCGCCCATCCAAGCAAATTCCAGCGAGGAATATCTGCATTATCCAAGCGATACATCTCAAAAGCCGTTTTGATCGCGTTGACATCGCCTTCAACTCGGGCGATTTTTGCCCGAATCTGGGCATTTAAGAAATTAGGTACCGCGATCGCGGCCAAAATTCCAATGATGGCCACAACAATAAGCAATTCAATCAACGTAAAGCCGGTACGAGTCCAAACTTTTCTTTTCATATTCATCCCTCCGTTAATTATTGCGAATGAATCTATTATGCCATAAAGTGTCGGTCTTCGTAAATGGAAAAGATCGTTGGGCGTGAGTTTTCTTGGATGATTTGAAATTCTTCCACGAATGAGGTTTCGTTACTTCCCTCAGGGATTTTCTTGCCGTAAAATTAAATATTTAAGTCATTTCATTTGAGTATATCTTTTTCTTCAGGGTTAATTCACCATGCCCATGATTCTGTTTTTGAATCTCAAAGGAGGGGTGGCCAAAACGACCAACGCGGTTGCGGTGGCTGAGTGTATGGCTTCCATGCAAAAGCGGGTGTTGATGATCGACGCGGATCATCAATCGATGGCGAGTGAATTACTTCTGGGGCCTGAGCAGTTAAGTCAAGTCGAACAATCGCGGAAAACGCTGCATGATCTTTTGGCCTTTATGCTTAGTGATGAATTTCATAAAGAAAGCCTTCCTGAGTACATCACCCATAATGCTTCCAATATTACGTCCTTGAAGAAGTACCTAGATTGTATTCCCTGTTCTCATCGGATTGATGAGTTCAGTACAAATATGGCAAAAGCCCGCAAAGGACACCAAAGCAACGAAGAATTTCTCCAGCGTTTGCGTAAACTTCGGCAAACCTTCGCTCAATGGTGCAATCAGAACTACGATTACACCATCATCGATTGTCCGCCTGCTTTTGTTTTGCAGGTTTTGTTTCTATTAGCCTGTGCGGATTATTACATCCTTCCATCGATACCGGATCGTTTATCGGTGCGCGGTTCGCTTTATTTGCAAGAACGTCTACGTCTTCGGGGATATAAGAAAATTCGCTGTTTAGGAACGTTGTGGTCTATGGTGCGAATTCAAGTGGCTAAACACAAAAATATCATTAAGTGGGTAGAGCAACAAAAAGATGAATACGCGAATCTTCCTCCTTCGTTTAATACCATTATTCCCAATATGTCATCGATTGCCAATGCTATGGATTTTTTGAAGAATTATTCTTCATTTCAGGCCAAATACCAAAGTAAGCCTTCCAAGTTATTTCAAAAACTTTGTTTAGAAATTGAGGAACGCATGAGCAGTCAAACGAATACCTCATAAACTTTAAACCATCGAAAGATTGGTCATTGCGAGGAGCTATGTATTGGATGACTCGCGCAGTGCGATTTGTTTTCCTTCTTCTTCATCGACAATATAAAGAATGATGTAGCCAATAATAAAGAATCCTATCACGCAGGCTACGCCGAAACGCTGGTTGCCCGTAAGTTGGGTCAGTAAGCCAAAGAGGAAGGGGCCAAGGAAGGCGGTCAATTTGCCGGAGAAAGCGAAAAATCCGTAAAATTCGTTTTCTTTGTCCGGAGGAACAAAGCGTCCCATGAGAGAGCGGCTCCCAGCCTGATTGGGGCCGGAGAAGATTCCCGCGAGGATACCACCAATCCACAAATAGATTTTGCTCGGTGCCATCATGGCTAATCCTGTGGCGATGAGTAACCCAATAAGGCTAATTTGGATGGTTCGCTTTCCGCCTAAACGGTCGTCCATAAAGCCCATTACAAAGGCGCCTAACCCCGCGGCTACGTTGAGACATATGGCAAGGACAAGGATTTCTGTGTTGTCAAAATCAAAGGTTTCTTTTGCATAAATGGCGCTAAAAGCAAAAATGGTGATCAATCCATCGTTATAAAACATACGCGCGAGTAGTAAGAGCATGATTTGGCGATATTTACGGATTTCGGTGAAGGTGCGAACCAATTGTTTATAACTCGCAGCGATAATTTGTTTCTTATCCATTTCCCGGCGGGAGCGGTCTTCTTTGACCCATAAGAAAATGGGCAAGCTGAAGACGGCAAACCACGCGGCTACAAGAAGGTTGGTCGCGCGTATGTTTTCTCCACCTTCTTTAGCGAAACCAAACCAGGGGGCTTCTGGTTGCACAAATCCAACAAGAGCAATGACTAAAGCCGATAAGCCTCCTACGTAGCCCAGGGCCCAGCCATAGCCGGAAATACGTCCAATTTTATTTGGTGGTGCAATATCGGGTAAAAAGGCGTTATAAAAGACGGCTCCCATTTCATAAGCTACATTCGCTATGACCAAGATGGTTAAGGCCAACAAGGCTTTTCCGGGCTCGATGGCGTATAAACCACAGGTGGCCATGACGGTCAAGGCGGTGAATAGAAATAAGAATAATTTGCGGTAGCCTCCCCGGTCTGCCAAGGCTCCCATCACCGGTGAAAGCAGCGCGACCATGATACCCGTGATGGTGATCGCTCTGGACCACAGGACCGTGCCTTCATTGCCCGTGGCGGCGAAATGTTGGGTGAAGTAAGTGGCATAGATAAAGGTAATGACTAATGTGGTGAAAGGAGAATTGGCGAAATCATATAAACACCACGAAAAGATTGTCAGACGATTGGAGTGGATCGTGCGCATACTTAAATCTTTCCTATCACCTTAAATTGGAGACAAAAATGGCTCATTACGAAAGTGAGTACTTTTTTTGGGAAAACGCCTTGGGATGTGTTTCGCTTGTCTCCGCGCGGCCTTAAGGGCCGCTTGCTCCGAAAGCC
>CAYQOX010000048.1:0-31233 GCA_964419335.1 uncultured bacterium | reverse complement strand
GCCCTTTTATGTTTCATTTCATAAAATTTCTGTGTTACAGTAAAGACATCTTGAGCCAAAGGAGATCAGCCATGAAACGAAGACAATTTCTCCAAAGCACCAGCGCCTTAACCATGCCTTTTATATTACACTCATCCACCTATGGTGCAAAATCCGATCGACCCAATATTCTTATGATTACCTGCCACGATATCGGCCAACATCTGGGATGCTATGGAGTAGAATCTTCGCCAACAGAAAACCTCGACCGCCTAGCGGAAAAGGGAGTACGATTTCAGAATCTCTTTTCCACCTCTGCGGTATGTTCACCCGGGCGTGGGAGTCTTCACACTGGGCGTTACCCTCAATCTAACGGCCTTATGGGATTGACCCATGCTCCCTGGTGGTGGAGTTTAAATGATGACGAGAAGCATACTGCGCAATACTTGAGCGAAGCGGGATACGATACTTACCTCATTGGCTTCAACCATATCCATCATGACCCCAAGCGCCTGGGGTATAAACACGTGCTTTCCAAACGAAGAAACGCCAAGGAAAGTGTATCGGCGGCGTGCCAAGTTTTTGAAGAACGTAAAGAACAAGAACAGCCGTTTTTTATCAAAGTCGGTTTTACCGAAGTACACCGCCGCTTCACTCATGGAGAATGGACTGACGATGGTGTTTTTATTCCACCTTACATGCAGGATACAAAGCATGTGCGTGATGACTTGGCCGCCTTCCAGGGCACCATTCGATTCTTTGATCATTGCGTTGGTGACATTTTTGACTCCCTCGAAGAGAGTGGACTGAGTGAGAACACCTGGGTCATTATGACCTCCGATCATGGGATTCCCTATCCTGGAGCGAAATGGAGTGCACGTAAGGCCGGAATTGAAGTCCCGCTCATGATGCACTGTCCTGGAACTGTCTTTGAAGGCGGAAAAGTCTATCATAACCTCATGAGCAATGTTGACATCCTACCCACGTTGCTGGACTACCTCGACATCCCGATACCCAACCGGATCCAGGGAGTTAGTTTTAAACCGTTTCTCGAAGGTGAAACCAAGAAAAGCCCGCGCGACTATGTCTATGCGCAATACACACCCGATATGAAGCGTGACAATCTCTCGCGCTGCATCCTTGATGGCCGCTATCATCTTATCCGTTACTTTGATCAAGGTCGAAATGTGGATTACCCTGTTGATGTTCATCCCCAACATTTTGCCAATCATTGGATTCGCTGCAAAACCGCGGGGACCCGTCCTTTTTATCATTTATATGACGTAGAAAAGGATCCTTATGAGCTCAATGACATTGGCGACAAGGAAGAAAACCAGGAAATCGTCGATCGCTTATCACAGCAATTGCTCGCATGGATGAGAGAGGTGGATGATCCACTTCTGGAAGGACCGCTTAAAACGCCCTACTATGAACGGGCAATGCAAGACTTTTTACAGGAATAATTGTTCTATGAAGACATAATATTCATTGAGTACACTGTGACTGTCATTATAAGTTAAAGGGGACCTTAACCAGGCCCCCTTTTTTATCTGTGCCTTGTTTTCAATGACTCAACGAATCCTAACTGCTTTTTCTTGGGCTTCCAAACAAAGTTGGGCTGCGAGGAAGGTGTGCTCCTGGGGCATGGCGTTTTGGGTTCCATCCAGGCAATCGCGAATCAATTGACCGAAATAGGGAAATCCTACTTTGCCATTGCAGGGGATATGATGCTCTTTTTCTCCATCAACGAGATACACATGATCGCCGTGGGCATCACGTGCAATATCCAGATACTTGCGTATTTCAATCGAGGCCTTCGAGCCCATGATGAAGGTACGTCCATCGCCCCAGGCCCCCATGCCATCGGGGGTGAACCAATCCACGCGGAAGTACATACTTGCTCCGCTCTCTGCAATTAATATGCAATCCCCAAAGTCTTCCAGTTCGGGATATTGGGGATTGTTATAGTTGGCCACTTGGCTATGAACGATCTTGGCCGATTTCGCGTTGGCATAGTATAAAAACTGCTCGATCTGATGACTTCCTAAATCACATAAAATGCCGCCGTATTTTTCCTTTTGGAAAAACCATTCTGGCCGGCTGGGAGCGTTCAACCGATGAGGTGCGATGTTGATCACTTGCAAGACATCGCCAATGACACCGTCTTGAATCAATTGCCCAGCATAGATTGCGCCTTCCACATGCAGTCGCTCGCTATAATACACGGCCCAAATCAAGCCGGTTTCCTTTACTTTTGCCCGCGCTTTTTCCAATTGCTCAAAGGTGGTGAAAGGGGTTTTATCGACAAAGTAATGCTTTCCGTGATCTTGTACCACCAAGCCAAAAGGTCCGCGCTCGGAAGTAATCTTCGCACTGGCGATCATATGAATGGATTCGTCTTCCAACACCTGCTGTTCAGAAGAAGCCACTTTTACCTCGGGATACATCTGTTGATATTTTTCCACTTTTGCAGGATCAGTATCATAGACCCACACTAATTCGCCGCCCGATTCCAGCAAACCGTTGGTCATACCATAAATGTGTCCATGATTCAGTCCCACTGCGGCAAATCGAAACTCCCCCTTCTTGCATACCGGTTCCGATTTCCCCTTCGGGGCATACATCATTCCATCCGCTTTTTGCATAGCTCGACTCCTTTATATAAATGTTGATGGGCTCACCGCGTTGAATACCAACGTGAAATGGCTATATCCTAAAACATATCGAGATAAACTGAAAGTCGTGTTTCTGTGGATTCGAACGAAAACATTCTATCTGAATGAACCAAACGAAGTTGCTAAAAAGGTGGTAACATCCTCCTACAAGATAAGATTTCATTTTGATAAACTAGATTAAGCGAATGGCAAGCATCCATGAAAGATCGAACATCATAGATTGAATGCAGATTCTCAGGCAAACTAGAGGAGAATATTATGTTGTATCAAAGTAGACTTTTAACGAACATGAAGAAATTAAAAGCGCGGGATGTAGGTCTTGGCCTATTTATTGTAGGATTGTGTCTTTTTGGTGGTTATGATGGCAGTGCACAAGAAAAAGCGATGTATGAAGAACCCGATAAAGAAGATGATTTGTTTGAATTTCCCACCTCGGAGAATGAGGCAGAGTTTCATTTTACGAGTTACCCGGACTTGTTTAACTGGAACATTTATTACCCGCAACCAGGCTGGGAACAAGCCATGGATTGGTTTCTAGGGGGAATGAAAAAAGAAGGACCGGCTTTTTCGTTGAATGCCGGAGATATTATGGACGCCCGCTGGTGGTCAAGCCCTGAAGAAGTGCGTGAACAGACGGATAAATACTGGAAGGCTTTCAAAAAGCGCTTCGAAGATAAGAATATCACCCTCTATATTGCCCCTGGCGATCATGAATATGGAGACGATCAAGGGCTAAAGAAAATGAACCTGACCCCGGTTTTTGCAGAACAATTTGTTTCCATCTTTGATATGCCCGAGAATGGACCCGAACATAAGAAAGAACGAGCCTACTCATTCACAAAGAAAAATCTTGCCGTAATCTCGGTTGATACCTTCGAAGATGCGGGTGATCGGATGTCGATGACCGTTTCCGGTAAACAGCTGAAATGGTTTAAGGAGACCCTCGAAAAATACAAAGACAAAGAGTTCATCATCGTACAAGGACACGTCCCGGTTTTCGGACCTGTTAAAAGTAAAAATTCAAGCGCGAATATGCTAGAGGGTGGACCCGAAAGTGAATTTTGGCAAACCATGGTTGAATACGGAGTCGATGTGTACCTATGTGGCGAGCATCACCGGATCACGGCAAAACAACGAGATGGCATCTGGCAAATCGTGCACGGCGCCCTGTGGGGAACCCAGAGAGATGTGAACTATCTTCGCGGAAGCGTTTGGCCGGGAAAACTGGCCCTCGAGTTATTCAAGTTTAATGTTGACTATAGCGGTGGTTATATAGGAAATCATCCTCACCGTGGAGAGACCAACCGCCCGCGAGAAAAGGTTTCGATTTCTGAAGAAGCCCTCAAGAATGGACCCACTTCAGTCGGAAAATTGATAATCGAAGCAGAAACTAACGGCAATACCACGACCTTAGCCACAGGCCAATTCGAATCAAATCAATAAATTTTACCTCTTTTTTTATCCAAAAACCACTATTTTTTTGGATAATCCTAATTTTTGGCTAAAATGAATAGATATATAGCAATAAAGCGATGGAGGAAAATTTATGACAAAAAACACAAGTTTCAAACTCTGTTTATTTGCAGTGATGGCGATTGCGGGATTTTATAGTTTCTCTGCAAATTCGCAAGATGTTAAAAGCCTTAAAGTGGGTGACAAAGCTCCTGATATTGTTGCGGAGCCTTTGAACGAAGATGAGAACAAAGATTATTTAGACAAAAAAGGGCGTTTTCATCTCGAAAAAGTAGAAAACCAAGTCATCCTTGTTGATTTTTGGGCTTCATGGTGTCCACCCTGCCGTGAAGAGATACCTCACTTGCAAAAAGCCTATGAAAAATTCCATGAGAAAGGTCTAAAACTTGTAAGTGTCAGTCTCGATCGCAAAGAGAGTGATCTCATCGAATTCACAAAGAAAAAAGAAAACAACATGCCATGGACCCATATCTTTGACGAAACTCAAGAACTTGCGAAAAAATACCGGGTGCGCTTTATCCCTTCGCCTTTCTTGATTGACCACAAGGGAAAAATTGTGGCTATGGAAAATGAATTGCGGGGGGGAAATCTCGAGAAATCCATTGAAAAACACATTAAACAATTACCCAAAGAGGAAGAAAAATCGTCCGAAAAGGCGGATTAAATGATTCTTACCCATTAATCAATTCTCCTTCATTTAAAGGTGGTTCGTAGTAATTCCTGCGAACCACCTTTTTTATTGGCTTGCTCTTGTATCCCATCGGTACTCAAATTATATTTTCTGTAATTTAATTATGAAAAGAGTTTTTCCATGCCAGGATACAGAGGCCATACGATCGGAGCGTTATTTTTCTGTGGGATTTTATATGTTTTTCCTTTTTGGTTACCCATGAGTTGGATGGAAAAACTCGCATGCGTTTCTATAGCGGTATTCTTTGGTTTATGGCCGGATGTGGATACGAAGAGCAAGGGACAAGCCCTATTCCTCACAGGATTCCTGATCGCTGACGTGATTCTCATTCTTCGTGAGAAGTTCGAAATAGCCGCTTATATGGGGTTGATCATCGTCTTGCCGATTCTTTCCCGCCACCGAGGCTGGACCCATAATCCTGCGGGAATGCTGCTTATTCCTGGAGGTTTGTATCTCGCGGCCGTCTATTTAACCGGAATTTCACCAGAAATCCTTTTTCCTTACTTTATCGCCGCCGTGCTTGGTTATTGCAGCCATATTGTTATGGATAAATATTTTTGAGAAGAAAAAACAGGTGAGCCAATCAGGATCCACCAGTTCTTGCGTATGATTCATCACTGCCCTTACTCGGCCGAGGGATGCCCTTCTTGATAGGCAGCTTCCCAAGTTAAATCCAGATCGCGCATCATACGCCAATCCAGCTCGGGTTCGCGTCCCGCGGTAGTCAAATAATTTCCAATCATCATGCTATCGGCCCCAGCGAAAAAGATCATGCTTTGTAAATCGCGCAAATTCTTTTCCCGTCCGCCGCAAATCTTAATCTCCTGCTTGGGTAAAATGAAACGATAGAGGGCGATGGTCATCAAGCATTGCATGGGAGACAGAGGATGAATCTCTTGCAACGGGGTTCCCTGTATAGGATGAAGGAAATTCAAAGGAACCGTTTCAACATCCAAGACTCGTATATCCAAGGCCATATCCACCCGGTCTTCGAGAGTTTCTCCCACCCCGAAAAGGCCGCCGGCACAGAGTTTCATGCCACTGGCACGTATATTCTTGAGGGTTTCGATACGATCTTGGTATGTATGCGTAGTACAAATATCTGAAAAATGGCGTTCCGAAGTTTCCAGGTTATGATTGATCACAGTGACACCGCAATCCCGCAGGTAGTTCGTTTCTTCCAAAGATAAAATACCGAATGAGCCGTGTACATCAATCTCGACTTCTTCCCGGAGGCGTTTTACGATCGCGCCGATTTCTTCCAATTCTTTACGATTTTTAATTCCTCGGCCGCTGATAACGAGGCCAAAGGCTTCTGCCCCATCATTTTTTGCAATCTTCGCTTTTTCAACAATTTCATCGGGCTTCATCATTCCATAAACCGGTGAACCGGTTTTAAAATGGCGCGACTGTGCACAAAAAGTACAATCCTCGGGACAGGCTCCCGATTTTGCATTTACGATCGAACAGAGACTTACCTTTTCGCCTCGAAAAGCCTCACGAATCTTTTTGGCATGATGAAAAAGAAGCATTGCATCATCTTTTGATATAAAAGCCACCTGCAGGGCTTCATCCCGGCTAATTTTGTAATTCTCATGAATGATTTTGTGGGTAAGACATGCCAAGAAGTCAGAAAGTGTTCCCCCAATTTTTCCCCCTTCAATAGAGTTGGGAATTTGAACTACCATTAAAATTTCTCCTTCGTTCAATGATTTTAAAATTAGGCTATTGTAACACGAAGCCAATAAATCTCCCAGAAAGAATCGAGCCGGTTCAAGTTTTTGAAAAGTTTTAATTCCATTTTTTTAGAACCCGAATCGGCTTCCCGGGATTCCCCCCTCCATGATCCCATTGAATCGTGCCGCTCACTCCTTTGAAACTCATTTCCGCTAAGGATTCCCGTAAATCTTTGCGGCTTAAACCGGATTGTTTTATGCCATGAGCAATAAGCCTTACCGCATCATAGCCATAAGCCGCACAAAAATCCGCGTCTTGCTCATACTTTTTCGAATATTTTTTCTGAAATTCATTATATCTTTGTCTTTCTTGATCAAAGGGCACGATCGTCACAATTTTTCCGGAATAAAGCGAACGAAGTCTTCCCCAGTCTATTCCTGGAAGCCAATAAGTAATGAGGTTTTTGGGCATAGAACCTTGCCATTGGTGAAACAGAGAGTAAATCCACTCGGGAGGAACATATAGTATAAGAGAATCGAAGTCATGCTCCCGCATTTTCTCCACGATTAAGGGAAGACCTTTTTCATCGCCCACTTGATAATGAAATAAAAGTGATCGATTTATTCTTCCCAGGGTTTTAATTATTTCATCCTTAGCGATGCGTCCATCATGATGGGTGGAGGTAAGTAAGCCCATTTTTCCCAGAGGGAGATCGTTCAATAAAAGTTCGCTCTGATCGACACCGCTCGGGGGCAGACGAAATATCCAAGGGATGCGAATATAGGTGAGGGTTGAATCTGAGGAAATTGGAGCGATTAAGGGGACGCGCGCTTTGGTGGCGATTTGTTCTGCCACATGAGTACTGTCTCCATCGACAGAACCAATGAGTGCCCAGACTTGTTCTTCATAGACTAAGCGAATGACTTCTTTTGAACCGGCACCCCAGGGATCCTCTGCCCAAGCAGGAACTAAACGGAAGGGTAAATCATGATACCCGCCTTGCTGGTTTTCTTCCTCCACGGCGAGATTCGCTCCCTTCCAGAGCGATTCACCGACACCATGCTCTCCTTTCGGCGCAAAAAACCCGATTCGTAGTTCTTTGAGTTCGTGATGTTTGGCCTGAAGGCTATCGGGTCCAGTAAAACGCAAGGGATCATCCAACATGCGTTTGTGGGGCTCTTGGGCTGCAGCCGTAGGAATAAACAAAAGAAAGAAAAAAGCCCTGAGAATCAGGGCTTCGAGAACTTGTTTCGGTTTCATCCTGTTATTCATCACCAAATAATTCATCTCTTGAGCGAAAAGTAAATTCGCCATCTTCCAAAAAAGCTAGATAGGCAGAAGAACGGTCGGTAAATATCGGGTCAAATTCTTTGACACCGGTAACCCCATGATAAGTTTCCATAAGGGCTAATTGATCCCGGATCTTGGCGCGGTTCAACCCCGCTTGTTCTGTCGCCTCGATCAGCATACTCATCCCATCATATGCATGGGCGGCGTAGGTTTCTGGGTCTTCGCCATAGCGTTCTACAAAATCCTGTACGAAGCGCACGTACTTCTCATCGTCACTTTCAGGGTTATAGGGATAACCTGCGATGACTTTGTCCTCATCTTCTCCAACGATTTCGGTGAACTCATCGGTGACCATGCGGTCACTCCCCATAAACCACTGATCCATTCCCATTTCGCGCATTTGTTTCAGGATCAAAGCAGACTCTCTTGAATTTCCATAGGTAATCACGAGTTCAGGATCCAATCTTTTAATACGTTCCAATTGTTTACTGAAGTCCGTAGAACCCAAGTCATAATTCAATTCAGCCGAAAAAGGATACCCTAAGCGCGTAGCTGCATCCCGAAATTCATCAATACTCATCCGTCCATAACGATTATTTGCGCGTAAGGCCGCAACTTTTTTCACTCCCAATTTTTTAAAGGCATAATCCGCCAACAAATAACACATCTGCCGGTCATCCGTGATGCAGCGAAACACCCAAGGGATGTTGGTCTCAACAAAGGTAGGATCTGTATCCCCTGAGTTCATAACCGGGATTTCGATTTTTAATGCTACTCGAATCGCGATATGACTATTGGCACCATCGATCGTTCCTAAGATTGCCCAAACCTTGTCTTTATAACCCAGGTCAATAATTTCATTTCCCGAGGCCCCCCACAAACCATTATCATTTTTCACGACCAGTTCATAAGGGATCTCGTCTTTGTATCCTCCGCGGGCATTAGCATGTTCAATCGCCAAACGGGCTCCTTTCAGCATTTTGATTCCCAAAGGGACTTCGTGCGCAGCCCCACTAGAAGCGACAGAAACCGTTTTTCGGATGGGGCCAATAAACCCCAGTTTCACTGTTTTGATATTTTCCGGAACAGGTTTATGACGGCCATGCCCCCGATATTGCAACGGTTCTAAGAAAAAGCGTTTATAGGGTTCAGTGAAATTTCCATAGGGTAAATACTCTTTCGGAGTTTTCCCATAATATTCCACCTTCGTGGGGTCAGGGTTAAGAGGTCCCACGGTGGTATCCCACACCCGATTTGAGCGATCATGACCATGACTCAACGAACCAAATAAAACAATGAGCAACGAGAATAGAAGTAAAAGTTTTTTATTCATGATTTTTCTCCTACTCTGTGGATTGATTCTTTAATCCACGGTAATAATCATTCCCGATTCCCCGTGCCAACCCATGTCCAGTGCCAATCCAGACATCATCTCCCAAGAACTCGGAGCAAATCACGAAATGATTAGGCAATGTCAAATTGGTAGGTACGGTCCGAATCACGTGATCGCCTACCATGATATGGGCATTCCAAGTTTTGGCGTCTTCTTCGTCTCGTTTATAGGCGACCCATGTGTCTGTTTCATAGTCAGCCAAAACGGACAATCCCAAATCAGTGCTGATGTAGCAGGTATGTGCATCGCGTCCTACAGCAAAATTGATAAAATTACTCGTCAGTCCGCTGTCATGATCCATATATCCCCGCCAATGGCGTCCATCATAACGACTCAAGCCAAAGTAAGTAGAAGCCCACAAAATCCCATCCACGTAGGAAGCGGAGGTGGTAATAATGTGGATCAAACCATCATCGCGGTACAAGTCGATTTCCATCTCCCCATCGGGATCATGATGCACATCCCAACCTTGGCTTTCTACATCCCAAACCAGGATCCCTCCCCCCCAGACGGCAAGATAAACCGCTTCATCGGTCGCATCCACGTTATAGCACCAAATTTCTTCCATCGGTGCGTTTTTATCGGTATAGATCTTCCATTCCCCTGTGACCGTATTATACACACTGGTACCGGCTGTAGTGGCACACCATAAATTATCGTTCTCCATATCCACCCCATACACGACATCATTGACTAAGCCGCTGTTAAGTTGATGGAAATGATCGAAACGCCCTCCTGTGAAACGGGCGACGCCTCCCCCGAATAAGCCTAACCAAACATCCCCGGTTTTTTCATGTACGGTAATGCTACTAACCACTCTCCAAGGCAGACCATCTTCTTCTGTCCAAGTTCGCCATTCTCCATCTTCATATAAAGCAAGTCCATTCTCGGTACCAATCCACAAGCGATTCTCATCCGCTTTAAGGGCGAAGATATGCTCATCGGGCAACCCATCTTCTTCGTAAAAAGTTTCCCATTCGGTATACACATAAGGTTCTCCTTGGAGAACCGGTTGGTTTTCATCTTGGGCCAATCCAGGAAGGATTAGTAAAGCGAAGAAAACCCATACATATATCCATCGTTTCATCTTCTTCCTCCACGCGTTAAAGCGTCTTTAAATATTCAATCAGGTCATTAAGTTGATCTTTGGTCATATCATTGGTCACACCATGTTCATCATGGGGATTGTATTCCGTCCATATTTCTTCCAAGGTTTCCGCTCTTCCATCATGGAGAAAAGGGGCTGTCTCATAAATGTTATTCAGATGAGGTACATCAAACTCGAAATTGGTATCCAGATACGAAGTGTACCCCACTTCTTCGACCTCACGATTGGTGAAATAGGGGGGGGGATGACAGGTAATACAACGATCTTTTTCGGGAATCCGGTTGCCCATATTATCGTGGGTACGTTCAAACATCTTTTTGCCACGCCGTTGGGCAGGGGTGAATTCCCCCTCTAAGCGATAACGATTGGGGGGCCTTGGAATCGTGCTTATATAATAATCCAGGGCTTCCACTTGCTCTGGGGTAAATGGATCAATTCTTGTGAAGAACACGGCTAACCGCGGCCCGCATTGGCGGCTCAAACTTGGGTTGGTACCTTCCCACTTAAAAGGAGCCGTATCCAAGATGCCACGCAATGTCCGATTATCCACCGGGTTGATCCCAATGCCATCCGGTTCAATATCATAGGTAATGCCATCGATGTTGCCATCGGGATGACAAGAATGACAGGTGAACTGTTGTGCGAAGGTAACATCGGCATTGTGAAAAATGCGGTCTCCTTTACGTTCCAATGTGATGACCTCTGGGCCCTCTAGATCAATGACATTCACTCGTTCTTGTTTTTCCACATCAATAACAGAGATGGTATCATCCAGGGCATCGGCCACATAAACCCTTTTGCCATCAGGAGAAACCACCATCCCCCGGGGACTTCTTCCCACGTTGATTCGTTTGTCAACATACTCGACGCTTACCCCTAGATGATTAGGGAGTTTCTCCAAACGTTCCTGATCACTATGGCGATTCAACAAGGCTTTCATTTTATCGATATTGATCGCCGCCACCGCATCGATACCAGCACCGGTAACAAAGGCATAACGTCCATCGGGGGTAATCACTAAATCGGTGGGATCAGCGAAATATGCGTTCACTTCATCCAGCAACAGCTGATCCACCCGTCCATCGTTCCATAGAATGGCAATCCCATTGGTCATCACCCATCCTTGAATCGTGCGGGTCATGGGAACAAGATTCTTGGTTCGAATCATCGTTACCATGACAAACTCATCATGAGGGTCGACATCCACTCCCTGCACCATGTTGGTGCCGGGTACCATGATGCGATCATGGATAACACCGCGATCTACATCGATCACACTAACCTCTGAAACTGAGGGAGTACGAAATTCAACGAAGTGAGAAAGGTTGTTGGTTACATACATGCGTAAACCATCGTTTGAGGAAGCAATTCCCCATGCTCCCCGGGCAGCTGTCAAGCGTTTTTTCTCCTGATAGGTTTCCAAATCGATAACGGAAATGTCATAAGTAGCGGTATTGACGACAAAGAGACGATTCCCCTGCGGGTCGGTCATCAGCTCGTGCGGCTCATCTCCGACTTCAATCGTATCTACAATTTCGAAAGTTTCTGTATCGATGACAGAAACTGTATCCGAAGCGCGGTTACTGACAAAAACTTTTTTCTCATCAGGAGAGAGGGCGACATCGTGCGGTTGATTTTGAATAAAAATTTCTTTTAGTATTGATTGAGTTTCCAGATCCACAACGATCAAACTATCCGAACCTTCACAAGCGACATACAACCTACTTTCATCACGGTTCACTTCTAAATTGAAAGGGGTTTTATAAACCACTTCCTCTTCAGTATTTTCAATGGTGGCTGGATGCTGAATCTCTTCCCACAGGGTCTCATAATCAAACGATTTCCCGTGAATCCCTTCTACATGGCACTCGCGGCATGTTTCAGGCGATGGTATTTTTAATCCTGCTTTTCGGGAAGCAACCGGATCCAACATGACCGCTTCTTGCTGATACTCACTGCCCGCCCCATGACAGCTTTCACAGTGGATCCCCTGGGCTTTATCGAATGAAGACAAAAAACGTCCCGCAGGTTCCTCGTATCCCGTGACATGACATTGCAAACATGCAGGAGACTCTTGGGGGTTGCCGAGAATTCCTTCTTCGCGCGCTATTTCAATCCCTTCGCGAGTGCCTAAAATTGCATAGGCTTTGGCGTGTTTGGAAAGACGCCATTGGCTGTATTGATGCCCCATTTCCTCGCCACGGTGACATTCTCCACATTGACGTGAACCGACATATTTAGGTCCTGGCAAAGGTTCTGCTTCTTCTGGTTCCCAATACATTCCATCCCACTCAACCCCTTTATGCGCAATCTCAGCCATGGCTTGTTCATAATCAAATGGTTCCACATCCAAGACCGCAGTATGAGAGCCTTTTTCTTTATGACAGATCATGCAGAAATCTTCGTCGGGAATTTCTAATCCCGCTCGTTCAGACAATTCACGATTTTGCATAACCTCTTCGGTCATATACTCGCTTCCAGGTCCATGGCACATCTCACATTGAATCCCATCCTCGAAGTAAAAGGTCTCATCCCTTTCCCATTCCTCAGAAAGGGAAGCGGTCGTATGACAGCCAAGGCAGATAGGACTTTCAAAGGGATCGACATCCACACCGGAAATTTTGGCGATTTCTTTTGATTCAGGCATCGCCAAGGATGCGTAAGCATCCGCGTGTGCAGACATACGCCATAGATTAAACTGATTGCGTTGTTCAAGGTCATGATGGCATCGCCGGCAAGCGGCTTCTCCCACATAATAAGCCTCTTCGGCTACATAGTAGGATTCTTCTGTCCAAGAGATAAAATCCCCGGAACTCAACATTCCAACCATGAGAATGACAAAAACAAACGCACGCCGCGTCATGATCTTTCTCCCCATCAACATCATAACTATGCTTCCGGTTCAACAATATTTAAAATTTGGTTCGTTTCGACATCCTGTAAAACTTGCTCAATCCCGCTAGGCCAGCGAATCTCAATCCGATCCACTTGTTCCACTTTTCCTAAACCGAAGTGGGCACGAGGATCGCTCTGAGATAAATACCCAGAACTACTAACAATTTCGCGTATCTGCTTTTTCCCACCTGTGGTTAATGTAATTCGGGCACCGATACCGTTGTGGTTGCTTATTCGGCCTTCCGTCTGGATGATGAGCCAATGGTTTTGGTTCCCCCCATCATTGCGCAGCAAGCGAGGACGATCGTTCAAATTTAAAACTAAAATATCGCGATCCCCATCATTGTCAAAATCCCCAGTGGCTGAGCCGCGTCCAACAAATTTTTCCTGAAAGTCGGCGCCTATTTGAGCCGAGATGTCTTGGAAGCGTTTTCCTTGCTCATTCAACAGCAAGATATCTTCTTCGGCATAAAGTCGATGGGCGTTTCCGTTGCTCATGAAAATATCAAGATACCCATCACAATCGAAATCAAAAAAGTTTCCCGACCAACTGATATACTGGCCACAAACGGAAGCAATGCCCATCCGGGAACTCATCTCTTCATACAAGCCGGCGCCCGTGTTTCGGTACAAGCAGCTATACCCCATATCTGGAACGAATAAGTCGATATGGCCATCCAAATCAAAGTCACCAAATTCTGGACCCATGGCTGAAGTGGCTTCTCCGTTTTGTCCAAAACCGGTGGCGGTCATCAGCGCAATATTCTCAAAAGTGCCATCTCCATTATTGCGATAAAAATAATTTTCCATGGCATCATTGGCCACAAACAAATCCATATCCCCGTCGTTATCCGCATCACAGGCGGAGATTCCCATCGCCCGGCCTTCAGGGTTATAAACCCCGGCTTCTTTGGTTACATCGGAAAAAGTTCCATCCCCATTATTGCGATAAAGCACGTCAGGTTGGCCATTATAAGATAAAGGACCGGGATAATTCTCCGCGGCGAAGTACAAACGGTACTCAGGATCAAATTCCAAATAATTCCCTACGTATAAATCGAGATAGCCATCCTGATCATAATCAAAAAAAGTACAGCCGATACCCCACAAATCATTCTCCACCCCGGCTTCCTTCGTTACATCGGTGAATGTCCCATCGCCATTGTTTTGGTAGAGTTTATTCATCCCGTAATTGGTGAGAAACAAATCATTATCCCCATCGTTGTCATAATCGGCGGCGACACACGCCATGCCATAGCCTTCATCATCAACTCCGGCTTCTTCGGAGACATCAGTGAAGGTTCCATCCCCATTATTCCGATAGAGCGCGTTTCGTAATTTTCCTTGATTCACTCGCCCTTTTGGATGATTCACTTCTTTAACATAGGATCCATTCATAAAATAGAGATCCAAAAGCCCGTCTCCGTTATAATCAAAAAAAGCGCATCCGGCACCGCTGCCCTCGACAATATTACTCAGTTCATCGTCGCCAATACTATGTGTGAAGGATATCCCCGCTTCTTGGGTTATATCCACGAAATGGGGATACTCATCCTCGGCAATCCCATTCATCGCCACGATCATGAATAACGCTATATGCACGGCTTTGATCCTCTTCACCATAAGTCACCTTTATCAATATCTTGAGGCTGGGTCTCCGCCACATGTTCCGATAAGGTGCGGCTATCCCACACCGCTCCTAAATCAACCCATTCAATGAATAATAGTTTTTCTACTTCGCTTAAACCCGTCTCCGGGGGCATCAAGGTCACCTCAGAAGAATAGGAAATCTCTTCATCGAATCCTTCGCCGAGGAGGTGCCATATCAATGGACTTTTTCGCGCCGAACCTGGCTGTACGTAATACTCATCATCGCGGTTTGGAATTTCCCCGAGCAGATTCTCATAAGCTTGGCTGAAGAGAGCACTACCATCTTTATGTTCAACTAGTTTATTTACATCCAGATTAGGGAGTTCATTACCGGGTGAATGACAGTCCGTCCCTGAACATCGCGCCTCGATTATCGGTTGAATATTATGCTTAAAATCCACCGTTCGCCGTTTCTGAGGCGGCAAAGTTAGCCGTACGGCCGGTTTCTCTACTGCTTTCATCATGCGATTGGGAGGAGCGAGTTCAAAATTTTCGTGACATCCAACACACCCTCTCGATTCCCGCGGCATTACCCATGTCCAAGCGCGTTGCGTGTACAATGCCATCCCTTCTTTATCCAACAATTGGAAACTTACGGGTAATTCTGCTGGCAATTGAATAAAGAACGATCCATCCTCTTCCACGGGCACCACTCCTAAGATCCGGCTGGGTGAAAACAATGTAGCGGAAAATTGATTACTGCCCGGTCCGGAAACACACAATGCCTCAGGGACCTTATACCGCGGAAGATCCTTTAGCCTAGGCAATCCTTCAATTACGCGAACCTTTTTTACACTCCCCGGTTTTAGGTTTCCCACTTCAGGGATAGTACTGGCATAGACATCGATGCAATAATAAGCCCCCGCGGTCATCGCATCATTGACCACGGTTGAGCGCCCTTTCACCCGGGGGTGCTCTCCAAGGAAATGGGCATCCACACAATGCCAATCTTCCTTTTCCACAACGGGTTGTAGTGTTTCACCCCACAGGTAAATACCATAGACGGCTTCCTCGCGTTTCTCACGGTAGGAGACAAAAAGTTGATCACCCGGCATCGGGGCGGGTGTATGAAATAATCCCTCGCTCCGCGCGTCAAGGATTTCATGCAAGTGCATGGGACGTCGCAGAGATACACAAGCTAAATCCCCCCCTCCCAGCCAGGTCATGGAATCCGATTCAATAAAATAAACCTTGTCTTTCCAAGACCAGCGAACCATTTCTTTAAAACGCGGAGGTTGATGAATCCCATAGAAGGGCATCAAATCGGTTCCTTCGTTATTGATGGCTAAAAGATTGAAGCGACCCTGGGGAGCCTCGCGATAACCAAAGCGCCGCCAACTGCTATAAACCACACGGCCATTCGGTAAAACCTCAGGGTCGAAATCCGCACTCAAATTATAACTAATCCGCCGCGCATGACTTCCATCCAAATCACAAACATAGAGCGAGTATGCAAGACCATGCCCAAATTCATTGATCCATCCATGATCACCACTTACAAAGACAATACGGTCTGTTGGCACCTCATCGTTTAAATGAAAGAGCGAGCCAACATATAAGGGCGAAACGCTATGCTTAAGATCGGGAGTTAAATTGATTTTATTGGATCCATCGCGATCCATCCTCCAGATCGACCATGTACTCGCTGCATCTTTTTTACCTGCGAAAAGGATGTGTTCTCCATCAAAAGAAATTGCGGGATCTTTGGCTGAGAGAAAATCAGGGGTGAGATTGACATGCTGCTCGCCATTTTCTACACATGCCATAATCCGGCATCCATCCACATAACGATCCGAGGGAACATACATCCCATTCACGCTAGCAGGTTTATTTTCGGCGGGGATTTGAACATAAACAAAATCGGGGATGAATTCTTCTGGGATGGCTAGATGGCAACATAGCATTAATAGAACCAGGGAAGGAGCAAATCGCAAAAGAAGTTTTCTCAGCCCTCCCCACCTAAGAACACGAAACGAATCCAAACAAACCTTCATAGTACACCTTGCTCTATTTAGGAAGTACAGCACTCCCGTCAATTTCAAAAAGGAGATCATCGCGACACACATCGGCGATCATGCATACGGCTCTCTCCTTGGGACAGCCCATTTGATCGGCCAACTCATAAAATACATCGATATCGTCTTTATATTTAACGAATACCGTTAATTGGGTTAAATCTTGTAACCCGGCTCCGTGGGAGGAGATCAAGGCTTCGATGTTTTCCATGGTGCGCAGAACTTGTTTGCGAACATCATCCTTATAGACCGTCACCCCGTGTTCATCAATTGAGGCCGTCCCTGAAACAAAAAGATAATCGGATTGATCCATGGCAATCGATAACCCGCGAGAAAAAGCCGAACCATACTCCAGAGCTTCATTTTGTTTGGGATTCACCAATCGCTGAATTTGAAAAGAGTGATTTTGGAGCGGTTTCATCGCTAAGAGATCAAGCGTACAGCAACCTTCTCGCGGATTTTTTCCTTCGATCCCGGTACTCGCGGGAATGACTCCCTGCGCCTGACCATTGAACAGACCTAATCCGTTATAAACCTGGTTACGAATCTGGTTGAATTCATCATACCATTCCAGGATATCATCTAAATAAAACCAAGTGCGGCATACATTGTTGTAGGACCAATCATGTTCTTGTAATAGGCTCTGCGTTACTTTAAAGATCTCTTCTGTTTCATGGGTGCAATCTTTTTTTCGCTTTTTCAATAAACGACCAACGTCGGAAAGGGATAAATGCCGTGCCTCTTTTCCTTCATAGATCCGCCCACAGATGAAACCATTACGTTCTAATAAGCGGGTTTGATTCTTATCGTCTGGACGAACCGCAATGGCATGAATACCCGCCCATTTCATCTCTCCAACCGGGCTTCCTTCAACATAGGTAATAGGAATCGCAGCCGCCTCTCCTATAGGCTCTAAAATAGAACCACGAGTTTGATGCACTAAATCAGAATATTTGATCGGAGCGTAAACCCGCTCTTGTAAAAGCACAGTTTGACTTGCTTTTAAATAGTCATGCAATTCCTGATAAGCCTCTCGGAACTCATCTTCAATTCGATTGGCTATATTTGGAATAATCGTTACAAACAATAAGTCACCGCGATGGCTTGATGCATATAACATAAGAGGCCTCACATATAAATAACTTTTACTTAAATGAAGGGGTAATCACCAATCAGAAAGGAAGGTTCTACGTTTTGCACGTACAATCATGATGTTATTTACCCCACTTGACTCCCCATTTTGTGTTGAATCATTCTCTTTTTGACCCAACACTACAGTCTTAACAAGGAGCCTTGGCTACAAGCTGATAACAAATAATCATTAAATTCATTTTAACAAACGCATTTCGATATAAATTAAGAAATCATATTATCAAAACCTATCTACACCTTCAACCCTTTCATGCTGTCCATCGATTGTTTTAGGTCAAATAAATTATATGATTTATATTATCAATTTTATAGATTTTCTTAAGCGAGTTTATGAATCCTCTATGCCTATAAAATTACTATAAAATTACAATTTTGCATCGCACTTTCGGAACACTTGCTTTACATCTTCCCAACGCTCTTCTTCTTGTGCATATTTGGCGGTAAAGAGAATTACTCCGGTTTTTGAAGTCGAAGCCCCGGTCCATAACGCTTCGCGAAACTCTTCGGCGGAGAGAGAATCCGGTTGGCTCATCGCCTGTACGATGGGCCATACTTGCTTATTTGTTTGTTGCTTCACGGATTTGGTGACAGTAGCAATCCAATCGACATCCCGACCGAGCAGCCGGTGATAAACCATAGGAGAAAACACATCGACCCAGGAAGATAGCCCCTGAAAATCCTGCCCCACAATGCGATGAATCGCATTATGAAAATCCTCTTCCCTCCAAGGAACACCAAATAATCCCGTAAGTGCATTGGGGCGTTTTTCTTTGATTAAAGCATTGGCCTGTTCTACCCAACTTCGGATGGATTCTATTTTGAATGAAGTCCATTTATCGAGTTTCTCTTCTAAAATATACGAAGACTTCTTTGCAATTGAATTACGCGTAGATAATTTTTCTCCTATAAATTTTTCGAATTGGTTTAAGCTATGTTCATCGAAGCTGGCCTGTTCAATACGAGGATTTTTTTTCTCCCAACGCACGGGAAAGCGAATAAAATCTAACCAAAATCCTTGGATCCAAGGATTTTCCAAACGCCGACCCAGATCATCTAAGCGCTTTTTACGCAAAGTAGGATGATTCGGATTCAACCCGTAATACCACCCATCGGGTTGCATTTCTTCTCCCTCTTTGGTAATAGGACGCCACTCGGGATGCTCTTGGTATAAACGACGGGAAGCAAACACGGTAAATTCCTGATAGCAGTGAATCCCGGCTTCATTCAATAATTTCAATATTTCTTCTTTTTCATTGGAATAAACAAAAACGGCATTGATCGCATGCTCCTGCAGCCATTCAATCAGTTCACTTTCATCCATGGTTGTGAAAGGTTCATTTTTAGAAGAAAAACCATAGATAGCCCGTCGAAATGAGGAATGATGTTCTCCCATTGCAAGTGGAAGAATGGAAGCCGTCATACTAGTACTCAAGATCGTTTGTAAAAAAGATCGACGTTTCATAAAAACCTCTTCTCATCATGTTTTTCGTTCATTAGGTTAACCTATAGTAACATTTTTTGGAGTAGTTATTCTAGAAATCGTGTTTGGGAATAAGTCACTCAATCTTCGTATCTATGCATTTAGATAGGAAGGAGAATCTCAAATCAAAGAGGTAAGTTTTGAAAATAGAATGAGTTATAAGCCATAAAAGAAAGTCGTCTTTGTTGTACCCCCCTACGAACAAAAAATGGCAAGAAACAAGTTCTTGCCATTTAAGTATTGATTGCCAAATTATTGACTTATTAAACTTAACCAAAAATACGATCTCGTTCGCGTTGATTAAACTCAAGTTTCTCTTCCAGGGTCATTTTAGAAAAATCAGGGGCTTTTTCCTTTAATGGAGATGTACGAGAATTAGTATTGCTTTGTGTGGTTTGAGAAGAATTCGATGAATTTGAAGTGGGCTGAGTTGCTGAAGGTGTATGTGGAACCGTCACCGTGGAGGTACTTGCGTAACTCATACTCACGTCCGTGAGTTTCATATCGTCTTCCAAACTGCGATAAGGCTGAATTCCCATTTGTTGTAAAACCGAATGATAAGCTTTAACCGCTTCTTCGGGTGTAATCTCACCATCTACAATCATACGTAGAAATTGAATAAAGGCGAGTTGATTTTCTGAATTATTAATTTTGCGGCCAAACAAGGCAACCCGTCCGCCATATTTTTGGGTATCGGCAATTAACTTGAAAGCATCGTACGTGGTTCCTGAGGCACCACCTAGAATCCCTACTACTAAGGAGTCATCAAAATTAACCAATTCTTCCAACGATTTGGGGCCGTGGTATACCATTTTCAAAAATAAAGGACGCCCACGTTCTGTCACCCCTGCTAAGGAACGAACAATGGAATCATTGACAAAATCACCAATTTTTTCCGGATCTACCGTTCCAGGTACGTTGGGATCAAAAACCTCAAGGAAGTAGCGAAAGTTCTTTTGTTCTGCCTCGATACGAAATGCACGAAAAGCCTCCAATGTGGCTACATCACGCTCCAGGTCATTGTTGAAAGTAACCGAATAGAGCCCCAGGTTGGTGCCCACCATGCGTTCTTCAGGGGTACATTCGTACTTTCCACATTGCAAGTGATCAATGGTGGTGGTTCTGAAAGGCCGCGAAGGCATCGTGGCATAGGAACTCCCGCGATACGTATGAATATCTGTAGTATCATTACAACGTCCAGCCGGGGAAACATGCGAGTGATCGAACAAGCGTTCTTGGATGGTAAGGACTTCGTTGGAGCTGGGGGACATCAACATGATATCAACCAAGCCTTGACGAACCACCTGACGCATCATTTCGCGATATTCTTGAATGGTGCGAAATCGAACCTCTCCGTGATGGTATTCAGGAGAAGCGGGGCCGCAGGATTGAACCCCACGCGCCATGTCGGCATCCTTCGCATCACAAATGATAAACTCTTTGCTATTGGGATTAGTACCTATGTCCTTCAGCTTACGATCCAGGGATTTTTCAACCATTGTTCTTCTATTCCGCCTCAATTCTTTTTTATAGTATGCAATATACCCTCTTACCCGTCATTTGAGCAAGGTTTACAACCCGGCTTTCTCACGAGGGGAGCAATCTTTTTCAAAAAATCCCCTGCCAAAGAAGAAACCGTATTCATTCCATCCAGAAGAAAATCCGCATTTGCCTTGTAGGGTTCAATATAACGTTTATACATAGGGCGTACCATTTCTACATACTGCCAGGCAATATAATCAAGAGTACGGCCACGCTCACGCATATCACGTTCAATGCGTCGTAATAAGCGGATGTCATCCGGAGCATCGAGAAAAACCCGTACATCCATACATTCTTCTATTTTCGGTAAGGCAAAGAGCAAGGTTCCTTCGACGAGGATAAGGTCGCCAGGATCAAGAAGTTCGGTTCCCATGCGGGTGTGAGTGGCAAAATCGTAGATAGGGGCTTCGACAGGATATCCCAGCGATAGCTGTCTAAGTTGAGTGAAGAGCAAATCTTCATCCAAGGCTTGGGGGTGATCAAAATTAAACTTTTCCCTTTCATCAAGGGAGTATTGGCTCAAGTTATGGTAATAACGATCGAGGCTGAGTTCCGTGATAGCGAAGGGATCGATGCGTTTTAATTCATGCACTAAGGTCGATTTTCCACATCCACTACCGCCACCCAAGCCAACAACGACAACATGATTAATTAAGTTCATAGACCGTACTATCGTTTGGTGATAAATTTTATCAGGTATAAGCGATTTCCTAAATCAGGATCATGATCATAAATCACTTCATCCATAAACGTTTTAATAATCTTCAAGCCATATCCTCGGGTTTTGGTCCGATCGGTATGGGGACACAAAGGATCAGCGTTTTGAAAAAAGTGATTAAAATTTTCTCCTCCGTCAGAAATAATGATGCGGAGAGTATCAGGATTAATTTCTACTTCGATACGAACTTTGGTACAAGGTTGATTTCCCTCGATTCGACGAATTGCTTGGATAGAGTTAGAACAGGCCTCATCGACACAAAGTTCCAATTTCAACGCATCTGAAGGAGAGAGATTGAGTTGCTCAGCCAAACAGTTAGCAAAACCACGAATGAGAACAAGCATATCCGGGTTAGCAGTGATTTCGATTCCAATATCCGGCTTTTTTTTCGAAGAGGCAGACATCTTCCGCCAACCTCCTATGGGTTTATTCCCCGGGTTTCCCGATGCCTACCTGACAAGACAAAGCATTATGGAAAGCGAGAAACTAAAACGTCTCATCATCATTCATCGTACTTTGATCCTCTTCGCCTGGTAAAGTATCTTCATCTTGAAAGAAGGCTTGTTTGGCCGAATGGACATCGGGATAAATGCGAACCAAGCGTGAAAATCCAAGAATATCAAATAAATGGCGAATTTTTTCTGACATATTTGCAAGTTTGAGATCACCGCCCTGGTTGCGGGTTTCTTGCAACAATCCCATTAAAACCCCCATCCCAGCACTGCTGATATATTCGAGTTGTCCTAATTCCACAATAATCCGAACCTTCCCGTCATCAACTAATTTTTGTAAATGGTCCTGAAGTTCGGGAAAAGTGCTCGTATCGACGTGACCAGAAACTTCAACCACGCTGACATTTAACCCGTCGATGATATCTTCGTTCGTCTTCAATTTAAAATTATTTAGCATGATATTTCTCCGGAGGGATGCGGAACCCGGTCTGCGGGGAAAAACATGTGACGTAGAAAAGCAACCCCCTGTTTTGGTTTCCACTCGGCTCACGTTAAAACCGCTCTTCCCCAAATATCAACCTCTATTTGAAGTTTTTACCATAAATTGCCCCTGGCTTCAATAGATTTTTTCCTTCAGCGAATTCCGCGTATTCAAATCCTTCTTTTATAGCCGCTGCGCCGGTATCTCCCTCGGGATTCATGGCAATAAAAGCCAATTGAAAATCAATATGGGGCTGATTCCGTTTTACTACCCGCTGGATGAGTTTTTCACATGCCTGTTGGGGCGAGAGCCCCTCGCGCATGAACTCAACAATCGCAAAGGCACCACAAACTTCAATCGCTCTTTCCCCGACACCGGTGCCTACCGCCCCCCCGACCTCTTGGTCTAAATATAAACCGCTACCAATGATAGGTGAATCACCCACCCGCCCATGCCATTTCATGGATAAGCCACTGGTGGTACACGCAACCGCCATATCGCCTTGTATATCGAGCGAGAGGATACCAATGGTATCATGCCCCCGGTTCTCTTGTTTACCAAGTTGTTCCGCATACCATTTCACACAGCCTTCGGTTAGCAAATTTTCTTCTTGAAAACCGTGTTGGAGGGCAAAGCGTTTGGCTCCCTCCCCCATGAGATAGATATGCTTGTTTTCTTCTAATATTTTACGGGCTACGGAGGCGGGATTCTTTATCCCTTCCAGAGCGCCGACAGAGCCCATGCGCCCGGTTTTTCCATCAATGACAGCGCTATCTAGTTGCACAACCCCCAGTTCGTTGGGATACCCTCCATACCCCACACTAGTCACTTCGGGATCATTTTCCACCACGTTGGCCGCAATTTCTACGGCATCCAGCGCGTTGCCATCACTGTTGAGCACATCCCACCCCGCTTCATTAGCCTGCAATCCAAAGTTCCATGTCGATAGAATCACTGGCGCACGTCTCGGCATTGCCCTCTCCAAACTTGATCAGTAAACTCATCTTTTTGTATTTACTTTAGTTTACACGAGTCTGCCACCACGGGAAGGCGAAAAGGAGAAAACGGACATATTGTCAATTCTTCCAAAAAGTGGCATGATAAAGTATGTATTACACCATGAAAGTTAGGAATTGAGGATGGCTTCCCTTATACAATTAGTAAACACGCTTATTTGGTTATATGAACTTCTGATTCTAGCTCGATGCGTAACCTCTTGGATTCAAGCCGATCCGGCCAATCCTATTGTGCGATTTATTGCCCAATTGACAGATCCTTTGTTAGATGCCACACGAAAAGCCTTCCCCTTTTTAGTTCAAGGTGGATTGGATCTAAGTCCTCTGGTTATATTGTTTCTCATTGATTTTACTCGCCGGTATTTGTTAAGTTTGTTATTCACGCAGGGAACCATGATTGGTTAAAAAAGTAGGGAGTATCATGATTAGAACCTTTTTTTTCTGTTTACTAGGATGCTTACTGGCAATTTCTCCCATGGTTGTCGCAAGCCAGGACGAAGCCACCATTCGGGTTATGACGTACAACATTCGTTACAACAATCCGGATGATGGGGTTAACGCATGGCCCAACCGGAAAGATCACGTCGCTGAGGTAATTGGCAAACGCTTTCAATCTGACCTCGTAGGATTGCAAGAAGCGCTGATGGGACAAATCCGCGACTTGGAAGAACGCCTCCCTGATTATGCATGGCATGGAGTTGGCCGCAGCGATGGGGATGAAGAAGGGGAACATTCTCCCATTTTTTATCGAACAGAGCGATTTGAAGTACTCGATCATGGGACCTTTTGGCTTTCTGAAAACCCTGATGAGCCCGGAAGCCAGTCATGGGATGCTGCTTTTCCGAGGATTGTTACATGGGGGAAATTTAAAGACAAAAAGTTGGATAAGGTACTCTACCACTTTAATACCCACTTCGATCATCGTGGACAAAAAGCGCGGGAAGAAAGCGCGAAGTTGCTCGTTAAGAAAGTTCACGAGATCAGCGGGAATTCGCCAAGCGTGATCACGGGGGATTTCAATTTTCGTGAATCGTCAGATCCCTATGCCCTTCTCACGGGAAAAGAAGCGATCAATGGTTTACGTTCTGACTTAAAAGATGCACGCTATGCCTTGGTCGAAGGGAAAGAACACGAAGGCCCGACAGCCACCTTTACCATAAAAAATTGGACTGAGCACGGTGCCCCTGAAACCAAGATTGATTACATTCTGGTGTGCGGGCCGGTGAAAGTCCTGCGCCATCGCGTCATTGATTATAAATACGATGATGAACGCTTTCCATCTGACCATTTGCCGGTACAAGCGTGGGTGGAATTGGAAGAGTAGGCAGTCTTAAATCTGCCCCCCTAGCGACTGTTCATAAAACAGCAAGGGGAGTTTGTTTTGTTTAAAAGAAGACAGGTTGTGTTTAATTTTTGATTAAACAGGGAGAGAGAAAGGTTTATGGCTTCTTTCCTTCGCTATTATTTTTCTTCTCTTCTGGAGGCTTGGTGCGGTCGCGAATAAATTCTTTTTTGAAGTTATTCGCGACTTCTTCATCTTCGCCGAAATTAGCAAACTCGGAAAGAATAATCACTTCCGGCTGGATTTCTAAATTACCTACAAATGTTCCTCCACCCCGGATTTCCAAACGTTTGCGTGCAGTCATTTCACACTCGACGCGGCCTTCAATGACACAATTAAAGGCATCAATTTGCCCCTTGATCAATCCCTCTTCTTTTATATTGACGGTATGGTTGGAGAGAATTTGACCTTCAAATTTCCCTGCGATATCAATTCCATGTTTAAGATGAAGGACGCCCTCCATCTCAACATCTTTATCAACAGATGAAGAAACAAGGCTAGAAACTTCGTGAAGGGGTTCCTCGCCTTCCTCTTCGGGATCAGGGACAAACTCGAGATCGTCTTCGGTGAAAGAATAATCAGCCATTTTTGGTATTACTCTTGCTAATATATTTAAATAGAGTAAGTTCATTATGAAACCACTCAGGACAAAAAGTCAAGCATTGAGATGCTTTTTGAAACAAATAATTCGCGGCGAAGGAAATGAGATCTCTCGAAGTCAGACGTTAAGATATGGGAAATCTTCTTGGAAGCCTAATTCTAAATGCCTACAATATATAGAGACATAATAACGAATCTTATCATCGCTTTATATTACACATAAGTAGCATAAAACCAATGACTAACAACAATACCCTCAATGATTCAATGATACTTATTGTCGACGATGAAGTGGACGTGCATTATTCCTTCAAACGCTTCTTAGCGCCATTGAACTGTACTATTATCAATGCCATGTCGGGTGAAGAAGCGCTGGAACAGGTTCAGGAACATACGCCGGATTTAATCATTATGGATATTAAGATGGAGGGGATGGACGGTTTAACCGCATTAAAGGAAATCAACCAGATAAGTCGTCAAATTCCGGTAATTATCATGACCGCCTACTCGACCACCACCTCTGCCATCGAAGCCACCCGCTTGGGCGCGTATGACTACATCATGAAGCCTTTTGACCCTCCAAAAATGATGGAGGTGATTCAACAAGCGCTATCGATTGGGCGTTTAATGCAAAAATCGGTGGTGTGGGGAACTGAAGAGGCCACCAATAGCAATGAGGATATGCTTATTGGTCAATCCCCAGCGATGCAAGAGGTTTATAAATTGATAGGAAAAGTAGCCGACAGCGATGCGCTGGTGCTTATCACCGGTGAAAGCGGTACCGGCAAGGAACTGGTGGCCCGGGCGATTTATAGCCATAGTTCGCGCAAACAGAATCTATTTCTCCCTATTAATTGTGCAGCTCTGCCAGAAAATCTGTTAGAGAGCGAACTCTTCGGCCATGAGAAAGGCGCCTTCACTAGCGCGCACGAACGGCGAATTGGGAAATTCGAACAAGCCCAAAAAGGCACCATCTTTCTCGATGAAATTGGGGAACTCAGCCTGACAACGCAAGGGAAACTTCTGCGTGTGCTCCAAGATATGACCTTTCAACGGGTTGGTGGCAAGGAGATCATCCATACCGACGTTCGGATCATTGCCGCGACCAACAAAGAACTAGGAACGATGGTGCGGGAGGGTTCATTCCGTGAGGATTTGTATTACCGTTTGCAAGTGGTGAATATCCACTTGCCCCCGCTGCGTGATCGGAACAGCGATATTCCCTTGCTGTGCCGATATTTCGCCAAGCGAGCGGGTTACGATAGCCTGCCTCTGTCTGAAGAAGCCGCGGAATTTCTCTCTTCGTATGATTGGCCGGGCAATGTGCGCGAATTAGAAAACGCGATACAACGCGCCCTGCTCTTATCACGGGGAAATATCATTACTCCCGAGCAGATCATCCCCGCAAAAGCCCATTGGAAAAAAAACCAACCGACCCCATCCTTTCAAGAGAGTGTAGAGAGCCATGCAGAAGATAATCTGAACAACGCAGTGGATTTCCTCTGGGAGCAGATCACTAAGCAACAAGAAAAACGTCCGCTGAAAGTTTTTCAATGGCTGGAAGTCGAACTCGCCAAACGTGCCATGTCTCAAACCAATAATAATCAAGTCCAAGCGGCAAAATTGTTGGGGATCTCGCGTAATACCCTACGCCAACGCCTAGGTTTGTAATAAGATGAAGAGAGAATCATCGATCCTTATGAACAGACCGAGGTTTGCCATTCGTTATGCGTAACCCTTTTCTTTTCTCAAAATTCATGGAAGCCAGCCGTCGTTTTTCCCCAATGAAAGTACTGACTTTCATTTTTCACTTACCCAACTTTATCCGGCTTTTCTCTCGGCTATTAAGCGATAAGCGTGTTCCTTTTCACCTTAAGGCGTTTTGTTATTTTGCTATCGCCTACTTCTTCATGCCCTTCGATTTGATCAATGATTTCCCTTTTTTCTTTATTGGCCGGGTGGATGATATTATTATCCTGGTCTGGGCATTTCGTAAATTGGTGAAAGAATCGCCGCCCGAAGTGGTTAATGAACACGTACAAGCCCTCAGCCAGCGTCCACGCTACGAGGATAATGACGAGGAAGAAATTAAAAATAGCCAATCAAGCTTTAGTGATTATTGAGTGTATAAATGCGGATACGTAAATCTATTCGCTCAAACTCTCTCGATTCCTTCAAGGTAAATTCTTCCAATGAATCGAGTAGGGAAATCATTGCGTGTGTTCCAGCAAAGAGAGGATCAAAAGAAGCGATCTTGTGCGGTGCGGTGGTTTCAACCGCGATGATCTGGTTGGCGTTCATAGAAAACAATCGAGAGCGAATATCTCCCAGCCATTGCTCCTTAGAATCCTGCTGGAATGTTGCCAAAGGAAAAAATAAATAGAGAAAATCCCAGCGTTTCTTCCCATCTTTTGTGCGTTGGATCATATCCCGATTAACAATTAAATTAAAACTAATGGCGGGAGGAATGATCCAATCATGGGACACCAAAAAGGCGGTTCGGTCATCAGGTTCCACATGATCGAGAATAAAACGTAAAGGAGCCTGAAAGGATTGGTTTTGTGAAAGATGGGGTTGAGTATAGGTTTCTTTATGAGAAAGCAGAGTTATCCCTAAAAGGATTCCGAGAATCGCCAAGGTTATTTTTCCATGCTTTGCAATGGTAAGCCCATTCCGCTTGTTGATCAAACCCGCCACGGCTTCTCCTACCATGACATAATATAACCCCATGGGAATGAACATGAATCGGATATCTTTCATAGGATGGAGGATAGCCGCTAGGCTATGAATTAGAAAACACATGACCAACGGGTTGGTTAAACAAATACGTGGGGAATAAAAAGCGCCTACGGCGAGTATTAATAAAGTTATAAGCGCGATTGAACTGTGGGGGAAGTAAGCCTCCGGGATTTGGGTTGGATAAAACAATAGGCTAGACAAACTTAGAGGCATACGTGCGGAGGGATTGTTTAAAGCAAAGCCGATGAAGCCTTCTACTTTGGCAGAGAAATTGGGGATAAACCATAAGAACAGTGCTAAAAGCGGCACTCCGAATAGTGTCGCATCACGCTTGTTGAAGAGCGACCAAATTCGGCCTTTTTCTTGGAACAAACGCGAAAGGAGAATCCCTGCATAAGTCAAACAAGCGTAGTTATATTTAAACAGAAACAATAAGGCCAACACGATGGCAGGAGGCACCCACTTTTGTAGTGCTGTTTCCTCACGGGAAGGAAAGAAGAAAACCACCAGAAACACCAAAAATAAGCCAGGCAGTTCGCTCATAATTCCCGCCGCATGCTGAACCGCCATGGGCGAGCATGTGAACAAAATCCAAGCGGTTATGGCACCCGCAAGATGATTAAATGAGTAAGGTTGGATCCTGATTTCACAAATGTTCTTAGGATGTAAGCAATACGACTTGGCACGATAAAACCACAAGCAATTCAAGAAAGCCATTCCGGCAAAACAAAATAGGGAGAAAAGCCGAGCAGCGGCTAATGTAGGTCCAAAGAGGAGAAATAATAATCCTGTGATCCAGGAATGAAGAAAGGGCCATACCACTTGTTCATGGGTATGCCGCCAAAACTCGATAAAGTCCACGTGGCGAAGATCATGCCATAGATTCGCGCCCCAAGCACAGCGCTCGAAACCATCCCAGGAGGCTGCCCCGCCCTCACGAATCGAATGGGTATACACCATACCACCCAATAGCAGGGTCCATACGATCACAGCCCATATCAGCCAGTGTGTCGGCAACGGGAAACGATTTATTGACGTATCTCTATTCATCGCAGCACGTAAAGTTTATTAGAACGGATCGCTTGTGAATGATTCCTACCGCACTTCATCAATTCTCTCTATCATAATTCAGTTGGCTAATCCGTTGAGAATTAAACCAAGTTTATCCGAGAGGTTTCCATGAAATTCTCTATCAGAACTCGCTCGACCGGTTACTCCAACATGATTTATGATACATTATTTCTATACTGAAGTATTCCACAAGGAACATATGACTTTTCATTTTTATTGATAAAAAGAGGTCTGGTTATGAGTGTAGAAGAACGCACCCAACAATTCCGTGAGGATTTTATTCATCTGCGTGAAGAGATTTCCAAAGTTATCGTAGGCGCACAAGATATCATTGATGGAGCCTTAATTTGTCTCTTCGCGGGAGGGCATGCCTTGTTAGAAGGCGTTCCCGGATTGGGGAAAACCCTCCTGGTCCGTACGATGGCCGAGGCTCTTGATCTTCGATTTTCTCGCATCCAGTTCACCCCGGATCTCATGCCCGCCGATATCGTGGGGACCAATGTTATTGATCAATCCGAGGATGGGCGCCGCAGTTTTCGCTTTGAGCAAGGCCCCATTTTTACAAACGTTGCCTTGGCTGACGAAATTAACCGCGCGACTCCAAAAACTCAATCGGCTCTGCTTGAAGCCATGCAGGAACATCGAGTAACCGCCGGGGGAACCACTTACGAACTCAAGCAGCCGTTTGTGGTGCTGGCCACTCAAAATCCTTTAGAGATGGAAGGAACCTATCCCCTTCCAGAAGCCCAACTCGACCGCTTTTTATTGAAGTTAAACGTAGAATATCCCACCCGCGAAGAATTGACGGAAATTTTAATGCGCACCACGGATGAGCTCGACCCCCATCCCGAAAAAATCATGAAGGCAGAAGAAGTGATTGCAATGAAGAAATTATGTCGCGAAGTGCCCATTGCTAACCATGTGCGTGATTATGCTGTACGATGTGTACTGGCGACTCACCCGGGCAGTGAGTTTGCTACCGACATGACGAATCAATTCGTGCGATATGGGTCGAGTCCACGTGGAGCCCAAGCCCTGATTCTTTCCGGCAAAATCAAAGCCCTGCTGGATGGTCGATACAATGTAAGCTTCAATGATATTAAAAGTTCGGTAAAACCTGCCCTACGTCACCGTATTATCCTTAATTTCGAAGGCGAAGCCGAAGGTTGGACCTCCGATAAGGTGTTAGACGACATTTTAGAAAAAGTAGATACCGTGTACAAGGAACCCCACGTGTAGGTTTCTGTATAATTGGTTAACCTAATTACTTATTGAGTTTTCAATCGGCTCTTGAGAAATATTTTCAAGGCTCTCAGGGGGATGTCGTCGCAAGTCGATATTTTTTTCTTTCTTTTATAAAAAGAACGTAATCTAGAAATACAAAAAGCCATTCGTTAGCATGGTTGTTTGCTAATAATGGACAACATAGCATCTTAAAGTAAACCACACAACTACAAAATAATCTGCCATGTCTTACCTTCTCCTTTCCTAGATTCAAAACATTTAATCATACTAATCAATCATAACCCTATACATTTGCAATCAAACAACCTATGCGCAAAATAGTATTGAATAATTATCGACCATCTCTAGACATTTAAATTATATGCGTGTTATTATCGCTGAATATTTGTACTTGCTGTTTTACAACACAATAATGGGAGGGGTGTTTATGTCTTTTTCATCATCCACAACTTGGGTTGTATTCGCTTTAGTTATGACGGTTCACATCATGGGGGACACGGGATTGCAAGCAGCACATTCCCGGGGAAGCGGCACAGTGAGTTTTACTTC
>CAYQOX010000047.1:0-31526 GCA_964419335.1 uncultured bacterium | reverse complement strand
ATGGTTTCTTTTGTAATTCCGTTCTTCTTAAAGTAATCTGATTTTAACCAATGAGCTAAATTTTTTGTCCCCTTACTTGAATTACAGGCTGAACAGCACCGTGTAATATTCTCGCGTGTGATAATATTCGCGTCGTTAATGATGTGTTCCCAAGTCGCTAGTTTTGTGCGTGATCTATTATGGGTTATTTTATTGACCATTTCGATGCCGTAATAGATACATTTCTTATCGCATTTACTGACTTCTTTTTCGATCCAAGTGAGTATATTCCAGCGATTCATCTTTTAAACGTAAAATTTTATTTAATACCCCCTCCTCTAACCTACGCCAAATTAATTCACTCGTCAAGAAAAAATTGCATTAATGTCTATTTATTTAAATATATGTCCCTCCCACTTGCATATTTAACCATCACCCTTCTGTTCATAACACTAAAAAAGGGCGGCCTGATAAAGGCCGCCCTTGTGCGTTGACATGCTATTTAAATTTACTCAAGACTCAATCTTTCTTCATGCTTTGTAAGTTAGTTGGAAGCCACCTATTCATCTACGCCTTAAAGGTTGGCACCCAGCTGACGCCGTACTCCTTCATCAGGGAGTCCAGGCGTTTTTGCATATCTTGGCGGACTTCATGACTCGCGGCATCGTCGATCAGGTTGGTCATTTCCTTGGGGTCGTTGTCCATGTCATACAATTCGTTAAGGTCGAAGATGCCGTGGTAGCGCATGTATTTATGGTGTTCGGTGCGCACCCCGAAGACGGTGGGAGTTTGGGGGAAAGTGTGTTCCCAGAAATATTCGTAAAGCATCGCCTCGCGCCAGTCTGGGTCCTCGCCCTGAAGGATAGGGAGGAAGGAGTCACCTTGCATGGTCTCGGGGATGTCCAATCCAGCGGCGTTCAAGATGGTGGGGCCGATATCGATGTTGAGGCCGATGCGGTCGGTGCGCTGTCCCGGGTCGATCATGGAGGGGCAGTGAGCGAGCAGGGGAACGCGGATGGATTCTTCGTACATGCAGCGTTTGTCGATCAGGCCATGCTCGCCATGGAGGAAGCCGTTGTCGCCCATGAACATCACCAGGGTGTTATCCAAAATGCCCTGTTCTTCCAGCGTGTCGAGAACACGCCCCACGCTGTCATCGACGGCCAGCATGGTGCGGTGATAGTCGAGGATGAATTTGTCGAAATAGGTTCTGTCATGGTACATATAATCCACGCCATGCCAGCTGTGGCGCTGACGTTTCACCCAAAGCGGCTTGCCTTCGTAATTCTCCGGCGTATCAGCCATGGATTCGGGATGCTTGAGCTCAACATCAGAAAATGCGTCCTTATGGCGTTCGGCGGGGTAGAAATCAGCGTGAACCGCTTTGTGCGATAGATACATAAAGAAGGGTTTGTCTTTCTCTCGCTTGAGATAATCTTCCGCGTAGTCGGTCAGCAGGTCGGTCATGTAGCCATCGCGTTTAACACTTTCGCCGTTGATGTTGAAGGTAGGATTGTTGTAAACGCCCTGGCCTCGGAAACTGATCCAATGGTCGAATCCCGGACGTGGTTCATCCGATGAACCGCCCATGTGCCATTTTCCGATGAAAGCGGTTTCGTAACCGCCTTTTTGCAGCTCGACCGGGAAGGTGGGCGTGCTTTTGGGTAACGGAGTGAAGTTATTCAAGACGCCATGGCGGTGCGCGTATTGTCCGCTAAGTATGCTCGCCCGGCTTGGTGAGCAAAGCGAAGTGGTGACATAGGCGTGGTTGAAGAACATGCCTCCGTTGGCGAGGCGGTCGATGTTGGGGGTTTGCAGGAAGGGGTGGTTCATGTAACTCATGGAGTCATAGCGCATATCGTCAATGAAAATGAAGATAATGTTAGGACGCTGTTGGGCTGCCTGACTGGACGGGGTGTGAAGGGTATTGACGAAGGGAAAGGCGGCGCTAGCGGTCGCGGCGGTTTTTAAAAATCCTCGACGGTTGGTTCTACTTTTTTGATTCATAATACTCCTCTTTTTTTTATTCATAAGTTTTTTGTGATCTTATCTTGAAAGGATCAATCGATGCCCCGGTTGGTGAGCATGATATCCCCTCGGCTATTGAGCCCATTGCTGGGATCATATTTGCTGCCCCGGGCGTTGGAAATATCGTCAGTCCAGCTGTTCCCGTACCAGGTTTGATCGGGGCCAATTCCACCCAAGGCCCAATCCCCCGGTTTAAGGGGATTATTGCCATAAAATTCAGCGGTTTCGGGGCGGTAGGCTGGGAAATCATGATCGTCTCCCTCAAATTCAGGGTCATTATCGACATAGTAGTAATGTCCGTGATTTTGGAAGGGATCGAGAGGGATCGAGGCCATATAGGTTACCGGGCTGGTTAAAGGGGCAAGGACCGCGTCGCGTCCCCGGGCTTCGAAGTCTGGACCGGCGCCGACCATGTTGAAGACAGAACGCAGGCGTTCATGCCCCGCTTCTAGATCGTCATCCCACCAGTCGACTGGGAGAACACCTTTATCCATACGCAGCATTTCGATGGTGGTGCCGACAGATTTCATGTCGGCGTAGCAACGGGCGATGCGGGCGCGGATTTGGGCGTTCAAAAAGTTGGGTACCGCGATGGCGGCAAGAATGCCGATGATGGCAACTACGATTAGGAGCTCGATTAAGGTAAACCCATGGGTAGCACTGGTTTTCATCGTCCCCTCCTTGATGGATCGACCCGACTAGGGTGGAGATGGAGATCCTATTTACCACATATTATTTACGAGTTCCCAGCGTTTTGTGGCTTGACGGATTTGCGGATTTTTGGCTCCCAAGGCTCTGAGGATTTCAGTAGCCATGATGCGGTTGCCTCGGGGGTTGAGGTGGACTCCGTCGGTAGTCATGAGTCGTTTATCGTTCATTTTTTTCTTGTACCAATTTTGGAAGGTACGGTTGACGTCGGCGAGGAGGAGGTCTTCCTCGTCGGCCAGTTCGCGGAGAAATTCATTATAGGGCTGCAGGGCCTTGTTCTCTTCGGTGTTGAGGTTTTCGTAAATGGGAGTGGCGGTGAGTAAGAGGATTTTGACCCCGGCTTCTTGGAAGCGATCGATGATGGATTGCATATTTTCTTTGTAATCAGGGAGTTCGATCCCTTCCGGTTCAAACTTGAATTGATGCCAAACATCGTTGACGCCGCAGGAAATAACCACCCAATCGGGTTTGTGGGCTAAGACGTCCCGTTCCAGCCGTTCCAGCATTTGGTTGGATTTGTGGCCGCTGATCCCCGCATTGATGGTCTCCACTTCGTAGCCATTGACGCCGCAGAATAGATCAAAGAGGGAGATGAAGCCTTCGGGTTTTGAAGCGGCTTCGGTGATGCTGTCCCCCAGGAAGACGATCGTGTCTCCATCTTGGGGCGCGAAGGCATTGGGCGGGGCACAAAGCCCGGGAAGCGTGACGGTTACGCATAACGTGAGTAAAAAGAATGTCTTACTATTCATGCTTTAACTACTCCTCTATCATAAAGATTGGGAAACGGGAAGAGAGGGTATGTATCTTCCTCGTTTCATTATGTTAATCTTAGTACTATACCATAAATAAAGGAGGTTATGTGAGGTTTCTTAGCGTTTTTTTATCATTTATTCATGCGAAAGAGTGAAATTTTTGCTAAAAAATCGTTGAAATTTCCTGACGGATTTGAAACTGTGTGATATAGTGAGGGAGACAATTTGGAAGAATTATTCCAACTCCTTCTCATTATTGGAGTTAGTAAGAGTAGGAGGTTTAGGTTTTTGAGGTTCAAGGAAGGCAGGCAGCCACGCCCCTAAACTTGGATGATAAAAAAAATACAATATAACTGTGTAATTTGTGATTCTTATTTATTTTTGAATGCTTCCTCCCTGCATAAGGAGGAACTAGTCGTACCGTGTAGAAGAATTGGTTTGGAAAAGCCATCCAAGGTTTGATGGTTTTCTCTTCGTGGTGCTGACAAATGAAAAGGGTATGGTAACACTCATTTCACGAAAACAATTCATTAAAGGGTTGGGGAGATAAAGGAGCCTTGTAGAAACCTGTGAATTCATTCGTATGTATTTTGTGAAGGTTTGAAGTGAGTTCACATGGCGGAGAAAAGTGAGGATTGTTTTATCTTTTCAAACAATATTTCATTTTTGTGATATTGTAGGGGTGTAGAAAGCCCAGAGAATGATTTGAAGAAAACCTCAATGTGGATGAGGCATTGGTTGAAAAGGCTAAAAATCATGGAACGCAAAGTTTTTATAACAGGTAAAAACCGATCGCAATCCGCCGGGTATTCGATGGTGGAAATCTTGATCGTCATCGGGATCATCGGGATTCTGGTCGGCGGGGGAGCGGTTGGTTATATCAATCAATTGAATCGAAGCCGGGTGGAGTCTGGGGCCTCGGTTATCACCGCCAAGTTGCAGCAGGCGCGGCAGATGGCGATCGCGATGCGTCAGGTGCGGCGGGTGCGCATTGATGTAGGGATCAGTGAGGCGGAAGCGAAGAGTGCGGAGGATGTGCGTCGAGGCTCGGTGGTGATTCAGGGGAAGTATTGCCCTGATTTCCGGTTTGATAGTATTCCCCATTGTCTGAGTAGTCAGGAAATCAGTTCTATTCGCTCGCAGAAATCGACGGAGCTAAATGCGTATGACATCGGAGATCCTGAAAATTTACCGGAGCGAGTCACGATTGGGGATGTGGATGGAATGATCCCGGGAGAGGGATCGCGTTCGGAAATCTTCTTCATCGAATTTGATCAGCGGGGGACGGTGAGGAAGGTCTATTTTCTCGGGGAAGAAAGTCGAACGAGATACAACCAGATTTCGCCCATCATTCATGTGGTGCGTGAGAAGGAAATGTTTACGATTGATGGGAATTCGGGGGATTATGAATTTGCGTTGAGGAATGTAGATAAGTCGAGTTTGCTTTTTGAGAATGAAGTGGATGTAGGCGATTCGAACCAGGGGCAAGTGCGAAATGTAGATTATAAGGAACGATATAAAGTTCAAACCATAGAAGTCGTTCGATTAACGGGGCGGACGCGGGTGTATGATTATGCCAAGCTTTCGCCGTGGCCTTCGGATGACCCGGAGCATAGGCAGTAAGACTAGAAAAGCGTAGGAAGATCATGAAGAGAAATAGCATGGATACGTTAAAGAGAGAGCAAGGGGCGTTTACGCTGCTTGAGGTAATCATTGCGGCCTCTATTTTAGGCATCGGGTTGTTGTCGATCGTGCAGGTGTTTCCCTATGGCATCCAGGCAAGCCGGCGCGCGGAGGACCTGACCCAGGCGTCGATGTTGGCGCAGAGTATGTTTGAGGGGCTGAAGGCTGATCCGGTTAATTTCCCGATTATTCCGGGGGCGGACAATATGTTAGTCCCTTTGCCGGGGAATGGGTATGATGATGATACCAACAATGAGATGTTCAATCCGGCGATGGGAAACCGCAATAATCCCTATGACTTAAATAAGAACGGGAAGCCGGATATCGATTTTGATGGTATGCCGGAAGCGGATGGCTTGGTGGGCTTGAATGTACGTGCCAACGGGGTGGATGATGACGGGGATAAGATTCCGGATGACAACGGGGATAGTTATTCACGGACAGATTCCCGGATCCAGCGCATGTTTCGTCATTTACGGACGGGGGCGCCGGATGGGAATCTGTATTATGATCCCGAGCCGAATATTGATGAAGAATTGCCGAATGGGGTGGATGATGATGGAGATGGATTGATCGATGAGGATGTGCGGATGGCTTCGGTGCGGATTGCGCGAAGTCAAGCGATGCTGCCGCTTTTGGCGGGAGATCGGATGGATAACGACGGGGATGGAGAGGACAATGATGATAACCCCGAAACCCCGGCCATTGCGGATGGAATCGATAACAACGGAGACGGACGGATCGATGAAGGGATTGATGAAGAGAGATGGGACGGGATTGATAATGATGGGGATGGATTGATTGATGAAGATTGCCAATTGGCGGCTTTTCCGGTCGCCCCGTGCCCCTTCCCTGAACCCAACAGTGATTTTTCGTGGCAGGTACGGGTTGGGTTTGTGCCGGATAATGGACGGTATGGGATTACCGATTTGAATGGCGATGGCATCCCTGATCTGGGGGATGGAATCGACAATGATGGAGATGGAAGAGTCGATGAGGAGATCAAAGACGGCCTGGATATGGATTTTCCCACGGCGGTGGGACGCAGGCGGGGCATCGCTTATTTCCGCAGCTATGGGAACTATAACGCTGCGGAGAAAGACGGTCAGGTAGACGAAGATTGTATCGCTTCGCCTTTGCCACACTGGCGGCGAATCGAGATTGTCATCACCTGGGGAGGCAATCGTGAGGATGATGATGGAGATTTGCAGAAGGTCGATCCACGGTCCGAGGGGTATTTAGGGATTTCGGCGGATGATGAGCTAAGCCGGAGAAATCAGCGTATCTCCTATGGCGCTGTCAATTGGGGAGTGGACGAAGAAAAGCGTGATGGAATCGACAACGACTTTGATGGGGAGATCGATGAGGATACCTATGAGTATGAATTCACGCTGGTTGGGTTTATTCATTTGAAAGATCCATCACAATCATTCTCGTTAAAAGGTGGTCAACCACGGGGAATGGCGTTTACACCCCGGGAGCAATAGAGCATGAAGAAACCAGGGCCTAGAGGTTTAAAGAGAGAAAAGAAGGGAAGGATCATGAGCGCGTTACTGTTATGGGAGCCAACCGCCCGCGAACGACACCACGGCGGTTTTACCTTGGTGGAGTTACTCATCTCCATTGCCGTGATGATGGTGATGGCGGGGATGGCAGCCCAAACTTTTCGTGTGGTGCTCGATTCACGGGATCTCGCATTGAAGCGTTTGGAAGTGAGTGAAACGGCACGTGCTTCATTGGATCAAATCGCAAGTGATTTGCGTTCTGCTTATATTACTCCGGATTCGGTCGTCCCGGTGGATCAAGAGACCTCAGGGCCGCACTTTCGTTTTGCCGGAATTTCGCGGGATGTGGTGGTGGACTCCAATAGTGAGGTTCCCGGTGCGGGAGAGGATGACGATGGCGATGGTCTGGTGGATGAAGAAATCTTGGATGGCATCGACATGGACTATAGCGGGGGAGCCGAGGTCGGTTTGAGTCGTCCCCAATCGGGAGAGCCGGATGGGGCGATCGATGAAGATATCGGTGTGTTTCCCAGTGATATCCTTCATTTTGTGAGCGCGATTGAGAACTCGGGGAATACGACCTTGCAAGAGGTTTCGTATGGATTGGATTCGAGTGGAACCCGTTTGGTGCGACGGATACAAGTTTTAAGGGTGGATGGGGGTTCCTCCAGCGAGATTGATTTACGGAATTTTGGGCAGTTTATTGATGATCAAACCAATAAGCGTTTGCTTCCGCCGCCGGTTCCTCCGGGGCCGAATTCGACGGTATCTTCCGGCGATGTGCGGCAAGCGATTGATAATTGGGAGCATGGAGCGAGGTATGGATCGCTGCAGGCGAGTAGTTCGGTTTATCAGAACAACAATCCGGGGAAGCTCTTCCAGACCTTGGCGTATGATGTCCGCGGGTTACGCATTGAATATGGGTACTATGATTATAACCAGGGAGGCTGGTATAAGGCGATGGAATGGGATTCAGCCCGAGAGACGGCTTTGATGATCCCAACGGCTTCGAACGTTTTGTTTAATAAACCGGCGATCAACAACAGCATTTCGGGTGGGAATATTTTTAGTTTTAATAACCTCATTGTGAATGAACCGGATGATATGTATCCCCGGGTGCCCAACACCAATCCGCGAGCCCGGATTCAACAGCAGTTTTTGGTTGACGGGCCGCAGAAATTGTTGAATCGCTACCCGGATTATGGGGAGAGAGTGAGTCGCCGAACGGATGGTTTGCCAGTCTTTGTAGAGATTACGATTTATGTGCAAGATCGCGAGCGAACGAATCGTCCCCGGCCTTTTACGACCCGAATTTTTATTCCCAACAACAATCGAAACTTTTAAGATTTTAGAGAAAAGCGATGATGATAGAGCAGGAACGAATCATGAAAAAGCGAAATAGGCTTAAACAACCCCATACTACGTCGAAACGCCATGCAGGAGAGTCGGGAATCGCGCTGTTGACGGTGTTGGCTCTGCTTTCCATCTTTGCGGTGGTGTTGGTGGGATTTACATATACCATCCGCATGGAAGAATTTACGGTGGAACAATACGCCGATAGTGTCAACGTGAAGGAATATTCCGAAGCGGCGGTTCAAGGTGCGTTAAGCCAACTAGCGCAAGATTTGGATCCCAGCAACGAGAACTATATCTTAGGGAGGCGGCAGCCTGGCTATATTTCCCGAATGGGTCCATGGGCGACGGGGTATTGGGGGCGCATAGGAGATAATGTGACCTATAATGCCCGCAGTCATCAAATTGATTTACGTTCGGATCAATTGTTGCGGCGTCAAAATGTAGGGCTCAAGGTGTACCCCACGCCAATGCCGTTGGGCGTGGATGAGGACCCGGCCGGGGATGTAACCGGCGGGCGCTTGAGTTCCAACATTGGGCAGACCAGCCGCAGCGGGGATGGTGCCCCGGGATTGGCGGGCATCGATGATAATCTTGATGGACGGGTTGATCATAAGATGTCGGAGGATGATCAGGTTCAGTTGCCGCTGGATGATGATGAAGATTATCGCGAGGATGAGGATGGTTTGGATTTACGTCGACCCGATGCTAAGCAGAGGGGAAATACGTACTTTGCGCAAGGGACGGGATATGACGCGGATAGTGATTCGCTAGGCGTTTTTGATGAGAGTGCGAAGATCAACCTGAATTATCACGGAAATAATGCTGGGCATAATAATTCCAATGACTATACGTACAACTTAGGGGTGACGCCGGCAGAAGTGGATTTAGAAGTCTTTCTGTATGGCCGCGTCTTTCGCTTTATGAATACGGCGGGGAATATATCGACGTTTAATCTAGGGGATGCGCGCGATTTAGCGAGTCGGATTGTGAACTTTCGGTATGGTGCGACATCAAGCGGGGGGGAGCAAAACGCCAAACCCGGCGTAGATAATGAAGATGATAACGACAATAACTTACGTGATATTTTAGAAGTGGTTGAATATAACCAGGCGATGAATGTGACGGATTATGAGGGTGATCCTTTTGTGATCGTGGGTGATGGAGAAGATAATGACCGGGATGGATTCTTGAATGAGGAAGATGAGGTTTATATTGGGCCATCCACCATTCAACAGGGTGGGAGTGCGTTTAGACAGCCCATTGGAAGTGACACCATTTCGGATGTGAAGCAATTCCGTCCGGGAGATCGTATTGATAATGATGGTGATGGGCGTATTGATGAGCAAGATGAGGGGGTTGATGAACCGGGCGAGTTTAGTGTGAGTAATCCCCAGGGGGATGATCGCCCCTTTACAACGGTCGAAGACCTCCGGATGTTGCAAGGGATTCCCCAAGAGGAGCCAGAAGCCACGGAGCAAGGGTATCGCAATCAAGGAGTGTCTCTGTTTCGTATCCTGCGTGATTCGGTGACAGTGTATGGTGAATCGGATGAAGTTTCGGGGCCCTTGAGCGGGCGGCATAATGACATTATGCGCCTGAATCCCAATGGGATTTCCAATTGGCGGGCGACCGATGTGTATGAGCGAGGAGGCAGTGACCGCCGTGCTGACTTTCAATATAGCCCTTCTCCGACGATAGAAGACTTCTTGGTGTTGCAATTTGATAAGGATGGAGATTGGCAAGCGGAAGCAGAATCGGATATTACGGATGGGGTGGATAATGACGGTGATGGGTTGATTGACGAGCCCAGCGATGATTGGGACGGGAACTTGTACCCCAGTTCGGATTTCGATGGTTTTAGTGAGTCCGATGTTGGGACTTCGGCTTATGCGGATGGTCAAGATAATGACCAGGATGGAAGCAGCCAGGATGAAGCCCGGGGACGAGGAGAAAAAATCGGGCGGCTGCGAAACTTTGCGGAAATTGAATCGAGCCGACGGCCACGGGATATTAGTAGTAATGTGCTTCGACTGGGGATGGTGGCTGAAGGAAACGGTATTGATGATGATGGAGATACGTTGATTGATGACGATGGGGATTTTAACGGAGATGGATTGAAGAGTTATGATCCCGAATGGCATGTGACCGAAGATCCGATCGGGGATGCGAACAATGATGGATTTCCTGGATTGGGGGCTGATCCTGAATCAGAGGATGGTACAGAAGAAGGGGATATCGTCAGACGGCCAAGTGTGAATGATGAAACGTTGGTTACCAGTTTTGCCGATGATGATTGGGATGGCTATGCTGACTTTTATGATCCGCAAGTGTTGGCGGCGATGCATGCGCCCGAATTGGACGGAGTGGACAACGATGGCGATGGCGAAGTGGATGAGGTCGGAGAGCGGTACATTGCGGTCTTCGATGATGATGAGGATGGGCGTTATGATGAGGACCCGCCCGACTTTCAGATCGCGTTAAATTTGGTGGATTCGATTGATACATGGATGCCGGATAAGCAAGCCCTGGATGAGGCGGTGGAGAGCGTCTTAAGTAAGAGCGAAACTCAAGGGGTGTTGTCGGATCCGGTAACCAAGCGTACCTTCACGGTATACTCTTCGAGACAGCGGGCTTTCCGAATGAATCCATGGATAATGGCGGGGGTGAATGAATCCGCCCGCGACCGGCGATTGTTAGAAGAACAGATGCGGTTCTTGCTTCCCAATCCACCGGAGACCGGGATGGAGGTGGATTATGAAGGAGTGGAAGCGATCCGGATTAATGAAGTGCTTGCCAAGCCAAAGATTGTTCTCGAAGCCGAGGATACGCTAGATTATATTAACCCAGCCGATGAGAGGAATCCTATTCGAGCGGACGGAAATCGCTTTGAAGTTGTGTCCGGTGCGGGCGATGATGGGGAGTACACGGAGCAAGGGACAGGCCGGGAAATCAGTGATACGAGTTGGGGGATTCCCGATTCGGGGGTTAATGCTCCAGCGAGTGAACCCGGGGAAGCGAGTTTCTTGTATTATCCCCAGGGATTTCGCAATACTCGGCATAGCATCATGCCGTTGGTGAATATGGACCTGCTGTCGCCGGCTTTTATTTTTAGCGTGACGAATACGGAGATTCCTGAAGCCCCTGGAGTTGAGGTGGGGCGTCAGGGGAATGAAACCGCGGTATGGAGTTTTGAAAATATTCCGGCGGGGGTTTATGACGTGGTGCTCTATCTCCATCCGGAGGATCGGTTAAATCCCAATGTAGAGTATACGATCAATGGGCAAACGATCTCGTTCCGTTCGGATTATGTGTATTATGACGAAGAGGAGAATGAGGTTGATGTTACGTTGGATGAGCAGGTACGGCGGGATACGGCAGTGAATCCCTATGCGGTTAGGAATCCGAATTTAAACAACGAATTCCGGCTGCATTACCGGTTAACGCCCTATCCGCTTCCGAATAAAGAGAATGTTTTGGATCCAGCGCAACGGGTAGAAGTAGGAAGTGACGGGCGGTTGGAAGTGGAAATCACGGCGCGTGCGCCTGAAAGTGGATCGTATTGGACATCGTTTGACCGAATTGAGTTGATCAATCTGGGAGCCCAGTATGTGGAGTTGGTGAATCTCTCCACGGAGGATATTGATCTGAGTGGATGGACGGTGAATACCCCTTATGGTCATTATGTGCTGCCGCAAGAAACGGAAATTGGCAAGATGCGTCCCTTGTATAAGGGGGATGATGGTACGGAATTGCGGGAAGATGAGGGAATTCCTGGAACGGGAGTGCCCTTTGATCCATTGGTGGATCCGGATCGAAGTGACAATAATATGACCCGTACCGAGCGGATGTTGGATAATAACAAACTGCTTTTGGCTTATAGCAAACCGGCTTTAGAGAATTTTATTGAGAATAATTATCCGCAGGTTTATGAATTGTCGGATAAAGTGGTGCAGCCGATCCTGAGTCCAAATGAATTGGCAATGATTAATGAAAGCGTTTCGACGGGGGAGAATGAGCACCGGCCGAATGCGCAGATGGGAGACCGATGGTTCCGGGTGGTGGATACGCAGGAAGATATGCTGACCCATAATCCCGAGGACAAGCACATTACCTTACACGACCCTGCGGGAGGCTATATCGATTCGTTTAAGTATCGTACGACGTTTAACAATGTATTGGTCGATATCCCCAAGGGAGAAGAGGGAGCCTATGACGGCTTGCCCGATTTGTTGGTGGCTCCGGGATATAAAGGTTTTGAGGCCTATGAACGGGCGGATCCCACGCATTTTGAGACGGAATTGGTTGCGAATAATGATGGGGAGGTGCGGGGTGAGCGCTCGGTGCCCTCATCGATCAAGTTGGATGCCAAACAGGCGATTATTCAACGGGTTGAAGTGAACAATGACGGAAGTTTGTCCTTTGGTGAAATTGGCGGGTATACGGCTGGGACGGATCCGAATAATTCCCGTTTACAGCGGTTTAATGATGCGCAGCGGTTACAGCGGGTGGGAGTGCCGACGCTGGACCCGATGTGGAATGGCTGGGACTTCATCGGCGATTATTACAAGTATGATGAAGATTTAGAAGAGAACGAGGCGGCTTATTTCGCCCGGGAAAGCATGACCTATTTCACCGCCAAGGAAGCGGGAGACCGGTCAGATCATTCGCCCGTGGGCTATCAGCAGATGCTGGGTGGATTCGAGAACGGGATGGATATGAGTGATCCCCGCATTGCGCAAGTTTTCCCCAACGGCACCTATACCGCTTTTACATGGCGCATGGGAGCCCGCGAGTTGATCCGCGCGGGGTATGATGCGGAAGTGGACGATCAACTGACGGTACGGGTGTTGGGGCGTAAGTTTGTGGACGATGCGGGCAATGTGCAGCCGATTGATCTGCCAGTAGGCGAGGTCTTGGTGTATCCCGTGTTCCGCTTTGTGGATCCGGGGAATAATGTGCTTGGAGAGAAGCCGAGTACCCAGGATTATGAAGGCACGATCCACTTTGCGCCCAACAATAATCGCCAGCCGCGGCCAAGATTCGCTAAGCTACGGAATGGGGATACGGCTTTTACGGTGGATTTACGTGAGAATTACAACGACTTATGGCGTGATTTACAGAATGAGAGCGGCTCGGAGCCGATGATTGAGCTCATCGTGATACTCCGGAAGACGACACCGGATTTGAACCCGTGGTTCCAGTCCAACAATGAAGATTTACCGCTGGGCGTTTTTGATGGTTCGGACCGCCCTGATCTCGATATTCAGGGTGGACAGCCAGTGGCACCGAACATAAATGGATATTATCCCCTGGCGGGATACAGTCAACAAAATTCATCAGCGCTGGCGAGTATGGCGGATGATAATTATTTCTTTAAAGGGATCGAGATGTTCGGCCGAGGGCGGAGAGGTAATAACCAATCCGAGCAACATAAACGGTACTTGGCGGGAACTCCGGGACGAAACAATACCGGATATGTGCCGGCTTATCCCCGGCGGCGCTATGAGATGGATGGGAACAATCGAGATGAATATGATGTGGTGGATAACACGGCGTATGTGAAAAACGGGAAGTTGGCCACGCTTGGTGAGATTTCGCGGCTGCATACAGGCAATCGTTTTGAAACGATTAATACGCCGATTATTCCACAACGATTAGAAGACCGGGCGATGGATACAAGCCGGGTGGAGAGTAACCCGGACTTGGGACGCCGGGTGAATAACAATAATGAATACCGAATTCGTCTGGCGCAGCGTGAGCGTTTGGATCAATGGGAAAATCAGTATATGCAAATTTACAACATGATCACAACGTCCCTGTCCAGCGTCGTATCGGGCAAGATTAATGTGAATACGGCTCCACGGGAAGTGCTAGCGTCGCTGCCCTTCTGTCCGCGGCGCTCGGAGGATGATCTCGAGTCGATCCAGACGCGGTATAATTTCAACACGATCTGTGCCGACTTTGTATTAGAAGGGCGATTGCCGGGCGGACATGATTATGTCTTTGGAGTACATAATCTGGACGATGATCATTTCTTACATCGAACCGATACAACCGATACGATGAGTGATTATAAGTTCCCCAGTGTGGGACGTGAGGAAAGAGCCTATAAAGAATTTGAGGATATCGAAAAAATCTTGGATGCGCAAAACATTGACCCCGAAGATATTCGTGGGAACCGGATTAACTTTAACAATGTTTACTTGTCGACCATTGTTTCGCAGGCGGATGACGGGCCTTATTCCGATATAGGAACCTTACTGTCTCAGATGACCCATCTACGCCGACGGGAGCGGTTTTCGGAGCCCCTGCGGCGGCAGATGGATCGAACCCATGATACGGTGAAAGAGTATCCGGGAGATTTACGCGAGCGGTTGAATGAAATCAACCATGGGTATCGTGAAGATTTAACGCCAGAGGATATGGAAACGATGATGAACCGGATCTCAAACTTGATTACGGTACGTTCGCGGAGTTTCTCGGTGGTGACTCAAGGCCGGATTTTTGACCGGGATGGGAATATACAAGCGCAGCGAAAGCTGGAAACCGTATGGCAGCGATAGAAAAGAATTGTTGAAGAATATTGGATAACGATCATGAGAATAATAGTTAATCTTTCTGTCATGTTGAGTCTCTTCGTTATGGGTGGTTCTCTCTCCTGGGGGCAAGAGCCAACCCCAACGCCGGTGCATATGGATGAAGCCCGAGGTTGTGTAGATGCGGGAGTGAGAGAAAATCGAACCATTGTACGTAATGGCGATTTTGAGACGAACCCTGAAGTTGGTTTGGCTCCTCCCTCTTGGAGTGCGCCTGGGGGGTTATCGGATGTTGTTCTTTTCGCCGAGGATGTTACGAATGTAACGGGAGAAGAGGACGTCAATCACTTTGTACAAATCGAACCGGGCTCAGGGATGTCCCAAAATTTGAATACAGATGGGGTCTATACCCAATATGAAATTAATTTTTGTGGGAAGATCATCAATGGGCAGGTCAAAGTTACTTTAGGAGGGCAAACGATACCTTTTCCCCGGATCCAATCGGAAGGAGTGGTGGGGGGGAGTTTCAGTTCGCGGCAACCAATCTATCTTAGTTTAAGATCGTCTAGTCGAAACCGATTGGAGATTACGTTTGAGCCTTATGAGGATTTAGAAGGCACGGAAGCCGAAGAGGCGGTCGCCTATATTGATAATGTTCAAGTGGTACCTTACATCAGCGGTAGTGATGATGAGGATCCCAGTCCGACTCCAACCCCCGAAGTGACTCCAGAACCGACGCCTGAAGGGACCCCGGAGCCAACCTTTACCCCAGGGCCAACCGTGCGTCCAGGCGAACCTACTCCTACGCCAACCCCGCGTTTGACGCAGCGTTCGCTGCAGGCGGTTGCTGATCCACCGATGTTGATGATGCACATGGATGATTTCGCGGCGAGTGGCAATCAGGGGACTCGGAAGCAGTCAGAGATTACTTTCCAGGTGATTGGATCGGATGGGAAACCGATTGATATTCGTCAGGTGGATCCGGATGCGATGGTAGAAATCGAGATCGCGGAGAGCGTGGGAAGTGGAAATTTCTATGTTTATGAAGACAACCGTTTTGAACAAGTGCAAAATCGGGAGCGGATTTCTGAGTATCCCAACAATCGATTTTACTTTTCGCCCAGCAGTCCCTTTGATGGAGTGGTGCGAATTATCATTACATTAGAGTATGAAGGGGAAGTGAATAATCGCAAGAAGGATTTGGAGTTAACCGGGGTGGTTCCCATTGTGGTGCGTATGGATCCCTCTTCGCCGTTGTCGGGACCCACGGGGAGTTTTGATCCCCGTAGTAATTTCTTGCAAGGCCGAGGGCCGGGGGATCGTGGTATGCGGCCGAATCGGCGTAGTAATTTGTATTATCGAGAACGAGTGGATTGATAGGATTCGGGAGTTGTAAAGATCATCACGAAAGTGAGTACTTTTTTGTGGGAGAAAACGCCTTGGGGATGGGTTCCGCTTGTCTCCGCGCGGCCTTAAGGGCCGCTTGCTGCGAAAGCCGCTCCACACAAGCCCCTTCGGCGTTTTGGTTCGATTCCTTTTCAATGTATCAAAAAGTACTCAAATACCGGTTGCACCAGTTTTAAGGCTAACATTGAAGTTCCGCAGCCCGCCGAGAGGCGGGCTGTTTTGTTTGTAGGTGTATGGCGGGGAAAGGAAGAGAGGGCGGCGAGATGCCGCCCATCGTTATTTTTCATTCCGCATGCAGATTGGGTATGCTTATTCCAGTTCGATGAGGTCTAAGCGGCGAAGTTTGATTTGCATGTCTTTGAATTGGTCGCCGGCATGAATTTGGATTCCCACTTTTCCAGAACGGGAGGTCTCGTCGCGGAGGTTGGCGACTTGGGTGCCGTTCAGATCGATGGCGATGTGGTTATCCATGCAGCGGACGTGGAGGGTGTTCCAGCCGTCGCGATCGACGAGGTCTTTGTCCTCGTTCATGGCTAAGAACATTTGACCGGGGCAGTATAAGGTTCCGGAGTAGCATTCGGGATCCTGGTATTCGAGGATGTCCGCTTGGTAGGCGCGCTGCTCGTTTTGGTAACGGAACCAAATGCCGCTGTTCGCAGGCCATTGCATTTGGAATTCAGCGGTGAGTTCAAAATTGCGGAAGGAATCATGGGTGAATAAGTCACCCGGGGCATTGTTCTCGCCTTGTTGGCCGATGAGCAGGCCATCTTCGACTTGCCAATCGGCGTTGCCGGTGGCTTCCCAGTTGGATAAATCTTCGCCGTTGAAGAGAGCGATTTTTTCGTAGGGTTGGGCGGCGTCGTGGATGGCGTTTTCCACGAGTTGGGAAAAATTGGGGTTTTGGTAAGCATGCTGGTCGTGGCCTCCTTGGATGGCGACGACTTTGGCTTGTTTGTAGTTATGGGTCCAACCTACGATGCCCGTACTGGTAGGATGGTTGCAGGTGAGGAGGGGATGGACGCCGGGGCGGATATACATTTTTCCGTAGGTTTCGTCGAGGATACGGTAAGGCGAGATCCCTTGGGTGATGGGGTGCTCCTTGTCGGCGAGGTTAATGTCCATTTCTACATCATGTTTGTAGACGGATGGAGGGTGGGTTTGGTCGTCGATTTCGCGGCCGTCGGGATTCAGGATGTAGGTGCCGCCGACGATATCGAGGAAAGTCGGCCAATCCTGGTAGGAGGCCAAGGCGTGATGGAGGACGATCAGGCCCTTGCCGGAGTCGAGGTATTGGAGAAAGCCGCGTTTTTGTTCTGGGGTGATTTCCTGCCACATGTCGTACATGAGGATGACATCGTAATCCGCCGCACGGCCGTCTTCAAAGAGTTGCCGGGCTTGGGGATGTTGGCGTTCGGTGTAGTCGATCTCTTGCATTTGATCGAACATGGCGAAGAACGGTTCGCGTTGAAAATCGTGGCCGCCGGTGATGATGAGCAAGTTAATGGGATCGGCCGCCAGGCCAGGGATGGAAAGGAACGTGATTGCGAGCAGGATGGCTAGACGTTTGTATGAGGGTGAAAACATTTTTTTATCGCCTCCCGGGAGAAATGGTTTTCTCAAACATAGAATAAGTATTGGTGGAAGGTCAAGCCGTGCGGCGCAGGGGAGAGGGATTTCTACAGGGTATGGATGATTTCAAAGCGGGAGCCTAGGCCGGGTTCTTTGGTTACTTCGATGCGGACCATGAATTTATCTTTGAGTTCTTCCAGATGAGTAACGAGGAGGATTTTCTCAAATTCGTCTTTGATTTCGTCGATGGCATCGACCACATGGTTGAGTCCGGGGGCGTCTTGGGAGCCAAAGCCTTCGTCGATGACCAGCAGTTGCAGTTGGCTGCCCGCGCGGCGGCAGAGTAATTGGGAGAGAGCGATGCGGAGGGCGAGGTCGGTGCGGAAGGCTTCGCCGCCGCTAAACATTTCGTAATCGCGGGTACCGAGTTCGTCGCTGATTTTGATGTCCAAGGTTTCGGCGATGCCGCCGGATTTTTTCTCCCGCTGGGATTCGAGGGTGAGCGAGCAACGGCCTTCGGAGAGGCGATGGAGGAGGCGGTTGGCGTCGTTTTCCAGTTCGGGGAGGGATTGGTCGACGATCATGGCGGGGATGCCGTCGCGGCTGAAGGCGGTTTTGAGGATGGAATAGACTTTCTCATCCCGGCGAAGTTGGGTGAGCTGCTGGTGAGATTGCTGCATTTCCTGGCGGCGGTTTTGGAGGTGGGAGAGGCGTTCTTGAAGAGCGCCGAGTTTGTATTGGATTTGGTTTCTTTGTTCTTCTTGGCGTTGGCGTTGGGCTTCGTAGGTTTGGAGATGGGCTTCCTGTTGTTTGAGTTCGTCGAGTTTGGGTTGGGATTGTTCGATTTCTTGTTTGAGTTCGTGTTGGCGTTCTCGGTTATGTTGGCGTTGTTGGCGGCACGTTTGGAGTTCTTCGCGAATGTGAGGAAGGCGTTCGGTGGCGTTTTGGAGTTGCTTCCATTCGGTGAGGGCGTTGCGGAGTTGATATTGTTCTTGTTGGAGGGATTTTCGTTGTTGCAGTTGTTTTTCCAGAGGGGCGATTTGCTGGTGGAGGGCATCGCGCTGTTTTTGTTCCGGGAGAGCGAGCTGATGTTCATCCAGTTCTTGCTGCATGCGGTTGATTGTATCTTGCAGAGCGGGGATTTGCTCTTGGGCGGTGTGGCGGCGCTGTAGGGCTTCTTGAAGGCGTTCCCACTGGGTTTCATGCTGGCGGTTGTCTTGGAGTTGTTGGTTGATGGAGGCGAGGGCTTGGGGATCAAATGGGGATTGGGATAAGGCGTGTTGGATTTGCTCTTTTTTGGCTTTGAGTTCGTGGGCGTAGTTGTCTTGATCGAGGAGGGCTTGGAGATGTTTGCATTCCTGCTCGAGTTGCTGGAGTTTGGACTTTTCGGAAGCGAGTTCGTTTAGGCGTTGTTGGGATTGATGGAGTTGGGCGCGTTGCCGTTCGAGTTGTTGGATGGTTTGCTGCTGTTGGTGATAACGGGCGGCGAGTTCATCGCGCCGGGATTGGCGCTCGGTGATTTCTTTTTCGCGGGCTTGGATGCGGTTTTGGAGGTTTTGAATTTCATGTTGGAATTGCTGCAGAATTTGGTTTTTCCGGCTTTCGTCTAAGGGAGATTGGCAGAGGGGGCATTCGTGGGCGGTGTCTTGCTGCATCACGTGGATTTTTTCGTGGAGGGTGTTGAGTTGGGTGGAGCCGTGATGTTTCTCGCTTAGGGCTTGTTCCAATTTACGGTTATTCTCCTGGCCTTCTTCGGTGATTTGGTTCAGGGTCTGGGTGGCTTGGTCGTAGCGTTGGTTGAGTTCTTCTTGCTGCTGGAGGGCGGTGTTGAGGGTTTGGATTTCTTGTTCGAGAGTGGGAAGGCGCTGGGTTTGGCCTTGGAGAGTCGCGAGGCGTTGGATGAGTTTCTGTTTTTCTTCGTTGATTTGTTGGACGAGTTCTTGGAGGATTTTCTGATGGTTTTCAAATTCGGGGCGCAGGGATTCGAGCCGGCGGTATTCTTGCAGGAGGTTTTGGTAGCGTTGATGATTTTGTTCGATCTCGTCTTTCTGATCGAGGAGAGGTTGGGTTTCTTGGAGGCTTTGTTGGGCTTGTTGTAGCTCGCTCTTGAGGGAGGCGAGTTTTTCGCGATGGGAAGAGCGGGCTTCCTCAATTTGTTGGTTCAGGGCATCGCATTGGGCGGTCCATTCGCGGTATTGCTGTTCGACCTCGAGGAGCTGGTTGAGTTGTTGATTGACGGCGTCGAGGCGCTGATTTTGTTGTTCAATTTCATTTCGCCGGTTGAGAATTTCTTGGAGGGAGTGTTGTTCTTGTTCGAGTTGGGCGATGCGTTGGGAGAGTTCGAGATCACGTTTTTTGGTTTCTTCGAGTGCGCGGTTTTGGTATTCGATGCGGTCTTTGATGAGGCGGAGTTGGTGGATTTCATCAAGGAGATTTTTTTCGAGTTGCTGGGCATGTTCGATGGAGGCTTGGAGGGAAGTGAATTCTTCCTGGCAGGTTTTTTCTTGGGCTTGAATGTCCTGCTCGGAGGTTAATTCTTGTTGGATGGTCTTGATATTGTCTTCGAGGTTTCGAATTTCCGCGCGGCAGAAACTCCAGTGCTGCTTGGTTTCTTCCAGGAGTTGTTCGTAGTATTGGAGGCCTAAGATGGTGGCTAAGATTTCTTTGCGGTCTTGGGGGGATTGGCGGGTAAATTCGTCGGCTTTGCCTTGTTGGAGGAAGGACGAATTAATGAAGGTGCGGTAGTCGAGGCCGAGGGTATTGATAATGCGCTTTTGGGTTTCACGTTTGGTGCTGCCGGTGAGGAGTTGGTAATCTTCGTTGGGGGAGCGGCGGCCGTAGAATTCGAGTTTGCCGCTGTGTCTTTTGCGGTGATAATCGCGAAGGATGCGGTATTCACGGTCGTTGAGTTGAAAGCGGAATTGGACGCTCATGTGGTCGGTGTTGAGGCGGAGGAGGTCGGCATCGGGAGTGCGGCTGTAGCTGGCTTTGCGGGCTTCGCCCCAGACCGCCCAGGTCATGGCCTCGAGGAGGGCGGATTTTCCATGTCCATTCCCGCCGGAGAGGCACGCGAGATGGAAGGAAGTGAAGTCCAGGGGGGCGCAGTTTTCACCATAGGACAAAAAGTTACGGAGGGATAATTCGATCGGGATCATGGGTGGTCTCGTAAAAGGATTTTGGGTGTAAGGTTCATGAGCGGTTGAGTAGGAATTGGGTCTAGGGTCCCTTTCTCCGGAATTCGTACGATGGTTAACGATTTACAATCATTCTATAACTATCATTTCGGGAAAAAAGGGATTATGATTTGGGACGGATTAAAAGGAAAGAGATCATTGTTGGTCGTTACATTTTGATCTTGCAGCAAGGAGACACGAGCGGTGTTATTGGATGTTTTGTTTTCACGAAACGAATTAAAAGCGATGGATCTAGAGAAAAGTGTGGTGGTGGTAGCGGATGTTTTGCGGGCGACGACGGTGATGATTGAAGCGCTTCAGCATGGGGCGGTTTCGATTTTGCCGCAAGAGAACGATGCGACCGCCCGGGGAGTGTATACGGTGTTGCAGGAGCAGGGGATCCCGGTGCTTTTGGGCGGGGAAAAGGATGGGTTTAAGCGGAAGGGGTATGACTTGGGGAATTCCCCGTTAGAGTACGCGCCCGAGGTGGTGCGAGGGAAGACCTTGGTGCATCTTACGACCAATGGGACGAAGGCGTTGGTGGCGGCTTCGGCTGCGCAGGCGGTTTACATTGCCTCGTTTAATAATGTATCCGCGGTGGCGGATACGATTGTGGAGCGGGAGGCGTCGATCCCCTCCGTGTTGTTTGTGGTGGCCGGGCGATTGGAGCGGTATTGTTTGGAAGACACGGTTTGTTTGGGGGCGATTATCACGCGGATTTTGGAGCGATCGTCTCAGAAGATGCAGTTAACCGATTCGGCGATTACGGCGGCGGATTTGTATTCGCTTTATAAGGATCGATTGTTGGAGATGGTGCAACGGTGTACGCATGGGCGTTATTTGGAAGAAGTGGGATTGGGGGAAGATTTGCCGGCTTGTGTTCAGGTGGATACCCGTGAGATTGTGCCGGAGATGAGGAATGGAAAGATTACAAGGGCGAGTCATGATGGGGTGTTTTCGTGATTTGATCGTAGGCTTGATGGTTATAAAATAAAGGGATAAAGCAAGACTTCCAACAGAGAGAGTAGATTGAAAGTTATCGATTATGAAACGTTTTTATGTAGCCAATGATGAAGAAATACTATCGGGAGATGTAACGGATTCGTATTTTCAGAGAGCCCAGAAGATTCTGGAAGAGACTGGAATTAGCAAGCCAGTGGTGATGGAATTCCGGGCGAATTCTTTTCCGGAAGGGACGGAGTGGGCGGTTTTTGCCGGGTTGGAAGAATTGATCATCAGTTTGGAGCGACTGGGCAAGCCGATTGATCTTTATAGTGTAGCGGAAGGCACCTTGATTCGGCCGGAGGAGCCGGTGGCGTATCTCATTGGGGATTATAAAGATTTGTGTGTGTATGAGACCGCCTGGTTGGGATTTCTTTGTCATGCTTCGGGGGTAGCGACGCGAACGGCTCAGTGTGTGCATGAGGCGGAAGGGCGGCCGGTGTTAAGTTTTGGCACCCGGCGGATTCATCCGGGGTTAGCGCCGATGATTGAGCGCAGTGCCTTTGTGGGAGGCTGCATGGGATTTTCGAATGTAGAGGCGGCCAAGCGGTTAGGCCTAAACGCTTCGGGAACAGTTCCTCATGCCTTGGTGCTGCTGGTGGGGGATACGGTGGAAACGATGAAGTTGTTTGATGCGATCATTGATCCGAAAGTGCCCCGTATAGCCTTGATCGATACCTATCAGGATGAGCGTTTTGAGGCGGTGCGGATTGCGGAAGCGATGGAGAATCAATTATACGGCATTCGGGTGGACACACCTTCGTCGCGGCGGGGGGATTTTTTGAAATTATTACAAGAAATACGGTGGGAATTGGATTTACGGGGTTATGAGAAAGTGCGGATCGTGGCGAGTGGGGGGATGACGGCGGAGCGGATTCGTGAATTGAATGAAGTCTGTTATGGGTATGGCGTGGGTACTTTCATAAGTAATGCGCCGGTGATAGACTTTTCCTTTGATATTGTGGAGATTGATGGAGTGCCTCATTCCAAGCGGGGGAAGTGGTCTGGGCGGAAGCGCTTGTTGAATCATGGTCCCCGATTTGATCAGCGGGAGATTGTGTCTTGGCGAAAGAATGACTCCCGGGCGGGGCAGGATATGATTCAGCCTTATGTGGTGGAAGGAAAGTTGCAGCAGGAGTCTCCCGAGATCAAGAAAATTCGGGAGTGGGTTGTGAATCAGCTCGCCTATGTGTAATGGAGATTAGATAGAAAAAGGCCATCGAATAGAAGATGTGGACGTATATATTTCACCGTTCTTTGCACACGATTCCGGTATTGATCGGAGTGACGTTACTGACTTTTTTCTTATTTCATGCGATCCCGGGAGATCCCGCCCGTTTAGCCCTGGGATTAAAACCCAATTTGGCCACGATTGAATCGTTGAAGAAGCAGTGGGGGTATGACAAGCCGCTGCATGTGCAGTATTCCATGTTTGTTACGCGCGCGGTGCAGGGCGATCTAGGACGTTCGACGTATTATAACCGGGAAGTGACAGATACGCTGCTCAGCGCGGCGCCAGCGACGATTTTGTTGGCTGTGAATGCGATCCTTTTCGCGTTTCTGGTGGGGATCCCGGCGGGGATCCTGGCGGCGATTAAGCGTAATACCTGGCTCGATTTTACCTCGATGATTATCTCGTTGGCGGGAATCTCGATACCGATCTTTTTCTTGGCGATTCTCTTTCTTTGGATTTTTGGTTATTTGTTGGGGTGGTTTCCGCTCACGGGTTATATTGACCGGGGGGGATGGACGGCGATGGTGCTTCCCAGCATCGCCCTGGGGACGCGTCCTTTGGCGATTTTGGCGCGGTTGACCCGGTCGAGTATGTTGGAGGTGATGCGCCGTGATTATATTTTAACCGCCCGTGCCAAGGGTCAAAACGAAACCCTGGTGATCTTCAAGCATGCGTTTCGGAATGCGTTTAATCCGGTATTTACGGCCTTGACGGGATCGCTGGCGAGTTTGATGGTGGGGAGTTTCTTTGTGGAGTATATCTTTAACTGGCCGGGGATCGGATTTATTGCGTTGAAGGCGATCGAAAACCGCGACTTACCCTTGATTCAGGGTTCGGTACTGTTTGCGGCGGTGATTTTTGTGTTTGTGAACCTGCTGGTGGACATCGGCTATCGCTTATTGGATCCAAGGGTGAAACTGTAATGTCGGGATTGTTAAAGCAAAAAATGATATGGATTGGGTTTATGATGACGGCGACGCTTTTGGTTGCGTCCTTGTTTGGGCCCTTCTTCTCACCTTATAGTTACGAGACGCAAGCATTGCAAAATTATTTGCAGTCCCCGTCTTGGGAGCATCCCATGGGGACGGATAATTTCGGGCGGGATGTGTTGGTGCGGGTGCTTTATGGCGGCCGCATTTCGATGTTTGTGGGATTTATTTCGCAAGGCATCGCTTTGTTGATTGGGATCCCGCTGGGATGTTTGGCGGGGTATTTTCGGGGGAAGACTGATGCGGTGATCATGTGGCTGATCAACGTATTTTGGTCGTTCCCTTATTTGCTTTTAGTGTTGGCGATGAACATTGCGCTGGCGCATGTGTTTTCTTCGATTGTACGGGTGTTTGTGGCAGTGGGGCTGGTGAGTTGGGTGTTGATTGCCCGGATTGTGCGAGGGCAGGTCATGTCGGTGAAAGAGAACGCCTATGTGGAGGCGGCGCGTGCGTTTGGGTTTGGGCATGTGCGGATTATGCTGCGTCATCTTTTGCCGAATATCATTACCCCGATTTTTGTGGTGGTGACGCTCGGATTTGCGGAGGCGATTATCGCCGAGGCGGCGTTGAGTTTTTTGGGATTGGGGGTGGAACCGCCTCAGCCGAGTTGGGGATTGATGATCAAGGATGGATATATGCGCATCTTTACTGACCGGGGATGGTGGATGGCGATGTTTCCCGGGTTTGCGATTATGATCGCGGTATTAGGGTTGAATTTGTTGGGCGATGGATTGCGCGACTACCTGGATCCTCATTTGAAGGATGAATTAGAAAGTGTCCGTTGAGCAAAGGGATGATTCTCAAACGAGGGAAGGTCAATCATGCCGTTGGCGGCGAGGCTTCTTGAGTCATCCTCTCACCTGGTTAATCCCGCTTCAATGTTTGGTGGTACTGCCCAGCCTGAGTGAAAGTCTTTGGCTGGATGAGGCTTATTCTGCGTTGATGGCGCGGCGCTCTTTTTTTGAGATCGTGCAGACACTTCATCATGATGCGGGACCGCCGCTTTATTATTTTGTTTTGCGTTTGTGGAGAGGATTGGCGGGCGAGTCGGAAATCGCCTTGCGGGGGTTGTCGTGGATCTTCTCGGTGTTGACGACGTTTAGTCTTTATCGTTTGTGTGAGCGTTTTTGGAACCGGTGGGCAGCGGTCTTTGCCTGTTTGCTTTGGATCGTGAATCCGGTGAGTGTGATGAATGCGGGTGAGGTTCGGAATTATACGCTCTTTGCGTGGTTGGGCGTGTTATTTTTTGGCTATTTGCGGGAGATGGTGTATCAGCCGGATTGGAAGAAATGGGTGGGATTGAGTGTGTGTATGCTGCTGTCGGTTTATAATCACAATCTCGCCTGGTTTATGATTGGGGCGGGGATGATGACGGCGGGGATCATGGTGCCCCGCGTGGGTACAGTGGTTTGGTTGGGGGGAGCTTTGGGGGTAACCCTCCTGGGGTATTTGCCATGGTTGCCGGTTCTGATGAAGCAAATGCAGCATGTGGCGCTGACGATAGATTGGGTGGAGCGGGCGTGGAGTCCATGGGTATGGCTTTCGACGTTGAATATCCTGGTGCCTGGGGGAGAGACGCCGCCCTACCTGCCGATGCCAAAGTTTCCGGTGATGGTGCATGGGGTTTTCCTGGTTGTGTGGTTGATTGGGGTGGGGGCGGTGATTCGGAAGAAGGGAAGTATGAGAGAGGCGGCGTTTGGTTGGGTATGGCTCATGATGGGGGTGGGGATTGGGAGTGTATATCTTTATTCATGGTTGGTGCAGCCGGTTTATCTTGTGGGGCGCAGTGATTTTTTTGTGGTGCCGTTTTGGTGTATGTTAACCGCATATGCGGTAGTGAATAGCTGGCGGGGGTGGAAAGTGTATGGATGGATGGTGTTTATGGTGGGGATGAGTGTGGCTGTGGTGGTGGTCATGCATTGGGAGGCGGCCGATTACCGTGAAGACGATGCGGTGCGGTATTTGAGGCAGCGTGGAGAGCCGGGGGAGTTGGTGGTATGCACGGGATTGACGCGTCCAACGATGGAGTATTATCTCAAGCCGCAGGGATTTCGATTTCTGTCCTTCCCGTTGGATATGGAAGATCATCTTGCTCACTTCAATGAGCGGTGGTATTTCGAAAATGTCGAGGTGGGAGAAGAGGCGGAGAAGACGGTGGAAGCGATAAAGGAACGGATAGAACCGAACGAGAGGGTGTGGATCATTGCCAGCGAGCGGGTGTTGACGCAGGCGTTTTTGCGGGTGTTGGAAGAGGATTCCCAGATGGAGTCGGCTACGAGAATTCAAACCCCTTCGATGGGGTTGCGGCGTTTAGGGGAACCGATCTACATCCTGCCTAAGGTGTATAGGCCGTAAAGACTGTGGTTCAAGCGGGGGCTTGGCGGGCAAATGGTGAGAGTGAAGAAGGATGAAGGAGCGGAGACTGCGATCAAAGCGACATGTTGATTTGCTTAATCTGGTTCTGTTGGGCGTGGTCTCGATGCTCATGCAAGGGTTCTATTTGCAAACGTATATTCACACCCTGCCGGATGCACTGTCTCCCAGCAATGATGCGCGGCAGTATTGGGAGATGGGGCAACGGATTTACCGGGAGGGGTGGTTATTGCCGAAGGAGGGGCCTTTTTATCAAGCGCCCTTGTATTCCTATCAGCTGGGGTTGCAGCACCATCTAGGGTGGCACCGGGTGCGCGAAGCCTTGAATGTGCAAGCCTGGATGGCGGTGGGGAATGTCTTGCTGACTTATCTTCTCGCCCGTTTTTTTGTGGGGCCCGCATGGTCATTGTTGGCGGGAGGGCTTTATGGGTTCTCGCATTATTCTTTGTTTTTTTCTTCCAAACTTTTAGCCACGACTCAGGGGATTTTTTTGTTTCTATTCTTTGGGGTAGTCTTACTTTTGTGGATTCGAAAGAAGAAGATTGGCTGGCTGATTTTGGCGGCGCTGCTGTATGCGTTGGCGGTGTTGAGTCGTCCGCAGTGGCTTTTTGTACTGGCGATTTTGTGGCCGGTGTTTTTTTTAACGCGTGAAGAGAGCGGATATACGATCCCGGGGCTGAGATGGAAGGTTGATTCGCGCGGGGGGATTTTTTTGTTGGTATTTTTGGTGGGCATTCTTCCTTCGTTGTTGCGCAATGGTTTGGTGGGGGGAGACTGGGTGCCTTTTACCGCCAATGCCGGGGTGACGCTATATATGGGAACTAACAGTCAGGCTCAGGGGGGCTTGGGGGCGGTGGAAGGGTTGTCCAACGATATTGCGGATCAGCAGACGCAGAGCATAGAACGGGCTTCGGAAGAGGCGGGAAGGGGGTTGAGTCCCTCGGAGGCTTCCAACTATTGGATTAAGAAGACGCTGGCCTGGGTGGTGAGGAATCCGCTGGATTTTCTCGTGCTTGAGGTGAAGAAGGGGTTGTGGTCGGTGTATCCATCGCCCCCGGCAGTGAATTATTCGGCGCATTATGAGGCGCAGTGGATCCCGTGGTTGGATGGCTTGAGGTGGGTGACGTGGTTGAATGTATGGGGCGGGTTGGGATTGCTGCCGTTTGTTGCTTGGAGGGAGAGGAAGAGTCGGTTCTTGCTGGCGGTGTTGGGAGGGTATTTTTTGCTGGTGCTGGTGTATTACGCCTCGGATCGTTTTCTTGCTTCGGTGTTATCGTTTACTTCGATCCTCTTTGTTTTTGGTTTGCGAGAAGTTCTCAGGAGTTATCAGGAGGGGGACTTTTTTATACAGAGAAAGACGTGGATGAAAGTGGGGTGGTTGGGGGTGATGCTCTTGTTGACCCTGAACCCTGCTTTGGGGTATAACCGCGAGCGGGAGGTGGCGATGGGATGGTATAACCTGGGGGTGTTTTATGAAGAGCGGCAACAGGAGTCAAAGGCGATGGAGGCGTATGAGAAGGCGGTTGAACATCGAGAGGAGTTTCCCTCCGCATTGTTGAATTTGGGGGTGCTGCATGCCCGCAGAGGAAACTTGCAGAAGTCAACCCGGCTCTTTCGGAAGGTATTGGAGTTGGCGCCTGAGAATCAAAGAGCCCAGCGGAATCTGCAAATTAATATGGAGCGGATGAGGGGCGATTCTCGTTGAGGGTTAAAATTTGTACATCAGGCCGGTGCGGATAGAAACATCATTTTTCTTGACGTCGGGGCGGGGATTGCTTTTGTACTCATCCACGAGGGTGATGTTCCAGGATAATACGTCGGAGATCGGTGTCATTAAAGACGTGGTGGAAATAAAGCGATATTCGCCGAAATGTCCCATGCTGGGATAGATGATGAACTTCTGGTTAAACTCGGTGGCCTCGAAGAGAAGCTGGTAATAGTCGAAGTGCAGTCGGGTGATCGCTTCTGTGACTTCAGTGCCGTCTTTATAGATTTCTTCGGTGAGGCCGAAACCGTAGTCGGCGATGAACTCGGAACGGTCGGTCTTCCACAAACGATGGCCGTGGCCGACAGTACCATCGATGCGAAAATCGAGATTTTCGAAGCGGTCATGTTCAAGCATGAGGCTGCCGAAAAGGTAGCTGCTTTCTGCATAGAAGATGCGCAGGTCGGAGTAGAGTTTGCCTTCGGTGGTATCGACGACATCTTCGGTTTCGCCATAGGAAGCATTCGCACCGAGAATGAGTTCTTCTTGGGGGGTGGTGCGTTTGGCTTCCGCGCCCAGGAAGGCATTGTAGGATTCGCGGTTCCCGGAGCGCATGTTGCCTTGGAGAGTAATATGTCCTTTCCACAATTCTTTGAGGTCGGTTTGTTTTTCCAGGGTTTTGATTTCATCATGTGCGGTGGAAAGTTCTTTGGTGAGAGAATCGATGGTCTCTTGGGCGGCTTGCAGCTCGGGTTGAAGCGCTGTACTGGATTCTTGTGAGAGGGAGAGAATTTCATCGAGGTCCAGTTGGATTTCGCCCACGACCTCGGAGGTCATTTTTTGTTCGCCGTGGTCGGTGATGAATTGCAGGTGAATTTGGTCACCGTTTTGGAGTTGGACGTAGAGCGGCTGCTCGCTTTCGATCCAAACGATCTTATCCCAGGGCAAACTCAACTCGCCCATATAAGAAGATTGTAGTGTAAGTTCACCGTCTTGCATGGAGGTAATGGTGCCGCTGAGCAGGTCTCCATTCTCGAGTTTTACCTGATCGCTCCATGAAGCAGGCAGAATCAAGAGGTTGAGAATGACAATCCAATGAAAATGAGCGAGGTATTGGCGCATGGGGATCCTCTTTCAACTATGTTAAGTTGGTTAAGACATTGTTTCAAGAAAAGAAGATTTGTCAAGTTATTGAGCAATAGTATAGGGAGATTCTACTTGGCAAAATAGGCAAAGGATTGATGCGATTCTTTTATTGTAAGGAAAGTCATGATGAAGCATTTCTTTATTTTTATTTTTACCCTGATTGGGTTGATTTTTGGTGGGTGGTTTTTGTTTAACTATGTGTTGATTTCCGAGGAGGAACAAGTTTACCGGGTTATCGAACGGGGAAGGCGCGGGGTGGAGAATGGATCGTTGATGACCATCCAGTCTGTTCTTTCCGAGAGAGAAGATGCCACATTTCAAAGGATGCAGCGAGCGGAAGTCTTGGGGGCTTTGCGGCAATGGTTTCAGGAAACGAGTGAGCGCCGGATTCGCTTGAATCATGTGGATATTCAATTGGATGAAGAGAAAGAATCGGCGGAGGTGAGGATACGGTTTATGTTTCAGTGTACGGCGCCAAGCCCTCTGGTGCGTCGGGCGATGCCGTTGAATCAAGAACAAACGCAACGTGTGCATGTCATTCTTACCAAGAGCAGCGGGGATTGGAAAATTTGGCGGGTGACGCTGAATCCGTGAAAGAAAAAAAATGCTCTGGACATGCGGAGGAATTTTTGTTAGGTTGGGAAATGAAGTGTTTTTTTGGGTATTTTTGTCAAAATCAGGATGAGCAGGATGAGGGGATGGAAGGATAAAAACATTATTGAAGGAGGTTTGATGATGTGTAGGTTTATTTTAACCCTGAGTATGTTGGTTTGTGTCGCAGGCGTAGTGGTGGCTGATACTTCTACGTTGGATGAAACGAAAACGCGAGTGGCTTTGCCCTTACCAGAACCGCCAACGATTGATGGGGTATTGGATCTGGAAGGCGAAGAGTCGTGGGTATGGGCGACCGGAGTGAGGTATAACTCAACGGAGTCCAATTGGAGAATCGCCTATGACGAAGACCAAGAAGATTGGGTACGCGGAGGTTTTGTGAGTTCAGGAGATGGACCGATTTTCCCAGAAGACATCGATGCGCAAATTTATGTAGGCTATGATGAGGATAATTTGTATGTCGGTGTGCGGGTGATGGATGATGTTATTTTCACGGATTCGGCAGAGGCGAATTCGCAAAATCAACAGACCTGGCACGATGATAGTGTTGAAGTGTTTGTCGATGGGGATAACAGTAACTTCGATAGCCGGGATACGACTGGAGAGAATCCTGAAGTGGTGGATACCGGAGGGCAATTTGTTATTACTGCGAATAATGCCTATCGTGAGGCCGAAGCGGGTAACCCAGGGTATGGCGAAGATGCTGCTTGGTATGCTTTGACCTCGGAAACGGATCAGGGGTATGATGCCGAGTTTCGTATTTCGATGGATGCGATTGGGAATCCCGAACCTGGAGAATTGATTGGATTTACCGTAGCCGTGAATGATGATGATACCGGGGAGGATCTCAATTACCAATTGATTTGGGTAGGAGAAACCCATGTGGAATCGACGTATGGGAACTTGATCATCGGGAAAAGAACCTATACGGCTCCGAAGACCGATCCACCCGTGGTAGATGGTGTCATCAACGCGGATGAATATGCCGAAGCTGAAGAGATTGTGGTGAATCCCCATACAGGGGTGTATGATGCGTATAGCCGGGATGATTCATGGGAGATTGGTGACCATGGATTTTCAGCTTGGTTGGTGCATGACAATGAGGCTATTTATGTGGCGGTGGATGTAACCGACGATAACGTGATTACGGATACTGCCGCAGCGGGTTCGGAAGATGAGAATACGTGGCAGGATGATTCTGTTGAAGTGTTCATTGATGCCGATAACAGTAATAGTCGAGGACGTGATCCCGATGAAACTCCAGGAGATGGACAATATGTAATGACGGCCAATGGCGCCCACCGCGATGCAGAGGCGTTTAACCCTACTTTTGGAAGTGATTGGAATGCTGAGGTCTCGGAGACCGATGAAGGATTTCAGGTGGAATTTCAAATCATGAAATCCGTGCTTGGTGAGCCAGAGGATGGTTCAACCGTTGGGCTGAATCTTAATATCAATGATGATGATGGTGAAGATGGAAAAGCTCAGTTGAATTGGGCCGGAAACGCTCACGTTGAACATTCCTGGGGCATACTGACATTAGGCGGTGGAACAAGAGTCGAGGAATGGTCGTTGTATTAGGAGAGTTTCGATAGTAAGCGATTTAGGTATAAGGTAATCGTGGGGAAGCGGGGGTGGGTGATTTTTTCTTCTTGCCTGAATGGGGGGAGAGAGGGAGGTATTTTTTGTCAGAATCAGGATGGGCTGGATAACGGCTTCTTAATTTCGGTGCGGTCAAACTCGAATTTAAGCGTTTGTTTCTAAAAAAG
>CAYQOX010000046.1:0-32170 GCA_964419335.1 uncultured bacterium | reverse complement strand
ACATCCCCAAGGCGTTTTCCCCAAAAAAAGTACTCACTTTCGTGATGAGCCATTAATAATAAAAGGGCTCCGTATACCAGAGGATCAACTCGGGACCACAAAGAAAACTAATGTAGGCTCCCGCGGCGAGATAAGGACCAAACGGGATTTTTCCATAACGCTCGATTTTTCCAGCCACTTTTAACCCCACTCCCACCAGGGAACCCAAAAACGCCGCAAGAAAAATACACAGAAGCGCTTTATCCCAGCCCAGAAAAGCCCCAAGATAAGCCATCAGCTTCACATCACCAAAGCCCATCGCTTCCTGCCCAAAAACCCAGGTACCAATGATACGTATCCCCCAAATCACCCCCCCACCGATACACAATCCGAGCAAAGCACTGCGCAGATCTTGCACCAAAGCCTGGGGAAACCACCCCAGCCATTGGGCTAGCGCAGCGATCAGCAGCGCGAAGGGGATCATAGGCAACGAAAGTTCATCCGGAATGTATTGATGATCCCAATCCACCCCATTGGAAATAATCAGAACCGATGTCACAACAATGTACAAAAACGCCGTGGGCGTGAGATAAAAATGATGGATTATCCCCATAAAGAGCAGCGCCGTAAGCAGCTCATAGATAGGATAACGCAAAGGAATATGAACTTTACAATAGCGGCAGGCTCCCCATAAATAGAGATAAGAGATGATGGGAATATTATCATACCAGCGAATTTTCTCCCCACAGGCGGGACAATGCGAACCGGGAAATATGATGGATTCTTCCCGGGGGATTCTCCATACACAGACATGAAAAAAACTCCCTGCCGCTGCACCAAATAGACCAGCACAAATCGTCATAATCTCGTTGGGGATATGTTCAAGCATAGGTTGATACTTTCTTATCTCATTTCAACAATGAACATGCGTATTTGCATAAATCAAAAAAATCAGCCTCTTACTCCCAAATTCACTCTACTCTCACAAAAAACGTATTGATAAAGCCGTATAGTGAATACTATACTTCTACAAAACTGTATGTCTATTCTTAAGCCGTAGAAAGAAAAGAGGTCCCCTAAAAGGAGTCGTGGAATCACAGAAAAAGCATGATATACTATCGACTGTGTCCATTTTTTTCAATCAAACGTTAATGTTGTACGAGTGAATCGTTATAAACCAAATATAAGCGAGGGAACTCATGGCTGAATCCAATGACTGTATATTTTGTAAAATCGCAAAAAAAGAACTGGATACGCCTCTGGTTTACGAAGATGATACTGTCGTTGCCTTTAAGGATATTCACCCACAAGCCCCTTTTCACTTTTTAATCATCCCCAAAGAGCATGTGGAAAAAGTCGGGGATTTGGAAGGCAATCATCTCCAACTTGTGGGACAAATGACCGCCGCGGCAAATCAATTGGCACGAGAACACAACATCTTTGATGAAGGTTATCGCTTAGTGATCAATTCTGGCGACAACGGCGGACAAACCGTCTACCATTTACATATGCATATGCTAGGAGGCCGATTTATGCGATGGCCTCCGGGTTGATGGCCATATGGATCGAATACCCATGGTAAGATTATTCCTGATTTTCTTCATAGGGCTTTGCCTGGCATTTCATGGCTGCTTGACCTCCAGCTCCAACCGTGCACTCGATACCGAATCAACAACATTCAAAGAAAATCAAGAGACGGAAAAAATCACGACATTGGATTCTGACGAGAGAAGCGAGCCAAATGCAACAATCGAAGAGGCCACGCAGACCATTGAAAATTCTAAAATTTCTTCTGATACCACCCCCGAAGAGGTTTCTAAACCAGAAGAAACGTTAGATCAAGAAGAACGGGCTGAACTACTTCGATTGTCTTTACGGGGGAATTATCTGGAAGATAAAGGGCTTCATGAAGAAGCCAGTCAGGTCTTTGCCCAAGCTTACAAACAATACCCCGAGTCAGCCTATTTGGCGGCTCGAACCGGCCACACCTTGCTCAACTCCGGTAGTGTCGATAAAGCGATCGAATATGCCTCGAAGGCGGTCGAGATCAATCCCCATCATACTGATGCGCTGCTGGTGATGGGACAAGCCCATTCCCGCCAAAAACAATGGGATCAAGCCATTACCTACTATGAAACAATCACTGAGATTGACCCTCATGAAGTGGATGCACACCAGAAATTAGCCGAATTGTATCAAAAAGTTGGCAACAACGACCTCGCGATCAAATGCTACCGTGAACTCATTGATCTCAACCCCTACCAAGAAACTATTTACCGTTATGCGATTGCGGTTTTGCTTTTTCAAGCGAACCGCTACGATGAGGCGCTGGAAGCCTACAAAAGATTGTCCGAATTGATGCCCTATAACACCGAGATCTTGGTTCGGATTGGCTCGATCCAAGAACGCATGGGGAAAACTGAAGAAGCCATCGAGACTTACTTGACCACCTTAGAATGGGTAAATAATTCAGATGATGAACTGGCGGTGCGTAAGCGCTTGGCCACGTTATATCAAGTACGGAATTCACCTCTCGAAGCCATCCATCAATACAAGCGCATTAAAGAACTGATTCCCGAAAACTTAGATGTCCGCAAAACCTTGGCAAATCTATATATTCAACAAGAAGAATACGAAAAGGCTCTGAAAGAAGTCGAACCGCTGGCCGAAAAATCGCCCGGGAATTATCCCATTCATCAACTAAAACATGAAACTTTGATCACACTCGATAGAGAAAAAGAAGCCTGGATCTCCTTTGTAGATGCCTTCGAAGACGCTATCTATGAAAACCAAAAGAACGATATCCAACTCTTTTTATTAAAACTCGGTGAGCAAGAATCCTTCCGTAAACTTTCTTCCTATCACCAATTAAAACGCTTTTCTACTCTCTTGGATTCAACCAGCGAGATCGAAAAAACTCCACGTATCCCCTTCGTACAAGCCAACTTACACGATTATCTGGATCAAGAAAACGCTCTGGAGGAAAAACTAGAGTTGATTTTATCCCGCTTGGATGAAGCCATTTCTCAAGGGGATGGAGAATGGGTCAATGAAATTGTTTATGAGGTACTGGTTTGGTACCGGCTTAGAAATGCTTTTTTACGCTTGGAAAAAACCCAAGATTTGTTGAATCGATTGGACAAGGGCTTACATGTCTTCCCCGATACCTTGAATTTGCTTAAGGTGGCCGGGCTGGCCTCCATGGACCTAGAAGACTGGAAACAAGCAAAAACGTATTTAGAAAAGGCTTTCCAAGAAACGAAGAATAACGGCAATTCCTATCGCTCCGTCCTCTATCCCTTAGCCACCGTCTACGATAAGTTGGACGCTATGAATGATGTAGAAAGCCTGATGCGCGATGCCATTAAACGCTTTCCCGACGATCCCCAACCCTATAACTTTCTCGGCTACTCCCTCGCAGAGCGTGGCATACGCCTCGACGAAGCCCAAGAACTTATTGAAAAAGCCATCGAACTCGATCCCCACGACGGCAATATTCTCGACAGCCTGGGCTGGGTTTACTATCAACAGGGAAATACAGAAAAAGCCATCCAACACCTTGAACGTGCCAATCAACTCAAAGAAAACCACCCCGTCATTCTCGATCACCTTGGGGATGCGTACGCCAAAAATGGGCGGCTGCATAAAGCCCTCAAGTATTGGAAAAAATCCCTTAAGCACGGCCCTAAGTATCCCGTAGAATTCACCACGGAACTTGAATCTCAAATTAGGCAAAAAATTCGCGAAACGGAACCAGAACTATCACAAAATAAATAATGTATCAAGATTATTTACCCCAAGAAGCCATAAACAAACTTGAAAATCATCTTTCATCGAAGCGCTTCCAACATAGTGTTGGCGTTTGCCAAACCGCTTTTTTATTAGCGCAAAAATGGAAAGATTACCCCGTCGACCCGGTAAAACTAGCCTGGGCGGCGCTCTTTCACGACTGCGCTAAAGAGTTGAACTATCACGAGATCGGTCATCTGGTAAAACTGGGATTATCCCCGTACGGACTTGAACTTATGACCTCGAAAAAATTGTGCCACGCCCCTTTAGGCGCTGCCGCGCTGAAGCATTGGTACAATCAGAAAGATGAGGAAGTCCACCTGACCGTTGCTTATCACCCCACGGGCTCTCCTCAATTAACCCCGATTGGATGGATGGTCTACATCGCCGATTATTTGGAACCCAATCGCCCTTTTTTTCAAGAACGAGAAGAATTATTACAACAAGCCTGCGAGGATCCCTTAACGGGGTTGAAAATGATCACAAATTTACGAATCAATACCGTGGTCAACAAAGGTCGATCCGTTCATCCCTTGGGACGCAAATTCAAGGAGTATCTAGATTCCTTGACAGTGTTGGAGCCTAAACCAAGACTAAGCAACGAAGAGATTTTCCGTTAAAAAATTAAAAGCCAAAAGATTCGCTTGTATTATTAAATATCCATAATTCCCAATTATTTCTTCATTTTGCTCTGAAAATGAAAGAAAGGGCTAGGGTTTGTCGATATATGTGTAAATTCCAAGCACATTTGCCCTTCCAAAAAAGGCGGTACCGAGATTAAAATATTATTAGCTGTGATTCTGAAAGTAGGATAGTGAATATGGCTCGAGGAAAGAAAGGTCGTAAAACAGCGCCAAACGTTCCGGCGAATCAAGAAACACAACCTAAAAAACAAAAAAAAGAATTGGTTCAAAGCAAAAACCGTTTTTCTATTTTGGATTATGTCATTGTGTGTGTTTTTTTTATCGCCTTTTGTTATCTTCAAAAATTTCTCGCGTTAAAGTTGCTGGACGATGCTTCCGTCGAGAGATGGTCTCTCGATTTCTTTTTCGACACTCTGTGGAAAGGGTTTATCGTGGTCGCGATTTTAGTTGCGATCCACGATTATTTTTTCCAAGATACGGAAGAGGACATACCCTAATTGTATCTATGGCCTGAATTGTATCTATGGCCTGAGTGTCTCTCCTTTCTTTTCCTCGCCCTCGGGTTAAATACCCTGGAGCGAGCATATGGCATATCGGAGTGATGTCTATCGCATAGTGGCTGGACAAACCATGGCTGAGGTCGACCGTACCGCCATTGAGGAGCGCGGTGTATCCGGTCTCTTTCTTATGGAAAACGCTGGTCGCGGTGTCGCCGCAAGTCTGCTCGACTCCATTCCCCCTCACGATTTACAGAATTCCTGCATCTTATGTGGTAAAGGCAACAACGGCGGCGACGGCTTTGTCATTGCCCGCTATCTTGAGCAAGAAGGCTTATCGCCAAAACTCGCTCTTCTGGGTAAGGGTGAAGAACTTAAAGGTGACGCTCGAACCAATTTCATTCTCGCAGGTGAGGCGGGGGTCAAGATCAAGGAATGCACCTCCCCTGAAGATTTAGATGCATTTTTCCTGGATAATAAAGATTCACGTATCTGGATCGAAGCCCTTTTAGGCACCGGCAGCCGAGGTGCACCCCGAGGATTAATCGGCCAAGCCGTAGAAACACTCAATTCACTCCGCGGTCAAACACAAATCGTGTCGGTGGATATTCCTGCCGGCGTGGAAGCGGATACGGGAAAAGTCGAAGGAAATGCCGTTTTGGCGGACCAAGTCTACACCATGGGGCTGCCCAAGATTGGCCAAGTGCTGCCTCCAGGCTTGGATTATTGTAAAGAACTGATCGTGTTGGATATCGGCTTCCCTCACGATCTTTTAGAGAATGCAGAATGCGAAGCAGAACTCCTCACCCCGGAAGCCGTGAACACATGCTTGCCAAAGAGAAGCCGCTCGGCGCACAAAGGGAGTGAAGGCCATTTGCTGATTATCGCTGGCTCGAAAGGCATGACCGGCGCCGCCTTGATGTGCGCCCAGTCTGCGATTCGCATGGGGGCGGGGCTAGTCACCTGTGCCTGTCCCGATTCCCTCTTGCCCATTTACGCCAGCAACGTATGGGAAATGCTCACGGTTGGAGTGAAGGAAACCGAAAAAGGCGCTTTCCATCAAGAGGCTTTCGATACTCTCTTTGCAGACCGCAGCCGTTATGATGCAGTCGTCATCGGACCGGGATTGAGCCTCGATCCCTCCAGCGCCGCCCTCGTGCGGCGGGTGGTCAACGAACTCGACCTTCCTATTCTAATTGATGGTGACGGCCTATCAGCACTCACCATCGAGGATTTGCATAAACGAACAAGTCCCTGGGTGGCCACCCCTCACCCCGGGGAAATGGCGCGGCTTTTTAACGCCACAACCAAGGAGGTCCAAAGCGACCGCTGGGGTTTTGCACGAAAACTGCAAACCGGCCAAGGGGTGGCGGTGCTGAAAGGTGCCCACACCGTCATCGCCTACGGAGGCGAACGCCTCTTCGTCAATCCCACCGGCAACCCGGCCATGGCGCAGGGCGGCATGGGCGATGTCTTAGCCGGGGCGATCGGCGCCTTATTGGCCAAACCCTTATCCCCAGAGCAAGCCGCATGCGCGGGAGTCTATCTCCACGGGCTGGCCGCTGATCTTTTGGTCAAAGAAACCGGTGCAGAATCGGTTAGCGCGCTGGAAGTTTGCTCCTATCTGCGCAGGGCTGTGCGATGGGTTCGACATAGATTTCATAACAGAATCCGTAAAAGGTTTACTATAGAAAGGTAAGAAATGAAATGGAATGGATTGCACCTGCCTTAGCAGGCATTATCAGTATCATTATTGGTTTTGCCATTGGATTTTTCTTCAAAAAAACACTTATAGATCGAGAAATTGGCGGCATCGAACAACTCGCCAAGAAAATTCGTGAAGAAGCCCAAAAAGATGCGGCCACCATCCGAAAAGAAGCCGCCATCGAAGCCAAAGAACAACTTTACCAAGAAAAAACCAAACTTGAACAAGAAATCAAAGAACGGCGCTCCGAAATTACCGCACTCGAGAAAAAACTTGACCGGCGTGAAGAAACGCTGGAAAAGAAAATGGATGAAGCGGAAACCCTGGAACGAGAAAACCAAAAATTAGCCAAACAATTGGAAAATCGTTCCAGTGAACTGGATAAAAAGGAAAGTGAACTGGAACGCCTTATCGAAGAAGAACGCGGCAAATTGGAAAAAATTTCCGGCCTCACCAGCGAAGAAGCCAAAAATCTGCTCTTAGAATCCCTGGAAACCGATGTCCGCCGTGAATCGGCCAAAGTCATTAAGCAGATTATTGATTCTGCCAAAGAAAATGCCAAACGTGAAGCCCGCTCCATCATCGCCACCACCTTACAGCGGGGCTGCACCGAGTTCGTCCACGAATCAACCGTCTCCACCGTTTCCTTGCCCTCGGACGAAATCAAAGGCCGCATCATCGGACGCGAGGGAAGAAACATCCGCTCCTTTGAAGCACTCACAGGTGTGAATCTGATCATCGACGATACCCCCGACACGGTGGTGCTTTCTTCCTTCGATCCCGTGCGCAGAGAAGCCGCTCGCCAAACCTTAGAACGCCTCATTTCCGATGGACGTATCCATCCCGGCCGCATCGAAGAAATCTATGGCAAAATTATGAAAGAATTAGAAGACGATATGCGGGAATCGGCCGAGCGCATTGTCTTCGAACTCGGAATTGTGGATATGAACCCCGAGTTAATTAAATATCTAGGCCGCTTGAAATACCGCTACTCGTTTGGCCAAAACCAGTTATATGCCTCACGCGAGGTGGCCTTTATCGCCAATACCATCGCCGCCGAACTAGGCGCCGATGCCGACATGTGCAAACGCGCTGCCCTCTTGCACGATATCGGCAAAGGAGTCGACTTTGAGCGGGATGGTACCCATGCCGCCATTGGGGCTGAACTGGCGCGTAAGTTCGGCGAATCGTCCGAGGTCGTCAACGCCATCGCCGCCCACCACGAAGAAGTGGAGATGGATACGGTCGAAGCCGTCATCGTCCAAGTCGCCGACGCGATCTCTTCCGCCCGTCCCGGTGCCCGTCGCGAATCGATCGAAACTTACGTCAAACGCTTGGAAGCCCTGGAAAAAATCGCCGAATCCTTCAATGGCGTCGAGAAATGCTTCGCCATCCAGGCGGGACGTGAACTCCGCGTCATGGTCGAACCGGAAGAAGTGGACGATCAATCTTCCGTCAAACTCGCTTACGATGTTTCCAAACGGATCGAAGAAGAAATGCAGTACCCGGGTCAAATCAAGGTGACCATTGTGCGAGAAACCCGCGCCGTGGCCTATGCGAAATAAAACTTGCTTCGATGACGAGCCTTCTTTCATTTTTTCAGACGGTTCGACTACCCCTCGAAGCACGCCCAGGGATCATCCTGGTTAGAAAGTTTTTCAAAACATGAATATATTATTTGTGGGCGATGTCGTCGGGCGCCCAGGAAGGAAAATTTTAAAATCAAAACTCGCCTCCCTAAAAAAAATTCATGAGATCGAATTCACCATCGTGAATGCCGAAAACGCCGCCGGCGGCAAAGGGCTGAACTACGAGGTGGCGCAGGAACTCTATCGATGCGGTGCAGATGTCCTCACCCTGGGCAACCACGCCTGGGATAACAAAGACATCTTCAACTTTATTGATGACGATCGCTATATCGTGCGGGCCTATAACTTCACCCCGGGCATCCCCGGACGGGGCTATACAACCGTAACCTTAAGAAATGGAATCACCTTGGCGGTAGCGCAATTATGCTGCCGCCTTTTTATGGCGGCCGTGGATTGTCCTTTTCGCCGGGCGGAAGATTTGCTAGAAGATATCGAAGAACACCCGATTAAAATTATCGATCTACACGGGGAAGCCACCTCGGAAAAAGTTTCCATGGGTTGGTACCTAAACGGTGCCGTGACCGCGGTGATTGGTACCCATACCCATATCCCCACCGCCGATGAGCGGGTGCTCTCGGGAGGCACAGCCTATATCACCGACACCGGCATGACCGGCGCTTATGACTCAGTCATCGGCCTTGAAATCGAATCCACCACCCAGCAATTCATCAGCGGCATCCGCCAAAATCACAAAATCGCCAAAGCCAACATCAAAATCTCCGCCGTGGTGATTGACGTGGATGAACTCACAGGCAAAGCCCGCTCCATCCACCGCCTCTGGGTAAGCGAGAACGACTGAAATAATGCTGCTCCCTTTACAATGCTTAAAAAATATGCTTGTTTAGATAATAGTTCATCTTTACAATCACTGCCGGAACGTACTTGTAAGAATGGTGCGGATTATGCAACATCACAAACATCTTTTAACAATAAAAGAAGCTAGCGAATGGGCTTCAAACCATCTTAAACGCAATATAAGTGAATCTAATATTTCCTATTTGATTCAATATGGTAAAGTCCGTAAATACAATGGTGGTAATGCCACGCTTATCGATCTTTATGATCTAAAAAAATATTATCAATCCTACCACGGAAAAAAAGAAACGAATTGGAAAAAAAGTTTAGGCGATGATTTGAACTGGGCTTTATCGTTTGACTATTTGAGAGAAAAAGATACGACCAAACATGTTCATCGTCTTCACCCCTACAAAGGTAAATTTATTCCACAGTTAGTTCAGTATTTTATTGACAATCATACAGATGAGTTCAAAAAAGAGAGCTATTTTAAACCTGGTGATATTTTACTCGATCCTTTCTCTGGTTCAGGAACGACATTAGTTCAAGCATGCGAAATGGGACTACATTCAATAGGAATTGATATATCACAATTCAATTGTATGATTACGGATGTTAAGCTAAATACATATGATTTTAACTCTTTATCAAAAGAAATAAATCGAATCCAAAAAGCTCTTGCTTGTTATGAATATGATAACAGTATAACAGCATTTGAATCTGAACTCTTGCAAAAATTAAGCGAATTTAATAAAATATCTTTTCCAAGCCCTGACTTTAAATATCAAGTAAATAATGGTTATATTGATGAAAATACATATTCTAAAGAAAAAGAAAAGGACTTTTTGCAAATTTATAACTATCTCGTCAAGAAATACCAAGTTAAGCTAAAGCAATCAAACTCAGATCGCTTTCTTGATAAATGGTATTGTAAAAATGTTAGAAACGAAATTGATTTTGTTTTTAATCTAATCAAAGAAATAAAGGATATCAAAAATAAAAAGGCTTTGGCAATCATTTTAAGTCGAACGATTCGTTCTTGTCGAGCCACTACACATTCCGATCTAGCCACTCTAAAAGAACCTCAACTAACAACCTATTACTGCTGGAAACACAAAAAAATTTGCAAGCCAATTTATTCTATTAAATATTGGTTCGACCGATATGCAAAGGACACCTTTAAGAGACTCTATGAATTTGATCAATTACGTACTCCTGTACAATTCGTTGTTTTATCAGGAGATTCTCGTACCATAGATATTTTTGCAGAAACGAAAAAAAAGAATAAGGATTTGTATGATCTATTAAAAAAGCAGAAAATCAGAGGGATATTCACCTCACCACCTTATGTTGGGCAAATTGATTATCATGAGCAGCATGCTTATGCTTATGATCTTTTTGGTTTTAATCGCCAAGATGATTTAGAAATTGGACCTTTATTTAAAGGTAAAGGTGAGGAAGCTCGTAGATCATATGTTGATAATATTTCTAAAGTGCTTACGAATTGTAAAAAATTTCTAGCTGCTGATTTTGACATATTCCTTGTTGCGAACGATAAATACAACCTTTATCCAGAAATTGTTAGACGTTCTGGCATGGAAATTGTTCATAAGTATAAAAGGCCAGTATTAAACAGAACTGAAAGAGATAAATCACCTTATTCCGAAATAATTTTTCACATTAAGAACAGGTAATCATATGGCTTTATCAAAACATCAAAGAAAAGAAATTAAGAACTTTCTTATACAAAAAATTCGTTGGAAGTTAGACAACTATAAACCTGAAACTAGCTCAATACCATTTCATTATCGCTTACTTGGCAAAGACCGTATGGCATTGTTTTCATTCATTCACTCTATCAATACGACTCTCGGAACTTCAATTTTTGAACAAGTCGGAGAATTGATTGTAAAGCAGCATGCAAGTAAAGCTATTGGACAATATAAACAATTTTATGGATTTATCAGCAGCGAAGCAGTGCTGACAATTGATACTATCATGCGTGATTTGCGCGCAGCTCATCGAACCCCGAACAAAGCAAAGGAAACCGAAGAGGTTCTTTCTGCTGCATCCAAAGGGGATTTGGGTGATAATTTAAATAAGCGAGTGGATCTATTTGTAGAGATGAAAGACTGTACTGAATACTACTTTGAATTAAAAACGGCAAAACCTAATATCAATGAATTTACAGGCATAAAAAAGCAAATGCTTGACTGGATCGCTATGCGCGGAAGTCAAAACCCAAATGCAAATATAAAAACGATTGTCGCAATTCCATATAATCCATACGAACCCAAGCCCTATGAACGATGGACCTTACAAGGTCTCTTCGATTTGAACGAAGAAGTCATGGTAGGTAAAGAATTTTGGGATTTTTTGGGTGGTGATAACACTTATGAAGATTTACTGGAAGTCTTCGAATCCGCAGGCTTAGAACTTTATGACGAGATTGACCGAAAGATGAAAGGTTAAACTCCAAAAAGAAAGGTTCACAATTTCACGAAGAGTACCTCCATGAACCAAGAAGGAACTCGAGCCCCTTATAGCGTTTCCGAACTCACGGATGAAATCCGCCAAAAGTTAGAATCGAACTATGCCTGGGTTCAAGTACGCGGCGAAATCTCTAACTTCAAAAAAGCCCCCTCAGGACATGCCTATTTTCGTCTCAAAGACGAAAATGCGCTGCTGAGCTGCGTCGCCTGGCGCAGTACGGTCGCCCGTTGGGCGGGGTTAGACCTCCAAGACGGCGTCGAAGTGCTGGCGGGTGGCCATATTACCGTTTATCCCCCTCGCGGCCAGTACCAACTAGTGGTCACCTCCCTGCGCATGGCGGGCATCGGCCTCCTGCAGCAACAATTCGAAGCCCTCAAACGCCGCTTAGCCGAAGAAGGCTACTTTGACCCCGAACACAAAAAACCCCTGCCCCGTTTCCCACAACACATCGCCTTGATCACTTCCTCCACCGGCGCGGCCGTGCGCGATTTTTTAAATCGCTTAAACCAGGGAAAATGCCCGCTCGAAGTGACCCTCTGCCCGGTTTTGGTGCAAGGGGATCGAGCGTCAGCCGAAATCGCGGCGATGATCAAACGTGTGAATCGCATGAAAAACGCTTTCGACCTCATCGTCCTCTGCCGCGGAGGCGGCAGTTTAGAGGATTTATGGGCCTTTAACGAAGAAACCGCCGTGAAAGCCATTTATGACTCCCACTTGCCCGTTCTCACCGGCGTGGGACATGAAATAGACTTCACCCTCGCCGACTTCACCGCCGATCTGCGCGCCTCCACCCCCACCGGTGCCGCCCAGGTTATTTGCACCCTCTTCGATGAACACCGCCAGCGGCATGAAGTGGCACAATCCCGCCTTCTACGCTCCATTCTCCCCACCTTGAGACAGTGGAGAGAACGGCTAGAACTTACCCAAACCGCCTTAAAGCGCTATCATCCTATTGTTGTGATCCAACAACAGCGGCAGCGCCTGGATGAGCAGCAAATGCGGCTCATCGAACGGATGCAGTCAGCACTAGAGAAACGCCGCCGCACTGTGAAAGAAGACTCAAAACAGTTGACACAGCGTATGCAACAATCTATCTCCGAACAAAGAAAGGACCTGCTGCGGTATAAACACCTGCTTCACAGCTACAATCCGAGCAAAAACCTCGAACGTGGCTTTGCCATTTGCCGCGATGAAAAGGGAAAACCCATCACCACGATCCACAAAATCCATAAAGGGGATTCCCCTTGGGTTCAACTCGCGGATGGTTCTTTTCACTCAAAAGTCATTTCTATAAAGCATGAATTATGAGTAAAAACGACGAATCCTTCGATTTCGAAAAAGGAATGCAACGACTCGAAGAGATCTTAAATCTCTTCGATGAAGGCGGTCTTTCGCTCGATGAAATGGAGAAATATTTCATCGAAGGAATGGAACTTTCAAAGAAATGTTCCAAACGACTAGAACAAGTTGAAGTCAAAGTGTCAACATTATTAGAAGAACAGGAAGCCTCCGAAGAAGAGGAAGAAGAAGACCAGGACGAAGAAAGACTCGAATTTTAATTAGACCTTGTTTTTTATGGCCTCTTAAAATCTCTTTACATATTTGCCAGGCTGCGCCTGCTGAATTCAGGTAAGTTCCCATGGTTGCCCTCCCACAATTTCTGAAGCACCAGGGCATCGAATAGAAAGACATTATGTTTAATCTTTGAGGTATCGGCATTCATGAACGAAGCCAATCAACCATCTTCCATAAAAGCACAGCAATTCAAGGATTATCTGGCTTTACGCAAAGAAGAAGTCGAGCACTTTCTGTGGTCATTGTTGCCCAAACCGGATGGTATGGCCGCACGCTTAAACGAAGCCATGCGCTATCCTCTCGAAGCGGGCGGTAAACGTATTCGCCCCATTCTGATCCTGATGGGTTCTGATTTTTGCCGCGGGGTCTCGGGCAAAAACGCCTATGCCGGCCAAAGCTGGCACGGGGTCGATGATGAACTCAAGAAAGCCATCCTTACCACCGCCTGCTCCATCGAAATGATCCATACCTACTCCTTAGTCCATGATGATCTTCCTTGCATGGATGACGATGATTTGCGCCGGGGACGCCCCACTTCCCATAAGGTGTATGGCGAAGCCATGGCGGTCTTATCGGCCGACGCCTTGCATACCCTGGGCTTCCAATTGATTGCCAGCACCACCGAAAAATATGCCCTGCAGGGACTGCGCGCTATTCGGGAACTGGCTGTAGCCTGCGGGTATCCCGGTATGGTCGCCGGTCAGGTGGTGGATTTGGAATATGAACATAAAAAAGGTGACGAAACAGTACTCGAATATATTCACCTCCACAAAACCGCCGCCTTGATTCGCGCCAGTCTTTTGATGGGCGCACAAATGGTGCTTTGTAACAAGCGTGATTATGAGTTGCTCTTCGAAGTGGGCACCAAACTCGGTTTGATTTTTCAAGTGGTTGATGATATTTTAGATGTGGTCGGAGACACAAATATTTTAGGGAAAAAAGCCGGCAGCGATGAGAGCCATGAAAAATTAACCTATCCCTCTCTGATCGGTTTGGAAGCCTCGCGGGAACGAGTCCATCATCTGCGCAATGACATTGTTGCATTACTCAAAGATGAAGGAGAACGCGCCCAACCGCTGCTGGATTTGACCGATGAATTTTTGGTCCGACAAACATAACTTTAAGTTGGGTTTGTATTCGGGTTTATTTCGATTAAGCTATAATGTAGAGCATTCTTTTTTGCCATGGGTTGCTATCGCACTTTCCATGCGTTTACTTATAGAGAACAAGATCCTCTTTATGGTTTTTCTTGGTAGGAGTTAACTTTGCGATTTCGTCAATTCGCAATGTAATAAACACAATTAAATTTCACTCAATATGGACTATTAGTGAGAGATTAGGAATACGATATGGTATTAGAAACAATATCCAAACCCCAGGACTTAAAAAAACTTTCTCAAGCTGAACTGGATACCCTCACCAAAGAAATTCGCCAAACCGTCATTGATGTCGTCAGCGAAAAAGGGGGACACTTGGCTCCTGGTTTAGGAGCCGTCGAGCTGACCATCGCCCTGCACCGGGTTTTTAACAGTCCTGTCGATAAAATTATATGGGACGTAGGCCACCAGACCTACCCCCATAAACTCTTAACCGGTCGCCAAGAGCGTTTTCATACTCTTCGTCAGTATAAAGGCATCAGCGGCTTCCCGCGACGATGGGAAAGCGAACATGATCACTTCGGCACCGGCCATGCCAGCACCTCGGTCTCGGCCGCCTTAGGTATGGCTGCCGCCCGCGATCTCAATGGCGAAGATTACAAAGTGATCGCCGTCATCGGCGACGGGGGATTGACCGGCGGCGTAGCCTACGAAGGATTGGATCACGCGGGGCATCTCAAAAAAGACATGCTCGTCATTCTGAACGACAACGACATGTCCATCTCCCCTAACGTGGGTGGCATTTCCCATTATCTCAACCGGGTTATCAGCAACTATTATTACAATAAAACCATGGAAGGCTTCGATAAGTTCCTGGAAGGGAATCTGGGCAAACTTTTGGTGAAACGCTTCCAAAAAGTAGGGGAGAGCATTAAATCTCTCTTAGTCCCGGGAGCCTTTTTTGAAGAACTCGGTTTCCGCTACTTTGGCCCCATCAATGGGCATGATTTGCATACCTTGGAAGAAACCCTGAAAAGCCTAAAAGACCTCAAAGGCCCCCTGCTGTTACACCTCGTCACAGAAAAAGGACATGGCTACGAACCCGCAGAAAACGATCCCGCTTCTTGGCATGGGGCGAAACCCTTCGATAAAATCACCGGCGAACCCCTGGCCAAAAAACCTAAACCTTCGGCTCCTACCCCTTATACCAAAGTGTTTAGCAAAGTCATTTGCAAAATGGCCGAAAAGAATCCCAAAGTGGTAGGCATCACCGCCGCCATGTCTTCTGGCACAGGACTCTCCGCTCTCGCACAAAAATATCCTAAACAATTTTTTGATGTGGGCATCGCAGAACAACACGCCATCTTGCTCAGCGCCGGGCTCGCCTGTGAGGGGGTTCGACCCGTTGCCGCCATTTATTCCACTTTCTGCCAGCGGGCCTACGATCAGATCTACCATGACGTCTGCGTGCAAAATCTACCCGTCATTTTCGCCCTCGACCGTGGGGGCGTGGTCGGCGATGACGGCGCCACCCACCAAGGTCTCTACGACATCGCCTATATGCGCGCACTTCCCAACATGGTGGTTTCGGCACCTGCCGATGAGAAAGATATGTCCGCCCTCTTCTGGACTGCCCTAAACCACGACGGCCCCTTTACCATCCGTTACCCCCGCGCCAATGGCGAGGGGGTGGAATGGTCCGAAGAAGAAGAACCCATCCCCATTGGCAAAGGGAAAATCATGCAGGAAGGCAGCGATGTCGCCATCTTGGGCTACGGCTATCAAGTCTACCGCGCCCTCGAAGCCGCTGAAATCATGAAGAAATCCGGCTTGAACCCCACCATCGTGAATATGCGCTTCGCGAAACCTCTCGATACTGAACTTCTGCAAAAATTAAGCAAAACCCACCACTATTTTGTCACCTACGAAGACCATACCCTTTGCGGTGGTTTTGGCAGCGCCGTCTCGGAAGCGATGCACGATCTCGGTATTACCCGAATCCCCCTGCTTCGTGTAGCCATCCCCGATGAGATCATCGAGCAAGGCTCACGCACCGAAGTCTTTGAAGAACATCAACTGCTGCCATACCAGGTGGCAGAACGCATACAAAAATTCGTGGATTCACACCACCCCGCCGCTGTGGTATAATCCACCTTAGACAGAGGAATAATGTCGGCGTTCTTTTCTTCGAAAAGAACGCTTTTTCTTTGGGGGAAAACAGAACATAATTCTATAGTGAGAACCATGGCTATTTTCTATAGATTTGAATCGAACCAAAACACTGAAGGGGCTTGTGTAGAGCGGCTTTCGGAGCAAACGGCCCTTAAAGCCGCACAGAGACAAGTGAAACCCATCCCCGAGGCGTTTGTCCAAAAAAAAGGACTCCCTTTCGTGATGAGCCAAAAAAGTTTATTTCCTTCCCTTCTTCTCGGATTAAAGGAGCACAAGGATTGTTGTATAATCACAAAGTGTAATTCCATAAAAATCCTAATTGGTTCGAATGGATCCGCTCCCATCTCCGGGAGTCAGACCCATAGTTGAAACGACAATTCGATATTGGATGACGAACTAAAAAATTGCGCAGAATGAATGAAATGAAATTTTTGCCCACTGGAACCAACTTGCGATTGCTTTTACAAAATTGTAATTGCAATCAGAATTATTTATTGCATCCTGAGATCATTTCACCGATGGTGAATGAAGCAATCCGTGCGAGCGAATTAACCCCCCTGGATCACACCTATCACTCTTTCAATGGCGCCGGTTACACGATCGCATTTATCTTAGGCGAGTCGCATGTGGTCATTCATACATGGCCCGAAAAAGATCAACTTGCTTTGATCGAAATTAGCGTTTGCGATTTTCAACGCTCCAATCGCGAACGGGCTTTACTACTTGCCCACCAATTGGAATCGATTTACCAACCTCAAAAAAAATTAATGGAAACTTCCTCAATGATCCCCCGTTTCAGTGATCTTGATTTTGTTTCACCGGGATACGGGGTTCACTTCGATGTAAATTCGCTGATCTCCTCCAGAACCAGCGCTTTCCAAAATATATTCTTGGGTCACAACCAAGCATTGGGGCGATTTCTAGCCCTGGATGGTGTCATGCAAACCGCAGAACGGGATGAAGCCTTCTACCATGAGCCGCTGGTACATGCGCCGTTAATCTCACATCCCGAGCCCAAACGGGTTCTTATCTGCGGCGGCGGCGATGGTGGCGCCGCCAAGCAAGCGCTGAAACATCCCACGGTTGAGTCATGCACCATCGCAGAAATTGATCCCGAAGTGGTAGAACTCTCCAAGGAATGGCTGGTTTCTATTCACCAGGGGGCTCTCTCCGATTCGCGGGTCTCCATCCATATCGAGGACGCTGCTGATTTTCTTGCCCGCAGTGATGAGGTCTTTGATGTTATCCTCCTGGATACCCCCGATCCTGTGGGGAACGCCAAAGAACTGTTCTCTGAAGAATTCTACCAACAAGCGAAAGATCATTTATCGAAAAAAGGATGGATGAGCCTGCATGTGGGTGCACCGCTTTTCACCCAAGATGTCGCACGAAAATCAGTGGATACAATTCGTGGTTTGTACCCTACGGTATTTCCCTATCTTCATTTCGTGCCCTCGTACGGCAGCTGGATGGGCTTTCTCCTATGTTCCCCCGAAGAGCAGGAACGTTTATCGCGGGAAGAAATTGCCGCACGACTGCAAGAGCGCCAATTAACCGATTTGCGCTTATTCAATGCGGAGACCTATGAAGCCCTGTTCGCCATACCTCCCTGTTTGAAACAGGTCTTCCCCGAAATGCAAGCCCATCGGGTGTAAGGGAGAGACCGCGGCACTCTTCCCGTTTGATCACGAGACCGCCGAATCGAGGGGCTCTTCCTCTTCCGCCAAGGGAAGAAAGATTTTACAAGTGGTCCCCTGATTGGGTTCACTTTCGACTTGTATCGATCCCTTGTGCTGCTTGACGATTCCATACACACTGGACATCCCCAAGCCCGAACCTTGGCCTACTTCCTTGGTGGTGTAAAATGGCTCAAACATATGCTCGCGCGTTTTCGCATCCATCCCCACCCCTGTATCCCTTATTTCCAATAAGGCATAACGACCCGTTATGTGTGTGTTCTCACCGTCATTCAATTGCATATCAACATTTTCGGTTGAAGTGGAAATTTGAATCCGGCACTCCTCCTCAGACGGCGGAAATTCAAAGGAAACATCAAACCTTTTCTTCAAGGCCTCGTGCGAGTTCAAGACAATATTCATCATGAGCGATTGAATCGAATGTTCATCAAACTTAACCAAAGGGAGTTCCGGATCAAGATCGAACTCCAAATCAATGCGGCGTTCCAAGGTTGAACGAAGAATAGGCTTGATCTTTTTCAGGAAATGATTGAGGTTACCAGGTACCGGCTTAATACGGGACATGCGGCTAAAAAGAAGCAATTCGCTGACAAGGTTGGCCGCACGTTGCGATGCTTCCGAAGCATTCATTATGTACTTTTCCATACCAGGAAGATTGCACTTCTTTTCCAGCAAACTTAAATTACCACAAATCGTGGTCAGAAGATTATTGAAGTCATGCGCTATCCCCCCTGCCAGCTGCCCGACGGCTTCCAACTTTTGGGATTGCCGGATTTTTTCTTCGAGCATCTTCTCCATAGTGATATCCCGTTTAACCGCAACAAAATTGATAATTCGACCTTCATGATCTTTGACCGGGGTAATGGTGTTCTCTTCATTGTATAGAATTCCATCCTTTTTTCGATTAACGATACAGCCTTTCCACGGCTCGCCACGTAAGAGAGTATCCCACAATTTTTTATAAAATTCTTCATTTTGCACACCGCTATGAAGTATATTGGAGTTTTTCCCGATTACCTCCTGAGGGGAATAACCGGTGATCTCTTCAAACGCCGAATTGACATACTGGATCATCCCATTTCGATCACATACCATGATCGCTTCAGCGGCTTGCTCGACTGCCGTAATGAGGCGATCGCGCTCTTCCTCGATCGATTTCCTGCATTTAATCTCTTGAGCCAACTTATCATTGGTCTCATAGAGCTCATCCACCATCTTTAACATCTCCTGCTTCGACTTCTTAATATGATGAATAAACTCCGCCGTGATTACCGCCACAATGGTATAAAAAATCAACGACTGGATGGACGAGTACAATAATACATTCTCAAACCATAACAACCCAAAATAGGATAACAATATCGCAATGACCATCGAAGAAAGATAAACCCAGCGCGGAAAATTGTAGGCATAGAAAAAGATAGGGAGAATGAGAAAAACGAGGAATTTATCCAGGTAGGCGATATGTGATACTTGATGAACGTAAACCAAAATTGCCGTATAAGCGGCAGCAAAAAGCAAATAAATAACTACGAAGAAAAGTTGCACTTTCCACGGCTCATCGTTAGTTTTCATTCTGCAAGTCCTTAATCAAATGAAGATGATCTATCGAGGCTATAAGGGAACCGATCTCACCTTTTTAAAACATCGTTGTTCCTAAATCCCTACTTCCCGATAAGAATATCCAATTTATCAAAAAAATTCATGGGCAAGAATAAAGAAAACTACAATGTAGTGGACGCAAGCAGAAAGTCACGAAGAGATAAGCAACGAATACAACTCGCCCGTAAGCACAAGAGAGTACCTACGGGCGTGGATTCTTCACCTGATCCATTAAACAGCGTCAAGCGATGAACCTAACGCTGACGAGAAAGCACGGAGTTATCGTCCTCGAATCGGTTTTTGTTGTTCGCCTTCTCCCATTTGATTCCAACGCACGCGCGTTTTTGCCGCCGGTGTTACTGTGGCAATCGCGTGCTTGTAAATCAAATATTGCTCTTCGCGCTCATCATTCATAAGAATAACCGTGAAGTTATCAAATGCCGAAATTTTCCCATGCAAATCAGAGCCATCAATTAGATGAATATCGAGTGCGATCCGTTCACGGCGTGCCTGATTCAAAAAACTATCCTGGATATTCATCACACTTTTTACAGCCATTAGAATCCCCTTTCACCTCGAGGGCAGACCAAAAGATTACAAATAAATTTTCGATGCCATTCCAGCAAATATCAAGTTAGTATTTTTTTCTATTCACTTCAAGTGGTATAAACCACAAAATGTAGAAACAAAATTCACATTTTTACTTATTGGTACCACTGTTTTGCCAAAGTTGCAAGGATTGATTTACAATTTCTTGAAAATCTTTTTGATTTTCCCAAGCAATCCAACAGGGACGGCACTGATTTCGAAACCAAGTCATTTGTCGCTTGGCATAACGTTGAGTCCCATGAATCGTCTGAGCCACCGCTTCGTCTCGCGAAATTATTCCCCGCAGATAGGCGTAACCTTCCTTATACCCCAGCGCTTGCATCACCGTATGAGCAGGCCTGCAGCCTAAACGCATTAATTCTATGGTTTCCTCAATCAGACCGTTGCTATACATCCAACCTGTTCGTTGTTCAATAAGAGAGTGTAGGTCTTCACGCTCTCGTTGAATACCAAGAAAAAATGTGCGGGCAAACCATGGCTTTTTCTTTTGTTGCGCACGAAAATGAGACACCGTTTCGCCCGTCTGGTAAATAATCTCTAATGCGCGTAAAACCCGGCGGCTATCGTTGGGATGGATGGCCGCGGCCGTTGGGGGATCACGCTGTTGCAATTCATGGTACAGTTGACCTCCTCCTTCGCTCTGCAAACGCGCATGGAGAGTTGCGCGGATCTCAGAATCAGGATCGGGCACCTCAAAAAAACCCTCAAGCAATGCGCGGTAATAGAGACCGGTGCCCCCGCACAAGACCAGCGGCCTCTGTTTCTCCCAAGCACACTTTAATATGGGTTCCGCATAATGAGCATACTTCGAGGCGTTGAAATGCTCCAATGGAGAAGCAAGATCGAGCCCATAATGAAAAACCAATGCACGCTCTTCCCGGGTGGGTTTCGCCGTCCCAATATCCAACCGTCGATAGACTTGCATCGCATCCACACAAAGGATGTCGGCACCAAGTTTTTGGGCTACACTCAAAGAAAGAGCAGTTTTTCCCGAGGCGGTGGGACCCACAATCGCGAAGAAAAGCGGTGCAGCCTGAGGTGTACGTTGAATAAACACGGGTCTACTGGTATTCTGCCTTTTATGTGGAAGTTTCCATAATCCGGAATGCCAGCGGCATTCCCATACATAAGAAACTCGCCCTGCCCCTCTTTGGCGCATGGAGTGCAAACACTCCCTCATGGTAGCATGAAACAAAAATAGGAGAAACACAGTGACAAGCCTTACTGAAATCGAAACCCTACCTCCAGAACAAAAAGAATTGCTCCGAGAAGCGGAAGCAGCGGGTATCGATTTAACCCGGCTACCCAAACATGTGGCCATTATCATGGATGGTAACGGCCGCTGGGCGCGTTCCATGAATCGCCCCCGCGTCGAGGGACACCGCGCGGGCATCAAATCTGTGCGTGATATTGTCCGTACCTGCCGAAAACTTGAAATTTCTTACCTTACACTCTATGCCTTTTCCTCCGAAAATTGGAAACGCCCCGATTCTGAAATCAACGCACTCATGATCCTGCTTTGCACCTTCCTGAAACGGGAAATCCAAGAAATGGCCGAAAATGGCATTCGCCTGGATTCAATTGGCCACCTTAATGAACTCCCTCCTCCCGTACAAAAGGCACTACACAAAGCCCGCGAAATCACCAAAAACGGGGACCGCATGCAGTTAACCTTGGCTCTCTCCTACGGCGGGCGGCAAGAAATAACCGACGCCATCCGAAAAATCGCCCTCGAAATCAAACAAAATCAGCTGGAAATAGAGCAGATTACCCCCGACCTCATCCAGCATTATCTCGACACCCACCCTATGCCCGAACCCGATTTATTAATCCGCACCAGCGGTGAAATGCGCATCTCCAATTTTCTCTTATGGCAAATCGCCTACTCCGAAATCGTCATCACCCCCACTCTCTGGCCTGATTTTCGTAAACCCCAGCTCTTCGATGCCCTCCTGAACTATCAGAAACGACACCGCCGCTTTGGCGGCGTGGATATCGATGGCGCCCTCTAAGAGTTTCTCCGTAAATCCAATCAAATCATAAATGAATACCGGGCTTGGGCTCCTTCTCCTTGTCCACGATTTCCGCTTCATTATAATTCATTACATACCATCACCTCTATTTAATGTTACTACGGAACTAATTCATGCAACTTCGTCGAATCATCTCCAGCTTAATACTCATTCCCGTCCTCTTGGCTGGAATTTTTTGGGAATATGGCCATTGGCTTACAGCCTTGGTCGTCTTGCTGCTTTTAGTCCCCAGCCGGGATGAACTCTATGACCTCATGAAGGTCGAGAAACGCCGCCTCCTCATGTGGTGGCAAAATCTTTTCCTCCTCCCTTTTCTCATTTTTTGTACCGCCAATTTTTATGAACCCGTCCAGCGCACCGCCTTGATCATCATCTGCACCTTTCTCTTCTTTTGGGGCAGCTGCCTGCTTACCATGCGCTTCACCCTTCACGGCTCCCGCGATGAATTTGCCACCCACGCATTGACTTTAATCTATCTCGTCATTCCTTTAGGCTGCATCACCTACCTACGGGGATTGGAACAAGGTTCGAATTACTTATTCTATCTTCTTGCTGTTCCTGCTTTTACGGATTCGTTCGCTCTTTACGGAGGGATGCTTCTTGGAAAGCGAAAAATGGCTCCCGTCATTAGCCCCAACAAAACTTGGGAAGGTGCCGTTTCAGGCACCGTCTTTGCCCTCGGTTTCGTGTTGCTCGTTGCCGCTGTGCAAGATTCTTTCTATGGACAAACCCTGTGGCTTGAGGGAAACCGGGGCTATACAGAAATCGCACTCCTTACCCTGGTCATCTCCATCATTGCCCAAATTGGTGATCTCTGCGAATCCGCCATGAAGCGCGATTTAGGCATCAAGGATTCAGGCTCCACCATCACCGGCTTTGGTGGCTATCTGGATTTGATGGATTCTCACCTTTGGGTTGCCCCCGCAATGGTGATTTATGTGTGGCTCTTTGTGGGAGTGTAACCGAATCTATCGACGGCAAGTCTTGGAGGGATTTACAGAACGTAAAAGTTTAGAAATCGCCCGCGGAGAAATATCTCCCACCGCTGATACACGAAATCCACATTTTTCAATAAAGAAGATCGAGCGGCCAAAACGATCCACCTTGATCACTTCATCCTCGCGCCGCTTATCTTTCTTTTGTTTTTCACGCTCTTCTTCCGTCTGCTTACGCTGAAATACCGTAAGTTGAGCAAGTCCATCATTGTAACTGGTGGTTTGGACCACCCGGTCATGGCGCTCATCTTTCCACCTATCTTGTTTGATTTTTTCAAAACCTTTTGGCAGCCACTCGATTTCTAGAGGAGTAAAGTTTAAGGAAACTTGCTTTTCTTCTTCCTCTTTCTCTTCCTTCTCCGGCCAAATGAGCGTGAGCGCTTCCGTAGACAAAGGCTCCTGAGGCGGTTCCTCTAAATACTCGATCTTTTCAAAATAAAAAATTTCTTTCGGTTTATCTCGATAATCCAAAAAACGCCGCTTCAAAATCATATCGTTTTCTGGATCAAGCCAAACCCGGAGCGATGGCCGGCCCCTTAACTCGGAAGTGAAAACCAAAAGGTCGGCTTCTTTTTGGAAAACTTTCTTACCTGCTTTCAACTCAATATTGTAATTCTTTACAAGCAATTGAATCTGTTGATCACTGGGAATCACCGATTCTGAAAAAAATAAATTCCAAGGCACATTGTGACGTACATACGAAATTTCATCTCTCTCTTCTTTAGAAAGTGGAGTCCCCCAAACCCCTTCCTCATTTTTGAGAATGTGAAGATCCTTCTCGTATTCGGGATAAAGAATCGTTATCTTTTTGTCGAGACACTGATTTTGCTCAACTCTCAACATCACCCGGTCGCGATCCTTTTTTTCATACTCGATATAAGAAAAGACACCGCGATAGGGGATTTTCTGGAAAACCGAGTAGGCCTCCTGGTAACGCTGGGCATACTCTAACTCTTTTGCTTCCTTTTGGCCGGCAAAAGCGGGAGTAAGAAACCATATGAAACAAAAATTGAGGATCAAACACGTTGTTTTCTTCATTCAGGCCAACCTGAGGTATATAGCGTTATTAAGGCTTCGGAATCCGCTGAAACGTTGCCATTCATCTCATGAACCGCAACATATGTCTCAGCCTCCATACTAAAACCATTCAACTCCTCCGGTGTCAATACTCGGTATGTCGGTGTAGTCAAACTGGAATCAAATAAAAACCAGCTAGAAGTAAATAACATGACCACGATCAGCGCCAAGTGGCTCGCCATCGCAAATCGAGGATACGCATACCACCAAGGAAACCAGACCGGTTTGGGTTTCTTCTGTGCGACTTTTTCTTCGATCGCATGCCACAAATCCGTCGCCGGCTCCTTGAGCGGTAAGTTTCTCAGGGTAGAAAGATAGTTTTCCACCCGTTGGCGTTCTTCTCTCCACTCTTCCGATTCATTGAGCTGGAACTCCACATACGCCCTTTCTTTCGAGGAAAGCTCATTCTCAAGGTATTGGCGTAGGAGTTGACGGCGATCTTTTTTCTTCTCTTTTCTCTTCATTTTTCTCACCGTGCTTCTTCTATGAAACCCTTTATACGAAACCAATCTTTATTTGTAAAGTTGATTCGATTGTATTCCCTTCCTTTTTCCTCTTCTCATTATAACGGACGAACCCTTTACACGCCCACTTTTCTTTAAATAAGAAAAAAAATCTAAAAGATTTCTTTGGGATCCAACATCTGTTGTAACGATTTATGAGCTCGATTCAGTCCTGATTTCACCGTCCCCAACCGGCAGCGCATGATCTCCGCAATCTCTTCATAACTCAATTGGTGCACATAACGTAAAATGATGATCTCCCGCTGTTTTTCATTCAGGGACTGTATCGCCTTCTCTACAATAGCCTCTTTTTCCTTCTCATGCGTCTGATCTAACGGTCCAGGCTGACGATCTTCCACTTCAAATTCCTGATCTTCTTCATTCCGTTGAAATATTGAAAATATCTTCTGCGAATACTGCTTATTTTTCCGAAAATAATCCACCGTACGCCGATGCACGATGCGGTACACCCATGTGGTGAACGCCGATTGAAACTGAAATTTATTAATATCCCGATAGATGGACAGAAAGACTTCCTGCGTAATTTCTTCGGCCACTTCGGGTTTATTCACCATTCGGAACGCCATACTATATACGTCTCGATAATACCGGTTAAACAAGAAGTTGAACGCCTCTCTGGAACCTTCTTGGCAAAGACGTATCCACTCCCTTTCACGTGCGTTTTCTAACGCGTTCCTTGATGAATTATTTTTTTTCATTCCATCTACTTTATTGTCGATTGATTTTCCACAAAAGTTCCCACAAATCATTTTTCACGGCTTCTCAGGAACTTCTTTTCTACTTTCTTTCCTACCCATAAAAAAGTCTACTACTACTCAACGATTCACGTCCTTATTCAGTTCTTCATAAGATAGTATCCATTTTTTCGCGTATGAACAATCTTTCCTTGTTTCATAACCTAGTTTTTATAACATTAATTTCTGGGTTCATCCTGTATTTGAGTACTTTTTGATTACATTTTAAAGAAAACCAAACATGATTCTAAAGGAAGAACCATGGCTATTTTCAATTTACATGAATTGAACCAAAACGCCTCACTTTCATAATCAGCCTAATTCTCTAATTTATCCTCAACATTATCCACAAGGTAATGTGAATAACTCCACAGGACAAATACAGAGTTTTACACAGGCCTCATGAATTCAATATATTGTGGTTATAAACACTTTATCCACAATATTTAGAATGCCCCTAAACGCCATAACGCACTGAAACCATTGAACTTATACCACAAAACCCCGCTTTCTATACACACTTCTCCCTTCTCCACAGATTGTGGTTATTCACGGTTTAAACACAATATATAGATTTCCCAATCCCCAGAGTCCCTAAGATTTATTCACACTTAATTCACAAGCAGGTAAGTGCTTACGATGATATTTTAGCTGCTATAATGCCTTTCACCTTTATTCTATGAATTCAAAGAGTTATTTAATTAACTAAATTATTTATACCCATATTTTCACAAGTTATCCACAGGGAAAAGTGGAAAAAGTAATTTTTGTAACTTACTGAAATCAAAAAACTTAAAATAATAATACGATTCTTTCGCTCACATACCCCCTTGTGAATTCACACTTGTGGATAACGAGTGGATAATTTGAACAGTTGCTTAGAAGCAAATTGAAACGTAATCATGAACATAATCGAAACCGAAAATCCCATGAGGCCTACCATTTTAATACCATGAACAAAAACCATAATTCCCAAGCGAAACCCATTGGCATCTTTGATTCAGGCGTAGGCGGTTTGACTGTCGTTAAAGAAATGATCAAATCCCTCCCCGAAGAAGTCCTCTGTTATTTTGGGGATACCGCCCATACTCCTTATGGAACCAAATCAGCCGAAACGGTACAGCGTTACTGTGTGGAAATAACCCGGTTTTTACGCAGCCACGACGCCAAAATGATCGTGGTCGCATGTAATACCGCCTCTTCTGTAGCCTTGGAACAAATACACAAGAACTTCGACGGCCCAGTCATCGGCGTAGTAGAACCGGGAGTGCGAGCCGCACGAGAAGCAACCCAAAATGGAAGAGTGGGAGTGATCGGGACCAAAAGCACCATCCAAAGTGGTACCTACCAGCAACGCCTGCTTCGTGCCGATCCCTCACTGCATGTGGTGGCTCAAGCCTGTCCCCTTTTTGTCGCCCTGGCAGAAGAAGGGTGGGAAGACGATCCCGTAACCCTGGAAGTAGCCAAACGTTATCTCCAACCCCTCATTAAAGAAAAAGTGGATGTGATCATTCTCGGCTGTACCCATTTTCCCCTCTTAGAAAAGGCGATTGAACACACCATGGGAAAAGAAGTACGACTCGTGAATTCTGCAAAAGTCGTGACCCAAGAAGTCAAACAAGTGATGAAAAATTACGGGATAGAAAATTCGCGGCGAGAATACAAAAACCTTTTTTATGCGTCAGATGATATCGAAGGGTTTCAACGGCTCTATCAACGCTTCTGTGGAAAAACGAATGACACCTTCTATGAAGCGGCTTCCGACTATTTCTCCATTGTCCAGGAAGTCCACCGTTTCAAAGGTAAAATCTTTGCCGATACCATCCAATGGTTCGATCCTCTCGAAAAATCATAAAACAAAGGCCTCCCCTCTTTTTCCTAGGAGGCCATTGGTGATTCCGACTTGAAGAGATAATCCGTGTCTATGATGTAGACGTATCTTTTTCCTTCTCGCTATCCCCGCCAGCATCGATGATACGCTTATACTCACCGATGACCACTTCTTCCATGCTTTGACGCATTTCAGAATTGAGGGGATGTGCGATATCGGCATAGGTCCCATCCGCCTTCTTTCGGCTCGGCATAGCAACAAAGAGACCAGAATTCCCATTGATGACCTTCAAATCCCGAATCACAAAACAGTCATCCAGGATAATGGTTACAAACGCCTTGAGTTTATCATCTGGTTTACGAACAGGATATACTTTGACTTCTGTGATTTCCATAACTTGTTAGAGCCTTTGCTAAAAGTTTTTTGAATCAGCGGATTGATTATATCACAAAAAGTGAACGCTTGAGAATGGAATCTCAAGCGTTTTTTTTCAATCGTTCAAGACTTATTTTTTCTTCTTATGACGATTGAGACGACGCTTTTTCTTTCTTTTGTGCGTCGCAATTTTCATTCGTTTTCTTTTTTTTCCTGATGGCATTGATAAACCTCGCTTAAGAATTTTGATTTATTCGAAATGTATTTATCCAAAAATCGAGCTTGAGTATTAAAAATCATATTTCCTTTTTGTCAAGAGGGTGGCCCCTTCATAATAACAAATCATTCGATTCTTTATAGGCCCATCAACGTAGTATTTTTTTCCACCGCAGTTTCCTCCCTCTCAATTGATGCCGCACATACTTGAAAAAATTGAAAGATTTGTGGTGCTCTCTTTGCTTCTTCACCATCGCGCTGAAATGATAGTAACGCTCGGCAATCTCGTCGATCCTAGGTGGATCAATCCTTTGCCGAAACATTTCCAAGTTATCCGCGATTTCATCCAAACGCTCAAGGACATCTTCTTTCCCCTCAAAGGTCAAACCAGACCCGCCTGTTTCCTCGAGAATATAGGGATGACCACCATCGTTAAGAACCAACCCAGGCAAACCACAATGAAGCGCCTCAATCAAGGCGTTGCAACATGGATCTTTTCGCCGACCCGCAAAATAAATATGATGCTTGCGCAATTCCGCCCCGAACTTCTCCTTCGAGAGGCTTCCAAGGTTATTTATTCTCTTAAATTCCATCGTTGGGAGACCAACAATCGACATATCGAAACGATGGAACTCTAAGTGCTCATCTAAATACTGGTACAACTCTAATTCTTCCGCCCCATCAACCCCACAACAATTCGTAATAATGTATATTTTATCCTGTCGTATTCTCCGGTCGGGTGGAAAAAAGTGTGTCGGATCAGGTGCATTGATTAGAGTAATTTCGTAATCAGGTATCCGCAATCCTGCCTCCAAACATTGCTGACGTGACCAGGGTGATTGGAAAACCGTACCATCGCTCAAATGATGATTACTTTGGAATATGTACTGATCCAAGGCGGAATCGGCCTTATTCACCAGAAACTGGGGAGCATCAATGCGGTGGATAAATGTTTTTTGGGGATGAAAATATTTAAACGTGGAAAGCTCGAGCAAACGATGCTCACTATCAAAGAGAATAACATCCGCTTTCAACGGATCGAGCGCATAGCATTCTTTTTCGATCCATTGATCCCGAAGCGCTCTAAGAAACTCACTCTTGCTTTCTTGTCGCTCATCCGCAAAATCGAAAAAAATGTGAATCTTCAAAATAACGAGCGGGTGTATTTCTGCAATATGACGACCTCAACCTAAATCGTACTCTAACAGATAGTTCGCCAGCGGTTTCCTCCCCAGGAGTTGTTTTGCTGATCCAACTTCAATATGGTGCCCGGGGCGGGATTTGAACCCGCACGGCATTCGCCATACGTCCCTCAAACGTACGTGTCTACCAGGTTCCACCACCCGGGCATGAATTTTTAATCCTCAACACAGGTTCAATATTATATTTTTGGCTTTTACCAATGTCAACAAGCATTTGCGTAGTATGAAAAAGAAACGTGATAAGTTTTTTCAAAAAAAGTGGACAAAAACTGGAAATTACCATTCCTTTAACTTCCCATTTTGTGTTTTAATACTCTCGGTTTGCTCAACAGTCTTTTTTCACGATTTGCTTTTGTATCACTTATTGAAGAATAGCCTGGGAGAAAATCATGAAATACCTTCTGTTCTTCTAATGCGTTGGGGAATACGTGATCAGGAAAGAAGGATAACCGCAAAACCCATGATGAGGTTTCTAGGCCTTGATCACCGCTCAGGATATCCGCACCATGCCCCTCATTGCTTATTATAACACTCGTTCGGTTTGGTGGATATTCTTACCTCTCTTATCAACAGGTAAGGTGTCTTAGGGGAATAAAGCAGCCTGCTTTTATTCACAACCCCTTATTCTATCCACAACTTATCCACAGCACGGCTGTTTTATCCTTGCACAGCCCATGCACAGCATTACTCCTGCCTTTTTGGAACTGAGCCTGTGGATAACTTGTGGGGAGATTTTAACTTTCTAGATATACCCCGCCATAAGACATTGATAAAACTCCATTTGTAATTTGTTTCGATCTGCACAAAGTTATCTACAGGCAAACAATCGATTGAATATTGCGTGCCCTATTCTTACTCTCCTCCACCTCTTTTTCCCCCACAATGAGAATAACTCCCAAGATATCCACAGTTATGCAATCCCTATCCACAAATTATCTTCAAAAACAGATATTTAATTGTGAATTCTCACCGGGTTACGCTCACTCACCACCAATTTCTTCTTACAGGGTTACGCCATGGGCTCATCAAACGTGACTTCTCGGATATAATTGATCATTCATATTTCTTTTTTTCACACATCCTTCTATCATTAGAAAACTATTTTCACTATAGTTTTCACAACAACAGAAAAATTGAGGAGAACAATGAAAGTTTCGATCTTAATGGGTAGTCCTAACGACCTCAACACGATGAAAAAAGCCATGGACGTGCTAGACCAATTTAATGTGGAGTGGGAAGCCAAAGTCATGTCCGCCCACCGTTCCCCGAAATTGGTAGAGGATTATGTACGCCAAGCCCCCAACCAAGGCACCCGGGTATTTATCTGCGGCGCAGGAATGGCGGCTCATTTAGCGGGTTGCGTCGCCGGCCAAACCCATTTACCGGTCATTGGCGTTCCCCTCTCAGGTTCAACCTTGAGCGGTCAAGACTCGCTGCTTTCCACCGTACAAATGCCAAAAGGCGTACCCGTGGCCACCGTCGCAATCGATGGCGCCCAAAACGCCGGCATTCTGGCAATCCAAATGCTCGCACTTGCTGAGCCAAAATTGGAAAACCAATTGCTCCAATACAAGGATGAGATGCTTCAGGGAGTGCTCGATTCCGATCAAAAAGCCCAACAAGAAATCGCAGCCATGAATAAATAAACTCAATGAGCAATACCATTTTTAAATACAGGAAGGTGTCATTATGCGAAAAGGATTAACAATACTTACGATGATATGCCTGGTGCTCGCCCTGAATGTCTTCGCCGCCGAGGAAAAAGAAATCAACGAGATGGAGATTGGCGATCAAGCCTTCGATTTCAACCTGCCCGGCGTGGATGGGGAAATGCACAGCCTGGAAGATTACAGCAAAGCCGATCTGTTGGTGATTATTTTCACCTGCAATCATTGCCCCACCGCCCAAGCGTATGAAGAACGCATGATGCAAATGGTGGAAGACTATAAAGATAATGGGGTCGCCTTCGTCGCCATCTCCCCCAATGATCCCAAAGCCGTGCGCTTGGATGAATTGGGATACACCGACGTCGGCGATTCACTCCTCGATATGAAATTACGGGCCAAAGAGAAAAATTTTAACTTCCCCTATCTCTTTGACGGCGAAACCCAAGAAGTGTCGCGCAAGTACGGCCCTACTGCCACCCCCCATGCTTTTGTATTCGACAACGAACGCAAACTTCGCTACACCGGCGGGATTGACGACAACGAAAATCCCAAAAAAGTAGAAAAGCCTCATCTTCGCAACGCGATTAATGCCCTTTTAGCGGGAAAACCGGTGCCGGAAGAAAAAACCCGCCGTTTCGGTTGCTCAATTAAATGGTCAGACAAACGGCATCTAGTAAAACAAGCCGAAGAGAGATGGGCTGAAGAAGAGGTCGAGCTGATGCCCATAACCGCACCGGAAATCGAAACCTTGTTAAAAAATGACTCCGACAAGTTACGTCTCGTCAACTTCTGGGCCACCTGGTGTCCTCCCTGCGTTGCTGAATTTCCCGATCTCGTGGATACCTACCGAATGTATCGTCACCGTCAATTTGAATTGATTACCATCAGCGCCAATGATTTCGACGACAAAGACAAAGTCCTGACCTTCCTAAAAAAATATGAAGCCTCCAATACCAACTACATCATGAATGACGATTCCGATGATATTTTCGATGCCATCGGCCATGGTTGGAACGGCGGGCTGCCCTTTTCACTCTTGATCAAACCCGGCGGGGAAGTCGTCTTCCAAGAAACTGGAATGGTGGATTCTCTGGAACTGCGCCGTGCGATTGTCAAAGTGATCGGACGTACCTACTTCGAAAAGTGGGAAAACTGAACCAAAAAGAAGAAAAAACTTAGCAAAAAACTTTTTAACTCAAGTAATTGATTTTTC
>CAYQOX010000045.1:11685-32932 GCA_964419335.1 uncultured bacterium | reverse complement strand
TCGCTACCCACGCTTTCGCGTCTCAGCGTCAGTTACGGACCAGGAAGCCGCCTTCGCCACCGGTATTCCTCCTGATATCTACGCATTTCACCGCTACACCAGGAATTCTACTTTCCTCTTCCGCACTCTATTGAAGCAGTTTCGAACGCATTCCCCCGGGTGAGCCGTGGGTCTTTAACATCCGACTTGCTCCACCGCCTACACGCGCTTTACGCCCAATAAATCCGAACAACGCTTGCCCTCTCCGTATTACCGCGGCTGCTGGCACGGAGTTAGCCAGGGCTTCTTCTTCAGGTACTGTCAAACAAAAGAGATATTAACTCTCCTGCCGTTCATCCCTGTCGAAAGAAGTTTACAACCCGAAGGCCTTCGTCCTTCACGCGGCGTCGCTCGGTCAGGCTTTCGCCCATTGCCGAAGCTTCTAGACTGCTGCCCCCCGTAGGAGTCTGGGCCGTATCTCAATCCCAGTGTGGCCAGCCATCCTCTCAGACCGGCTACTGATCATTGCCTTGGTAGGCCTTTACCCTACCAACAAGCTAATCAGACGCGAACCCCTCTTTAGGCGGGAGGTCCGAAGATCCCCCCCTTTGGTTGCTCTACCATACGATAAAACAACGTTATGCGGTATTAGCCCCGGTTTCCCGGGGTTATCCCCCACCCAAAGGCAGGTTGTTCACGTGTTACTCACCCGTTTGCCGCTTTACTCGCCTCCCGAAGGAAGCTTTCACGCTCGACTTGCATGCCTTATCCACGCCGCCAGCGTTCGTCCTGAGCCAGGATCAAACTCTCCGTGGAAAATTTGATCATCCACTCTCGTGGATGCTTATTCCTGTTTAGTTAACGAACGACTTAGTATTTTCATACCTAAGCTGCTCGGATTATCATTTGTTTGGGAGACTTGCTCGGTATCTGCTGACACAGAACCGCAAGTCAACTCTCACACATGACGGTGCTGCTCGATTGTCAAAGATCAAGGAAAACCTATCTCTTCCTCTCTTGAGAAACCAAACCCGCTCCGGATCAATCTCCTAACTACTTTCGATGTCCGTTGCGGGCAAGAGTTAATGTTAGCATAAGATTTCTTTAGGTCAACCTGCTTACGCTAACTTTTTTTCGGAATCCTTCGCCACTTAGTTCGTTTTCTTTTTATAACGTTCGTGGCACTTTCTTATATTAGCATTTTGTGAGTTTTCGTCAACCCATCCTGCCAACTTTTTTTCAGATTCCATTTTCAATCGTAAAGCCAACAATTCTTTCGTATCTCTTTACGATCCAGGAGGTTGCCTCGCTTACCCCCTTGCGGTTTGTTTCTGTTAACCAACCGCGAAATGAGAGTATAGCCAGGTTGAGACTCTTGCCAACCCCCCTACAGCATTTTTTTAATATTTTTTTTCATTTTCTCGGCATATCCTCACTCAATCCTCCTCCATAACCATCCCCACAAATTTATTATACAAAAGCATTTTTCTCTTCCAAAAAAAACAAAAAAATAACTCCGTCCAGGACAAACTCACAGCCTTTTCCACAGGACGGAGATATTTTTCTCACGAAAAATCCTTTTCGTGATTATCCATTCCTCAAAAAAAAGACGATCCTACACCCCTAAGCGCCTTCGAATCCAATCGTTCAAAAGCCGCTCTCCGCGGTGCTTTTCTCTCAACTCACCGCGTGGAATTCTACCTCATACAAGTGTTGCCTTCCGTTGCTTACTTCTTATCTCCTAAGATGGCATCCTTACATTGCTTGGATACACGAAACTTGACCACTGTTTTTGCCGGGATCTTAATCTGCTCGCCCGTAGCGGGATTCCGTCCCATACGCGCTTTCCGCTTGTCCAAAACCAACTTTCCAAAACCTGGCAAGGTAAACCCTTTCTTCGCTTCCTTATACGCCACATTCGCCAGCTCGTCAAAAAATTCGGTCACCTGCTTCTTGGTCAAGTTCAACTTCTCAGCCATATGGGTGACCAATTGGCTTTTCGTCATCGGATTCTTGGCCGATGTCTTTTTACTCGTACTCTTCTTACTTGTTGATTTCTTTGCAGCGGCTTTTATCATTGTTCATCTCCTTACTAAAAATTAAGTTACATTAGATGTAATTTATTAAAATTTAAGGTAACGGTCAAGCGAAAATTTTAAAAAATATGCGTTTTAGCCCCTTTTTTCGGGGTTTTTCACCGATTTACCCGCCGAAACCCCTGTATTTTCGCGTAATTTTTGATTTTTTTCTGCGACAAACCGTTTTAACCCCTGTAAATCCACATCCGAAAAATGACGCGAACGCCACGGGATTAACGAGTTGTTTTGCAGTAAAGGCTCTTCCTGAGCATAGAAATGAAAGTCATTATGGATACGTTCAACCAAGGTGGTATGCGGCAATGGTGAATACATCGCGAGCTTGATTTCACTCCCGGCCTCATGCACCACCTCACACGCTTCCCAGAGAGATGCCCTACTTTGTTCAGGAATCCCCACAAGCACATAAGTTCCTACATCCCACGCGGTGAATCCCGCTCTCCGCAAACACGCCATCGCATAGCGGTATTCTTCCGTATTCACTTTCCCCCCCGTCTCCCTTTGTAAATCACCCTGCGCCGTCTCAAAACCCAGCCGCAGATGCTTAAAACCCGCTCGCTTCATCAAAACCGCGGTCTCCTCATCAATTTGACTGACATGCACCGCATTGGGTGTGTGAAAACGTAAAGAAAGATCACGCCGGATAATTTCTTCCATCAGTGGAAGAAAATGATTATGTTTTTTCATTAGCAAAGCATCGTCATAGAAAGCGAAATCCATCGCTCCCCAATTACGTACACAACGCTCCATTGAATCGGCAAGCCCCCCCGGCTCATAACCACAAAACTTAGGCCAAAGCGCATGGGTAGCGCAATAAGTACAATGATAGGGACACCCCGTGGTAACCAAAGCGGGATAGCAGGTATCGCCGCCGAGTAAATCATAGGCGGGTTCAATCCATGTCGATTGGTCACCCGGCACCTCTTGCCTCACCCCCAATCGCCTATAAAGCTCCCGCACAATCCCCGGCCAACTCTCTCCCCGCAATACCATATCAGCACCCGAATACTTCACCGCATGCTCATAACACAAGGTCGCATACACCCCCCCCAGCACAATAGACGCCTTGGGAAACACTCTCCGCATCATGTGAATCGCCTCAAATGCCCCAAGATACCAATACGTCATCATGCAGGGAATAAACACCACCTCGGGCGGCGGGTATGTTTTTAGCGTGGCCTCTACCAACTCGGGAGGTGTTCCAAAACGCTTGAATGAGCGCGGAACAAATTGCAGCGCAGGCGGCGGAGAAACGATCTCTTGATAGTAATGCCCACACCCATAGGGATTCAACCGGTGTTTTCGCGGCTTGTGCAATCCCGCTTTAAGCGGGATCCGGCGATCCATGCAATCATACCAGTCCACTTCCCACCCCAACCGACGCAACAATCCCCCCAATCGCAACAAACTCATCGGCCGCATCCATAAATCAAACGCAGCGAAATCTTTTACCCAAGGATTAAACAAGAGCGCCCTCATCCTTCATCCCTTTATCAAAATCCATTCCTTTCCTTCAATAACAATCGTACATTATCATAACCGAAGTGCCGACGTGGGTTTCAAAAGATTTTCCCACGTAGAATAATACGCATGTACAATAGAAATATTTCCCTGTTTTTATCAAGCATAATGCGAGGACCTTTTTATGAGCCTATATGAAAACAATCTTCAATTCCTACGGCAAACTCACCCCTCTTTGGCCGATCGTGTACTCAAGGCGGCCGACGATGTCTCCGCCTCACTCAAAGAAACCAAAACCACGGTACCCACTCTCCTGATCCAAAAAGATAATCAATATCACGCGCTCCATCACCCCGAGGATCCGCTTGCCCATGGCGAACAATTCTTAAGCTCTCTTGATAAACTCCCCGAAAAACACAACCTCGCCTTAATCGGATTTGGCCTCGGCTATCTCCCTCTCCAAATCCTCCATCGCCGCCCCGATCTACGCCATCTTCTCATTTTCGAACCCTCGATCACCGTTTTCCGCACTGCGCTCCAACGGGTAAATCTCAGCACCTTGCTCCAACATCCCTCCTTGCGCTTCGTCGTGGGTGCCGACCTCGGTGAAATTCAACGCGCCTTATACGAAAACTTGATGGATTACATGGCTAACCCCCCTTTACTCATTGAAACCCCTTCAACCCAATCCATCTTCCCCCTCTGGACAGATAAAATAAGACAAATGTTTCACGAAACCATCCAATTCGGCCATAGCGGACTTATCACCAAATTTCGTGATGGGCCCTTATGTCTCCGTAATCTGCTCCACAACCTAGAATCTCTCTCAAAAACTCCTCCCCTCCATCTCATTAAAAACCTACTGGAAGACATCCCAGCCGTAGTCGTCGCCGCCGGTCCCTCCCTGGAAAAAAATATCGAGACCCTAAAGGAAATCCAAAACCGCTGGCTGATTCTCGCCACAGACACCGCTTTCGAACCCTTACGTAAACGGGACCTCCAACCCCACATGGTGGTTACCGTCGATCCCACCGCCTGGAACGAAAAACACTTCCCCCACGAACACTACAACGAGACCACCTGGCTCCTTTACGACCCTGAAGCCCGTCCCGAAATTGTCAACAAATTCAACCAATCCCTGACCTTTTGCACTGACAAACACCCCTTTTTCGATTGGCTCGCCCAGCAGCTCGGCCATTCAGGTAAAATCAAAAAAGGCGCGATGGTCTCCCAAGCCGCGATTCAATGCGCCCAACAATTGGGCTGCTCGCCCATCATTCTTGTCGGCCAAGATCTCGCCCTGGATCAAGAAAGCGGCGCCACCCACGCTTCCGGCACCGCTTTACAACGCAACGTCCGTTTTTTCCAGGAAGATCAACGCCATGTCAATGTGCCTCATCTGATCGAGAAGGAAAACTGGTACAAGGAACCTTTGTTCTGGGTTGAAGGAATCGACGGCGAAACCGTCCCCACTGTACAAAACCTTTTAGTCTATCTCCGCCTCTTGGAAGAAGATCTCCGCCACATCTCCACCCCGGTCATCGACGCAACCGAGGGCGGCGCCAAGATTGCCGGCACCACCATCATGCCCCTCTCCCAAGCCATTCAGGAATACAATCCTCAAGGCTTTCCAAAGAAATGGCACATGCTGACCCAAATCCTCCAACAATTCACTCCAAAAGACCCTTCCCCCTTAAAAGAACATCTCCTGCATCTTCTCAACCAAAAACAGGAAATGGCTCAGGATGGATTACATTCCTTAGAACAAAATAGCGTAATGGAATACGATTCTCTCCAAAAAATCCTGGAATCATTCCGTAAACGCATCTTCTCCGATGCGGTTTCCGAATATCTGATTGAGTTTGCCGCTCCCCAGGATGTGTTCGAATTCCTTAAACTCGGCCCTGCCAATGCCGACGAAACCCAAAAAGTGGAAACCCTAAAATCACGTTACAAATCTTTACTCAATGCCGTCCACCTCGCCAACCAACGCATCCGCGAATCGATAAAAACCTAATATATTCAACTACTTATAAACGCACCTTATGCTGGATACACTCTTCTTTAAAAATTATCAACACCCTAGAATTCTTTGTTTTCAACCTTCAAAACAAAAAAAATGAGCAAAATAATAAAAAAAAATCAAAAACCCCCTAGACTTTCGATTGTATTTTGGCTATTATTACTCTCAGAGTAAGAACGGTAAAATTTCTCGCAACAAACATTTGGTTAAAAAGGCCGCTTTACATGCGGCCTTTTTTTTATATCGTTTCCTTTAAAGCCCATGAACTTATGCTAAGATGAATTACCATAAAATTGGATAGGTTGGTACGTAGCCCGATGGAACAAGACCGCGGGCTACTTTTACGATACCGTTTTCCACGAGGGATGCATATCACCCCATCCCTCCCAAAATCTCGAACCTTTTCAACGAAAGGGTAGTAAACCAATGAAAACGATCTTAGTCACAGGCGGAGCCGGCTTTATTGGCGCTAACTTTATCCGCTACATGCTGCAAACTTATGATGACATCAAAATCGTCAATCTGGATAAGCTCACCTATGCTGGAAACCTGGAAAATCTCCGTTCCGTCGAACGTGATGAACGATACACCTTCTTCCAAGGCGATATCGCTGACCGTTCTTTGGTCTTAGATATTATCTCCCGCCAAAAATATTACGCCATCGTTAACTTCGCCGCCGAAACCCATGTAGACCGCTCCATCAATCGCCCAGAAGATTTTTTACACACCGATGTCTACGGCACCTTTACCCTCCTGGAAATCGCCCGCCTCAAAGGCATTGAAAAATTCATCCAAATCAGCACCGATGAAGTTTACGGCCCTGTCCTACACGGCTCAAAATCCGAAGACAGCCCCTTGCTTCCCTCTTCACCTTACTCCGCCAGCAAAGGCAGCGCCGATCTGCTTTGTCATGCCTACTACGTCACCTACGGCTTACAAGTCATGGTTACCCGGGCGGCCAACAACTACGGACCCTATCAATATCCTGAAAAATTAATCCCCCTATTTATCACTAATTTGATGGAAAATCAGCCTGTGCCTATTTACGGCGATGGCCATCAGGTGCGCGAATGGCTCCATGTCGAAGACCATTGCCGCGCTATTGATCGAGTCCTCCAAAAAGGCAAAGCAGGCAAGTGCTATAATATCGGCGGCTACACCGAAGAGAAAAACATTTCCATCGCCAAACTATTACTCCAAATTCTAAAAAAACCCGACCACCTCTTAAAATTCGTCGAAGATCGCCCCGGCCATGACTTTCGATATTCCATCGATAGCACCAAAATACAAGAACTTGGCTGGGAACCCCACATTTCTCTTCAAGAAGGGCTTACCCAAACCGTCAACTGGTATAAGAAAAATAAAGATTGGTGGAAAAAACTCAAAACCGGTGAATACAAAGAGTATTACCTCCAGCAATACGGAAAACGATTAAAACAAGGATGAGGCCAAACTTATGAAAGGTGTTATTACCGCCGGCGGATTGGGAACCCGTTTATTCCCCATGACCCGTGTCACCAACAAACATTTACTCCCCGTCTACGATCGCCCCATGATCTTCTACCCCCTCGAAGCCATGGTCAAAGCCGGCATCCACGACATCATGATCATCACCGGCGGCAATCACGCCGGCGATTTTCTTCCCCTCCTGGGCAATGGCAACGAGTTCGGCCTCAAACATCTCAACTACACCTATCAAGCCCACGAAGGCGGCATCGCCGAAGCCTTGAGCCTCACCCGTGGATTCGTCGGCAACGATTCTGTCCTCGTCATGCTCGGCGATAATATCATCGAAAAAAATATCCGCTCTTTCGTCGAAGAATATAAAAAACAAGAACGGGGCGCGAAAATCCTCCTTAAAGAAGTTGACCACCCCGAACAATACGGGGTTCCCAAATTCGAGGGGAATGAGATTGTCGAAATTATCGAAAAACCCACCAATCCCCCCTCCCCCTATGCCGTGACCGGCATTTACTTGTACGATCATCGCGTCTTCGATATGATTGATCAACTCGAACCCTCCAAACGAGGCGAACTGGAAATCACCGATGTTAACAACGCCTACTTGCGTGAGAAAACTTTAAGTTACAATATACTCGAAGGCTGGTGGGCGGATTGTGGAGAGACCCGCCAATCCCTTCACGAAGCGGGATGCTTAATTGCTAAAACAGGAGCGAATAATCTCGATTAACTATGAACGCAACTCCCAACGGTAATCCTCTACTTCCCTATAACGAAATCACCCTTCCCAGCGGGTTCACCCTAGCGCATAAAGAAATCCGCGTGGCCCCGATTGTCGCCATCAACATCTGGATCTATACCGGTGCCATCCACGATCCCAATCCCCACTACGGCCTCTCTCACTTCTTCGAACACATGTTCTTCAAAGGCACCGAACACCACGGCGTCGGAGTCATGGATCGCATCATCACTTCCTTGGGCGGCTACAACAACGCTTCCACCTCCATGGATTACACCAATTACTTCGTCGTCATTCCCAGCCATGGATGGAAGATCGCGCTCGACGTGTTGATGGATTCCCTTCTTCACCCCCTCTTCGACCCCGAAGAAATCGAACGCGAACGCTCCGTGATTCACGAAGAAATTAAACGCCGCGAAGATAATCCCTGGGCGAAAATTTCCGACCAATTCACCCATCTGGCTTTCTCCCCCACCCCCTATCAACGCGATATTCTTGGCAACCATGAATCTCTGCAAACCATCACCCGGGAAACCTTCCAACAATACCACCGGGATCGCTACACCCCCGAGAACACCACCATCGCGATCGCCGGCGATGTCTCGCTAGAAGAAATCCAAGACGAACTCAATACCCTTCTTGAACACGAAAGTTTCTCCCCCACAAAAACAATTTCTCATCCCTGGGACATCCTCGATGAACCCCGGGACGTAACCATTCACCGCGATACCAACCAATCCTACTTGCTGGTTGGTTACCCCATGCCTAATATTATCGGAACCAAAGACGAATTTGCCTTGGACTTATTTTCGATCATTGCAGGCGGCGGCCGCTCCTCACGCCTCACTCAACGTTTGCAAAATCAACTTGGCCTCGTCTCCTCGATCGATTGCGCCTCCTGGAACCTGAAATATGCCGGTCTTTTCCTCATCGACACCGTTCTGGATCCCAGAAATGTAGATAAAGTCGAACTAGAAATCGACCGCATCTTATTTCATACAAGAGATTCTCTCACCGAGGATGAATTACAAAAGGCCAAAAGTATGGCCAAAGCCGACTTCGCTTTTTCCAACGAAAAAGCCGTCTCCATTACCACCACCTTCGGCATCGGACGCCTCATGAAATCCATCGAAGAAGTGGTTCGCTTTCAGGAAAAACTCGAGAACATCACCAAAGAAGACCTGCAGCAAGCCTTCGACAAACACATTTTGCCCCGGCGTAAATGCAAAGGTCTGCTTTTACCGAAAGAATAATGCTGGTTCTTGTATGGATCTGTACTTTCCTTTGGTTCTTTTATGATGCTCTTTCCCCCATGGTTCTCCCTCTCTTGGAAAACCATGCTATTCTCTCGCGTCTGCTCGCCCTGATCGAAATTTTTCTCTTCGCCGCGCTTTCCATTCCCTTCACCGAAACCCTCAACCACACCATGGCCGCCTATGCCAAGCGCCCTCCCCGTGAAGGTCTACCTCGGCTCGCCGCTTCGGGTTTCATCCTTCTCGTCGTACTCGTCCACTACGCCGCATGGGTTCCTCCATCTTTGGCTGCTATCCTCGCTTCCCCTTTGCTCTTTCTTCCACCTCTCACCTACTTTGTTACATCCCCTTCCGCAACAAAAAAAACACCACCCCTCTTTACCACAGAAGAAACATGCAAAATGCTGGACAATCTCCCCTTTTCCGGCTTGCTCTGCGAATTCCTTGAACGCTATCCCAAAGCCCATGCTTATCTTTATAAAAAAAAATTACCCCATACCTCCGGCGGCCTCTTTCTTCATCATCGCGAACGCTTCCCTGTCCCTAACCCCACCTATCTTGAAATTACCCTCGATTGTCCCTTTACCACCAAACCCGGTGAATTTGCCCTGGGGCGCGAAACCTTCCACGCCTACTTCTCCCGCCCTCACAAAAACGGTATCAGCATCCATCCGTTACCCCCAAACACCTGGGAAGAATGGCTGACCGGCCAGACCACCAAAGAATGGATGACCCAACTTGAAGAATTAGACGAGCTCCCCCCTTCATTTCCTCATCTGGACAATCTACCCTATCAATTACACACAAAAATGACTCCCTGGCAAACCTTTTCTTTACTATAATTATGTTATAATAAACCGTCTTCCTGCACTGCAATTCACCGTGCCATTCACTCAATCCATCTCAGGGAAGACCATCCTTCAACAAAAAAGGAAAAAAAGAAATTGATGGTGCCCAAAGAGATTCTCCAAAACCTAGACTGTCTTAAAATTTTTAATGAAGAACAATTGGATTTAATCTCTAGCATTTCCCAACGCTCCACCTACCAAAAAGGGGAGATCATCCAAAAAGAAGGGGATACCTGCCAATCCCTCAACATCGTCAATAAAGGCCGGGTCGCCATCCGCATTACCACCGCCTACCACGAAAAAATCGAAATCAACATCGTAGAAAAAGGCAACCTCTTCGGCTGGTCGGCGGTCGTTCCGCCCCATACCCTCACCGCGACCTCTGTTTGCTTGGAAGAAGTCGAAGTGGTTGAAATCCCACGCCTCCCCTTACTAAAAATCTTCAAAGTCGATGCCGAACTAAAAGCCTCCTTTATGGAAACCATCGCCCAAGTCATCCGCGGCCGGCTCAAAGAAACCCGCGAACAAATGGGGTATCTCCTTAGCCGCCGAGCCTGAATTCATTCTCCTATTTCCTAAAAGTCTCTTTTTCTCACCGATCAAAACCATCGCATTTTTACCCTAACTCTATCGATTCCTTGTAAATAAAGTTAGGATAATAAGGAATTATCTTGCAAATCGAGGTCTAAACGTGAAAATCGCATCCATCGAAACCTTTCCTGTAAGCTACCCCACCAAGAGGCGCTTTAAATTTTTAGAAGATCCCCAAGGCCGGCGCGTGGGACGCGCGGCCGTTATCGTCAAAATCACCGCCGACGATGGAACCGTCGGCTGGGGCGAAAGCATCCCGGTTCACACTTGGTGCTACGAAACCTTGGAATCCACCACCAGCACCATCAACCACTATCTCGCCCCAGTCTTAATCGGCCATGAGGCCTTTGATCTCGCCGGCACCCATACCCTCATGAACCGCACCATCTCCCCGGGATGGACGACCGGCATGCCCCTCACCAAATGCGGGATCGACATGGCTCTCCATGACCTCTGCTGTAAAGCCATGAACTGTTCCCTGGCGCACTATTGGGGACATGCCGCCGGCGGCGAAATCACGCTCAGCTGGACCCTCAACCCCGAATCCCTGGATCAGGTCGACGCCATGATCGACGAGGGCTGGAACCAAGGATACCGCAACTTCAACATCAAAGTGGCTCCCAACCTCGCCTACGATATCGAATTATGTAAACGCGTGAGAAAACGCGTCCCCGAGGGCTTCCTCTGGGCAGATGCCAATGGCGGTTACGACCTCCCCACCGCTCTCCAAGCCGCCCCCAAACTCGCCGATGCCGGTGCGGACGTCCTAGAACAACCTATCCGCCCCAACGAAATTTCCGGCTTTCGCCAACTTAAACGCCAAGGCGCCTTACCCATCCTCATGGATGAAGGCGTCATCTCTCCCCGCGATCTGATCGAACTCCTCCGGCTTGAGGCCTTGGACGGCGTCGCCATGAAGCCCTCCCGCTGCGCCGGTCTCCTCCCCGCACGCCAACAAATCGAAATTTTGCAAAACGCAGGCTTGATGTTCCTCGGCAGCGGACTCAGCGATCCCGATATCGCCCTCTCCGCTTCTCTCATTCTCTTCAGCGCCTATGGCCTCTCTTTTCCCGCGGCTTTAAACGGCCCTCAATTTCTCAACCAGAGTGCCATAACTCAACCGTTTACCCCTGATCATGGTTCTCTCGCCGTGCCCACAGGCCCCGGCTTGGGAATTCAAATTGACGAAGAAAAAATCCAAGCCATTCGCGTGGATTTGGGTTAACACAACCTCCCTGGAGGTAGGAAAATGCTTAATAATAAAAATCATCGACGTGATTTTCTCCGCAAAACCACCTTGGGAACCCTCTCACTGGGTGCTTTCGGCACCCAAGCCAAAAACGTTCTCGGGGCGAACGATCGGATTTCTGTCGCCATCATCGGCTGTGGCGGCCGGGGAATGGGGTACGGCGGCAAAACCCTCTTCAACTTACACGAACAAGAAAATGTCACCATCTCCGCGGTTTGTGATGTATGGCGCCAAAACCGCGTCAAAGCCGTAGAACAAGTAAAAGAATGGTTCGACAAAACCCCTTACTCCACCACACGCTACGCCGATATTCTCTCCCGCGACGATGTGGACGCCGTCTTTATTGCCACTCCCGACCACGCCCATTCCAAAATTCTGGCCGAGGCCGCCCGCGCAGAAAAAGACGCCTACTGCGAAAAACCCATGGCCAATAACCTCCATGATGCGCGCGATGCCCTCCATGCCGTACGCCAACACAACGTCGTTTGCCAAATCGGCACCCAGCGCCGCAGCAGCGGCATGCACAAAGCCGGCGCCGAATTCATTCAATCCGGCCTCCTTGGCAAAATCACCGAAATTGAAACCGCCTGGCACGACAACAGCCCCCGCTGGATGCGCTCCTACGACCACATCCAAGAAAGCGATGTCGATTGGCAACAATACCTCATGGATCTTCCCCAAATTCCCTTCGACCCCATACGCTTTCGCTGCTGGCACTTATGGAAAGATTACACCACCGGCACTCCCGGCCTTCTTGGTAGCCATCTGATCGATGTCGCTACCTGGTTCATGGGAGATCCACTCCCCATCTCCGCCGTCGCCCATGGAGGCGTTTATATCTGGACCGATGGCCGTGAACACGCCGATACCCTTGATTGCATCATCGAATATCCCGACGGCTTCATCGTGAACTATTCCACCCGTCTGGGCAATAAAAAATCCGTTCCCGAAGCCATCTTTTACGGCGCCAACGGCACCTTCGACACCCAAAGTTGGACTACCACCGGAGAAGGAGGCGGCCAAAACCGACTCTCCGAATCCTTCAAAATTGAACCTCAAGACGGCGCCAACCACGTCCAAGACTGGCTCCAAGGCATTCGCAGCCGCCGCGATCCCAACGCTCCCGTCGAAGTGGGTTACGCCCACTCCGTGGCCAGCATCCTCTGCTTTCTTTCTTGGGATAACGGCCTGCGCTACTCCTATGACACTGATCGAGAAGAAATTTTCCCCGCCTAGGCCACGATTTCCCTCGACCACCCTCAGGGCGGTTACCAAACCGCCCTTTTGCTTTACAATGTTCTACAGAAACACAACCAATCACCAATACCAAAACAATCCTAAAAAATATGGTTAACTTTTTCTTCCAATTAGGGCATTGCCCCGATTTATCCCATGCCGAAATCTTGTCGCTCAATGAAATCGGCGGCCAACCCTTTTCCAACTTCCACCGTGGCGCCGATGTACTTCTGGCGGAATCCACCTCCCCCGTGGAGATCGCCTCCTTCGCCCGGCAATTAGGCGGCACCATTCGTATGGGCGAGTGGATCCAACGACAGCCCCTCGATCCCCCTGAGATGATCTCTCCTGCCCTCTTGGGAGAATGGATCGTTCGCAGCCCCTATTTTCAAGAACGAACCCACACTTCAGGCAAAAGGAATTTCGGCCTTTCCTTAATAGGAAACTGGAAAACTTTTGGCGGTGAAAAGAAATGCAAGGGATTAATCCATGACACCGCGGAGGTGGTAAAAAACGCTTTACGCGAAATGAATCAATCAGCCCGCTTTGTCCTCCCCCAAAACACAATCAAACTCAGCGGCGCCCAAATTGAAAAGAACAAACTCCTGCATAAAGGCAAAGAATTCGTCTTTATCCTCACCCCCGAGGGGGAGATCCTCTTCGGCCTCACCCAATGGATCCAACCCTTTGAAGCCTTCTCGTTTCGTGATTACGGCCGCCCTAGCCGAGACGCGTTCCAAGGTATGCTTCCTCCCAAACTCGCCCGCATTCTCATCAATCTCGCCCGCCGCCAAGAAACCCAAAACCTGCTCGACCCCTTTTGCGGTAGTGGAAGCCTTCTCCTCGAAGCGAGCCTCATGGGACTCCAAGCCACCGGCTTTGACCAAAGCAAAAAAGCCATTCACTCTTGCCACCAAAATTTCAACTGGCTGCGTGACCAAGGCCAAGCCTCACTCCCCCCCATCCAGGCGGTCCAAGGGGATGCCCGCCATCTCCACGACCTATGCGATCCTCTCTTGTTCGACGCCTGCGTCACCGAGCCCTACCTCGGTCCTCCCCAACGGAAACCGCTCAATGCCGCTTCCTTTAAAAAATTAGCCCCTGAACTAGAAGAACTCTACCTCCGCGCTTTGAGCGAAATCCGCACCGTCGTCAAACCTGGCGCACGGGTCGTCTTTATCGTTCCCCAGTTTCGCCGCTCGGATTCTCCCAAACCCAGCTCCTTACGCATCCTGCCCCAGATCAAACTCCTCGGGTATCGCCTCCTCGACCCCATGAACCATTTTCAACCCACCCCTCAACGCAAGACCCTGCTCTACTCCCGCCCCGACCAAATCGTCCTGCGCGAGGTCTTTGTCTTGCAAGCCTGAGGCGAAATTGTTATCCTTCTATACAAAAGCGCAAGGATTGAGAATAATATGCATGACTCTCGCCCCACCAACCCCATCGACTCTCTACGCATCTACCTAGAGCAACTCAAAGCCCTGGGCATCAAAAACCTCTACCTCGACAAGCGTGTTCTCGAAAAGTCCCTCCCCCCCTCTCCCAAAGACCAACTGGATCAACTACAGCAATCCCTCCAAGATTGTACCAAGTGCAAACTCTCCAAAAGCCGCAATCATGTCGTCTTTGGCGAGGGCAATCCCAACGCAGAATTAGTCTTTGTAGGAGAAGGACCAGGTGGAGACGAAGACCGGCAGGGACGCCCCTTCGTCGGCAAAGCCGGTCAACTGCTCACCAAAATGATTGAAAATGGAATGGGACTGAAACGCGAAGATGTGTATATATGCAATGTCATCAAATGCCGCCCCCCCAACAACCGCAATCCCGAGCTGGATGAAATCGCTGCCTGCGAACCCTTCCTCCATCAACAAATCGAAATCATCCGCCCCAAAGTCATCGTCGCTCTGGGCAAATTCGCGGCCCAAAATCTCCTCAACACCACCTCCCCCATCTCCCACCTGCGCGGCCAATGGTATGAATACAAGGGGTGCAAACTTCTCCCTACTTTTCACCCGTCATACTTGCTTCGTTCCCCCCAAGAAAAACACAAAGCCTGGGAAGACCTCCAACTCGTCATGAAAGAACTCGGTCTCCCCCTCCCCAAAATCAATTAATCCACTTTTGGAGTAAAACGAATCGTAAAAAGATTCACTTCCGGCGGGCACAAAAAGCGTGGACGGGTCAAAGGACCTGACCCTAAGCCTTTCGAAGTATGATAATACGTCCCATTGACACGCACCAATCCCCCCGCGAATTTCCTCGGCGCAAGCGTCCTCGTGATCACCGGTCCCACAAACGGCATACGCACTTGTCCCCCGTGAGTATGCCCACAAAAAACCATCTCGGCTCCTTTCTCCGCCAACTCCTGATAGCGGTCCGGCGTATGGATCAACACAAAACACGGCTTGTTTTTCTCATACCCACGAAAGGTTTCCTCTACATCGTCTTTTTGTAAGTAAGGGTCATCCACTCCCGCAACCGTAATCGCTCCCCCTTTCATCTCCACCTCACGACGCTGATTGCACAGAACCACAATCCCCATCTCGCGCAATCCATCGATCAAACGCGGTACATCATTTTGCCGCCGCAGCATAGATTCCACCGCCCCCCCTGTGCGGTGAAAGATATGATGCCACTGCACATGGGTATAATCATGATTGCCCAGCACGCTATAAATCCCATACCTGGCTTTCAATGGACGCAAAGCCTCATGACACAACGCAATCCCGCTGTCATTATCAATCAAATCCCCTGTGATAAACACAAAATCATACGTCTCTTCCGCCAGCCTATGCAAAAAATCACGCCGCCGCTCCTGCCCTTTATAAAAGTGAAAATCGGAGAGATGCAGCACTTTCAACCAGGGCAAAGCCGGCCCCATCAACTCAAGTTCATAATGGCGCAGCTGATAGCGATACGGTTCCACCAAAAAACTGTACACCGAGGCTCCCACCAACACCGCTGCCGCTGACTCAATTAACATAAATAACTCCTCATCTAGGAACTCGCTTAATATGGACGAATACATCACCCAAATTATAGTAGTTGAAACAACCCAAAACACAAGAAATACTCATCTCCACATTGAAATTGAATTTCTATCCCTCTTTTCTACCCCCTACAATCATGTATTCTCCCTCTAGATTTCAACCGCGCGCGATTCTCGCATGCACCGGCATAGAATACAAAATTTGTGTTCCGTCGATCAACATTCCTATCCCACAATCATTGATTCTTCTTTTCAACCAGACAACAATGATAGAACAAGAATAATCTTACAAGGAAATCAAAATCCATTATGATCTCCGATCTCATGCTTGCTCTGATTTGGTATATCCTCTTCACCCTCTTCGGTGCTGTCGTTCTCCCCTTGTCCATGAAAACCTTTCGCCGAATGCCGGAAGCTGGCCTGCTGTTATCCCGCCCCCTGGGATGGCTGGCTATTGCCTTCTTCTCATGGCTACTTGCCTTTCTCGGCATTCTCCCCTTCAGCGCCCTCGGCTTAATCAGCGTGATGCTCCTTCTCATCGCACTCTCGGTGTATCTCATCATCCAAAATCCAGAATGGTTCTTACGTATTCTCCGCCGTTGTTGGCGAACCGCACTCCATGGTGAAATCATCACCATCCTTGTCTTCCTCCTCATCCTCCTCGCCCGCCGCGAAGACCCCAACATTGATTCTACCGAAAAACCCATGGACATGATGTTCCTCAACGCCCTCACCGTCACCCGCGAAATTCCCCCCGACGATCCCTGGCTCGCAGGCTATCCCATCAATTACCACTACGGCGGCTATTTGCTCCACTCCATCCCGGTCAAACTTACCGGGATCCCCCCCGAATACGCGTACAATCTTGCCATCGCCATGGTAGCCGCCCTCTCCGCCTCTGTCGCTTTTGTCTTGGGACGCATACTCTTCCAACGCTGCCGCTGGGCTGTACTCACCGTCATCGGCACCCTCTTTTTGGGCAATCTCGCGGGAATCACAGTAATCCTCAGGGATGTAAGTTTCCCCGAGGATATCTACTCCTGGCGCAATGGCCTCTTGTGGAATACATCCCGCATCATCACCGATGTCGAACCGAACAAACTCATCAACGAATATCCCTTCTTCGCCATTCTCTGGGGTGACCTCCATCCCCATTTTTCCAATATGCCCTTCTTTTTGTTCCTCCTCGCGATCATCTATGCCATATCCCGCGCCTTTGTACGCTTGCCCTTTGGCTCCCTCCTACGCTACGAGTGGCCCTTGCTCGCCACCGCGGTCATAGGCTTTGCCTTTATCATGCCGACAAACCTGTTCGACTTCCCCGTAGCCACCCTTTTCTTTTTCGCGGTCTTGGCAAGCGGCTTTCTCCGTTTGCTGTTGAACAAAAACGTCGAATGGCGTTCGACTTCCTTCCTTGGCATCCCCCTATACACACCACAACAAGGAATACGTACCTCTAGCCTTCTTTTAAAATTCCTCCTGCTCGCCATCCCTCTGATAGGCTATCTCTTCGCCGCCCCCTTTTGGCTCAATTTCCAGGCTCCCCTCCAGGGCGATCTGCTCCACCTTAGCCCCTATCACACCAGCTTCTGGGAATTTTTCCTCATCTTTGGCTTTCACCTCATCGCCAGCCTGGTCATCCTATGTCAACAAACCTTGGCTCTTCGTAACCATTGGGATTGGGAAGAAATCGGCTTTTTCGCGGGTATTCTCGGCATTCTATTCATCGCCCTATGGACAATCTCAGGCTATATCCCCTATGCCCTCACCCCCGTGATCGCGCTCCTCTTTTGGCTTTTCACCCTCAAAAGCATCCTGGAAAACCATCACCGCCAACCCACCTGTCACGGACGCGAAACCTTCGCTCTCCTCGCCTGTGCCTTGGCCTGGTCGGCCATCGCAGGATGCGAGTTCATCTTTATCCGTGACACCTACGGCGAAGCCTTATCCCGCATGAACACCATCTTCAAATTCCACTTTTCCGCCTGGCTGCTACTTGGTGTGGGTCTTCCCTATCTCCTCCTCGAAGCATTCCGAAAAATCGACACCACCGAAATCAAAGCCTTTCTCGGCGTCCCCCTCGCCGCCGTCACCTTACTCGTCCTCTTCATGCCCGTCTACATTCTCGCCTCTCTCTTTATCCTACCCACGCCAACCCGTTCTGCGACCCTCGACGGCTTGGCCTTCATGAAACAATCCCACCCCATTCAATACGAAATCATCCAATACGTCCGCGAGAACACCGACCCTGATGACGTAGTCTTGGAAATCCCCGGATGTGCCTACAGCCTGGAAAATTCTGTCAGCGCCTTCACCGGACGCCCCACCGCCATCGGTTGGACAAACCACGAAAGTCTCTGGCGCGGCCGTCCCAACGAAGTCGAAGATCCCGAACAAATCGAAGTCCGCCAAGCCGTTTATAAACGCAAAGAAGAAATCCTTCGCCTCTACACCACCCAAGACCTGGACGAAGCCAAATCCATTCTAAAGAAATATAATGTAAAATACGTCTCCTATTTTCCCCCGGTGCACACTTGCGATGTCAGCCGGCGTACCCCCCAAATCCAGCAGGGCCTCATCCGCAATGCCTTAGAACCCATCTTTGACAAGCCAAGCCAAAATCTGGGCTACGAACTCTACCGTGTACCTGCGAATTTTTATTAAGGATCCATCATGAAAGGCATACTGAAAGAAATCGTCGAACATAAACGCCAAGAGGTGGAAGAACGCAAACGCATCCACCCGCTCGAACTCTTGCAAAACGCCGCTCAAGATTTACCGCCATCCCGGGATTTCAAACACGCCTTGCGCCGCGAGAAGGGCATCAAACTGCTCGCGGAAATCAAAGCCGCCTCCCCTTCCACCGGCATTCTTCGCAACACCTTCGATCCCGGCGAAATCGCCTCCCTCTACCAACGCTGCGGCGCTTCCGCCCTCTCAGTTCTCACTGATTATACATATTTTTCCGGAACCGACCGCCATCTCCAAGAAGCGCGGGCCGCCGTACAACTTCCCGTCTTACGCAAAGACTTCACCCTCGACGAATATCAACTTTACGAAAGCCGCGTCCTCGGCGCTGATGCCGTACTGCTGATGGCACAAATCCTTGACCAAGACACCTACGCCCAACTCCTCCAAAAAGCCCATGAAATCGGCCTCCATGTACTCGCCGAAGGCCATACCGCCGAACAAATTCAATTCCTGGTACATGTCGGCGCCGAAGTCATCGGCATCAACAACCGCGATTTCGACACCATGACCACCGATCTTCAAACCACCCTTAACCACCGACCCCTGGTTCCTGACGACCGGGTGCTTGTCAGCCAAAGCGGCATCTTCCATCGCCAGGAGGTTCTCCAATTACAAGCCGCCGGGGTCGACGCCATCCAAGTCGGCACCTCCCTCATGAAACACGGCAACATGGAAGAACAACTCCACCAACTCATGCACGATTAAATCTCCTCCCCTTGGAGAATGACAAAAACTGTTTATTCGAGTAAAATGATCCTAGAAAGGAATAGATTGTTGGAAGAAAATGAGTGAAGAATGATGACTAAAGCATTAAGACACAAAGTTACAGTTCAGTCCGGTGGGATTCTTGAAATTCGATCTCACGACCTTCCAGAAGGTCAGGATGTCGATGTGATCATTCTAATCGAAGAACCTACAAAACCTGCCATCCCTCTTTCTCAATTAATTGGGGCTGCAAAAGGGTGTTATAACAATCCGAAGGAAGCGGATGCTTTCATACGTCAGGAACGTGACCAATGGGATTGATTGATCAGATTCAAGGAAACCGAATCTATCTAGATACAAATATTTTTGTTTATTTATTTGAAGGATTCGATCCTTACATTTCACAGATTAAACCTTTAATCAAGAAAATTGAAAAAGGTGAATATCATTCCATCACAAGTGAACTAACTTTAGCCGAAGCCTTAATCAAACCTATTCAGGAGAAAAATGTAGTTTGCCAAGAGGTTTATCAAAAGGGAATTCAGTCTTCAACAACTTTATCTGTTTATGTTATCAATCGGGAAATTCTCTTACGGGCGGCCACCTTAAGAGCACAATTTAAATTAAAACTCCCTGATGCTATTCATATGGCTACTGCAGAATTAACAGATTGTGACACGTTCTTGACTAATGATCGACAGATAAAATCAATGAATGAAATTAAAACCGTCTATTTAGATTAATTCCCCCCCTACCCCAACTCCGGCCCGCTTATCCCATAGATCCATTCCGGCTTCCCCGGGTGCGTATTTTCCCCTTTATACATGCGTATAAAAGGACGCTGCAATCGAAACCCCAATCCTTCCAGCATCGGTAAAACATAGGCATTCGGCTCAACAATATCAACAAACACACGCCCTGGCCTGCGTCGATACAATAATGTATACAACAAGTTTCGAGCCGTTCGTTCCTCCCGCGCCACCCAAGGCCCAACATGAAAAGCATGCACTCCCTCCCGCGCCATAATATACCCCACAATTTCCTCCCCCTCCCGCAGGACATACGCCAAGTCCGGATAAAAATCCATATACGATCGCAAAACCGGTTCCCGCGAAGCCCCAAAAATCGGTCGATCAAACAAATCAAGCGCCTCCAAATCCGCATGACTTAAGGTTTCGCATTCCGCCTCCGGCTTCTTCACCTCGACCACATCCACCTCATAGCGCGCAACCCCATACTCATCCTCAAAACCCAGCGTATCATAAAGCAATTTCCCCGCCGGCGTCGCATCCAGTTTCACCGTCAGCCCCTGCTCTTCTAAATGCGCGATCCCTCTCTTCAACAAAAGCGTACCCATCCCCTTCCGCCGCTGCTCCGGATCAACGATGACCATCGCCACCCAACCAAACTCTTCCTCGTACGGAATCGTACACACCGTCCCAACAACCACTCCCTCCATTTCCGCCACAAAACAACCGGTGGGATCATACCCCAAAAATCGCTTCCAATCTTCCAATGTCTGATTCCATCCCACCTGCTCTCGCAACCACTGACACCGGGGAAAATCTTCTTCACTCATCAAACGCAAACTCAACCTATGATCTAACGACTCTTTCATCATCCCAATCCCTCATCAAAATAATTTAGATTCATCCTGTATTTGCGTACTTGTTGAGACCTCGAAAAGGAAACATGACATGATTCTATAAACGAAAGTCATAACTTGTTTCGATCCGATTCAATAGAACCAAAACACCGAAGGGGCATGTGTGGAGCGGCTTTCGCAGCAAACCGCCCTTAAGGCCGCGCAGAGACAAGCAAAACCCATCCCCAAGGCACTCTCTCCAAAAAGGACTCACTTTC
>CAYQOX010000045.1:0-11585 GCA_964419335.1 uncultured bacterium | reverse complement strand
TTGATCCTATACATACCATAAATAACTCAAAAAGTAAAAAACAAACATACAATTCGTTATTGCATTCCCAAATGATCCAAGTAAAATGAACACCTTAAACAAACAATTCATAAGAGCGAGTGATCTATGCGCATCCTCCACGCGCCCAACGAAATCGGCGTGAATATGCAATTAACCGCCCAGGCCCAGCGTGAGTTGGGACACGACGCCACCACCTTAGACATCGGTACCGGCTTCTTCTCTCAAGGCGATATCATGCTCCATACCCGCGGCTCCCTCGGAGTCCAAAACGAAGAAAAACGGAACGCGATTTGGAAAACCTTTCTAGAAGAACATCTCTACGCCTATGACGTCTACCACTTTTACTTTGTCTCAACCCTGTTCTGGGATTTCAAAGACTTGGAACTATTGCGCAAAGCTGGCAAGATTATCGTTATGACCTGCTGCGGCAGCGATATCGTCAATCACTCCCCCGAACTGATGAAATACTTCGCCGCCCAAACCCAAGGCAAAACGGCTCCCAAACCCCCCATGATGCGTCCCGAACAATACAAGAGCGTCGCCACCGTCGACCGCTACGTACACGCCTTTTTAGCGGGAAGCCTCCGCATCGACCACCTCCCCCGTATCGCCCTCATGAAACGAACCCAACGGGGATGGGCAGTCCCCATTCACATCGCTGAGTGGGACGAAAAAGTCAAAAACGCCTCTCTCGAAGATAAAGATCCCAACAAAATCTACATCATTCACGCTCCCACCCACCGCTACAAAAAAGGCACCGAATATATCCTTCCCACCATCGAAACCCTACAAAAAGAAGGTTACCCCATCGAGTTAATCTTGGTCGAAGGTGTCCCTCAAAACGAAGTTCACCGCTTGTTCGCAAAAGCCGATATCGCGATCGACCAGCTCTTTATCGGCTATCACGGCGCCTTTGCCTTACAAATGATGACCTTGGGCAAACCCGTTATCGCCCGCATGGATCCCTACTTAACCACGTACCAAGGCTTATCCCCTCCAATCGTGCATGCCGACCCCAAAACCCTATACTCCGAGCTGGTACGTTTAATCAAAAATCCCCAACGACGCCAAGACCTTGGCCAGCAAGGCCGCCGCTATGTCGAAGAGTACCATGACCACCGTACAATGGGTCAAGACACCATCGATCTCTATAACGATCTCATCCACGGCCAAACCATCCAACAAATACCCAATCCTCTTTTCTACACCCAAAAAATCCGCGAAATCTTCCCCAATCCCTTACCCCCCAATGCCACATACGAAGAGGAAATTCTACAAAAACGAGTCCACAATTTCACAACCAACCAGGAGATGCTACAAATCTACAAACAACTCGGCTGGCTCCATCAGGCGATTCCCTTCCTCCAACGTCTCACCGAAATCAATCCCCACGATTTCAACAGTCACCTGGAGTTAGCCCTCTATCATCTCGACCGCTTCCGTTGCCATAAGGCCCGTCCCTACCTAGAAAAATGCCTCGAACTCAACCCCGAATTCGAGACCCAATTTCTAAACCTCGCCCGCCAGCGCATCGAAAAAGAACGCTACAACGAAGCCGTTACCCTTTTATCCATCCTTCACCAGCACAACCCCGATGAGGTCACCTATCCCTATGCCCTGGGCACCATCTACGCCACACTCCAACTCTGGAGCCGGGCTGAAATGCATTTTTACCAAGCCTTAGCAATCAATCCCGGCCACCAACCAACCCGCGACCACCTCCAAGTTGTCTATAAAAAATTAGAAAAAAATGTGGATATCGAAGAACTCGCCCAAAACTTACAGCCCAAAAAGTAATCCCTCAAACCTTCCCCTCGCTGGGACAATACACCGCAATCACACATTCACCACACTTGGGCTTCTTAGCCACACACACTTTTCTCCCATGCCATATCATCCGGTGAGAAAAAGCCGTTCGCTCTTTTTCTGGTATGATCTCCACCAAATCCTTTTCAATCTTGTCGGGATTCGACTGGCTGGAAAATCCCAAACGGTTCGCCACCCGCTTCACATGGGTATCCACCATGATCGCCGGGATCCCATACGCCGTACCCAAAACCACGTTGGCCGTCTTACGGCCAATCCCAGGTAGCGCCGTTAACGCCTCAATATCTGGCGGCACCTCCCCGCCAAACCTCTCCTGAATCGCCTGACTCACCGCCAGCAGACTCTTGGTTTTCTGACGATAAAATCCCGTAGAACGTATCCGTTCTTCAATCTCTTCCGGCGCCGCTTCCGCCATCCTTTCCGGCGTTGGAAAACGCTCAAACAACTTCGGCGTCACTTGGTTCACCCGCTCATCCGTACATTGTGCCGACAAAATCGTCGCAATCAGCAATTCAAACCCATTCCTAAAATGCAATGCACTCTTGGCTTCATACCCTTTCGCCAACACCGATATAACTTTTTTCGCCCGCTCCTTCACGGAAGCCTTTTTCCAATCCTTACCCGCCATCTCCCTCTCATTCTCCCATAATCTGCACCACAATACTCCGATTGCGGGATCGATTATCAAAGTCCAACAGAATCACCTGCTGCCAAGTTCCCAGTATTAGCTCTTTTTTCTCAAACGGGACCGTCAGAGAAGGCCCCACCAAAGTCGCCCGCAAGTGCGAATGCCCATTCCCATCATGCCACGTCTCATCATGATGATAAGTCCTCTTCGATGGAATCAACTCTTCCAACAACTCAGGAATATCCCGTAACAGTCCCGGTTCATATTCCACCGTACTAATGCCTGCCGTCGCCCCCGGTGCAAACACCGTGACCTGGCCATTCTCCACCTCGTTCTTCGCGACAATCTCACGTATATTCCTCGTCAGATCATGAATGTCCGTATGCCCTCGGGATGAAATCTGGATACGCTCCGTAATCACTTTCATGCTGCTCTCCCACAGTAAGATTGATGGTTAAAAAGAAACCGAAAAATTACGATAATATCCGTACGCAGGCGCCCAATTCACATTCACATCCGCCACGTGAGACATCGAAGGCCCCCGCTTTATATCTTCAAGAAACTTCTTCAATTTCGCCTCTTCCCCTTCAGCAATAATCTCCACACGCCCATCGGCTAGGTTCCTCACTTCTCCTACGAGCCCATATCCCTCTGCACAACGAGAGGTATAATGTCGAAAGCCAACCCCCTGTACCCGACCACTCACAAACGCATGGATATGTCTTTTCTCACTCATAAAGGGTCGAACCTCCTTCAATCTCATTTTATGACGCAATTCTTTCATGATAACCCCTCTGCGCCAAAACTCCTTCATCGAAACAAATTGTACTTAATAATACACCACAAAGCCGACACGCCATCTCGCCACGTAATCTTCTTCCCTTCCCCATACTCTCGCCCATGATACGAAATCGGCACCTCATAAACCCGGCATCTCTGCTTCGCCACTTTCGAGGTAATCTCCGGCTCGATCCCAAAACGATCGCTTTCAATCTTAACATTACAAATCACTTCCGCCCGAAATGCCTTATAACAAGTTTCCATATCGGTTAAATTCAAATTGGTAAACATGTTGGAAACTAATGTGAGAAACTTATTCGCCAACGAATGCCAAAAATAAAGCACCCGCTTCTCTTCCCCCGAAAACCGCGACCCATAAACCACATCCGCAAAATCATTCACAATCGGCCGGATCAAACGCTCATATTCCTGCGGGTTATATTCCAAATCGGCATCTTGAATAATCACAATATCCCCTTCCACATGCTCCAACGCTGTGCGCACCGCCGCTCCTTTTCCCCTATTTTTCTCATGAAAAAAAATCTTCAAATTCTCCCCAGGATTCAACTGCTGTAAATATTCCCGAGTTCCATCCGTAGAAAAATCATCCACCACAAGAATCTCTTTCGGAGTCTTCTCCTCTTGCACCTTTTTCAAAATAGCCTCTATCGTATCGATTTCGTTATACACCGGCATCACTACAGATAAAAGCATGGACTTTTTCCTTTCAACTAGAATCAAAAAATTATGCCGGCTTCAGCCAATTCAAACAAGGATTTTACCCCATTTAAATCAAAGAATATTTTCACCCTCGCTTTCACTCCTGCCTTTCCCCGCTCAATCCAAAGGCAGCCACACCGAAAACACCGTCCCCCGGGGCTCGTTCGGCTTCACTTCAATTCTCCCCTTATGCTCTTCCACAATCCGCCGCGAGATAGGCAGCCCCAACCCCGCCCCTTTTGGCTTCGTCGTCCGAAACGCCTTAAACAAATCCGGGATCTTCGACTCCGGAATCCCCGGCCCCCGATCCGCCACATGAATCACATAATGCCCCCTCTCCAGCGAGGTGATCAAATCAATCACCTCGCCCTCCGGCGTCACATCCAAAGCGTTCAACATCAAATTCAAAAAGACTTGCTCCATCCGCTCTCGATCCACCCACATGGTATTCTTATTGGCTCCAAACTTTTTTCGTATATTCACTTTTTGCTGAGTAATCCGATGACGCAGCAACCGCAAAACCCGCTCAATCATCTCTATCATATTTTGCTCCTGCCGATCCAAGGAACGCGAACTCCCCAAATTCAATAAATCCGAAACCAGCACATTTAAATCGCTTACCTTTTGCCCAATCACATTCAAATCAAGCTGAAAATCTTCCTCCCCTGGTGGATGCCCCTTCCACGAATGAATTAACATGTTAATCACCGCCAAGGGATTACGTATCTCATGCGCCAACCCTGCGGCCAGCTCGCCTAATGTCGCCAGCCGCGAAGATACATGCAGCTGCTCCTCCATCGACAAGATTTGTTCATGCACCCGCGCATTGTTGATCGCCAAAGCCGCATGATCCGCAAAAGTCTGTAACAACTCACGCTCCGATTGCTGCCAATCTCGCGTATTCGAAGAATATATATTCAAAACTCCCAAGAATTCCTCCTGAAAAGTAATCGGCGCCGCCAAGAGAGAAGCCACCCCTTCCTTCGCCGCCAATTCCGTGTGCAAATATAAGGGCTCTTCAAAAATATTGGGAATCTCCATAATCTGATTCTGCTTGACCACCCTCCCCAAGATCGATCCCTCTATAGGTAGGTTGGGCTTATCCAAATACTCCAAACTACAGCCATACGCCGTAATCATCTCCAACTCATGGCTCTTCTTGTTATACATCATCAACGAACTCATCTTCGCCCGAAAAAGCCGTGTCGCCTGCTCCACCACACTCAACAGCACCCGATCCAAATCCAGGGAAGAAGAAACTTCCCCAGCCATATTCAATAACACCGACAACGGCTGCGATTGATCCGCTACCACAAACTCAATCCAGGCATGAAAAAAATCCGTCGCATAAGGTTCCACCACTCGGGAAAGACGCTCTACATCCTCCACCGGATGATGATCATAACAATGGATCACCGCCCCAATCACCCAGGCCCCACTGCGAATCGGTGTGGCTACCGTCTTTTCTCGTATTCCTGTAATGTTCTTCCCTAAAAGCAACACCGAACTTTCCGCATTCCGGATTTGCTCAATCGTCTCCGTCTCCCCACAATGATTCCGCCAATAACGATCCCCCTCTTTAATCCTTCCAGTACTGTGCGATAACAACAACGAATCAAAGCCGGGATACGACAAAAAATAGAGCGCCGATTGATCCGCATTGGATTCCCGATGGACCCGATCGAGTATCGCCTCAACGGAATACTTATTCTTCCTTTTCATCATCTCTCACATCATTCTGGTTTTCTACTATTTTAAACAGCCATTTCTTCCTAATTCGAGCAATAATTACCCAAAAAAACTCTTCTACAAAAACCAAATGAAAACACCCGCTTGCTCATTCCCTCAAATCCATAAATAATATAAGCTTATTTTTATGTGTATTCTTTGCAAACTCACAAAATACACAGGGAAATGCTATTATTTTTCTTTTACACACTTCCAATCCAAGCATGAATCACAGAAAACAGGGAGTCTTTCTATGCAAGATATGTACGAATCCAATATTAATACCAGTAAAGAAGAACGTTTATGGGCAACCTTCTGCCATCTTGGCGCCTTGGGCATTTTTATCGCGCCGGGTATCGGTCATATTATCGGCCCTCTGATCTTTTGGCTCATCAAACGCCAAGATTCTTCCTTTATCGACGATCACGGAAAAGAAGCCTTGAATTTCCAAATCAGCATAAGCATCTATTGGCTTATTTGCATTATCCTCATTTTTACCGTTGTCCTTTCCTTAGTCGCTATTCCTTTGTTAGTAGCCCTCTCCATCTTCTGGCTCATTGCCATCATCATCGCTGCCGTACGTGCCAACGATGGCAGAGACTATCGCTATCCCCTTACGATTCGTTTCTTATAATTTTCCACCCTTTCACCCTCCCTAAAAGCCAATCCTCTCGATTGGCTTTTTTATTTCCCTTCATTCATTAATACCCAACTTTTATGGTTCACCCTGTATTTGAGTGCTTGCTTAGACCCCGAAAAGGTCACATGACATGATTCTATAAACGAGAGCCATGACCTTTTTCGATCTTAATCAATAGAACCAAAACGCCGAAGGGGCTTGTGTGAAGCGGCCTTCGGAGCAAGCGGCCCTTAAGGCCGCGCGGAGACAAACGGAACCCATCCCCAAGGCGTGTCTCCCCCAAAAAAAGACTCACTTTCGTGATACTCCACTTTTATACTCTTTCTCACATAATCATTGCATCATCCGAAACAATAATATTATTTATAAACATTATAATTATAGGCTCCAACAGTTGACTTCTCTTCCGTTTATTGAGAAGATATTTTCGTTAATCCATCCTCCACATATCTAGATAAACGAATGTTTATTTGGAAGGATGGACCCCAAAAATCTTTATAAGGAGGAATTGAAGTATGAAAAAAATTTGTACATGCACGATGGTGTTGCTGCTAAGTGTCGTTGTAGCGCAGCTAGCACCTGCCCAGAAGTTTGAAAGCACTCCCATCGATCTCAGCGACTTCTGGAACGCCGATGGCTGGCAAAACGACGTCGAAGGCGACGAAACTGAGGGCACCAACCATGAATCCGATCCAGGCGCCATCTGGACCCTGGACAATGGCGACCAACGTGTCCTCGTAAGCTCTTTGCCCGAAGATGTAGAACCCGGCGAAGTCAACGTGACCGAAGACGGCGAAGTGGCCTTCCTGCTTCCCCCCATGAATCCCGGTGAACTCGACGTATATTACGTCGCCGGCGATACCATTCCCGTTCCCCCGGGACAGTATCAGTATCTCTTTCTCGCTTGCATGTCCGGGAATGGAAACTGGCCGGGTAGCGTGGATGACTGGGCTGCCGATGTCGATCCCGACACCGGCGAAGTCTATGATCCCCGCCACGAAGTCAACAGTTTCAAACCTATCTATGAAGAAGGCGAAGGCGACTGGATTCCCATCGGTACTGTCAATGACTGGTTCTGGAGCCCACCCGAATGGGTCGCACCTGAAAGCGGCGATCCCGATGAAATCATCGTTGACTACATGACTTACGAAGGAGACCCAGACTACGTCTTGTGGTTTGTTGAAGGCCAAAACCAAGCCAACCACGATTACGGCCAGTACACCTATGTCAATGGCGAAGGCTTCTTTACCTACGCCTCTCCGATTCCCGAAGGCTTGGATGAAGCAACCCTGTACGTCGAAATGTGGGGCAATACTTCCATGTCCATCTCCAACGGGGATCCCTTCGATGACAGCAGCTTCGAAGAAATCTACAATTCTGTAGAAGAAGATCAGGCCTATGAGTCCGGCGGGGATGGCTATGAACCCAACCGCGAAATCCATAGCTTTGACATCTCCGATTACCTGGATACAGAATTCGGTGAAATCTATCTCAAATTCGAAGATGCCGCACCCGACCAAACCAATGAAGAAGGCGAATCCGATGCTTGGGGGCCTCGCGTCCACCAAATCGGCGTCTTCACCGGTCCCACCGTCCGCACTCGCTTAGGCGAACGTCTCTGGCCGGGCTTAGTCCGAACCGATGGCAACTCCCCCACCGGTGGACTCATCCTCATCAAAAAGCAATATCTGCTGGATGACTCCAAAACCTTAACCGAAATCGTTATGCCCAATAACATCCCCCGCGATGATCCGATCCTTAGCATCTTCGCGATGAGCTTGGCAAACGAAACCACCTCGGTTGATGAATTCATGCTGTACTAATTAAGTTTTACTACTTAACTTTAATCCATGCCCCCGTTTGATCCCCAAGCGGGGGCTTTTTCTTCACCGCATAAACTGAACCAAACTTTAAAGAGACCGCGTATACAAAAGAATTCTTTTCTAAGACTTTATATCCCCCAAAAAAAGTATTTTACTATCCCAATGAGCCCATTTTTTATTTTACGCAAAGATAAAAAAAAAGGTTCATCCGGTTTCACTCCTAATGAATCGAACCAAAACGCCGAAGGGGCTTGTGTGAAGCGGCTTTCGGAGCAAGCGGCCCTGAAGGCCGCGCGGAGACAAACGGAACCCATCCCCAAGGCGTTTTCTCCCAAAAAAGGACTCACTTTCGTAATGATCTAAAAAAGAGTGGGGCTGATAAAGCCGGGGACATCAGCCCCACCCATCGGAGAGAGAACCCCCAACGGAACTTAATCCGCAAAGGGCTCCTACATTCTTACTTTTCCTCTATTCTGTTTCTTTTCCACTGAAGCGAGAAAAATCTCAATTCCTTACTGTTTATTAAATGTCATAGTAAAGGAAGAATTCATACGGATGAGGACGTAAACGAACCGGATCAATCTCGCTCTCCCGCTTGTACTCAATCCACTTTTCTACCACGTCCTTCGTAAAGACATCGCCTTGCAGCAAGAACTCATGATCTGCTTCCAATACATTCACCGCTTCTTCCAATGAACCAGGAACTTTGGGCACCTTCGCTAATTCATCCGGTGCGAGGTCATACAAGTTCTTATCAAGAGGATCGCCCGGATCAATCTTGTTGATAATGCCGTCCATGCCCGCCATCACAATCGCCGAAAAGGCCAAATAGCCGTTGCATGAGGGATCCGGACACCGAAATTCAACTCGTTTGGCCTTCGGACTGGGCGAATACATGGGAATTCGAATCGCGGCACTCCGGTTTCGCTGCGAATACGCCAAGTTCACCGGCGCTTCATATCCCGGAACCAACCGCTTGTACGAATTCGTCGTCGGAGCACAAAAGGCAATGATGGCACCAGCATGCTTCAAAATCCCTCCGATATAGTACAAAGCCTCCTGCGATAACCCCGCATACTTATCTCCTGCAAACAAAGGCTGCTCACCTTTCCACAAACTGGTGTGAATATGCATCCCTGATCCATTATCCGCATAGATCGGCTTGGGCATAAAAGTCGCGGTTTTCCCATGGGCCTTGGCTACGTTTTTCACAACGTACTTGTAAATCATCAACTGGTCGGCCATATGCACCAGGGGACTGAACTTCATATCGATCTCACATTGTCCCGCTGTCGCCACTTCGTGATGGTGCGCTTCCACATCCACACCCAAATCCATCATCAAACTGACCATCTCCGAACGGATATCTTGGAGTGAGTCTGTTGGCGGCACCGGGAAATAACCCTCTTTATGCCGTGGACGATGCGCTAAGTTTCGACCATCCATCTCCGAGATAGAATTCCATACCCCCTCTTCCGAATCAATCTCATACATCCCGTAATTGGCCTCTTGACCAAAACGGGCACTATCAAACACAAAGAACTCGGCTTCAGGCCCAACAAACGCCATGTCCGCGATCCCCGTCGACTTCACATACTCCAAACACTTTTTCGCCACGTTCCGCGGATCCCGCGAATAAGGCTGCTTGGTGATCGGATCCAATATCGAACAAGTCAAAGAAAGCGTCGACATACTCATAAAAGGATCCACGAACGCCGTCTCGGGATCAGGCAAGATCAACATATCACTCTCATTAATCTCCTGCCAACCCCGAATACTGGAACCATCAAAACCAAATCCATCCTCAAACGATTCTTCTTCCAGCACTCCTGATGGAATACTAAAGTGCTGCCAAGTCCCTGGAAAATCCTGAAACTTGAAATCAACAAACTTAATCGATTTCTCTTTAATCATGTTGATTATTTCTTGTGGGGTCATGATTTTCTCTCCTTTTCTAAAAGTTTACCCAAATCAAGGCTAAATCTCTTCGATTCTTTGTTGTTCATCCACAGATACCGGCTTCCGCATGCACTATGCCACATTTGGCTTGATGAACAACCACAAACCAACCGAAAAAACCTGTTATCTGTCAATGATTTCTTTTGAACCCGGCTTAGGGTTGGTAAAAGAACACTTTACTTCTTAAGCACACACCATGCCACTTTTCTCACAAGAACATAACATCAATTTTATCAATAAGTTTAATCAATAATCCATCAATTCGGTTTTTCCCATTTCCTAATTCTGAACACTTACCAACTGCTGAAATCAGGACATGTGTTCAAAATACAACAATATATCCCCTCAAAATTCCAGCCATTCCCGCCCTTTCATCTCCTCCATAATTCGCTCCGCATAAAGCCGGTTCCCCTCCTCATAGGTATGAATTTCATCGTAAAATAAGTCTTTCCGATCCCGCAAAAATCGACGCAAACTCTCCACCTTTCCCCGAAAGGACAAGGCTTCAATCCCCTCTTCCACCTCATCATAGAACTGCTCAAATTTACCCTCATCATTCAACAAAGGCTGCAGTAAAAAGAGCGCCTCGATCTCCCTCGCCTGAGCAAATTCATACATTTTTTCCCAATTCTTCAACAACAAATCGGCGGCAGATTCCACCTCCGCCTCGCGAACCGCTTCATGGCTAACACGCTTTATTCGCATTCCTTTCAGAGCCTCGCTATACGATATCCCTGGAAACAAAGAGCGCACCGCATGCGATCCACAAACTAAATGCGTCCATAACGAAAAACGCCGCATTCCCTTGAGTATTTCCGTACTGTGATACCATGCCGCTTCCATGGTTTTAAATCCATAGGGATACCCAAGCCGTTCTTCTTGCGTCAATGGAATCAGACAATCGTTATAACCATCCAGCACAATCACCACATCCGGCTCGAACTCCACAATCTCGGTCACCAGCAGAATTAATTCCTGCATGCTAATATACGCCGTCATCCCCGCATTAATCACCTCAAAACGGGGACCTTGAGAATAACCCTCCCGCAATTGACTTTCCAAATAACCGGTAATCGTGGTCTCATTCGTAGGACCATTGAACACGACCGAGCCCCCCAACAGAAATACCCGAAACGTATCTTCCGGCTTGTCCTTGCTCATCTCCCCATATCGAAAGCGATACCGGTTAATCTTAGCCTCCCCTTCTACGGGCTCCCCTTCCGGCTGAGGGCATGAAAGTTCCATTACCGTATTCGCTTCCGGCCGCAACATCAAATAAGGCGCCAACTCCTGTTTCCCTTGCAATCGCTCAGGATCAAAGGGTTCCTTACTCCCCTTCAAAAACCAATAAGCCGATATCTCCACCACGACAAACCCGAAGGTCAACACCCCCAGCACCGTACAAAACAACAAAAAAACAAAAATCCCTTTTTTCCCATAATTCATCGAAATTCCAACC
>CAYQOX010000044.1:0-37777 GCA_964419335.1 uncultured bacterium | reverse complement strand
AACAAAAAGTAGCCTCTCTATACACAGGGAAGTGATGAATTAAGTCTATGGATATACGAGGGAAACGAATTTTAGTGATTGGGGGCGCCGGATTGATCGGCTCCCATGTGGTGGAAGCATTGTTGCAGCACGATGTAGGGGAAGTGCTGATTTATGATAATTTCTCGCGCGGTAACCGGGAGAATCTCGCGCAAGCCCTGCGTGACGACCGCTGCCGTATTTTCGAACTTGGCGGTGAATTACTCCAAAAAGATATTCTGCATGAGGCCGTCAAACAGAGCGACGCCGTGATTCATCTCGCTGCGCTTTGGCTCTTGCATTGCCATGAATATCCACTCTCTGCTTTCGAAGTCAACATCCGCGGCACCTTCAATGTGCTCGAAGCCTGCGTTCAGCATGGAATCCAACGCCTTGTGTTTTCCAGTTCCGCCAGTGTGTATGGAGACGCGGTTGAAGAACCCATGACGGAAGCGCATCCCTACAATAACCAAACATTTTATGGAGCAACAAAAATTTCAGGCGAACACATGATGAAAGCTTTCCATCACCGCTATGGTCTCGAAGCGGTGGGGCTGCGGTACATGAACGTTTACGGTCCCCGTCAGGATTATCACGGTGCTTATACGGCTGTTATGATGAAAATTTTGGATCGAATCGAATCTGGAAAACCGCCTATCGTGTATGGAGATGGGTCGCAGTCCTACGACTTTATCTATGTTGGCGATGTAGCCAAAGCCAATGTATGTGCCTTGACTTCATCGGTGCCTTTCGGCTTTTACAACGTGGGGCGCGGAATCAAAACCTCGATTCGTGAATTAACAGAACTGCTGCTTAAACTCACCGATTCTCATCTCGAAATTCACTTTGAACCCGCCGGCCAAACCTTCGTTCAAAACCGGCTGGGTTGTCCTGAAGCAGCCGAGCGGGATCTAGGATTTCGCTGGAGTGTTGATTTACGCGAGGGAATGAAAGCCTTAATCGAATGGCGTGAGAAAGACAAAGCTAAGAGGAAGATCTCGTGAAACTTCCAATCACCAAACCGGTTTTCGATCAAGAAGAACTCTCGATGATCACACGCACCCTGAATAGTGGATGGTTGGTCCAGGGCCCTTATGTGCGTGAATTCGAAGAAGCAGTTGCGAATTATTGCGAGGTGAAACATGCCGTCGCGACAACCAGTTGTACCACGGCTCTACATTTAGGACTCATAGCTTTGGGTGTACAGCCGGGTGAGGAAGTGCTGCTCCCCAGTTTTACTTATATCGCCACCGCTAACGCGATTGAGTATTGCGGCGCACGGCCAGTTTTCTGCGATATCGATTTACGAACTTTTTTATTGTCGGAAGAAGAGATAGAAAAGCGCATAACCAAAAATACGCGCGGTATTCTTCCGGTTTCTCTTTTTGGCTATCCCTTGAACTATTCCAAACTAAATGATCTCGCAGATCGCTATGATTTATGGCTTTTAGAAGATGCCGCTTGTGCCTTGGGCACCATGCGCCACAACATCCATGTAGGAAAACAGGCTCATGCGGCTGCTTTTTCCTTTCATCCTCGCAAGGTGATTACCACCGGTGAGGGTGGAATGTTGGTTACTAAGGATGACCACTTGGCTGATTATGCCCGTTCCTTACGTAATCATGGTGCGGCCCAAAGTGATTATGAACGCCATGAAAAAGATGGATCACTTCTGCCTGATTTTCCCCATTTGGGCTATAATTACCGCATGACCGATATCCAGGGTGCACTGGGTGTGGCTCAAATGAAAAAACTCGATTCGTTTTTATATGAACGCCGCCAGCGGGCGGCATGGTATGATGAAGCGTTGAGGGACTTTGATTGGCTATGCTTTCCTTCTTGTGAAGAAGGTGTTTGTCCTAATTTTCAATCCTACGTGATCCTATTATCTCCCGGCGATCAAAGTTTACCCCGTAGATCCGATTTGCATGAATACAACCAAAAGCGAAACCAATTAGCCCATTGGTTGGAAGGACAGGGGATTTTTGTCCGACAAGGAACCCACGCGGTACATACCTTAAGCTATTATCGCGAGAAATATTCACTCAAAGATAACGATTTTCCTCAATCACTTTTAGCCGATCATCTTAGTCTTGCACTTCCTTTATTCTCCACGATGAGCCAATCAGATGTAGACTATGTCGCGAATAAACTCCAGGAAGGTTGGGATACGATCTCTCTTTCCTGATGGGATGGAATGATGTGTGGAATTACAGGGATCTTTCATATCAATGGCGAACCAATAGATGAGTCATTGATCAAACGAATGAATAAGGCCATTGCCCATCGGGGGCCTGATGGAGAAGGGTCCTATGTCGATCGTGGCATAGGATTAGGGCATCGGCGTTTAGCGATACTCGACCTGAGCGACACCGGGCATCAACCGATGCTTAGTCAAGACCGCCAAATCGCGGTTGCTTATAATGGCGAAATGTATAATTTCCGCGAACTCCGCACTGAACTTCAAACCAAAGGCCATGAATTTATTTCCCGCACCGATACCGAAGTCTTAATTCATGGTTACGAGGAAGAAGGCATTCATTTTGTTCAACGCTTGAACGGGATGTTCGCTTTTGCTTTATGGGATGCTCATCGTGAGACGCTTTATCTCGTGCGGGATCGTTACGGGATCAAACCCCTTTATTGGTGGTTTGATGGAAAATCCTTCGTTTTCTCCTCAGAGATTAAAGCCTTATTGACGCATCCCAAAATCAGCGTACAACTCAATCCTGATGCACTCAATGAATATTTCACCTTCCAAAACATGTTGCATGAATCCACCTTGTTTAAGGATATTGAACTTTTTCCCGCCGCTCATATTTTTCGTATCCAGCGTGGCGATAATCCAATATACCGGGAGCGTTATTGGGATTATCAATTCATCGCCCATGATCCAAGAATGATTCCTCGAGAGGCAGAAGAAGCAACCATTCACTTATTAGAACAAGCAGTAGAGCGACAGCTGGTTGCAGATGTTCCTGTAGGCAGTTATCTCTCCGGAGGGTTGGATTCCGGCTCGATTGTTTCTCTTGCCTCGGATAAGATGGAACGCCTTTCCACCTTTACCTGCGGTTTTCACATGCAAGGAGTACAAGGGGTGGAGGCGCACTATGATGAACGCCGGGAAGCGGAGATGATCGCCAATTTCTGTAAGACTCGCCATTACGAGATGGTGCTTAATTCTCAAGACATTGCGCGTGTGTTGCCCAAGGTGGTGTATCATCTGGAAGACCCGCGCATTGGGATGAGCTACCCGCATTACTACATCAGCCAGCTCAGTTCCAAATTCGTGAAAGTTTGTCTATCAGGCAGCGGAGGCGATGAACTCTATGCTGGGTATCCCTGGCGTTATTATCGTATTTTTCGCTCGGTCAGCAAGGAAGATTTTTTTAGGCAGTATTACGCTTTCTGGCAGCGCTTGGTTTCAGAAGAAGACAAAACCGCCCTCTTTACGCCCGAACTTTGGAACCGTGTCTTACAGCGTGATACCTTCTATTCCTTCCGTCATGTTTTTGCACTGAACAATCTCAATTATTCCACCCCTGAAGATCATATCGCCAATTCACTTTATTTCGAAATCAAAACTTTTCTTCATGCTCTCTTCTTGGTTGGCGATAAACTTTCCATGGCGCATGGCTTGGAGGAACGCTTTCCTTTTATGGACAACGATTTAGTCGAGTTTGCCCAACGTATACCGATTCGCTATAAATTAGGCAATCTTGCCCATATGAAGCGACTGGATGAAAATGAACTTCGAAAACTTCGACGTTATTATATGGAATGTGACGACGGAAAGAATGTCTTGCGTCGTGCGATCAATCATCTTGTACCTCAGGAAGTGGTTCGCCGCAAAAAACAAGGTTTTAGTTCACCAGAGGAATCGTGGTATCGCGGCGATACGTTAGAGTATGTCAAGCAATTATTGCTTGATAAAAGGGCTGCTTCCCGTGATTACATCCAAACCTCCTATATGAAGCATATCATCGATGAGCATACCTCCGGCCAAAAAAACTATCGTCTACTGATTTGGTCATTTCTATGCTTTGAATGGTGGTGCAAAATTTTTCTTGAGAAGCAATCGATCGAAGGCGATTGTAAAGCCAATGCCAATGATGACGATCATTCTTTTACACGGGTTGGCCAGCATCATTCGCGAATACATTAGATCATTAGACCTATAGAAAAAGGATAAGGATTATGGAACGTAATGATTCCACCATGCACTTTGCTTCGTTAAAAGAACAACTTCAGTTTACGGCATACGATCCCAAGGTGGTTACCCCTTGGGCTGAAAACGTGGAAGAGACCTTGCGTCATTTGGAAGATCTATGCTTGAAGAGCAACCTCTACAATTGGTCCCATCGCAGCGAGGTGTGCGACTCTCCTCCTGGCCTGATGTATCTCTCTACCACCAATGCTTGTAATCATAAATGCAAGGTTTGCGCTTGGAAGGACGTGATGCGCCGCGGACGCATTGAAGGGGAAAAACAGATGGGGCTCATGTCTTTCGATTTGTTTAAACGCATTGTCGATCAAATCCCCGAGGGGGTCGCCCGCGTTTATCTTAATAAAATCGGCGAACCAACCCTTCATCCCGAACTCCCGCAGATGATGGAGTATATCAAAACCCAGCGACCCGAACTTGAAATCGCCATGCACACCAACATGACCCGCATGGATAACCCTGACCTGCGTCAAGCGGTGCTGCAGTATCTCGACTTCTTCACGATCTCCATTTTTTCGATTACACGGGAGGAATACCAAATAACCCACGGGAAGGATGATTACGACTTAGTCTTTGGCAATGTAGATGCCTTTTACGAAGACTACAAAAAAGCCGAGCGCAAGCCACGAGTATTCTTTGATTATGTGCGTCAACAAACCAATCAAGATTCCCCCGACGATGAAGTGTTTAAGTTTTTCCATGAGCGCTATCCTGACTTTTCCACTGGCATTCATTATACCTTCAACTACCAGGGTTTTGGTGAGGAAGGTCACTTGCAGTTATTCGAAAAACTGCCTGACGAACTCTATCCCATCTGTACCTTACCTTGGATGTCATTTACCATCTTATGGGATGGTAAAGTCGATTATTGTTTTGTCGAACCGCAAGAAAAATATTTCCTGGGGAACGTGAATGAGGCTTCGATCATGGAAATATGGAATAGTGAGCCCTATCGTGATTTTCGCCGTATGATGATCGAACATCGTTTCGATGAAATGCGGGAAAAAGAAATCTGCTGCAAGACCTGTTCTTGGTTATTTGCTCTTCGGACTCAATCCGTCCCTATCTTGACCCTGGGGACCAAGCGCTTTAACAACAAGATCGACCGCATTTATCAAAATGTCCGCGAAAATGAAATCCGTATCGCAGGGGAAGAGCATCTTATCAGCGGTTTTCTTAACTTCCTGCGTGGCGAAATTTCTGAAGCATTCATGGATTTCCATATGGCCGATGAGGTGACGACTCAATCTGAAGTCAAACAAACCGCCCAAAGATGGATCGAGAATATCAAAAAAATCTTTGGCATGAGGAAAAATGTCGAGTCCTGGGAACGTCTTCTTCATGAAGAGGAAGAATCTTTGCGTAATATTCATATTACCAAATACGCAGTCACAAAAAATGAAAAGCCAATGCGCAAAAAATACCGCACGGCTTATGCCAAGGACTAATATTCTCTTCTTAAGTTAATACAAAAATATTACGAAACGCAATCAAAGCGTTTGGATGCAACTCGTATGATTATCGATGCGCATGCCCATGTGATGCCCGACGGAAAATGGTTTAGTACCGAATTGGATGCATCCCCTGAGGCTTTACTTCGTCAAATGGATGAGGCACAGGTCGATCGCGCTGTTATCCTTCCAGTGCCTGGATATCATGACAATGCCTTTATGCTCCGCACCGCCTGCAATTATTCAGACCGTCTCATGGCCGCGGTAGCTTTGCCTCCCGATGAGAACAACGTCGACGGCCTGCAGCGTTGGATCGATCGTGGTGCGTGTATGATCAAGGTCTACCCTAAGTTACAAGGCTTAAAGCAGCCGGAGGATTTGCGCGATCTCTTTATCTTTGCCGTCGTGAACGATGTGCCTGTCGTGGTCGATACTTTCAATCTCCCTCCGGGATCGATCAACCGCTGGACACCTCTTGGCTACGATGCCATCGTGAGTGATATGCCATGTTTAAAACTTATCCTCGCTCATGGTGGTTCGTTTCACGTGATAGAAACTATGGAACTAATGCGCGCTCATCCTATGGTTTATACCGATATTTCATATACACCCAATTATTTTTCTCAGAGCACCTCGATATGGATGGATCTTCAATTTTTCTGCCAACGTTTTCGCGGTGACCGCATCCTTTGGGGGTCGGACTTCCCTGAAGTACGGCTCAAAGATAGTTTACAAAAAGTGCATAAACTTATAAATCCATTAAGTGATTCCGCCAAAGATCGAATCTTAGGAAGAAATACTGCGGTTCTATTCGATCTACTTCCTTCATCATGAACGAATCCTATAAAAAGAAAATGATTCAACGGTACGAAGAACGTTACCGTCAATTTGGACGTTCTCCCCAAACGTTAGGTTGGGGAAAGGGAGGGCGCCAGGAAATTCGCTTCTCCATTTTAACCGATCCTATCCTTTCCCTACCGGATACACACGTTTTAGATATCGGTTGTGGCTTTGCTGATTTATATGATTTTCTCATAGTTCAGGGATGGCGTGGTCAATACACAGGCGTCGAAGTTGTTCCTTCTTTAATACGCGAAGCCCATAAGAAGCATTCTCAATTGGAGATCATCGAAGCCGATTTTTTGGAATGGGAGACAGGAGATAAACAATACGACGCCGTCGTGGCTTCCGGCATCTTCAATGCCAAAGACGATCCTGATATGAATTTGTGCATTCATTCAACGTTAAAAAAAATGCTTGCTGTATGCCGTATTTATGCGGCCGCGGATTTTATGAGTACAAATGTTGATTATCAACATGAAATCGCGCATCATTCAGACCCGCGTCAAATGTTGGATCTTGGATTTTCATTGACTCGGCGGGTTCAATTGCGTCATGATTATATGCCCTATGAATTCAGCCTTTTTTTATTCAAAGACGATTCCATTAATCAACGCAACATCTTCGCCTCTTATGACGATTCTTCAGGAACAACCGGATCCACGATGAAATGAATATACCGGCTTGCCTCTTCCGCACGTTTTTTCGCTTCTTCGCGATTCTTCCCCGAGGTTACGATAAATCCCGCGCGGTCGGTCCCGCGCGATACTGGCTGCAGAATATCCCCCGTCTTTTTATGTATTCCAACATCCATCACTCCATCCATTGCTTTTACTTGTTTTATCCCTTCGATGCGTGTCAATTTTCCATACGGAGGGTCGAAAAACATATAACAGCACCCGCGCTGTACCTTGGGTGTGAAATCCGCCGTTTGATTTGTCATGATTCGGCAATATTCACGCACCATATCCACTCCTGAAACCTGAGCCACGATCATGGAAAAAATATGCCCGCCTCCGGGACGCGCCCCCATTTCTACCAAGTTAATTTCCTCACCATCCACCAGCAGTTCTACATGTCCCGCACCGGTATCTATCCCAATCGCGCGATGGGCTTCAATCACAATCTCATTTATGCGTGCGATCACATGAGGTGGAAATGTTGCGGGATAGTAGACTCCCATATCCACACAAAATGTATCGTGATTTTGCAGGCGCTTATCTGAGATGGCTAAAATTTCTGTTCGTTCATTTTGGCTCAAAGTTTCTACCGTGGATTCAACTCCTGCGACCCAACGTTCTATGATCACCCGTCGATTGCGTGCAAATTGATAGGCAAAATCAAAAGCCCAGGGCAGGGACGCTTCCTCCCGCACGATAGATACGCCTCGACTCGCCCCCCCACTGTCGGTCGGTTTGACGACTACGGGAAGTCCTATAGCGCGCACGGCTGAATGAATTTCGTCGCGCGAAGTGATTACTTGAAACGCCGGCTGCGGCAATCCTGCTTTTTTCCAGGCTTCCCGTTGGTGTCCTTTGTCACAGGCGCATTCTGCTGCGTGTTGGGAGATGCCGGGCAATCCCATATAGGTACTCACATAGGCCGCTGTACGAACGCCAAAATCATTAACCGGAACGATTCCGTCCACCTTCCATTTTTGGGCGATTTCCATGCATGCTATTTGATCGGTAATATTCACAGGAAAAAAATGATCCCCGCTTGCCCTCGCGGGGGCTTCTTCATTTTGATCCAGCACGAGTACTTCGAATCCCGTGTTACGGGCTTTTTGGATTGAGGCCTTTTGATAGACGCCCGCACCCAGGAAAAGAATTCGTCTCATTAGCGTATCCTATAATTTATGCATCATGGTTTGTTCGGTGAGAGCCTGCCAAGCGGCTTGAATGCGTTCTTGTTCCTCTCTAGCTAGTTGTTTCTTGATTCCACCCGCACCGTCGGCGATACCAATAACGTTTTCAGGATTAAAAATTTTATCTACGACGATCTCACCCGCTAATCCTAGTTCTCCCCCGGCCACAATGGGAATAGCATTCAGTATGCCCCGTCCCATCTCTTGATGAACTCGTTCCTCGGTGCGCAGGATATGATAAATTGTCGCGGCGATCGCAGGCAGCATATCCACCCGAAACGCGGATAATCCACGATCGATACAAGTTTTCAACGCCGAGGGGGAGAGCGAACCGATGCCGGCATCGATCACCAGCGCATGAGGTTGCAAAGCCTCGACCATGGATGGACGTATATCTTGCGAATAAGGCCGAATGCCGATCATGGCATCGAGCCTTTGTATTGATTCTTTGTCATTTGTTGAGGTGAATTTTACCTCCCGGGTAAGGGCTTCCGGCGAGTTGTTGCCTTCTGCAAAGATCATCACCTCACAACCTTGGGTGCAAAGGTTCTCTACCAATGCACGAATGCCATAGGTTGTTTCTACGATGCCAATACGCGTATTTTGCAAATCACCTTTCTTTGCAAGCAATTGCTGACATACGCTTTCCGACCAAACCAACGTATCGCAATACGGCCATCGTTTGGTTTTTTGAAGAATCTTCTCTGCATAGGACAAAAACGAGTTCCCGGGTGCATATTTATTTTCGCAATCCAGCAGCACTGCATCAACCACACCTTCTGCGTTTTTTAAAATCACTTCAATATCGATGGGCTCGGTGACCATGGCAGAACCGATCACGGCGTGAGAGGTCATTTGTACATTTTTGAAAACCGACGTCTTGGCTTCAGGATAGCGTGGTATTTCGATATTCAGAACGGAGGTGATACCTTTCTTTCCCGCTAACGTTTTTATTTGATGGCAAACGTTTTTTATAGCATGGTCTAATGAATCAGGTTGTTCTTTTTCTTGACGCAGGGTCAATGATGAGGGAGGAAACGAGGATTCCTGAGTACTGAGGTTTTGTGCCAACGATTCAATCAAACTCGTTGGCGCGTTCACACGATCTTCTTCACAAAGCTGTACAATCAAATCCCGCACGTCCACCCGATATTTTTCTGCTGCTTTCCGAACCCGAGGGAAAAATGAAGAATGAAAAAGGGCGTAACCCGAAGTAAGCGCGATGGGATCAATCCCGCGCCGACGCAAAAGTGGTTGAATAAACCGCTGTCCTACATTTTGCAGTATTTTTTCGTTGAGGTGTTCGCACATTCCCTTACGTTTGAAGATGGAAACCATGACTTCTGTTACCGCATTCCCCGCCGAACGCCCGATCCCCTGTAGCGAGGTATCAATCATGACCGCACCTTCTTCGGCAGCGGTAATGGAATTGGCCGCAACCAGGCTCATGTTATCATGCCCATGGAATGCGAGAGGGATGTCGGTTTTTTCTTTGGCAGAACCCAAATAGTGTCGGACATCTTCTGGCAACATTCCTCCTGCCGAATCAACCAACACCGCATAATCAACGCCATAATTGGCCGCTTGTTTTACCAGGCTTCCGAATCGCTTGGGACTCACCGCGTAAGATTTCATGAGGTTGGAAAATACGGTTAAACCGAGGTCTTTCGCACGCGCCACAAACGGAGCCGCTTGTTCCAGCTCGGTCGCATTGGTTCCAATACGGATAAAGTGGAGTCCTTCCGTGGCCGCCATTTCAAGATCTTTCATGCGCCCAATGCCGGGGATAAAAAACATGCCGCAAGCCGCTTTTTTTAACACCGAGCGCGCTGCCGTGATATATTCCAAATCTGTATTGGCCGCAACTCCATGCCCGCTTTGAGAGGCATTTAGTCCCAAACCGTGCCCGACTTCGATCCAGCGTATTCCCGCCGATTCCAGCGCCAAACACAGAAACATAGTATCTTCTGCCGTAAATTGAAAATCCACTGCATACGATCCATCTCGCAAGGTACAATCGAGAATATCAACGTTCATGGTCTTGTCCTGGACTCGCTCTGTGTTCATCAACCAGCGCTATTATTATCGAGCATTTTCCATTCGATCTTTATGTCCATTACACGCTGAATCCCTGGAAAAACGCGAATGAAACTTTATGATAATTCACAATGAGAAATAACGTTTAAAATGGCGGAAACAATGAATCAAGAAAAACTCGAATCGGATATTCTTCTCAAAATCGATGATCTCCATACCTATTTTTACACAAGCGAAGGCGTGGGGCGCGCCGTGGATGGTGTTTCTTTCCATGTCAAAAAAGGCGAAACTCTTGGTCTCGTGGGTGAATCGGGATGCGGGAAGAGCATCACTTCGCTCTCGATATTATGCCTGGTTCCCTCACCACCAGGAAGGATCGTATCCGGCTCCATTGAGTTTCAGGGACAGGATTTACTCAAACTTTCAGAACGCCAGATGCGAAAAATTCGCGGCAATAAAATTTCCATGATCTTTCAGGAACCCATGACCGCGTTGAATCCCGTATTTACCGTGGGTGAGCAAATCGCCGAAGTGTTTCGCATCCACCGTGATATGAACCGCCGCGAGGCATTCAATGCCGCGGTGGAAATGATGGAAAAAGTGCGTATTCCCTCCGCTCCACACCGTGCGCGTGAATATCCCCATCAACTTTCCGGCGGTATGCGTCAACGTATCATGATTGCCATGGCGTTGGCTTGCGATCCTGATCTGCTCATCGCCGATGAACCCACCACGGCCTTGGATGTGACCGTCCAGGCACAAATCCTCGCACTCATGAAGGACCTGCAAGAACGAACTGGCGCATCGATCATTCTCATCACCCACGATCTTGGCGTTATCGCTGAGATTGCTGATCGCGTTGCTGTTATGTATGCCGGCCAAGTCGTTGAAGAATCACCGGTGGAGCAATTATACAAAGAGCCTCTCCATCCTTATACGCGGGGATTATTGCGCTCGATTCCCGACATGACCAAACCCGCCCAACAGAAACTGGATGTCATCACCGGGACGGTTCCTAGTCCCACGCGTTTTCCTTCTGGATGCCGGTTTCATCCCCGCTGTGAATACTGTTTCGACCCCTGCGATAGAGAAGAATGCGGTATGTACACTCAGGCGGATAGACGCGAGGTACGTTGCTTTCTTTATGATCAGCGTTTCTCACCTCCTCAAACCCACGCCGCTGGGGAATGAGCGAAGGGATTTACTGGATATCCTCCAGGAACCGCGCTAATTTTTCGCGATAATCATAAAGCGGTTTCGCTTTTTTGGTGTATTCTGTGCGCGACTTGACTATTGATTCAGGGATAGACAAAAGTTCTTTCGCGATTTCTTTTTGCTGCTCGTCTAAATCTCCATGTTCCAAGGCTTGACGGATGGCATAGAAATATTCGAAATCCTCGATGCCTTCACGCAGCATTTCCCAACGGATTGAATCCACCGGACCGCTCATGATTTTTTCCCCGCTTTTCCAATGTTTCGGGGGATAAAGAAAACGCCCGTCGCCATTTCCCCAATAGCCAATATAGCCCGCCGGGCGTCCATACCCCGAGACATAACTCATAGGATCTTCCCAGGGGTCTTGTAATGTGTCGGGATAAGCGGCAGAACTGGACCAGTAGTTCGTTTGCCAAACCAGGCAACCTTCCACATCATACTTGTGGGTCATCCACAACCAGATTCGCATATCCACGGCGGGGTGGTCAGTAAACAGGCCGGGATAGGGTTGTTTTGGCCCGGTGCAAACATACCACCAAATTTCTTCACCTTTTTCTTGGTGCGCGTGCGCGGCTTTTTCCTCATAATGATGCAGCACGGGGCACCAGATGTCCACATAGCCAAAGAGTTCTTCTTCTGGCTGCTCGGTCAGCATCCGTTGTAGGTCGGGTGCGTGTCGGTGAATTCGTTTCATACCTTCACGCACGAATTCATAATCATCGGGCGTTGGTTCATCGAACCAGTAAACATAAGATTTTTCCAGCCATCCATTCTCCCGCAAAACATCTTGGATCGTAGAGGCATATTCTCCAAAGAGGCGTTCGTGTTCCTCGCTGCCCGCTTCATGTTCACCGATTCGACCGACACGGCGGCTATGGAAGGTGCCGCCTCCCATCCCCACGAGAGGAAGCCGCAAGGTATTGAACCCAAAATCGTCTAAATAACGTCGGGCTGCTTTTGTGAATCCATCGAAATCCAAGACAAAATGATTGTCTTGGATTTTTGCCTCGATGGGGTATTTTTCCATGGGATTATATGGAGAAATACGATGGTTGCGGAAATTTTGATAGTAGAGGTCGATAACATCTTTAACTTCATCTTCCGTTTCTAAATTATGATATCGTTTCACATTGCCCACAGAAAATCCAAAAGCGGTTCGAAGATTGAATTTTTTGGGGATCTCAAAATCATAAACCTGAAGTCGAACCGGTACATTCTTAACCCACGAGTCATTATGAAAACGTACGATGCCTTTATACACACCCGCCGCCGCATCGCGTGGAACTTGCACCGTGATCCAGAAAGGCCAATTACGTTTTGCTTCCAAATCGAGGGGCTGATCTACGGGAGGTAGGGGATCAGGCCACCATCCCGTTGTTCCCCATTCATCACTAGGATGTTCAATCTGTACATACTCGACCTGCCTGACGGTGAAATGTTCGGGAGAAAGAATGGTCCCATCAGCTCCTGTAAATTCCCCCACCGTGATTTCGATTTGTTCTAAATCTTTTTTCGGTTTAAGAACAATTTGCACCGGTTCAAATTCGCCTCGCGCGGCGGATAGATTAACGTATCTATTTTCACGGGAGGGAAGCGGGCGGTTTTGAGAAACTTTATGGGTTGCAGGACACCACCAGATCATAGAATAATCATCCCGGAGGAGAGTTGAGCCATAACCTGCGTCATAAAGATAAGATATCGTGATTGGAATTTCACATTCGTAAACAACATTTCCATTTGAAACCATAGATATTTGGAGTATGGTTTTGCCTGAATCATTGATCATATAAGGAATTTGGATCACGGCTTCACTTTGCGCTTCAACTGATTCATGCACGGAGGAGGGTGAATCGGATTGTTTTTTGGCTTCAACATGAAGCATCAAGATATGTTCTTCATCTGTTAAGTTCTTCACTCGCAATTGCATCTCTGTTCTTAATCGAGGCATGGGGGTACCAAGATCGAGGATTTCTACGGATAGGTTTTCTTCTTTTTTTGTTACACGTGCGTATTCGGTGCGCCCCTGAATGGTTGGCAGGTCTTGATCACATTTTCCCTCGAAATGGTATTGATTGATTTGAAAATTGCACTGTTCTTCTGCATTGGCTTCACCCACGAGTTTGGTTTCGATAAACTGAGAAGGGAAGGCTTTTTTTGGTAATTCAATATTTTTTGAAGACACTTCATCTAAACGGCCAACTTCAGTCCAATCCATGTTGTCGCTCCGTATAAGAACGAGACAGTTTCCCCCGGTGTGATGATTTAAATTGATAAACACTTCTCCTTTATTAAATACGCGTTTCGGCAGTTCATGCCGATAAATGACTTTGGAATCATGGTTCAATAGCCACCGGTTGGAGTTAAACCGCGCGGTGGAGGTTTGCAAGAAACGGCATGAATTTGAACCTTCGCGATTCATTTGATGTTCAGCATAATAGGTTTTCCCGCTGATTTTTTCCCCTTCGCCCAGAGTGAGGCCTTCTTGCTTTTTGTAGATAACTTGCACCGGAGTTAATCCAATATTGTCATAAACAAGGGTTCCATTCACATGCCATTGCCCCACACGGAAAACTGTTTCTTCTTCATTCTCGGGTACGCGAAACACAAAGGCGTAAGGTTCCCAATCTTCTGTTAATCGAAAATCACGATTGACGAACAGCGGTCCGCTGGTGGCCGATCCTCCTTGGGTTCCAGGAAGCGTTTTGCCCCAGAAGGAAAATTCATACAATGCCCCGGGCTTTACCTTGACAGGCTGACTATGCCAGGCGGCATCATTTTCTCTGTTTCCCTCGACGGCCACGGCATATTCTGAGTCATAACCCGGCGAGTGTACTTTTCCGTTCCCAGTGGGATTGCTCCAATCCTCGGGGTGGAGTTCTCCTGATTTTTTTACATTCTTTTCAAAATCCGCATTCGGGATTTCTTGTGCGTTGATGAGTGGTTGAACATTGAAAATGAATAGAAATAGTAATAATAAAGCTTTCATCAGATGTCTCCCCTTTGATTCTTAGGCACGTATATAGATTTCATTTCATGTCCATTGTACGCTATATTTGAGTAGGATAAATAGTTTACAATAGAAAAAAGTCATTGTGAAAAGTGTATTCTTACTCTATACGTACTTATAACTCAAAAAGAGGTTGGATATGAATTTGGATGCTTCTCTACAAGGCAGAAATGTTTCAGAAGACGAAGGCGCAGAGTCCAATGCGAACACGGACAATACAACCCTACCGAATGAGGATTTTCCTACTTTGCCGGAAGATTTGCAGCGATTTTTGTTACAGGGGATGGTTATCCCCGCACATCCCCTCGCCTTAACCGAGGATCGAAAATTGGACGAGCGTCATCAGCGAGCGTTAACTCGATATTACCTCGCCTCGGGGGCGGGAGGGTTAGCCGTCGGTGTCCATACGACCCAGTTCGAAATTCGCCAGCCCCAGCATGGGCTTTTGCGTCCTGTGTTGGAACTCGCACAAACCACGGTGGAAGAATACCAAGCGCATCTCCCTGAGACACCTATTCTGCTGATTGCCGGAATCTGTGGTCGTACCCAGCAAGCCGTGGAAGAAGCACATCTCGCGCGCGAACTTGGGTATCATGTAGGCATGTTGAGCCTGAGTGCCTTTAAAGAAGCCAGCAATGAGGAGATGATTCAACACGCCCGCGAGGTTGCCCGCATTATTCCGATCATGGGGTTTTATCTTCAACCTTCAGTTGGAGGTCGAGTGTTGGACTACGATTTTTGGCGGGCACTATGTGATATTCCTAATCTAATGGCGATTAAAATCGCACCTTTTAATCGTTATCAAACGCTCGATGTAATGCGCGCGGTGGCCGAATCGGGACGGGCGCAGGAGATTCGTCTATATACAGGCAATGACGATAATATTCTCGTTGATCTGATGACAAACTATGAATTCAAGGTACAGGGAAAAACGGTCCAACTACGTATGCGGGGTGGTCTTTTAGGCCATTGGGCGTGTTGGACCTCTAAAGCGGTTGAACAATTGAACCACATCAACAAACTCCTTGACTCGGATCAGTCCATTCCCTCGTCTTTATTAACACAAGCAGCGCAAGTTACAGATGCCAACGCGGCCTTTTTCGATCCACCCCATGGATTTGCGGGATGTATCGCAGGCATTCATGAAGTTCTTCGCCGACAAGGATTAATGCAAGGGCGGTGGTGTTTGAATCCCGAAGAAGATTTATCTCCTGGACAGATGGAAGAAATCGACCGAGTATACGCTGCTTATCCGCATTTAAATGACGATCTATTTGTTAGAGATCACTTGAATTCTTGGCTGCGATAAAGTGAAGTGTGGACGAAGCATAGACGGCTTTGAGATGGGGATATCAGATCGGGAGTAAAACAAAAATACTGTTAGAACATCGGATACTAATACCTTTGAAGTAACTCAATCCTCATATAAACTTTCATTCTTAAAGAGAAATCTTCATTCCAAAAACTTGGGAGGCTTCCCGTTATGGCGATTAATGAAAAATTATTAGAAATCCTAGCCTGTCCGCTATCCAAAAAACCGGTAGTTCTCGATGGTGAGTGGATTGTATCTACCGATCCTGAAACTCGACGGCGTTACCCGATCAAGGACGATATTCCGGTTATGCTCATTGACGAAGCCGAGGAGATGGATGAAGAATCCTGGCGTGAGGTGATGAAGCGGCATAATGTCAATATTCCCTCTCAACAATAATAATCAACTAGGGTATAGGGTGGTGATTGAACATGTCGTTTGATTTACGCGAATTGATTTCGGACTCTATGGGAAGTGCCCGTTCGTTGCATGAGCAAAACCTCAACCCCATGCTTAGCAACGTTCTGGATATGATAGGCTTCCAGCATGAATACACCAAAGGGAGCGGAAATTACATCACCGCCTTGGATGGGCGGGAGTTTTTCGATGCCTTAAGCGGTTATGGAGTATTCGGTTTAGGTCGAAATCATCCGATAATCCGGCAGGCAATCACCCAGGCTATGGAGATGGACTTGCCTTCGTTGGTGCAGATGGATTGTTCTCTCCTCAGTGGTTTGTTGGCGAAGCAACTCATCTCACTCGCACCGGGCGATCGTTTACAGCATGTATTCTTCACTAATTCAGGAACCGAAGCCATCGAAGGGACGATCAAATTTGTCCGTGGAGCGACCAAGCGGCCACGCATTTTATACAGCCAAGGAGCTTTTCATGGCTTAACGACAGGTGCCTTGGCTATGAATGGAGATGAATCCTTCCGTGAAGGATTCGGCCCATTACTTCCTGAATGTGTACGTGTTGATCCGGAAAACTTGGATTTAATCAAGCAAGAACTTCAAAGTGGACAAGTAGCAGCTGTGGTCCTTGAACCTATTCGTGGCAAAGGTGTCTTTTATCCCCCAGATGAGTCCGTTTATCCTACGATTCAATCGCTGTGCCGTGAGTATGGTGCCCTCTTTGTTATGGATGAAATTCAAACGGGACTCGGACGCACAGGGAAATGGTGGGGCTCTCAACATTGGAATCTTGAACCGGATATTTTGGTCACAGCCAAGTGTTTGAGTGGCGGTTATATTCCTGTGGGGGCGATCCTTTATTCCAACGCAGTCTATAAAAAAGTATTCAGCCGCCTGGATCGCTGCGTGGTCCATTCCTCGACCTTCGGTCAGAATGTGATAGCCATGGCGGCAGGACTTGCGACTTTGCATGTCTTGCGTGAAGAAAACCTTATCGAACGCGCACAGGCCCAGGGAGAGAAGTTACTTAAAGGCTTGATAGAATTACAAAGTCGCCATGAATTCATCAAAGAAATACGTGGTAAGGGATTGATGATCGGGATCGAATTCGGGCCGCCGCGTTCGTTACGCTTGAAACCCGCGTGGTCTATCTTGCGCGCGGCTCAAAAAGGATTATTTGCCCAAGTCGTGGTCATGCAAATATACAGTCGTCATCATATTCTCACGCAAGTAGCAGGGCATAATCAAGAAATCGTAAAGTTGTTACCGCCTTTCCTGATCACGGATGACGAGATTCATCATCTTCTATCGGCTTTTGACGAAGTTTTGCAAGAGTGTCGCCGCTTTCCGGGACCGGTTTGGTCGGTGGGGAAACAATTGGCCGGGGCAGCGGCTCGGCAACATTTCTTCGCTAAAGACAAAGCCTAAACATTAAAACTCGACATTTATATCTCATCTTCACTAAAACTGAAATGTAATTGATTCAGATAAAAAACTATGCGTAATCTTCTTTTTTCACTTATTCATCATTTGGTTTCGCGCTATCCCCTTTTTGTTGTTGGCCTCTCGTTATTTTTCGCTATAACAGCGGGATATTACGGGTCGGTGAATATGGAAATTATTACCGATCAGGATCGCTTGTTGTCTGAGGAGTTAGACTACCATCGCCGCTACATGGAATTTGTCCGACAATTTGGTGATTTGGAATTTTTATACATTATCATTGAAGGGGGGACCGAAGAACAAAGGGTTGCTTTTGCTGAAACCTTGGAAGAAAGGTTGAAACCGAGCCAAGACGTTAAGGAAATTGTTTATTATTTTGAAACCTCTTGGGCGAAGGATTATGCCTTTTATTATGCTACACAAAATGAATTAAATCGTTTGGAACAACAGTTAACCCCGCATCGAGAAGAGATCGAAGAATTATTTTCTCTACGTAATGTAGATGATATTCTCCGTCAAATTTCAACCGCCTTAGAGGATTTCGGTAAAGAAGCCGGACCTTCTTCCCAAATGAACCAACGTCTCGATCAATTCATCCAAGCCCTGCGGGGTGAGAATGAATCCTCGCTTCAAGAACTATCTACGATGGAAGAGGAAATCGAAGCCAATTTTTCCCACGAGCGTGAGTATATCATTGAAGGTGAGTATTTGTTGATGTTGGTCATGCCGGCTAAGGATTTTTCTACTCTAAGTGTTATCCAGGATCCCCTGAACCGTATCCGCGCTGATATATGGCTGACCGAGCAGGACTTTCCTGGCATACAAGCGGGCTTAACAGGGCGCCCCGCATTACAAGCGGAAGAGATGACAACCACCAACAAGGATATGCAAAACGCCAGCATCATGGCTATTATCGGTGTTTCGTTCTTATTTATTATATTTTTCCGTGAAGTGGGACGGCCCTTGTGCGGGATTCTGGCACTGCTTATGGCCATGGGATGGACGTATGGTTTTGTCGCCATGACTTTAGGCCATCTAAATTTATTATCCATGGTCTTCGCTTTGGTCATGATTGGCCTGGGTATTGACTTCGGTATACACTTTATCCATCGTTATCAAGAAGAATTGAAAATTCACCACGATACTTCGCCTGCCGTGTGGAATGCTTTACGACGGGTAGGACCGGGTATCCTTACCGGAGCCGTTACTTCCTCGGTAGCCTTTTTGTTAGCTTTATTGACAGACTTCTTAGGATTGGCTGAACTTGGGTATGTCGCGGGCGCGGGGATCCTTTTTTGCTTGATCGCGATGCTGCTGACGCTCTCTGGGTTTTTAACCAGTTATGACCGCTACTTGCATCGTGAGGGTTCTATTCCCAATCTCGTCCATTTTGTGGGACTACGGCATGTGTCCCGTCATCCATTGATCCTTATCATCGTGATTGCGGTTTTGACGATTGCGCTAATTCCCAAAGCCTTAGATGTTCGTTTTAATGATAATCTTCTTGAATTACAGGCTCCAGATTTGGAATCGGTCAAGTACGAACATAAGTTAATTGAGGAATCCGACTATTCCACCTGGTACGCTGTCTTTATTGAGCCTACCTTAGAAGATATGTTGGATCGAACTGAGACGTTGAAGGATCATACCTTGGTAGCGCATGTGGATAGCCTGGCCAATGTACTTCCTAAAGTTACGGAGCAAAAACAAGAAACTCTCAATTCAATTGCCTCGCAGTTAAATTTTGTTGCAGGGGCTACTTTCGCGGAATACAACCCTAATCCTTATATTCGACGGAATCTTTTACAAAAGATTGAGGAATTAAATCAACAAATGGAGCGGATGCAGCAAGCGGCTCAGCAAACTTCTGCCATGGATTTAAGTCAAATCGATCCCAGCCAGCTAACCCCTGAAATGCGAGAGCCATTACAGCAAGCCCAAAACAATTCATCTACGCAATCGCCTCCTGAAATGACACCTGAGCAACAAGAAATGGTAGACAAATTAAATGAACTGGCTGCTTTGCTATCTCAATCGGATCGGATCGTTAATCAACGGTTGAAAGATACTCAACAACGAATGTTGACCCAGCCACGAGAATCGCTCTGTTCTATTTATCGGTGGGCTTCTATGGACGCTCCCACCCATGAGGATTTGCCCCCTACTTTACATTCGATTTATGTAGGAGATAACGGACGTTATCTTGTTATGGCTTATCCAAAGGAGAATATATGGGATACGGAGCCTATGCATGAATTTGTGAGTGCGATGCGGGAAATTGATCCCGAGGTTACCGGGACCCCGATACAAGTGTATGAATCCAGTCTGCTCATGCGTGAGGCCTTCACCCGCATTGGTACCTTTTCATTTATTGTGGTCGGGGTATTGGTCTTTTTGGATTTTATGTCGTTATCCTCATTATTTTTTGTGATGACCCCTCTCGCTTTAGGGGTTTTATGGTTAGTGGAATGTATGGGGATTTTTAATGTAAATCTGAATCTTGCCAACTTTTTCGCGATCCCCATTTTGATCGGGATTGGTGTTGATAATGCGGTCCATTTTTTCCATCGCTACCTGGAAACGAATGACATAGAACACGCTATGTCGACCACCGGCACGACCTTGAGTTTGACCACGATGACCACGATGACAGGTTTTGGTAGTTTAATCTTTGCTTCCCATCAAGGACTGGCTAGTTTGGGAGTGCTGATGGTGTTAGGATCGGCGACTTGCTGGTTTGCTTGTCTAGTTTTTCTCCCCGCATTGATTAAAGTTTGCGGAAGACATCGGCCTGGGGATACCAAGAAGAACACGAACAAAGAGGGTTAAGCGACGACGTCGATTCCTTCTTGAGTCTCAGAAGATTGTTTTTTCTCTTCTTTCGATTTTTCTTTCTTCTTTTTTTGCGAGGGCATGTAGAACATACCGCTATTGCCTTTTCCTTCGTATTGGGTCGTATCGCCAACAGAAGGTTTGAAGTTTTCAACCTGAGGCGCTTGAATAGGACGGGAAAAATCGACCATGATGTACGACCTCCATTCCCGCATTGATAATTCGTTAATTCTTCCTAATATAGTTATCGACGAGCCGATTCAAAACTTTACATGAAGTGAACAAATGTTCTCTGTAGTCCTATCGTGAACTCCGGCTTTTTTCTTTCCCAATTTCTCGATACAATTGTTCTTTTATGATGAAATGAAGAAATCAATACGTTATACAAAATTACAACATGGTGTATGGGCATGAAACTGGATCACGATAAATTATACCCTTGGTTGGCCATTTTACGTGCAAAACATATGGGCAGTGATCGTGCGCGTAAATTGGAAACGCATTTCGGTTCGATTGAAAGAGCCTTACATGCCACCGTCGATGAAATTACGGAAGTGGAAGGCTTCAGTAAAATGATTGCCCAGTCGATTCGGGAAGCAGCGCGGGGGAAATTCGACGATGAGGTGGGCAAGGAACTCAAATGGGCGGAGAAAGAAGGTGTAAATATTCTGGTTTATTCTGACGAAGAATATCCCGAACCTTTACGTCATATTCCCGCCTATCCCGCCATTCTTTACGTTAAGGGAACACTCTTACCTCGCGATGTTCTCTCGTTTGCGATTGTGGGATCACGCAGCGCCTCCGATGTAGGAAAACGTCAGGCCAACCGTGTGGCGAATGAGTTAGCCGAAGCAGGTTTGACCATCAATAGCGGCTTGGCTTGGGGCGTCGATTCGGCTGCTCACAAGGGGGCTTTACGCAGCAAAAAAGGCCGAACCTTGGCGGTGATGGGAAACGGTTTGAAAATTGTTTATCCTCGTGAGCACACCCTTTTGGCCGATCAAATTATCAACCGCGGGGCTTTGATTTCAGAATTGTTTTATGATGTGGCTCCCCAGAAAAAAAATTTCCCTCCGCGCAATCGCATTATCAGCGGTTTATCTTTGGGGGTATTGATCATTGAAGCACCCGCTCGCAGCGGGGCATTGATCACGGCTCGATATGCATTGGAGCAGGGGAAAGAAATCTATGCGCTTCCTGGTACCATCGAAGATGAACATGCCAGTGGCTGCAACGCGCTTATCCGGGATTCTTCGGCCAAATTGTTCACCTCGACAGAAGAAATACTGACCGATTTGAACGACAAAATTGCTTATTATCAAAGCCTCTTGCAGGGGCAAATTCCAAAGATACAACTTCCTAATCAGGAGAGCCAAGAATCTACAAACGAGGCGAATTCATCTACAAACGAGGCGAATTCAATTAAAGTTCCAAAAACAGAGCCTAAACCCCACTACCAACCTGCTTCAGAGGATGAACGCACTGTATTAAACTGCTTATCAAATAATGAGGCGAAACATATAGACGTGGTTTGCCGTGAGACCGGCTGGCCAACGGCCCGGGTTTCTTCTGTTTTAGGAATGCTGGAACTAAAGGGCGTGATTGAAAGGCTTTCAGGCATGCGTTTTCGTTTGGCTGATTAAATTGAAAATAGAAACAAGGAGTTTGATCTATGACCACTAAAACTTATATGGAACGTTTGGAAGATATACTCGACGCGATGGGATTGCGTACTTTCGACGAATCGATGAAATTGGAATACCGCTTTGGGTCGTTTGATTGTACGGAAGGAATGTTTCGGCTTTTTGTTTATGAGGATGATATACTTCAAATGAGCAACTATATGGAGCTTCGTGGAGACCATACGTTTTGGATTGCGTTGGAATATCCCGGATTTGATCCAGTCTTCGATACGATCAAGATCATCGGCGACAAATGTTGGCGTGTATTGGGAAAACAACACATCACTACGTTTATCCTCGCTTTGGAAGAAGGTCTTGACCCCACAGAACGCAAGCGCCTGGAATTGGCTTTCAACCAATATGGGGAGCAACAAAGACCAGGAACGTACTATGATCTCCGTGTTTGGGACAATAATGAACTCAACCAACTTGAACAAGAACACCTAAAGCCGTCTCAAAGTGAATGAATCTCCAAGTTACCAGAAGATACTATCCCACGTTATATTCATAAAAATTGTCCTATAAAGGAGATCGGATAATCGATGAAACGTATTGCTTTTGTCGTTGTGGTGGCTGTATTGGCTTTTCATGCGGGTCCTTTTGTCGATGCGCAACCAGGCGAACGCATCCGGCTTGCTGATAAAAATGTGAGAATTTTTCCAGGCAAGACAGCGGATACTTGCATCACCGCTGGTGATTTAGGGGTCTATGAGGTTCAAAGGGGCGTGGATAGACCCAAAAAACTATTCAACCGCAATCTCGTTTTTACTCCTGAACCGATCATGGATTCTTCTTTCTCGTTCTTGGCTATGATGGTAAAGAGCGAAGGAAAGTATAAATTAGAAATCCTCGATATAGATAACCATACGGTTAAAGATTTTTCTCTATCCGACCCTCCTACTGCATGGGATTGGATGCCTAATCAGGAAGCATTAATTGTTGCTACCGGGAAATCCTTGCGGCGATTCAATCTTACCAAATCAGAAGTTATCTCTTATCCCCATAAATACCCTGGTGTGATTCAGTCGGTGAACATGGATCCTACGGGAGAGCGGGCGGTTTTGACCATTTCGATGGATGATTCTCATTATACGCAAACGATGCTGGTTGATCTGAATAAAAAGGATAAACCTCGTCTTGTGGCGACCTATTCGTACGGCAGTATATGGATTGATTCCAAGCGGATCGCTTATATTACAGGGCAGGGAGAACCGGATAGTTTGGTTTATATTCAACAATTGGATGAGGAAGGCAGTATGATACCTGTTCCTCAGGGAAGAAGGCAAATTGCCGCATTGGGAACGCCTGGTAAGGCACATGCTTTATCCCCTTCACCCCAGGGGGATATGGTGGCTATATTAACCCGTGTTTTTTCACCTGTTGATTTCTTCGGCGAGGAGGCCTCCTATTATTCCGACTATGTGGTTTCATTTAAAGAGTTGAAGGAGAAAAGCAAAGAGGAGGTTTGTGTTCAGCCTTTAGATATTTTCTCTTGGTCGCCAAAAAAGAATGAATATGCTTTAGTGCAAAAACGTATCCATGATACGCCAACCTATGATTTCCCACAAACCATCGAGGCGAAGGTGGATTATGAAATCCTGCGGAGTTCTAATCTCGAGTTTGTGGGAGATCGTGAGTATACAGAAGATGAATCGCTCGATGTTACTGAAAGGCCAATCGAGAGAGTGTGTTGGACTCGGGATGGTTCCATGATGGTTGCGGTGGAAAAAGGAACCGGATCGAACCTCTGGTTTTTCCCAGTGACCCCCTGATTTTAATATAATTCACTTATTAAACATACTCCTCGCACCTTATATTTGTTAATCTTACGTGCGAGGTTTTGTTTTTTATTTTGTTACATGCGAGACCGATAGACCACCCTCGTTTTCTGAATTTTCATGATAAAATAACGAAAAATTCCGAGTTTTTCATTTATTCAAAATATCTTTTTGTTTTTAATACATAAGCCCATCATACGAATGGAAGAATAAATTTATGGACGCCCAAACAGAAGCCAAGATTTACGCTATAAGCCAGCCATGTAAAAAACTTATTTGGCTTTATTTTTTTCGTAGTTTAAGCGCACTCATCTTTTTCCCACTAGTATTTTTCCCTCTCTTTTTTAAATACATTTCTCTGCGCTATCAGTTTGAGGAAGACGGGGTGGGGGCTTCTTGGGGAATCCTGTTTCGCAGGCAGGTTTATTTAACTTATGCCCGCGTGCAAGATATCCAAGTTAGTCGCAGCCTCATTGAACGCTGGCTGGGGATCGGCACGGTTGATATCCAGACTGCCTCGGGGAGTGCCAGCGCCGAGCTGTCCATCGTGGGTTTGGAAGAGTATGAGCAGGTACGTGATTTTCTATATACCCGCATGAGAGGGATTCGTCAACAAAAGCAAGCACAAGCCGAATCGGCTGAATCTCCTTCGGAATCGGGTCAAGCCTTGCCTTTACTGCAGGAAATACGGGATGAATTGCGGGCCTTACGGCAGGAAATATCGGGAGAGAAATAATGTACGAAGCGATCAAGGAAATTCTTCTCGAATTGTTTAAAGCGCCCAAAGAACCTCCCGAATCCCCGGCGGGGACCTACGCTAGCCTCAAAACCTTTCGTGCTTCGCCTCAATTTTTGCAGTATCAATTCTTTTTGGTTTTGATTGGGATGATCATCCTTTCCATTGTCTTTTTTGCCATTGGGATTTTTTTGGTTCTTCAACGTCCCCCCATAGGCATGATCGTTTGTATCATTCTGGTTCTATTATGGATTTTGATTGCTGTGGGGGCCTACTTTGTTGTCCGGCTGGAATATGACATGCGCTATTATATTGTTTCCGACCGGAGTCTGCGGATACGCAAAGGGGTCTTTTTTATTATGGAACAGACCTTGACCTTTGCCAATATTCAAAATATCCAGGTCGAGCAAGGTCCCTTAGAAAGGCTTTTTGGGATTTCCAGTTTGGTTGTGGTGACCGCGGGTGGTGGAGCCTATTCTTCTCAAGAGCAAAAAGAAACAAGACGTAATTATCATCAGGCTGTTTTAAACGGTTTGGAGAATGCCGAAGAAATTCGAGATTTGATCTTGAACTACTTGCGCCAATTACCTTATGCAAGCGGTTTAGGACATCCCGAAGATCAGGAAGATCAACGTTCTATCGCGTCCCCCGGCTTTTCTCACGAGGAAATTCCGGTGTTGAAGGAAATTTTGCAAGAGGTCAAGGAGTGGCGTGCTTCATTACATCGTTAGAAATAATTCGAATATCTCCCTGACGATATATCTGTATCACGTTAAAATAATAGTAAATTGAACTGAGAAGTGTGGGAATGATATGCCTGAAAAAATTATAGATCCAGCGGTCTTATCATCGATTAGTCATCTGGAAATCATCGCCAAAGAAGCGGTCGAAGGAGCGGTTTCCGGCTTGCATCACAGTCATTACATGGGACGCAATGTAGAGTTTAGCGAGCACCGTCCCTACAACATGGGTGATGAACTACGACATATTGATTGGCGTGTTTATGCAAAAACCGATCGCTTTCATGTTAAACTTTTTGAGGAAGATACGAACCTGCGGGCTACGATTTTGGTGGATCGCAGCGGCTCGATGCGTTTCGGCGAATCCACAGTAACCAAAGAATCATACGCTCAGCAACTATGTGCGGCTTTTTCCCATTTAATGTTACGTCAGGGAGATCGTGTAGGAGTTATGGTCTTTGATAACCAGGCCCGTGCTTTTATTCCACCTAATCATAAGCAGGACCAGTGGCCTTCGATCCTTGAAACTTTGGCGAATACGCCGATGTCGGATGAACGCACTTCTCTTTCCAATGTTCTTCATTCTATGGGAGAACAACTCAAAAAACGCGGTATGATTTTTGTGATTTCTGATTTGATTGATGATCCTCAACGGGTTATTTCCAATCTCTCTGTGTTACGAAAGCGAAAACAAGAGATTGTGGTTTTTCAGATTTTGACGCCTGAAGAGATGGACCTTCCCTATCACGGGACAGTTGAATTTCTTCCATTAGAACAGGATATTGAAGCTTTACAAACTATGCCTAAACGGCTAAAAAAATCCTACTGTGATAAAGTTCAGCGGTTTATCAATTCCTATCGTGAGAATTGCCTAGAGGCCGGGATTGATTATAATCTCATTCGCACGGATCAATCCTTGGAAATTGTACTGCGGGATTATTTACAAAAACGAATGAAGAAGGCTTCATGACGATGATGTATAAGAAAGTGGGCATTAATTTTTTCATTATTCTTTCTGTTGCTTTATCCAATCTATTAAGTTTTGCTGAAGAACCTTCTGAACTGGATTCAATTCAGTTAAAGAATGGCTCTGAACTTCAAGGTTGTGTGATAAGCGAAAACGATTTATATGTCACCATGGAAACCATGGGTGGAGTTGTCGTTTTGCCTGTAAAATCCATTCAGGTGACCAAACACTCCCGCCCTGGTGAGAGTGAACTCCTTATGGGGACAACTCTACTCGAGCGTGGAAATTATAACCGGGCGAAAAAGTTTTTCAAAAAGGCAGCGACTTTTTCCTTTTGGGAAGATGAAACCCAAGCCGCCATGAATCGTCTTCAAGAAAAGTTAGAGCAAGAGAAAGAGGAAAAACGTGAGGATGAGCGCGAACGGATTGAAAAATTAATTCGCCGTAAAGGTTTGGAAGCGGGGGTTAAGGAACTTGAGCAGATGCACGAGGAGCAGAGTGAATATTGGGGTAGTTATCGTGGAAAGTTGCATTTGCTCATGGCGCAAGAACGCTTGGATCATTACGATTCGCGTGGTGCAGAACGCCATCTCCGACTTGCGGAGAAATATGGAATTGAAAAAGATGACTTTATTGCTGTCCGAGATGAAATCGTTTCCATGCGTCGAGAAACCATGATTCATGGATTGGAATATGTGAAGAAAAAACGGGAAGAGCAAAAAGAAGAACAAGAAAGCAAACCGATTCATGACCATTTCCTGGCCGCTGTAAAATCAGCCCAAGAACGGGGCGAGTCGTTACCTCCCATGAAATGGATCGGCTATATTGAGGAAAATGCTCGTGTTACGGGACTGGACCCTTTGCTGGTTTGGGCGATGATCGATGTGGAATCTTCGTGGAGACATGAGGTGGTTTCTCATAAAGGAGCTCAGGGGCTAATGCAATTAATGCCTATGACAGCAAATGATTTAAAGGTCAAGGATCCCTTTAACCCCGAAGAAAATATCCGCGGCGGCACGAAATATATGAAGTTTCTTTTGAAGTTATTTGATGATCTTAATACAGCGCTGGCCGCGTACAATGTAGGCCCTGGACGAGTGGAACGCGATGGCATCCCTCCCGCAGGCAAGCGCTATATCAAGAAAGTACGCGATCGTTATGCTTCTTTACAAGAACGTTTTGGTTTAACTTCCACCCTAAGCATAACCAGCAATATTTAAGGAAGACTCTTACAAACCTACAGGATCGCCTATTTTACTGAGAATTTTGCGATAATTTTTCGATAAAAGGACCTGCTTTTTCACGCAGGAACTCGTACGATTCTTCCAGATTGTTCTTTAAATCTTCAAATTTTACTATAGGATCAAAGTATTGGGCTTGGTTTTCCAAGTAAAACATTTTCATATCCCGGTAGTAAGGTTCAATGCGCACATGATAGGCAGAATGCTTTTCTTGGGTGGCGGGAAACACCATCTTGATTCCCATCCCTGAAAGCGGCCGACCGAATTCTTCCAATAAAGGCACGGCAGAAGCCAGCAAGTGTTTTTGAAAATAACTCACTGTGTTTTCCTGGCTTTGATGGGGCATAAGCAAACGAATTAATATTTTGCTATGCAACAAGACCGGGATTCGAAATGTGTCTTTAAGCGTCTTGAGGATATGATCCATATCTTCCATAAATGTAGAAAACATGGCATGGGTAAAATCATCGCGGTAGGCAAAGCGATCATGAGAAATGGTTAAATTACGGTTATTCCCTTCGGCCAGACGTGCGCCTTGACCTTCGCCCAAAAGTTTGAACTCACTAAAACGGCAAGGTTCGGCCAATTTTATATAAAGGTCGCGCAATTGTTGGGAAGTTAACGTCAACGGCGGATATAAGGATTCTAGTCCAAAGGCTAAAGGGATGTATTCCGGCATGGTTTGACTCTCTCCGATCGATTTCTAAGGGGCTCACCATATTTGGCGGCCATTTTGGCACAACGTTTCGCTAATACTACCCGTAATTCACGAGGGTAAAGGATTTCGGCGTGTTCTCCATACTGCATGATCCACCAGCTAAATTCTTCGAGACCAGAAACAACGGTGCGTAAGTAAACGAACCCTTTCTCTTTCCACACACGGCCGTGTGTGACTTCTTTTTCCAAAATCAAAGGTCCTACTTCATGATCAAAACGAACCATCACCACATTGGGTTCACCATGCATGATGTTCCAACTATAGAGGAGATACTCTTCGACGTTAAAATCTTCATCCTCGTAAAAATCCTGCTGAGATTCTTGAATGTCGTGTATCCGAGAAACTTTGAAGGTTCGCACTTCGCTATTTTTATGGCAATAGCCAATGGTATACCATGTTTCTTTTCGGTAGATCAGAATATAGGGGCTAATTTCCCGCCATGCAGGTTCTTCTTGGTTTTTGGAGCGGTATTGAATCTGGGCTCTTTGTTTAGCGATAATCATTTGACTCAAGGTGGCGAGAATATCACAGTCGATAGGGTTTTTTATGGGTGAACTGCTTTGAATGCTATCTTGGATCTGTTCGAGAGAAAATGTATGACTGGGGATAATTTTGCTTTGAATTTCATCCAATTTTGTTTGATCAATCACTCCGTGATGCTCAAGGAGATTTAAACCAAAATTCAGAAGCAAGGTTTCTTGTAAACTTAAATGTGGAGGCGAGATGAAGCCCGAGGGATTGATTTGATACCCTTTTTGAGAGAAATAGACGGGTATCCCCGAGTCGCTTAGTTGCTTCAAATCATCGTATAACGCCTCTTCATCAATGGAAAGTTGTTGCGCAAGCGTTTGAGGAGACAAACCATCATGATCTTTAATAAGTTGAATCAAGATCAACATCCGGTGGATACGTTGTTCATCAATCGTTAGCGTCATAGCAACCATCCTTTGTTACAAAAAAGCCATGTTATTCCATCATAACATGGCTAAGTTGTTCTACGAACCCAGAGCGTCTCTTCTATTAAGATTAAGTGTGAACTAAATTTGTAGAAGTGTCAATTTGAACCAGGGTTTCGTTCATGCTGCCCGAACGATATCCCTTTAAATCCATGGCGACATAGGCATATCCGATTTCTTTCATTCGCTCGTGTACTTCCTTTCCATGTTGCACAAGTTTTTTCATATCTTCAGGGGGGACTTCAATGCGGGCGAGATGGGTATGGTGCCGGACACGAAATTGGCGAAAGCCTAATTCACGCAATACCGATTCTGCTTTTTCCACCATGGTTAATTTTTCTTTGGTGATTTCTTCACCGTAGGGGAAGCGGGAGGAAAGGCAAGCGAAGGCAGGTTTATCCCACGTGGGAATATTCATTTCTTTGGATAGTAGCCGGATATCATCCTTGCTCATATCCGCTTCTACCATAGGGCTACGAACTCCGGCAAGTTGGGCGGCCTGTTGTCCAGGTCGATAATCACCAAGATCGTCTTTGTTGGTTCCCACAAGGATTTCTGTATATCCTTTTTGTTCCGCAATTTGTTTTAAATGGACAAAAAGTTCTTGTTTGCAATAAAAGCATCGGTTGGATTCATTTTTGCGGTATTCGGGATTTTCCAATTCAGAGGTTTCTACTGTGGTATAGTTTAATCCAAGATCCTGGGCTAGTTTTTCGGCTTCCTGCCGTTCGTGTTCAGAAAAGCTCTCGCTAATGGCGGCCACGGAGAGCGCCTTCTCACCCAAGACATCGGTTGCCACTTTCGCTAGGAAGGTGCTATCGACCCCCCCGGAGTAGCCGATAATCACGCTTTGCATATCGTGGAGGATCTTCTTCAAGTTTTCTAATTTGGTATGTACTTGATCAGTCACCGTTTCATCTCCCTGTATCACTCGAATTAAGAATGGTTACTTAATTTATCATTATCATGAAGTCTAAAGGGAAATCTCATTGGGTCAAGTAAAATGGAGGAGTCCTGTTATCGATTGAGAAGAAGACAATACAAGTTAAAATGGCTCTATTGTCTCACATCAACTGGCGCCGGGCGGCCTTGGCGCCCACCCAGTCCCCAGAAACGGATGCTAAAGTGGACAGAATATTCATCTCCTAAAGTGGGATGGTCTTCATGTTCGAATTCAAACATGGCGTAAAAATCGTACATATCACGCATCAAGCCCACGCGGTTTGAACGAAATACCGAGCGGTCGAGATCGTAGCGCAATAAGTAATATACAGACCACTTAGGATTTACATCGTACACCATGCGGTAGGTAATGTCTTCTTGGGTTGAATTATCCGTAAAAGGGAATTTAAAAGTGTAGTATCCTGTTCCAATCCGTAGACGTTGGGTGGGTGTGAAGTTGGCATAGCTGTAAGACGAGCGAATTTCGCTATCATCTACGTCGTAACGAAGCGTGTTACCCAGATTTAACCATGGGAAGGGGTTAATTTGAAAATCCTCGACCAGATCAGTAAAACGGTAATCGTTTTGTTCAGAAGTGTCGTCGTAATAGGTGAAATTCTCAAAACGCAGGTTCTCATCGGGAAAGTAATCATAGGATAACCCAGCTGTCAACGAAGCAAAATCGCTTGTCACTTCCACTTCGTCTTTCCCCTGGATACGGGTATTTAGCAAAGCCGAAAGCCGGTGCATTTGATAACGATACTCATCCACTGAATCGATGTAGGGGAAGCGAATATCCGTCCCTTCGGTGATCTCTTCCAAATCGGTAGAGGGATGATAGTAACTATATTTCAGAATAGGCTCGAAGACGGTTCGCATTTTCTCGTAACGATTCAAGAAGGAGTCATACATGGAAACGCTGCGGGTAGAGATGTCCATCCCACCTTCAAACATTAGCCGGCTTTCTGAATCGAAATCGTAGGTTTGCAATTGGTGTCCCGCTTGAGTTGGGTCATCTTGGGTACGGGAGGGATCACCATAATGAGTAGCACGAAACCCGCTCCATGGTTTGACATGCAAACCGAAGGGGAAATTCACAGGATAGGTCAGTTTTAGTTCACTATCAAAGCGCTCGATATCGTCATAATAATCGGTTTGATCGAAGAGGTTATCTTTATCTAGCGGGAAGGTGACGCCTGATTCACGGCGATAGCGTCCGTAGTCAAATTGCATATTGCCAAACACACCCGTGTTGAAAAGATTCCAGGGATATTGTTCGAAGTGAATTTGGGGTTCGCGTTCGATAAAGGGTAGGCCGTTATAATAAAACGGATCGAATCGTTGAGAGGCGGTAATTCGAAGGGTTTGATCGCGCCAACGTTTTGTCACGTTGGCGTAGGAAACGGTATCCATTTCGGTATCTTCAACATCAATTTGGCGTACTCTTTCAGGCTTACGAAAATCCCATCGATATTCTGAATCGGATAATTTATGACCACGGATGGCGACATGAGTATCGTAAGGAAGATCTTGGCGATATTCACCTGCAATATGATAGCGATCGTCATCTTCGAAGATACGGTCATTGTCAGGACCATCTTGATCCAAATGATATCCGTAGAGATAGCCTTCAGGTCCATATTCTCCTTGAAAATCAAATTTGGTGCGCGCTCCCTTGCCGATGCCTAAATCGGTATAGTAATCCCCATAAACATCGAAATTGATGTCATCCGAGTATCGATAACGCACCCGATTAAAAGCGACGGCGCCAAGTTTACTGTAATAAGCCGCATCGAAGAAATAGGTAAAAGTACGTCTCTTTTTTAGAGAACGGGAATAGAAGGGAAGATAAAGTATGGGCATTTTTTGGGTGGCGAAATACATGTTATAAGCCCAAAAGCGGGTATTGGGTTGTATCACCAGGCGATCATAGTCTAAGTAATAATAGGGGTAAGGTTTATCGTTGGAGGTGATGATCCCGTCATGCAGTTCATACTCACGCTGCGGAACCGAGGGTGTCGCGGAGCGGATTTCTTCACTCGATAATTCACGGTAATCTAATCGTTTTCCCGTGAAAAAAATATTATCCGCGATTTCTGATTGCTGCACCTCGTGCATAGTGCCTGCTCGCTCTGGAACGTTAAAGCGCAGACGATCACCGATAAGGATTGTTCCTTCATACCACAGTTTTACCTCGCCGGTGGCATCAAGTATTTCCTGACTACGGTCGAACTCCATACTGTTGGCAGTAATAGAATGTCCACCAATATGGAGGGTGGCTGCACCGCGTTCATCGGCTTCTACAAAAATGTGATTGTTTTGCATATCAAAGCGAGTTTCTCCTCCTACTAATTCCATCGGAGGAGTCTTACGATCGCTTTGAGGCTCTATCATTTGCGCCCCCAGGGGCATGCTCATAAAAATAAGTAATAAAGTGTTTATCAATCGGCGCATACGAAACCTATACATCCCTTTTCAATTCCAGAGTATCATAACAGCCTTATCATAACCTTTTCAGGCTCATTCTTCGAGGTTCTTCGCACGAAAACATTTCATAAATCTGGACGGAATCGACTCGGAATTTATGATTTCCACTTTTTGTTGGCTATGTACTTTCTGCATCAGCCTTTGGAGTCTTGAAATCATTAGCGACGGTTAGAGAGCAAGTTTGAAAATCGATTGAAAAGAGTAATGTTTTAATATTGCTTCTGAGACCGTGGCCGCGTTGTTTCAATGAGAGATGTTTCTTCTTCCAATGTTTTTAACTGCTCAGTGGTCATCGAATTTTCGAGTGTAGGAAACAAATATCTTTCTTCCCAGCGAATGTGATCTTTTAAAGTTTGTCCTATTTCGGTAAAACGTTCTTTATTTGGGAGATCTTCGTGACGATCCGTTTCCTTGTTTGCAAAGGTACGTATTGCCTCATGGTCTGTTTTCATGCGCTTGATATCGGAAGCCTTCATGTATCGAAATAGCAGGCGTTCTTCTTCTGAGAAGTGGGATTGTAATTCTGCATGCCAAGCATGAAGAAACTCTTTTAAAATTTCATGGCGTTTTTTTGGATTCTTGAAAGCGGAAAGAAGTTTCATGGCTAGAACTAAGCCGGTGTGATGATCGCGTGAAAATAACAAAAAGGCATCATGACGTTTTTGAGGCATCTTTTCAAATCCAATCCAATGACAAAAACTTCACTCATTGATACGGGTCAATCATTAAAACGCATACCGGGCGCGTTTCACGTAAACATACCATTCAAAGAATAAGATTAAAATCCCTATGATTGCAAGCAGGCGCCAAATTTCTTGATTGGAGGCTATCGCCGTGGTATCTCCTTGGACTTCATTGTTTTCGAATTGCAGGGTCGATTTAGGCAAGAGGGAAGACTCTTCCGGAGAAAGTAAATTGAAAGCATACTTCTTTATGATCTTGTCCCCGGCCACATATTGATAAATTCCTATTTTTGAGGTCTCGCTATGGTATACGGTGGAATTCTCGGCAAAATTGATTTCTTTCTCTGCTAATGGGGTGGGAGGAATTATGTTCACTTGTCCTTCAAAGTCCGATGGTTCTTCTAAGGCCAGGATATCACCTGTTCGTTTGATTAATGATCCCGGTCCTTCATCGGAAATAAACCAATTGAGCAAGTTTGAGAAAAAAATGGGGAAAGAAACCCGCATAGGCCAATTGGATTTATAGAGATCAAACGAAGTAATCAGAGCTCGAATTTTTTCTTGCTGAAAAGCCACAAGAAGAGGAGTCTCTCGTGATTCGGCGATCACTTCCACCCAATTGGGGGTGCCGATACTTAAACATTCAGAAATGACTAAGTTTTCTAGGTTTAGATGACGCGTTAGGAGATGAAACCGGTCCCAATCGATTAAAGCGGGATATTCGATCGTTTCTCCCTGAGACCATCCTGGCAAAGGTGGTACGGTGTTAATAAATATGTAATTCCCTTCAGCTAAATTCGGAGGGGTAAAGGAATCAAAGACGACAACATCATAGCGATCCAAGGCGGTTAATTGATCCGGAGTGGTTACAAAGAGCCGTACTCGTGGATCCAAATTCAATACTCGCTCTAAGTATTTATTGCCTTGGGTAACCAACAATATTTGGAGCGACTCTTCTTCAGGGATGATGGCCATGGCCTTATTGTCTAGAGGAAAATCATCTTCGCTATCAATAACGACTTCAATATGTTCGGGAAAAGTTCCCAATTCGTCGAAGATAAGAGTATCCGAGGTTTGGGCGGCAAGTTTTAGTTTTCGAGCGTCCATCAGGTTACGTTCGTAATTATCTGGGGGTGTGTCTGTAACCTCGTTAACTTCAACGTCAGCCTCGAATTGTACTCGCACTGGACCTTCTCCCCACAACTCAACATAAAGTTCCTTGTCTTCGTTACTAAAGTTACGCACACCAACCATAATTTGGTAATTCTGCTGTAAGGCAAAATCTTTCCTCACCACGAAATCGACGATGCCAACATTGTCATTACTGGTTCCTACGGGAAGATACCGTATTTTCATCCCTCCCGTATCAACATCCGAAGGGATGGTGAATTGTCCATCCGTGAAAAGGATGAGTTCGGGGTTAAAACTATTTTTTGCCGCCGTTTGGGCGATGCGCATGGCTTCTTCGATGTTCGTTCTTTGATCGGTAGGACGAATGCTTCGGATGATATTACGCAAGACACCTTTGCTTGATTCGAAAGGACAGAGTGATTGTGCATTCTGAGAGAAGGCGATCACCATCATCTTATCGCCCATGCTCATATCATTGACAAGATCGATGGCTTTTTTCTTCGCTGCTTCCAATCGAGAAGGGGAGAGGTCGGTGGCCGACATGCTAGCCGATTGGTCGATTATAACAATAAAACTTTGACCCCGGAGCCCTCCCAATTCCAATACTGGACGGGCAACCGCTAAGGTCAAAAGAGCGATTATTAGAAGTTGGAGAAAGAGGAGAAGGTTTTTTTTTAATTTTTGAAAAGGGGTATTGGCTTTTAAGTCTTCCAAGCTTTTACGCCACAGCAAGGTGCTGGGAACGGTATAATCATACCGTTTCAACTTTAATAAGTATAATAAGATCACCATGGGGATAAATAAAGCAAATAATAACCCCATTGGAGCCAGAAAATTCATGATTACATTCCTCTAATCATGCATACAGAAAAACGTAAACGTATCAATCTGCGACAGACTTTCTTAACTTATTCGATTAATCCCATACGACGAAACGTGTGGGTTAAAATTCGTTCTACAGGTTCTTCGGTGGTAATGGGCATAAAGTGGATGCCATATCGTAAACAAGTATTTTTTATCCCCATTTGATAGGCTTTCAATCTACGTTCATACACGTTAAGCAATTCTTCTGTAACCGAAATTTCCACGGGTTCTCCTGTTTCTACATCCAGCAAACGTAGCGAACCCACCATATCGGGATGAACTTCGTCCGGTGAAAGAATTTGCAAAATATAGACGTCATTTTTGCGTTGGAGTAATTGTTTGAAGGCTTTCTCGTATCCATTGGGATCCATCAAATCAGAAAGCAGAAGCACAATGCCTCCACGGTTTTGCTGCAAAGCAAAACGTTGACACCCATCGTAGAGCGTGGTTTCCCCTTGGGCCGGTAGATTATCGAGAAAATCGATGATTTTCCAAATGCTGCCTTTGCCGCGAGTGGGTTGTATCCAGCGGTAATGCTCCTGGTTAAATCCCACCAAGCATACACGATCCAATCCTGTTAATGAGATATAAGCCAAGGCTGCCGCCATCCGTTTGGCAAACAAAGCTTTTTCAGGCTCTCCCATACGCATGGAAGCGCTGGTATCGATCAGGATATAAAGGTATAAATCCTCTTCTTCATGAAATAATTTTGTAAACAGGCGATCTAGGCGGCCAAAAATATTCCAATCGAAAAAACGCAGATCATCTCCCTTGGTGTAATCTCGGTAATCGGCAAATTCAATGGAAAATCCCCGTTTTTTGGAACGACGTTCCCCTTTCATTTTTCCCAAAAAGATTTTACGAGAAACATAGGAGAGTTGTTCCAAATGGCGTAGAAAAGCAGCATCCAGTAAAGGAGATTGTTTTTCTTTCTTTTTTGTTTCAGTGACATTGGCTTCAGCCATAGTGCTTGATCCCTTTACTCAGAATACAAAGGAATAATCTTCTGCCAATAATTGTTCTTGATAAAGCCATTCAATCGCTTGCTTATCGCTCGTGGGTGCGAATTGATAGCGTATATGATACGGTTTCTTTTCGCTTTTTCCGGTTTCTTCTAATTGATTCGATGAAGGTGTAATAAACCAGCCTTTCGGTTCTTTGGCGATATCAATAAAAACCCTAGGATGCTGAGTATAGCCAATACATGTACTGGCTTGGTTGTTTTCTTTTTGACGTAAGATGATAAAAAAGGGTGTTCCCGCTACCCGGTGGGATTGCAAGGGTGAGGGCTCCCATAAGTGTTGCTCGGCAGATAAATGTTCTTCGGTAAGATGTTTTATATCTCGGGGGATAAGAATATGACTGTTTTCTTGATGGGGGATGTGAAATCCTCGAGGAAAGGAGATACGTTTAATATAATCAAAGCGCTTTCCCTCGATAAAACAGAAGCAATTCAGTACGGGAAAGGTTTTAGATAAGAGGTATCGTAGGGTGATTGTGGTGTCTGGATTGTCTCCCAAAGTCCCCGAGAGATGAACTTCGTAAAAATCATCGATTTCCGTATTGCGAGTTATGTAATAATTGGAGGTTAGTAGAACTCCTTTTTTGCCTTTCACTCCCAATTTATATTCTTGCAACTCCGAATTTTCTTCCACTTGGATAGTTCCGCATTCTGCACCAGGAAACATAGACCAGCAAACTCCGGAGACTTTATCTAAAACTTGGAATCGTCCACTGGGCAGACGAAATGAAACTTGGATTGCTTGATTATCTATTTGTATCGTTCCTTTTTCTGTCATGGGTCATCTCAATTATCATGAATTTTCTTAACATAGTGTATCAGAACTTCGATTCCATGTCTTCTAGAAAATATTCTACTCTTGCCGCACCAAAATAATGTCATCAATAGGGAAAAGAAAGGCCCTTTCCGAGGAAAGGGCCTTTAAATACTCGAACTGTAAAGATAATCGGAAAGATTATCGTGTTTCACGGTGCATCGTATGTCGACGGCATCGTGGACAGTATTTTTTAAATTCCAACCGTTCGGGATGAACCCGCTTATCTTTTGTACTGTTGTAATTTCGTTCTTTGCATTCTGTACAGGAGAAAGTAATTTTATCGCGCATGATTTTCGCCTCTATTCAATAATTTGATCGATAACGCCGGCGCCGACCGTACGTCCACCTTCACGG
>CAYQOX010000043.1:0-38095 GCA_964419335.1 uncultured bacterium | reverse complement strand
AGCCCCTTCAGCGTTTTGGTTCGATTCATATTCATTGAAAATAGCCATGGTCCTCACTTTAGAATCATGTTCTGTTTTCTTTAAAATGTACTCAAATACAGGATGGACCTAAAAAAGACTTCAACGGATATCGTCGCCCAAGCCGCGATCGTCTTTTTTGTTGGGTCCCATGCTGCGGACATCGGGATATTTTTTTCCGTTATTTTCAAAAAGTTCGTAAACGAATGCGTTACCCCATGGATCTTTTCTGGGAAGATCGAGGGGGATATAAGGGCCCCGCCAACTGCCTACGTTGTAGGATTTTTGCAATCCAAACAGTCCATATTCGTTGGGAGGGTATTTGCCGGTATCGTATTGATATTGATCCAAGGCTTGGCGGTATTCGTCGAGGACTTCGCTAAGGCTTTGAGTAATCGGCGGCATGAGGAGGGAGGAATCGATCTGGATCTCTGGATCGTATAAGATGGGAATGGGCGGGTAAGGAGTCAAGGTTTTTAGGGGGGGAATATGAATCTCTAAATCGACAGCCAGTTTTTCTGGTTCCCAATTGTTCCAGGTTTGAATTGTTTGTGATAACTTTTGATGATTTTCAGCTGCTTTCACGGGAATGGTGTTCGACCCGGGGGAGACTTCCATCATTTGGCCTGGAGAGATAAGGTAAGGCCCGTCCGCGCCTCGTTGAAAATAGAGATTCCGTTCCCCTTCGATAAATGTAATATCCACGGCAGCGAAGGTTTCTGTGGTACGCGCATAAAGGGTTCCATCTTGAATGACGGTTTTGACAGCGTTGATAGAGAAAATGACCCGCTTCCAGTCGTTATCCCCGTTTTCTTTTTTCTTGAAGGAAAACCATGCTTCTCCTTCGAGTAATCGTAGGCCAATGGTGTACTTCTGGATGGAACTATCCACCCGTAGATCATCGAAGCGGATGTGAGTTTGACCGTATAAGCCAATTTCTCCAATTCCTCCAACATCCAATGTAACGCGGCTATTGGGAGAGACAACAAGGAGGTAATCTTCGGGAACGACACCACCCTCGACCAGTTGTGCCCTTTCTCCTTCTTCCATGGCGCGGTTGTTTTCGTATAGATAAGCCCATCCCATGATCTTTTTGGCGGTGATGGTGACATTGGACTGCACTGGAGTTTGGGGGACAATGAAGTCCAATTGTTTTTCCAATTCAGGTACAATTTTTCCTTCCTGGATTAAGCGATCGATGAGTGCTTGGACTTCGCTGGAGGCCCTTTTTTCATCTTCGGTTTTTTCAATCCGGTTAATTTCATCTCGAGGAATCCAAATGATGGAATTCATCACACGGATTTTGACATACTGATCTCCTGAATCAGAAGACTCGACTTCGTCGAGCACTATACAGCGGAAGCTGGCGCCATCTTCTAAGGTTACAATATCAGCAACCCCTTCATGGGATTGTAAGAAGAAGGTGCAAAGAAGTAGAGTTAAGAAGAGAGAAGAGAACCGGTATCTTATATTGCTCATGTATGATCCTTCCCTTACGGAGAGAGTCATGATGATGGTTGTTGGCAGATTTTTTTATTAATCAAGCTGGCTGCAAACCCAGCGCCGAATCCATTATCAATATTTACCACTGAAACGCCTGCGCTGCAACTGTTCAGCATGGTGAGCAGGGCGGAGACTCCTCCGAAACTCACTCCGTAGCCCACACTGGTGGGGACTGCGATCACGGGAGAGTCGACTAATCCGCCGACGACGCTGGCAAGTGCGCCTTCCATTCCTGCGACCACCACGATGGCGTTGGCTTCACGAATGACTTCGAGGCGGCCTAATAGGCGATGGATGCCGGCGACGCCCACGTCTGTAAGTTGGATCGCATTGGAGCCGGTGAATTGGGCGGTGATGAAGGCTTCTTCGGCGACCGGGAGGTCTGAGGTCCCAGCGCAGATAATGGCAACTTGTCCTACCCGGGTCTCTTCAGTGGAGGAGCCCAAAGTGAAAGCATGGCAACGCTCGTAGAAGGTGGCTTCGGGAAAGTGCTGGTGTAATTCGCTCATGGCTTCCGGGCGGATGCGGGTGGCTAGAACTGGATGCTCTTTATCACGGAGGTGGTTCACGATACGGATAATATCCTGAGTTTCCTTCTCTTGGCACAGGATGACTTCAGGGGTGCCTTGGCGTAACGAGCGATGATGGTCGATGGTGGCGATTCCTATATCTTGATAAGGGAGATTTTTCAATGTAGCGATCGCTTCATCGATGGAAAGAGATTGATTTTGGACATTAGTGAGTAATTTTCGGAGTTTTTCTGGATTCATTCTCGTAAAGGGCTTTCATGTAAATAATAGAGTAAAAAACGCTTTTGGCCATATTATAAATAATAACTCAAAAATTGGAATTTATCCAACTTTAATCCCTGAGGCAAGCATGTGTTGGTTATGGGTTAAGACGCCTTTAAGGGGAAAAGTGGGAATGATAAAACCCGGCGTTGGAGTGACAACGCCGGGTGGTTACAAAAGGGTGATGATCAACCTTCGTATTTGTTATTGGATAAGCTGACTCTTCATCTCCCGGGCTTCCACGTTTGCGGGAGCACGTTTCAAGATTTGGTTTAAGACCGATTCGGCCTTTTTGACATTCCCTTCTTGCATTTCGGTTTTGGCTTCCAAGAGCATGAGGGCGATCTGCTTATTCATTTCAACCGATTTTTCTTTGAGTTCAAGATAATCGTCATAAAGTTTATGATCGGCGGTCATCAAGACGAGACTGCGATTCACGAGTTCAACGGTTTTGTTGTATTCTCCTTCATTATAGTGTTTTTTGGCCAGATCGAGATTCTTTTTCAGCAATTCCTCTTTTTGTTCTTGGCGGCGAATTTCCCGTTCATCTGCTTCTCTTCGGCGAATTTCTTGTTCGAGGGGATCATTAAGGATTTTTTGAACTTCGTTGTGGAGAAAAATCGCTAATTGGTGGTTGGGGGCTCGTTCGATGGCGTTTTCAACATTGGACATGGCCAAGGAAAAATTGTTTTTCCCCAAGTTTTTATAGGCTTCGGTAACAAGACCGTTGGCATATTTCATATCTTCAAGGCGGCGTTCATATTGTGCGATTTCGTCGCGCAGTTCGAGGATTTCCGAACGAAGGCCGCTAACGATTTTATCATGGGTGGCTCTTTGGTTTTCGATCGCGTTTTCTTTTTCTTGTTTGATGTTTTCGATCTCGGTCTGGGCGGTGGCCATGCGAATGCGATATTCCTCGGCTAATTGTTTGGCGTCTTCAATTTGTTCATCCTTTTGCGAGATGGTATCTTCTAAGGATTGAATTTTTTGATTGTTGTTGTTGATAATGGCTTGTAGTTGGTTAATATTTTGATTTTGTCTTTCTAGTTCACGGTTTTCTTCACGCAAGGTATTTAATTGTTCTTTCAGATTTTCGATTTCATCATTTCTTTGTTGTAGATTCGAATTGAGTTGTTTCGTGGTACGTTCCAATTGCTCTTGGCGGGCATTGGCCAAGGTTTGGAGTTCGGTGATTTTGTTAGCTAAGCCATTAATGCCTTCTTCGGGAAGCAGCTCTTGCATGTTGGTGTATTTGTTCTTCCAATCTTGGAGTTCGGATTTTTGCTCATTCAATTGCTGATTGAGCGTATTAATGGATTGTGTTTTAAAGTAAGAGCGTACTCCAAAGTATCCTGTGGTGAGCAATAAAAAGGCGGCGGCAATACAAGCGGCGATGGACGTGATGAGGAAGGGACGTTTTCGTTGGGTTTCTGCGGTTTCCTCTTCCATATCATGGGCTTTTTCGATGTTGTGGTAAGCCTTTTCGGCTTCGGGATTAAGCGAGAGGGAGCGTTCCCATGCGTCGATGGCTTCGCTATATAAGCCTTTTTGAGCATACATGGTACCAAGCAAGTTGTAATATTGGGGGTTTTGGGCGTTTAAGGCTAGAGCGGCTTCTAATTGGCTGATGGCCTCATCCAAGCGGCCGTTATGGGCTAAGGCGAGGGCTTCGTTATAATGATTGTTTGCGGTATCGATGACACTTTTTACAGTGCTAAGATCTTCATTACAATTTTCGCAAACGGAGGCTTCCAATGGGTTGGATGCACCGCATGAGGGGCAAATAATCGATTCCATGAAGACTTACTCCCTTCTTTTTTTCAGCGTCGTATGTTTAATTTGTTTATTATCAAAGCGCGTGGTTATTGTATAGTTTCTTCCGGAATTACACAACGAAGCCTTCGTTTATTGTCTTATTTAACGATTCATGGCTGAAGGCCGTTAGCAAAAATAATTCAGGAAATAGATGAGACGGCCGGGAAGGCCGTCTCATGGATAGTATACTCAATTTAAGAGAAATCGAGAAATTAGAAATCGGCGGTTTCATATCTGGAAAGCATCTCATTGAGTTTTGACATTTTCTCTTCGACGGAATGCTGATCCGAATTTCTGCGCGCTGATTCCAAATCTTCGACCACTTCCATGGCTTCTTCTGCCATGGGATCGTCAGAGTCGGCAAAGATGCGGCGAGCCTTGAAGAGCAGTGAGTCAACCGCATTGGCTTGTTCGTCTTCTTTCCTTGAGGCCAACATCTTGGCGACGCGTTCTTGTGCCTGTTGGGTCAGGGCTTTGACCTCTTCTTCGGAGAGACGATTATCGGTGGCGACCACGGTGATGCTGACTTCTTGATCCGTGGTTAAATCTTTGGCGGTGGCTTCAAGAATCCGGTCTTGATTTAAGCGGAATGTGACTTCGATCCGAGGAACCCCACGAGGAGCCGGGGGGATTCCTTCAATCCGCAGCATATCTAAAAAGGTGTTGGCGGAGGCGACTTCTTCTTCTCCTTCGTAGATAGGGAAGCTGATCGCGGTTTGGAAGTCGCGAGTGGTGGTAAAGAGATCTTTGGCTTCGGTCGGATAGGTCGAGTTTCGCTCGATCAAAACTCCATAGCGGTCATCGGCCAATCCCACACCTAAGGAGAAGGGGGTCAAGTGGACGATAACCGGGCCTTCTTTGTTGACGGCGTCCGCCGCGGTTTCTTCCATCTCTTCGTCGAGGGGTGCCAAAATCGAAGCCTGAATGGCAGCGCCGAGGGCGACACATTCATCTGGGCTAACGTCTTTGCGGGGGTCTTTTTGAACGATTTTGTGGACCAGTCCTTGGACTGCGGGGATACGGGTACTTCCACCCACGAGAAGGACATTCGAGATATCATCTGGGCTGAGCCCCGCATCGGAGATAGCTTCTTTCGTAGGTTCGACCGTCATTTCCAGGAGGTCATGGATGAGGCTTTCAAAGTTAGCGCGGGTGAGTTCTTCTTCCAGGGTGATAGGTCCTTTATCGGTCATGGTGATGGCTTCGATCACGATATCGGTACGTGTTACCCCAGAAAGTTCGATTTTGGCTTCTTGGGCCGCTTCACGGAGTCGGAAAAGGGCTTTGGTATCATTCGAAAGATCAATCCCTTCTTTTTCCTTGAAGCGTTCCAGCAAATAATCAACGACTCGTTGATCGAAGTCATCACCACCAAGATGGTTATTGCCTTTGATGGAGAGAACTTGAAACACGCCTTCCACCATTTCAATGATGGAAACGTCGAAAGTCCCACCGCCTAAGTCGTAAACCATGAGCACCTGATCGGTCTCTTTATCGAGGCCGTAGGAAATGGCGGCGGCTGTAGGTTCGTCAATAATACGGCGGACGTGGAATCCTGCGATTTGTCCGGCGTCTCGAGTTGCTTGTCGTTGAGCGTCGGTGAAGTAGGCCGGAACTGTGATGACGGCTTGCGGGCATTCTTCACCCAGGTATTGTTCCGCATCGAATTTCATTTTTTGCAGAATCACAGCGGAAATTTCCTGGGGGGTGTAGGATTTATCACCGATTTCAACGCGGTAGCCCGTCCCCATATGCCGTTTGATGGAATAGACAGAACGGTCGGGGTTAAGTCCAGCGGCACGCCGCGCCTTTTTTCCGACGATGACTTCGCCATTATCATCAAAGTACACGACGGAGGGGGTAATACGGTCACCCACCTCATTCGGGATGATGACGGGTTTATCACCATCCATGATAGCAACGACAGAGTTTGTCGTTCCAAGGTCGATACCCAAAATTCGTGTCATGGGAATTCAACTCCTGCTGTAACTATCAATCATCTAGAGTGTTTTAAATAACTGTGTCATTTTTCTCAGGAATAGCCTTTGGAACAAAAGTGTTCGAAGGCATTCCCATGAATAGTTTAACACCGATGAAAGATGATCTAAGTAGTTATATCATAGTATGAAAAATTTGACAGCCAATTAGGTCTATCATTTTTTATAAAAAACAGTTTAAAGCCCCAGAGTCAATCCGACTGATGGGGTACTTCCCATCCCTAAGGAAAGCAAATTGAGAGAGTTGCGGAAAAAGTAGCTCCACAAATCCAGGTAAAATCCCTTTAGGATTTTTTAAGTGATGGTGCTGAAGGATTTTTGGCGACAATCACTTTTGCATCACGGAGTACTCGCCGGCCAAATTTGTAGCCTTTCACCATTTCTTCTATAATAGTATTGTTCGGAACTTCTGGTTCTTCTCTAGTATCGATAACCTCATGGTAAGTGAGGTCTAATGGTTTTCCAACTGATTCTATCGCAACTAAGCCTTCTTTTTCTAGAGCGGAAAGCAATCTTCGATAGAGGGATTCCAAGGTTTTGAGCCAGTTGTTAAGCGTTTCGTCACGTTCAGGATGGGTACGTTCGACAAATTTGAAAATGTTATCGAACCCATCGAGAATGGGAAGAATGCGGCGAAAAAACTCTTCTTTGCGATGATCAATTTGAATTTTATGGGAACTGGAGGTGCCCTCTTTACCTTCTTGGAAAGAGGAAGGTTTATAAAGAAGGGCGAGTGCGTCGTGATTATGTTCTCCGAACGTTTCGATCGGAAGGTTGTCGATGGGGAAAATATCGGCGCTATCCACCGATTCCTTCCTAAAAAATCTCATCGCAAACCTCCCAGACGTTTTGCCTCGCGGACTCCTTGTTTAGCATACTTATTGCGAGGTTCTTTTTCAAGGATTCTTTGATATTCAGCGAGAGCTGCTGAGAAGTTATTCATTTTGAAGTAGGTATCGGCTAATTCAAGTCTAAGTTCGACATTGTCGGGGTCAAATTTGAGAGCATTTTTGAATTGAACTAAAGCTTGGTTATAAATACGTTGTTCTTTGAGGCGTCGGCCAAAGATTGTGTGTCCACGAACGAGATTATCGATGACGGTGCGTTTGCCGGGGGCTTTTTTGCGAGCCACATTCCACATATGGAAGGCACGGTGATGCTGATTGGTATTTAAGTAAGCCCAGCCCAGTTGGCATAAGACATCGATATCATTTTCATTTTCTTTGTGAGCCCGTTCGAGGGCTTCGACTGCTTGTTTCCAATTCCCTTTTTGGATGCAGGCATAGCCTAATTCTTTGGCAGAGCCTGCCGTGGTAGAATCCATCGATTCCTCGTGGTGGGTGGATTTACCATCGAGGAATTTTCCCCCTGAATATTTATGAATGGCAACAACCAGGGCTTTGGTATATTCATCTTCGGGGTTTTGTTTTAGTTGCTGGTTATAGCGTTTCAGGGATTCTTTCCAAGCTTGTTCAGCCTCATCTTTTTTTCCTTGTTTTTCGAGAACGAGGGCGAGATTTTGGAAGATTACGCCATGATCGATGCCTTTTTCATGCAATTCGTGGAAGATTTCTTCTGCTTTTGCGTAATCGTTATGGTTACAGGCTTGGATGGCTTCTTCCCATACGGAAAAGGCAAGATTTCGTTGTGTTTCTTCGTCATTGGGATCGATTGCCAGGATATGATTCCAAATTTCTTGGGCTTCATCCTTATGACCGTGCGAGATGTGGTAGAGAGCCATGCCGCGGAGAAGGTGCAGGGCTTTTTCGCGAGATTCCCCCTCGAGTTGATCAGGCGGTGTATCGCCACAAGTCGCCTTATATTCTTGATTTAGTTTGAACAAAGACAAGGGTTGCTGATTAAGCGAGGGGTAATCCGAGTAAGAATAAGGAGGTGGGCCTGCGATAAGTTCTACATCGCATTTGGCTCGTCGAGCCGGGTCTTTGAGTTGATCATAGGCGGTGCGGATTTCAATAAATTCTTCTTGAAAGTATTCAGGGTTGAATTGTTTGACAAGATGAAAGTATTGTGCCTTGATCTCCTCAAGATCTGCCCAGCGAGATATTTTCAGAATATCATAAGGTGAACGGGTTAAAGTTACGTTCTGAGTTTCCACGGCGATATCTCTGACTTTTTCAGATTTTTAAGCTAGCGTCTAGCTTTTACATTTATCGAACAATTGTGATTGTAATGAAGGTGGCTTGGAAAAGCAACACTCACAAAACGATCTTTCAGTAAAGATTTTGTCAAAATATTTATCGAGTCTGTTTTCATGGTAGCATAAAACCGCGCAATCGACTAGGAAGAGAAAAGATCTAGAAAGGAAAACTTTGGAAGTAACGTTTTTTAATTCGAAGTCATGAAGTTATAATTGTTTTTGTAAAGAAATCCAAAAGTTGCGGTGGGAGGGGGGAGAGCATCCTTTTTTGGGAGAAGGATAGAATTGAGAAAACGAGAAGGTTATGCCGATTATTAAAACTCATAAATTCACAGAGTTGATTAGTACGCATCCGATTTTGCTTTTATCCACTCGGCAAGGAAGATCGAATACGCTGACGCCTCTAATCTGGTATATGCCCTTAAGCATAGACCCCCCTATGATTGGAATATCGATTAAGCCCAGCAGTTTGACTTATCATTACATTCGCAATTCCGGGGATTTTCTTTTAGAAATTCCCCATGAGTCTATGCTTAAGATTGTCCATTTTTGTGGGGTGAATTCGGGGCGTTTTATCGATAAGTTTTCTTACCTCAATCTGCGGGCGGGTCGGGCTTATTCCGTGAGTCCTTTAAAGATCAACGATTGCATGGCGCATATTGAATGCCGTGTACGGGAGATCATGCCGATGGGGAATCGGCCTCTCCTCGCAGCCGAGGTCATTACACTTTCGGTCGATTCCTTTTATTATCAGGAAGAGACAGGATGGCGGCCGGGAGTTCGGCTTATCTACTATGAAGGGGGGATGAATTATCGGATTGGTGACGAAATTATCGATATGTCGGAATTACGTCCGGGCATGGTTCCAGCGCATTCCATGGGGTAGATGGATCCCCGGAGATCGCGAAAAACCTTCTGAGCCTCCCTTAAAGTTGGTGATGGATACGTGTGCGATTACAGCGGCTTTGTTTGGAAGCCGTTCGGCTACCATTATCCAAGCATGGAGAAGAGGCGAGGTGGTCTTCTATTATAGTAAGGCGATTGAGAGGGAGTATGAGCGAATTCTCCTGCGCATACCGCCTGTGCGTAAGAAGGCGCAAAGTTTCTTGCATACATTACGTGAGAAGCAATCATCGGTTTGTTTGGACCAGGTCCCGCGTGTACATATTACCATAGAGGATGCCGAGGATGTGAAATTTCTTGCCTGTGCAGATGGAGCTGAAGTGGACTATGTGATCTCTTTGGATAAGCATTTGCTCGATGTGAAACAATACGAGGGAATCCCCATTGTTCGACCGGGAAAGTTTCTGGAAGAGGTAGAAGATCGGATTCCTTCGCTAACCCAAAAAGCCTCCTGAGATTCTAACTCATGCAAAATGGAGAATTGATTTACACCCGTGAACAGCAGGAAGAGAAAGAGGAGAAGATCCTGGCTCCCTATGCGGTCTGTGCAAGCCGGTCACGTGGTCGGCTTTATCCCGAAGAAGAGCATCCCTACCGAACGTGTTTTCAACGCGATCGCGATCGAATTATCCATGGGGTGGCGTTTCGGCGTTTAGAGTATAAGACGCAGGTTTTTATTAATAAAGAAGGGGATCATTACCGCACGCGTTTAACCCATACCTTGGAAGTCGCCCAGATTTCTCGCACGCTCGCGCGTATGCTTTGTGTGAATGAAGATTTGTCGGAAGCCCATGCCTTGGCGCATGATCTTGGGCATCCTCCTTTTGGGCATGCAGGAGAGCGTATTCTTCATGAGCGGATGGAGGAGCATGGGGGATTTGAGCATAATGCCCAGGCCTTACGGATTGTTGATCGTATTGAGCGACGGTATCCTCAATTTCCGGGGTTGAATTTAAGCGCAGAAACGCGGCGAGGTATTCTCAAGACGCATGCCCCCTATGTGGGGATGGGAGAAGGAATCGCGGATATTTATCCCATTGAGTGTCAGATTGTCGACATCGCCGATCAGATTTCGTATACCAGCCATGATTTGGATGATGGAGTTGAGTCAGGGTTATTGAAGCCGGAAAAAATCATGGAAGTTCCCTTGTGGCGGGATGCTTGTGAAGAAGCCGAAGCCCGTTACCCCCAAATGAGTTCGATCTATAAACGGTATCAAATCATTATTCAGATTATCAATCATCAAGTGATGGATGTGGCGCAGGCGACTTCTCACGCGCTGGCTAAAGGTTTTAATGGAAAGGGTCTTGTGGTGGATTATTCACCTTCCATGAAGGCAAAGGTGGAAGAGGCCAAGGCGTTTCTTTTTGAGCATCTTTACCGCCATCCCCGGGTCATGCGCACCATGACGCGATGTGAGCAGTGGGTGCGGGATTTGTTTCAACATTATATCCAAAATCCCAAGCACCTTCCCAACAGTTACCAGTCGCGTATTGAGCAGGAGGGGCTGCCCCGTACGGTGTGCGATTATGTATCGGGGATGACAGACCGGTATGCGGAAAAAGATCATCAGGATCTTTTTGGCTATTGAGAATGATGGGAAGAAAGCAAACATTTTATAATGTGATCCTGGCGCTTGTGATTCTGGGGGTTTTCTTGCTGGTTGGTTATCAACGCTATCATTCTCTCAAAACCCGATTTCAGATTACCCTATTTTTCCGGAACGCGTCAGTTTGTCTGACTCCCTTTTTTTATGATGAGCAACAGCGACGGGAGTTGGATTTCTTCCCCGAGAATTGGAAAGATCTAACCACAGATTTATTGCCCTATCTGACGGATGATTATTATGAAATAGAACCTAAGCATCGATTGGACCCGTTCCAAGAAGGAAGAAAACTTGAGGTGCGCTATGGTATTGTGCGCCATCCGGTGAAAATAAAGTTGGATTCAGGCCGTTATAATCCCGAACGCCATGTATTTTTTACCTGGAGTACGGGGCCTTCTCGCGAGGTGGATCAAGTAGAGATGCGGGTTGCTTCTCTTGAGGAGGGGAATGAGTATCGATTTCAAAGGATGCCTTATGATATTTCTAACGGCTTATGGAGTTCGGGGTATCTCTTTTATGATTCTCATGGGGTGCAATTTGGCCGGGTGGACTGAAGAAGCAGGTGGTTGTAATAATCTTTCATGCAAATGCTTTGATAATGTTCTAAAATCGCCCGTAATTTTTCTTGCATGGTTTTGATTCCAATCCAGTGAATAAGATGCTGCTTGAGCGGGAGGGAAAGGGCGGGATGGTCTGGTACAAATTCCCAGGGGTGAATATAGATAACCGGTGGGTAACCTTCCTTGGCGTAGCGCTTTCTCGCCCATTGTAAATAGAGTTCAGGAAAAATGCGTAACGTTCCTCCTCCGCCTACAGGAAGCGTGATGTTACCCACGGAGAGGGTGCTGGGCGGAATTTCGGCCAGATCCCATAGGAGGTAAGGGTGCCGGGGTGCGCCATATTCACCATATAAGTAGGTGGAGTGCGGGTTGATGGAGGTATCGTATAGGATTCCTTGTTCTTTGAGGATACGAAATGCCCATTTGTCTTTTTGCTTTAAGGAAAAGGCGGGGGCGCGATGGCCGATAATCGTTTGATTCGGGGTTATCTCTTGTAGAATTTCCAGGCTGCGGGAAAGGCTTTGCTGGAAGGAGGTCTCTGTATGCTGGGGAATGTAGGTATGAGTGTAGGTGTGAGTGCCGATTTCGTGGCCTTGCTCTCTTGTCCATTTCACAAGTTCGGGGTAGCGTTCGGCTAGCCATCCAACAAAAAAGAAAGTGGCTTTGGCTTGGTATTGGTCTAAGAAATTCAAGCAGCGTTCCATGCCGAGATGGATGCGGGAGGGGTAGGATTCCCATGCCTCGAAGGAGATCCATTCGGGACTCATGAAATAATCTTCCACATCGACCGTGAGGACGACGGTTGATTTCAGAGCAGGTGGTGGGAGAATCTTCGGTTCGTGTCTTTTGTGGATCATAGTATAATGATAATGTTTGGGTTTTTATGGGTGTCGTTGATCCCACAAAACCTCAAGAAGTTTACGGTTGTCCGAGCGTGGTATTGAATCATTCGTAGAGTTTCTTTTTGCCAATAGACCATCCGCAAGAACGGATTATTGTATAGTATGACAATCCATGCGAAAAAGCCATTGCCCTGCTGAGCCAAGGAGTGAAATACGAATAAAAGGATTGAGAATTCTCTTTCGATTCGAATGTTAAGTGCGTATCTGGAAGTACATCATAAAAGGTTTTTCGTCTTATGAATCAACATTTACAAGAAGATACAGTAACAGGGAAAGCGTATGATTCGCAATTGGTGAAGCGGTTGTTTCGTTATGTATGGCCTTACCGCAAGCATCTTTTTATTTCCTTGATCGCTCTTTTCTTGTTTACGGGGATCGAAATCTTTTCCTCGGTATATCTATATAAGGTCGTGATTGATAAGTATATCCAGCAAGGGTTAAAAGAGGGGTTAACCATCCTAGCGATTGCTTATTTGTTGTTATTACTCTGTGCCTTGTTTTTCCAGTTTATCGAATTTTATCTTGTGAATCTTATGAGCCAAAGAACGATGTATGATTTGCGGCTTCACTTGTTTCGTCACCTGGAAAAGATGTCCCTTTCTTTTTTTAACAAGCGGCCGGTGGGCTCGTTGATGACCCGTTTGACCAGCGATATTGAAGCGTTGGATGCTATGTTTTCGAATTGCATTGTGTTTATTTTTAACGATATTTTGATCATCGTTGGGTTGTTGGGGATCATGATCTATTTAAGTCCCTCGCTGACGTTGGTGACGATGATTGTGTTGCCCATCATTTTTTGGATCAGTGCCCGTTTTAAGAAAAAGGTGCGCTTGTTTTACCGTGATGTGCGCAATCTTCTATCGAAGATGAATGGATTTTTGCAAGAGAATATATCGGGCATGGAGACCTCTCAGGTTTTTGGGCGGTTGAGAAAAAATTACGAGCAATTTTCCTCGATTGTGCGCGAATATCGCGATGCGAATATCCGGGGAATATCCAACTATGCTTTTTTCTTTCCAGCGGTGGAATTTCTTGGATCATTGGCGATTGCTTTGTTGTTATGGTTTGGTGGGGGGTGGATCAATGAGCCCAATTCGGCTTTAACATTGGGGACGCTGGTGGCATTTATTCAAGCCTCGCAAAAATTCTTTCAACCGATTCGCGACCTGGCGGATAAATTTAATATTTTGCAAACCGCGATGGCGGCGGGGGAGCGAGTTTTTACGTTATTGGATATGGATGAGACGATCAAACCCGCAGGTCAGCCCTTACAGCATGCGATCCGAGGTGAAATTGAATTTCGGAATGTTTGGTTTGCTTACAATGAAGAGGAATGGGTCTTGAGGGATGTGTCTTTCAAGGTGCAGAAAGGGAAGCGGATTGCTATCGTGGGGGCTACGGGTTCGGGAAAAAGCACGATTATTAATCTTCTTTTCCGCTTTTATGATGTGCAAAAAGGGCAAATATTCATTGATGGGATTGATATCAAGCAATATGATTTGAAAAACTTGCGGGAACAAATGGGATTGGTTTTGCAGGATGTTTTTCTGTTTTCAGGGGATCTTGCCGGAAATATAGGCTTGCAACGACCGGGAATCACGATGGAGAAGATTAAAGAGGTAGCCCAGGTTGTGCAAATTGATCATTATATCGAAAAACTTCCTAATCAATACCAAACGGAGGTTAAAGAACGGGGGGCGACCCTTTCCCTGGGGCAGAGGCAGTTATTATCGTTTGCACGAGCCTTGGCGATCGATCCAAGGATTTTCGTGTTGGATGAAGCGACCTCGAATGTCGATACGGAAACCGAACATTTAATCCAAGAAGCGTTGGAAAAGATTATCAAGAATCGTACTTGTATTATCGTTGCTCATCGACTTTCCACCATTAAGCAGGTGGATGAAATTCTCGTACTCCATAAGGGTGAAATTGTGGAGCGGGGGTCTCATCGTGAATTGCTTGAAGAACAGGGCCATTATTATCGTCTCTATCAATTACAATATAAGGATCAACTCGAAACTGAAATTGAGGAAGTGGCTTCTTAAGGAAAGGATGAATCATGAACGAAAAATCAATTGCGATTATCGGTGCGTCCAGTAATCCTTCTAAGTATGGGAACAAGGCGGTGAAAGCGTGGAAAGAGCAAGGTTATAAAGTGTTTCCGGTTAATCCAAAAGAAGATACGATTGAAAGTTTACCGTGCTATAAAGATATCCTTGATATTCCTGAGCCAGTCTCGGTGGCAAGCCTTTATCTGCCTCCAAAGAGGACACTGGAGGCATTGGATTCAATCGCACAAAAAGGTGTGGAAGAGGTCTATTTAAATCCAGGAACCGAAAGTGAAGAGGTTGTAAAAAAGGCAGAAGAATTGGGGTTGAACATCATTCAGGCGTGCAGTATTCTCGCCGTGGGGAAAAATCCAAATGCGTATGAGTAGGGGCAAAGTACGTAAGGATTGCGTTTTTTTTTGAAAACGATAAACTATTCTTCTGGTTTTGTGAAAAAGAGAAAAGCGATTTCGCCGAAAGTGGAGGATAACTATGTATGCCATCGTTAAAACAGGGGGAAAGCAATATCAGGTTTCTCCTGGAGATATCATAGAAGTGGAAAAAATGACCGCGGATGAGGGGGAAATGGTCTCGTTGGATCAAGTTCTTCTTGTGAGTAGTGATGATACGCTCAAAGTAGGAACCCCCTATCTAGATAATGCAGAAGTGAGGGCCAAAGTGGTGAAACAAGACCGTGGGAAAAAGATTACGGTTTTTAAACTCAAACGGCGTAAACAATACCGGCGCACTTATGGCCATCGGCAAGATTTAACCCGTTTAAAGATTGAATCCATTTCGGCAGGGGAAGAATCGTTGCAAGAGAGTTAAGGAAGTATAAAATAAGAAATAATGAAGGCGGCTGGGAAAATTCCTCGCCGCCTTCATTTGTTTATAGGCTATTATGTTCGCAGGCGGGTCGATGTTTTCTCTACCGTCTTCCACCGCCACCGCCACGGCCGCCGCGTCCACCGCTGCGGCTGCCACCACCGCGACCGCCTCGATCTCCACGTCCACCGCGGGGCGCTTCATCTTTTTCATTGGAGGAAATCCGGCCAAGATCACGATCGGCTTCTTTCTTGCTTAAGTTGATGCGGCCGTAATCGTCGATTTCGATTACCTTGGCTTCAATTTCATCGCCTTCGTGAAGGACATCTTCCACATTGTTGACGCGGCGGGGTGCGATTTCAGAAATGTGAACCAATCCTTCCTGCCCGGGGAGAATTTCGACAAAAGCGCCGAAATTAACGATGCGGGTGACTTTGCCGCGATAAATCTTCCCGACTTCGACTTCTTCTGTGAGATAATCGATCCATTCACGCGCTTTCTTGCCGGTTTCTTCATTCGTAGAAGCAATCACAACTTTGCCCTCGTCATCGATATCGATCTTGGCGCCGGTTTCGGTGATGATCTTGCGGATCATTTTTCCGCCAGGACCGATAACATCGCGGATTTTCTCGATGGGAATGCTCATGACGTCGATTCGCGGAGCGTAGGGGCTTAAGGTAGTGCGAGGACGTTCAATGGTTTGTTCCATGATATCGAGAATGTGGTGACGACCCTTTTTGGCTTGTTCTAGCGCTTCCGCCATGATTTCACGGGTGATACCTTCGATTTTAAGATCCATTTGGAAGGCGGTAATACCATCGCGGGTGCCCGCGACTTTAAAGTCCATATCGCCTAAATGATCTTCGACACCGAGGATGTCGGAGAGGATGGCGTATTGATCGCCTTCTTTGATCAGACCCATGGCAATCCCGGCGACCGAGGATTTGATCGGCACTCCTGCGTCCATCAGTCCCAGCGAACCGCCACAAACGCTGGCCATAGAAGAGGAACCGTTGGATTCCATGATGTCGGAGACAATTCGAATGGTATAGGGGAAATCTTCATGAGTGGGAATGACTGGGTTGATGGCTCGTTCGGCCAAAGCGCCATGTCCAATTTCACGACGTCCTGGGCCTCGCATCGGGCGAACTTCGCCAACGCAGAAGGGTGGGAAGTTATAGTGAAGCATGAATTTCTTGTAAAATTCCTCGACCAGGCCATCGATTTTTTGCTCATCCGAGATGGTCCCGAGAGTGGTAGAAATCATCGCTTGGGTTTGCCCGCGGGTGAATAGGGCCGAGCCGTGGGTTCTGGGAATGAGACCAATTTCACAGGTGATGGGACGGATCTCATCCAGTTTACGGTTATCGCTGCGTGTTTTTTCCTCCAAGATTCTCTTGCGCATAATTTCTCTTTCCAAATCATGGAAAGTTTCTTTGATTTGGACTTGGGCGTTAGCGGTTTTCTTTTTGAATTCTAAGAGGGCATCTATATCGGAGGGAGAGATTTCCCCTTGGTTGATGGCATTTTGCCGTTCGGTTTCCATCTCGGTGATGATTCGTTCGGTGATTTCTTCAAAAATTTTGTCCATGGCTTCTTGGCGTGCGTGTTTATCGGCGTTGACATTTTCGCGGGTGATTGGTTCATATGCCAATTCACGGACGCGATCCACCACGTTTTCATCGACTTCGGGCGGGGAGAATTCTAATTTGGGTTTCCCGCATATGCCCTTAAATTCTTCAATAAAATCCACCACATCGTACAAAGTATTTTGTGCGAGTTCGAAGGCTTCCAGCATGGTTTCTTCAGACTCTTCCAGGGCACCGCCTTCGACCATCATGATGGCATTGCGTGAACCGGCAATGGTGAGATTCAGTGTCCCCTCTTCGATTTCTTCCACCGTGGGGTTAGCTTTCAATTGTTCTTCATGCTTTCCAATACGGACTGCGCCAACAGGACCGTGGAAGGGAATGTCGGATATTTCCAAGGCTGCGAAGGCGGCAATCATGGCGCAGATATCGGCTTCGTGAATTTGATCGAAGGAGATAACGTTTAGCAGTATTTGTACTTCATTTTGAAAGCCTTCGGGAAAGAGAGGACGTATGGGGCGGTCGATGCAGCGAGAGGTTAGGGTCTCTCGCTCAGAAGGTCGGCCTTCTCGTTTAAAAAAGCCTCCGGGGAATTTACCTGCGGCGTAGCGATTTTCGCGGTAATCTACGGTTAAGGGGAAAAAGCCCAGGTCTTCTCGTGGAGAAGAGGACATGGTGGCGGAGGCAAAAACCATGGTATCACCCATACGGCATGTCACAGCGCCGCCGGCTTGGCGGGCAATGCGGCCGCTTTCGAGTGTGATTTCTTTTTCCGCAATGTTTTTTGTAAGTTGTGCTATTTCTTTCATTTGTGAATCTTCCTTTCTTCTTGCGAAGAGTTTTTTTGCATTATCGGTGATATTTGGGTAAAAAGTATCAATAACGAGGGCTGTATTATTCGATCTCAGCGGGTCTTCCTGCCAAATCACAAAGATTGAATGAGGAAGAGACGTTAGCCAAAGTTATGAAATGGACATTTTACCGCTATGTTTATAGAAGTGCGAAAGGAAGCTCCAGTTTTCCTAGATGGGGGGATCGATCCGCGAAAAGATGGGTGAATCGATTCACTCAATGAAGGGTCCATGGAAAGGAAGGGGATCAAGACCAAAATTTTTCCAGCTTCACCCAGACTAGGACGTGGGAGGTATTAGGTGGGAATAAAACCTCCTACCTCCTAATCAGGGTGGCGGGAAACAAAGATTGCATTTGGTCTTTGATCCTACCTTGCTTCCTTCCACACATGAGGTTTTTTTTGGAGCGGGTTTCCCGCTCTGGTTTAGCGACGCAGACCTAGACTCTCAATAATTTGGCGATAACGATTGACTTCCTTACGTTTCAGATAATCTAACAAGCGCCGACGTTGGCTGACCATCATCAGAAGACCTCGTCGTGAGTGATGATCTTTTTGATGTTGTTTGAAGTGTTCGGTCAGATTACGAATTTTTTCCGACAAAACCGCGATTTGGACTTCGGGAGACCCGGTATCCTTATCATGGATTTTGTAATTCTGAATCAACTCCTGTTTCCTTTCGTTCGTGATCGACAAAGTATTCACCTCCTTCATGTGGGTTATACAAAGACTTTAACAGGTTTAATCACGCGTAAATTACCCGCGAGAGAATCCATTTGTTCGGAATTAAGCAGGGCTTCCCCCACTCCAAGAAGAGACCCGTCTCTGGCGTTGACACGAACCAACGCGCCCGAAGGAAACTCGCCGGTTCGCCGAGTGATCACGCCACCGGAGAGAAACCGCCCACAATGGAGGGAGGTTTTCCCTTCGGTTCCAACTGTGATCGAGGGGAGGGCTTCCAATGCTTTATTTAAATCAAAAAGATGCTCTTCAACATCGTAAGCACATTGAAGAGCATCCAAATCGACGGCTTCGTCAATATGGAAAGTACCACAACGGGCGCGGATTAAACCGGACATCGCGGCACCGCTTCCTAACGCTTTTCCGAGATCGTGGCATAGTGTGCGAATATAGGTGCCTTTCGAGCAAATCACTTGGAATTCGATCGTCGGAAGCTGCACATTACGTAATGATAGATCGTACACGGTAATTTTACAAGGCTCACGTTTGACTTCTTTGCCTTCCCGTGCCAATTTATACAGGCGTTGTCCCTTATGATGTTTGGCAGAAATCATGGGAGGCATTTGCCAAATTTCCCCGCGAAACTGAGCGAAAGTATCTTCGATTTTTTCGGGAGTTAATTCTGGAATCGGTGCTTCTTCGATGGTTTCACCGGTGGTGTCTTGGGTATCGGTAATCATGCCCAATTTCATCTTAACAATATATTCTTTGTCTTGGGCGATAATAAATTGAACGATTTTTGTGGCTTTGCCTAAGCATAAAGGCAAGACACCGGTCGCCATGGGGTCCAAGGTGCCTGTATGTCCCACTTTTTTTGTTTTGGTGAGACGGCGGATGCGGTCAACGACGTCGTGCGAAGTGATGCCAGCGGGTTTGTTAATATTGAGAATGCCGTTAAGTTGATTGTTCTTCATCGTTTTGTCTGTCGAATTCTTCAATTTCATCCCGAATCCGATTCAGTTTGCGAAAGAGATTTTCTGCTCGGTCGATCGAGTCGTCATAGCGAAAATCTAATTCAGGTATATGTTTTAAGCGAATCCGGGAGTAAAGCAATTTGCGAATAAATCCTGCACCTCGCTGTACGGAAGCGAGAATCTCTTCTGAATCGGCGGACTTTCTCATGGCGAGAAAGACGACTGCGTGTTGGAGATCTTTGGATGTCCGTACTTCAGTTAATGTCAATTGTTTAAGCCGCTCGTCCTGCAAATCGGTAAGAAGGATTTCTGCGATTTGTTCTTGCAGAAGGCGGTTGACTTGTTCAATACGGTAGGTTTTTTTTTGTGTCATAAATATCCTCTGCAAGTCAGGGGGTCTTGGTGATTACTCTCATTTTCATTGTACACGAAGCTCAATCATTTCATGCTTAAAAAAAGTTCTCTTTGATTCGGTGCGTAAAATCCCTCGTTCTCTCCCGGGGCGATCGCGGGAGGAGTTGGGGAGAGGCGAATCAAAAGGTGACCTTAAATAAAGTCAATCCACTGATCGGAAACCATAATGGATGGATTGGCTTCAATCACGCGGAGAATGGATTGAAACTCTTTTTCTATGGCGACATGGCTTGTCGCCACCATGACAGCGGCGAGAACGCAGAGTTGCCATGTATCTTGCCCATCCGTCTCTGCCAGAGAAACGTTGAATTTGCTGCGAATACGATCCTTGATGCTGCGAATGACGTGTCGTTTCTCCTTGAGGGAATGCGATTCAGGAATATGAATAGAGACCTCAAGGATCCCTACGATCATTGTGACCTCACGTGGGTTCCTTCGGAGAAGGAACTGACTCATTTCATGAGTGACGATTACAAAAAATATTATAAAACCGGGGCGACTTCTTCAAGTTCATAACATTCGACCACGTCCCCGACGCGGATATCGTTCCATTGTTCAAGGCCGATCCCGCATTCATACCCAGAGGGAACTTCTTTCACGTCGTCTTTAAAACGTTTTAAGGAAGATAATTTCCCTTCATGGATCACCACCGAATCGCGCAAGAGGCGAACCGGTGCGTTTCGCATTAAGCGGCCATCTTGAACATAAGAACCCGCAATGCTGATGCCCCGGGAGAGTTTAAAGACTTCACGAATTTCACCGTGTCCCAGGACTTTTTCGCGATAGGTTTTGTCCAGCATGCCGGTCATGGCTTGTTTTACATCCTGGATTGCATTGTAGATGACCCGATAGGTACGAATATCCACATGTTCGCGTTTGGCGGTATCGCTCACATGGGGATAGGGGCGAACGTTGAAGCCGATGATGATTGCGTTGGAGGCGGAGGCGAGCATGACATCACTTTCCGTGATTGCCCCAACGCCGCTGTGAATGATCTCGATGCGAACTTTATCGCTCTCAATTTCGTTTAAGCTCTGGCATACTGCACCGACAGAACCTTGTACATCCCCTTTGACGATAATACGAAGTTCTTTAATCTCACCTTCTTCGATCATGGAGTGGAGATCATCGAGTGAAATATGTTTTGTACGTTTAAGTTCACGTTCACGCTGGATTTGTTGGAGGCGGGCACTGATTTGTTTCGCTTGGCTTTCATCCGGAACCACCATGAAGGGATCGCCCGCGCTGGGGACATCTTCCATGCCCACAATTTCGACCGGATAAGCGGGCCCCGCTTCATCAATGGGTTCACCTTTATCGTTGACCATGGCTCGTACGCGTCCGGAGTAAATTCCAGTGACGAAGGGCTCACCAATGCGCAGAGTTCCCTGCTGAATCAGGACTGTAGCGACAGATCCACGCCCTTGTTCTAGGCGGCTTTCGATAATCGTTCCGCGGGCGCGGCATTCGGGATCGGCTTTAAGTTCCATGAGTTCTGCTTGTAGGAGCAAGGTTTCGAGTAGATCCTCGATACCGATTTGTTGTTTGGCGGAGATAGGAACCATAACCGTTTTTCCGCCCCAATCTTCGGGGAGTAAATCTCTTTCAGCCAATTGTTGTTTTAGCCGGTCAATATTGGCGGTTTCCATATCGATCTTATTAATGGCGACCAAGATCGGAACCCCGGCGGCTTTGGCGTGGTTAATGGCTTCCACGGTTTGGGGCATAACTCCGTCAGCGGCAGAGACGACTAGAATGACAATGTCCGTGACGGTAGCCCCCCGAGCGCGCATCGCGGTGAAGGCTTCGTGGCCGGGGGTATCGAGGAAGACAATGTCTCCACCCTCGGTTTTGACATAGTAGGCGCCGATATGCTGCGTAATTCCACCCGCTTCGCTGGAAACGACGTCGGTGCTTCGAACGGCGTCAAGCAGTTTCGTTTTTCCGTGGTCGACGTGTCCCATGATCGTGACCACGGGAGGGCGGGTAACCATACGGGATTCATCCGTATCGTCTTCCCAGATATGGGAGAGGGTTTCGCTGTCGAAGAGATCAACCTCTTCAACTTGAAAGCCATATTCATCGGCAAGAATATGGATGGTATCTTTGTCCAGCTGTTGGTTGATGGAGGCCATGACTCCCAGGCTGATTAATTTTTGAATCAGCTCATTGGGAGAAAGTCCTAAACCTTCAGCAATGTCGGCGACGGTTGTAGCTTCATGAACTTTTAGCACGGTTTTGGATTCTCTACGTTTTAGTTCTTCTGCAGCGATTTGCTGTTCACGGCGTTCACGTTTTTCCCGTTTCCAGGCACGTTTGCCTCGGCTACGGCTGGAGGTATCTTTGCGGCGAATCGCATGCGGGGTGCGCTTCGGTGAGGTAGAAGATTTTTCTTCTTCTCCCTCCTGCTGATGTTTCTGTTTCGCTTTCAGTCTTTGGATTTCTCTCCGAATGGCTTCATCTTGGTCATGTTTGGAAGGGGCTTCAGGTTCTTGTTTGACTCCCTTTTCCTTGACGGCTGAGTCTTTCGTAAGAGATAAATCGCTCGCTGAGGTTTCGATAATAATTTCCGGTTCGCCCACGGGTTGTTTGGTTTTCTCCAGGGAAATAGATTTAGGCCGTGCTCTTTTCGATTTCGGTTGAGTTTTGGAATCCTTTTTGGATTCTCGTGAATCAACTTTTTTCTTCGAAGCAGGCTTGGCTTCTTTTTCTTTTTTCGGTTCGGCAGGAGGAGTGGGTTTGGTATCCTCTTCTTGGGGAATTTCAGGTTTCGTCGTTTGAGGTTCAGGGGTCGTTGTCGCGGCTTCAGGTTGTTCAGTCCCAGTATCTTTTGTTGCCTCAGGTTGTGTTTGAACGCTGGTTTCCTCTTGGGGGGGTGTTTCTAACTTCGCCGTGGATGAAGGAGGCTGTACTTGTTGTTCCGCTACAGGAGGGGCTGTTTCTTGAGATGGAGGAAGAGTGGCTGGTGGTTCTTTTTTCTGCGGTTTCCAGCCTTTGGGTCGTCGAATACGGGCAAATTTCTTCTTTTGTTTGGTGGCGGTTTCTTCTTTTTTCTCGGTGTCGAGCTTGTTAAAATGGCCGAGAAGAAGTTCAATGGTGCCATCATCCAAGGAAGAACTATGGCTTTTTCCATGCACTCCAATCGATTCAAGATATTCAAGAATTGACTTGTTATCTAACCCGTATTTTCGAGATATTTGATTGATTCTCATACGACTAATATGCCTGTCTCCCATTAACGATCAATTTTTTTCTTCTTTTTGAGACGATCGTCTCCGCGGCAAGAGAAAGGAAAACGCGAATAAATCTATTTATAAGGATAATTGCTAATTCGAATTTAAGAAGAGATGGTTGGATTTTTTTCTTGTGATTTCTCTCCCTCCTGAGATTCGAGTGTTGTTTCTTCTTCGACTGCAGGTAATGTTTCTTCAGTATTCTCTTCTTTGGGTTCAGCGGTTTCATCAAGGGTAGCGGATGAATCAGAAGTTTCTTCTCCTCTCTCTTCTTCGTCATCGACTTTTTGGCCGAGAAAATCAAAAGCTTCTTGAATTATTTTTTCGGCTAAAGGTTTATCGATGAATTCAATTTTAGCAAGTCCTTCAACACCCGTTTCTAGTATATCATCTAAATTAAAAATTCCACGTACCATTAAGGCATCGATAAGTTCTTCGTTTATGGAGGGGAGATTCAGCAATTCTTCTTTGGCTTCGGTTTCGCGTTGTTCAAGTTGGGATTCAGAAATGATGTCGATTTGAATCCCGGTGAGTTCGGAAGCCAATTTAGCGTTGAGGCCATTTTTTCCAATTGCCAGAGCGAGTTCTTCATCGCGAACAATAAGCAAAGCGCGTTGATTTTCTTCGTCGAGATAAACGTTTTCGATATTGGCCGGTTTAAGTGAGTTTTGCACGAAGCGTTTTTTGTCATCGCTATATTCGATAATATCGATTCGTTCTCCTCGGAGTTCTTGAACCACCATTTGCACGCGTGACCCTTTCATGCCAACGCATGCGCCGACGGGATCGACATCGTTATCCGAAGAGAGAACCGCAATTTTGCTGCGTTTCCCGGCTTCGCGTGCTACCAGCCGGATGGAGACGATACCATCGCGAATTTCAGCCACTTCTTGTTCGAACAGTGTCAGTACCAGATCGGGTGTATTACGGGAGAGAATAATCTGCGCATCTTTAGAAGATTTTTCAATTTTAGTGATAATGGCTTTAACCCGATCTCCGTAGCGGTATCGTTCCCCGGGAGGATGTTCCCGGTTGGGGAGTACGGCTTCAGCGTTGCCAAGATCGACGATCAGGTTACCTTTTTCATAGCGTTGGACGGTTCCCACCACGAGATCGCCGGTACGATTTTTATATTTATCATAGATCACTTCGCGTTCGGCTTCGCGAATACGTTGTGTAATCACCTGTTTCGCGCTTTGGGCGGCAATACGGCCAAAGTCTTCAGGGGTGACGTCGATGACGAGTTCTTCCCCGGGCTGGACATCTTCTACGTATTCACGTGCCTCTTCTAGGGAAATTTGGGTATTTTCATCTTCGACCTCTTCAGCGACTTGCATATTCGCATAAATGCGAAACTCCCCGGATTCCCGATCGAGTTCTGCTTCGACGACATCCACTTCGGGCGGGAGCATTTTTTTAGACGCAGAGATCAGGGCGGATTCTAGCGCATTGGTTAGGGTCTCGAGCGGAATATTCCGTTCCATACTGATACGTTTAAGGATGTCGAGTACTTCTTTTGACATGAGTTACGTACACTCCGTAAAATCGTGACACGGATTTTTTTATGAAAAAAACCGTCGTTCACGTCTATACAATCTCTCCTGACGTAAAAAAGGCGGGGAGGTTCCCCACCTTTTAGTTACATTATACCCATGCGAACGTTTTTTACAAGTGGATTTATGATTATATTCTATTTTACAGGGGTTTGGAAAGGGTTTTTACCAAGCAATAGAACTTTGAAAAAATGAGGGAGAGAAACGTGTTTCAGGTATTCATGATTCATTTTATCGCACTGGGGACTTTGGTATCCGCATGTACAGACTATCCCGGGGCTCAATTATCGAATCCCGAGACTGAAGATGATTCAGACAAGGTAAATACTAGATATATCTCAAATTATGACGGAGATGATTTGGATGAGCCCCCTATGGCGTTCGTGGATACACGGGTGATTCGCGAATTATCGGGGATTATTCCTGCTCATCGTACGCATGAATACTGGGGATTAAGTGATCGAGGCAATGATGAAGAAATTTATCGTTTTAATCGCGAGGGCGAAATATTGCAAATCGTTGAACTCGATGGGACGGAGAACATCGATTGGGAAGCGATTACCCGAGATCGTTCGGGCAATCTCTACATTGGAGACATCGGGGATAATGATTACGTAAGGAAATTTTATTCGATTTATAAATGTCCCGAACCGGATGAAGAAGTCTATGAAGTGGATGATGAAGAGATCGTGGAATATAGATTCCATTTTTCGGATGGGCGATCTCATAATTGTGAAGCCATGTTCTTCTTTCGAGACAAATTGTTTATCGTGAGCAAGGTAGAGCCTTTCAATGAGCCCGCTCGAATCTTTCGCATTGATGAACTTGAAGAGGGGCAAATGCTTGAAGCGGGGTTGGTTGGGGAATTGGACCTGAATAGTGAAGTGACCGATGCGGCTTATTCGCTCGCTTTCAATACGATTGTCTTGCTCACCTATGACGATATCATCTTTTTCCCTATCCATGAAGAAAGTGATGTCCTCGCTTATGAGCCTATCTTAGTAGAAATTGATTTCGATCAATGCGAGGCCATCTGTTTCGATGGGGGAGAGATTGTGGTTGGAAATGAAGATGGAGAATTATGGTTTTACCCCGTAAACCGTTTCCTTCAGGCTTCTCCAGGAAGCGGGTAAGAAGAGGAAAAGGCGGAAAGGAGCTCCCTCTTCAAGGTTTCTTGGCATAAAAAAGCATGCTGGTTACATAATCATGGATTGTTTTATTTTCGGGTAAGGCTTTTTGTATTTCTATGAAAAGTGGGTCTTTACTATGGGTCATGGCTTCTGTGTAGTCTGATTTTGTTTCAACTTGAATTTCTTTGAAGCCAATTTTTTCGGCGATTTGCTTGGTGTCTTCGATGGGGAGAGCGCCGGCAATGCATCCGATTAAAGCCTCGGCCTTGGAGCGGATTGACTGCGGTAATTCTTGGAATAAGGCAATGTCGGAAACGGCGACCCGTCCGCCGGGTTTCAGGATGCGAAAGATTTCTCGCCAGACTTGCGGCTTGTCCGGTGAGAGATTGATGACACAGTTGGAAATAACAACATCCGCGCTATTATCGGCTAGAGGTAGGTGTTCGATTTCGCCCAGACGAAATTCCACATTTCGTAGGCTCGTTTGTTCTTCATAGGATAGGATGTTATTGCGGGCTTTGCTGAGCATCTCAGGGGTCATGTCGACCCCGATGACGCGTCCATGTTCTCCCACTTTTCGCCCCGCAATGAAGGCATCAAAACCGCCGCCGCTGCCCAAATCCACCACGATTTCCCCGGGTTGAAGCGAGGCCAGGGCGAAAGGATTTCCGCACGACAATCCCATGTTGGCTCCTTCGGGCAAGGTTTCCAGATCGCTGAGTTCGTAGCCAATGGCCTGGGTTAGATGGGTTGCTGCATCGGCAATATCGGGACCGCAGCAGGAAGAGGGAGCACAACAAGAGGAGGATTCTTGGCTCTGGGCGATATTCTTGTAGCCCTCACGCACTGTATTTCGCACTTTTTCTTGATGATTTTGTGTGGTTGAATTCATCATGATTCCTTTTCTATCCCCTTAAGGTTTTCTGTTTCTATTTTTTACTATATCAAAGAGGAAGAAAAATGAGAAATTTTATAAAAAAATAAAAGGATAAAGTATAAAAAGTTTGAATGCAATGTAACGACATGTGATTTGAAGTTGCTTCAATTTGTTAAGATTTCATGAATAGATTCGATTTGATTTACCCGCCTGAGACTTCGGAGTAAATGGGTTCGATAATTTCGTCTTCTTTCTTCATACGTTCGATCACTTTATTAATAATGTCTTGAGGGATGGGTTCGATGGAAGCAATTTCATATTTCCCGGTGTGCATGGGAAGTTCGACATCCACAATATCGCCTACCTGTTTACCCATAAAGGAACGGGCAAAGGGGGCTTGGTAGGAGTGAATGTTGTTATCGGGATCGGATTCCCAGGGGCCGAGAATGATGTACTCTTCCAGAGTATCGGAGCCCGTAGGAGAGAGTTTGATCAAAGTGCCAAAACCCACTCGATCGGTTTCGATATTTGCAGGATCGAGGGCTTGAGCGGTTTGCAATTGTTCTTGTAGTTCCGCTGTTTGTGAGGCTAATAATTTCTGTTTATCTTTAGCCGCGTGATATTCGGCATTTTCACGAAGATCGCCATGCCCACGAGCGGTTTCGATTTCGCGTACCACTGCTGGGAGTTCTTCTTCGACCAAACGTTTCAGCAGGATTTTCTTTTCTTCCAGCGATTCTTTTAGGCAATAGAGGCCTTCAGGAAGAGAAGATTCTTCTTGGGTGGATTGCTGGAAGAGGGTCGGGAATTTGGCGCGGATAATGGTGGTTAAATCGATCGAGGTTGATTGATCCAGACCTTCGTTGGCTTGAGCCCGGCGGTAAATCGATTGGGCTAGAGTTTCGTTGGCATCATCCAAGTTTTCTTTGATGTATTGGTAACGTCCTTTGCGGATAATTTCTCTTGCGTCCGCGGCTACGCTTCGCAGCCAGGAGGCTTCATCTTTTTCACGGCGTTTGGCTTGGCTCGTTAAAAAGTCTACTAAAAGCAAGAGGCGTTCAATCACCACGATTTTTGAGATTTTCTCTTCCAACCAATTTACTTTTCCTTGTAAATGAATTCCAGCAAACCAAATGAAGGTATGCGGATATTTGCGGAAATCATTTAAAGTGATATCGATGACCTCATGCAAATAGGGCTCATGCTCTTCTTTTACAAGGTGTTCGGCCAAACCATCACGTACCATGACATTGGGTTCGAGCAATAAATCGCGAAATTCTTTAGCCCATAATTCCGGATGAAACTCTTTCAAGCGTTCGGCATAACGCATTTGGTGGGTTTTAAAACGTAAATTTTGAAGATTACGCTCGGCTTTGTCGGGATCTTTGAGTGTTTCGATGAGAATGTCTTCCGGGAGGGATTGTATTTCTTGGCAATAACTCTTTAAGTCCTCATTGGTGAACCACAGTTCGGCACGTTCAGCCAAACTGGGGCGTCGTGGTGCGAGGGAGTGTATTTTTTTCGAGAAATGTTGAATTACGTGATCGTGAAGTTCCTCGCGTTTTGTGGTGCGCAAATATTCGTAAATTAAGTCCACTTTGGCATGCGGGGCGCGGGTTCTATCGAAGCGGGCGGTTAATTCATCTTCATCGCTGGCCGCTTCTTCTCTCAGGGTGTAACGTTTGTTGGAGCCGGAAGAGACAGAGATGTAGGAATCTTTTCTTAACGAGGAATTGGTGGAAGACCACCAGGATGACCATTTCCGGGAGGGCAAACAATGGGGAACCAGAAGTTCTTTGATTTCTTTGGCCGTGAGGGAGCCGCCAAAGCTACGAAGCATCAGTTTGATTAATTCGATTGGTTCTTCTTCGATCATTTGGTTGATGCGATCGCGGTTGACTACTTTGAGAACGCGGAAATCATCATCGGCTAGGTTCTCCACTGCATGGGCTGCTAATTCGAGATCCATTTTATGATTGCGCTTGCGTTGGAAATTGATCATGACTCGTTTATTATTGGTATCTAACTCTTTCACCCGGCCGACGCCCCAATCAGGATGGCGTACGTAGTTGTCCGGCATAAAGCGGGAGAAGATTTCCAACTCCTGGACCAGTTCCAGCAAGGGACGATCTCCTGTGGCTTTGGTTTCTTTGATGATGTCTTCGATGTGGGAATTATCGGGATGGAGTTCGCGTACACACTCAATTAAAGGTTCGCGTAAGTTGTTATCTTCGGGCGTGTAATGAATAATGGTCTTGAGTAGATTGAAGTGTTGTTCTGCATAGCCGGGAGTTTCGTAGACTGGGAGGAGCATTTGTAGGAGCATAGCAGCGCGTTGGTGGTGATGATGCTCTGCTAGTTTTTGCGCCATTTGATGGTAGAAGATTAAATTTTTAGGGGCGATTTCGATGAGTTCCATCCAAATCGTATCGACTTGATCATAGTGTCGTTCATTAATGGCGGCTTCCAGGGCGATTTCATAATGGCGGATGGCTTGTTCTTTTTCATTGTTTTCGAGGTAATACTTGGCTAATCGAAGGGCGGTATCACTCAGGCGGTCTTTGAGTTCCAGCATACGGTTTAACGCGCCTTCGTATATTTCATTTTTTTCGTTGAGTTTTTCGAGTGCCTGAGTATAAGCTCGGAGGATATAGGGGTCGTCTTGTTGATTGGAATTGAAATGTTCTTCGATTTTTTCTTTGATTTCTTGCCATTTCTCGCGTTGACGCAAGTCGTTTAGTTCTTCCAACACAACCATAGTTTTCTCACCTTATTCGTTTCTGATTTCAAGAGTGGAACATTATATTGTAATTGCATATTCTACATCCGGGAATGGAAGGAATTGTATTATTCTTGTTATTAGTTTACCAGAAGCCGCTTTACTCTATGATATTATTGAATTTATTTTTTTATGAGGTTATAGGGATTTACAAGCAAAGCCGAGATCTTTTCAAAGAATTATACAAATACACTTATGCTCAGAATTATATCCCTTTGAGGTCACGGTTGGCTTCCATGTCAAACAGCATGGCAAAAAGGATGGATTGAAACCCTAAAAAGGTACAGAAGACGATGGTCATGGCATTAATCGAGGGGATATACCCGTAGCTAAGCCAGCAATAGAACAGGCGTATAACGAGGGGGATATCCAGAAGTAATAAAAAGGCCCCAAAGGCATAAAACAGGATCAAGGGATGAAAATCACGAATAATATATTTATGCAACATTCGTTTGAAGAAAAGTCGGATAATCAGAAAGGAAATGGAAAACAGCACTTTGTGTACTTTAATGCCGCTTGTCTCGCCGATGCCATACACAGGCCTCACCGGAACATCCATGACCCGCATGTTGTAAATATTCAGGGTGACCAGGAGATCGTTGGGCATTCCATAGCGAGGGTAAATATCTTCGAGAGGGAGCATGTGCAAGGCTTTTTTGTTAATAGCGGTATAGCCGGTTTGGGAGTCGGTGACATGCCAGTAGCCGCTGGCGATTTTGGTTAAGAAGGTGAGAGCGGAGTTGCCGAAATATCGTATTTTGGGGATGGCATGCCAGACTTCGCCGGTAAACAGGCGATTGCCTTTGGTATAGTCGGTACGATCTTCCACCAGAGGATCGAGCAGATTCGGCAAATCAGAAGGGTCCATCTGCCCATCGCCCGCCATAACCACAGCGATATCCGCTTCATGGTCGCGGCACCAGATATACCCCGTGCTGATTGCCCCTCCCACCCCGCGATTTTGCTCGTGACGGAGAAGTATAATTCGCTCATCGTTTGTTATGGATTCATTCACCACTTCGGATGTGCGATCGGTACTGCAATCATCAACGACGATGATTTTGTCGATGAAAACCGGCATGTTTTCCAAGGTGGGTTTGATCAACCTTTCCTCGTTGTACGCCGGAACCACAGCCATAGTGATTTTATCTCTATACATGAGGCGTTAACCGATTCGCCTTTAAAATATAGTTTAGGCTGCATCGGGGGCATTGGATGGTATTGTTGAATTCGGGGAGGATTTCTCCGCATTCACACACCCAGCCTACTTGTTTCGCAGGGACCCCCATAACGAGCGCATAATCAGGTACATCTTTGGTTACTACCGCCCCGGCGGCGATAAAGGCATGGCGGCCGATGGTATGGCCGCATAGAATCGTAGCATTGGCGCCGATTGAGGCTCCTTCTTTGACCAACGTTTTGACATAGTGCTCTGAGCCGCGTTGTGGATATTTGCAGCGGGGATTGATTATATTGGTGAAGACCATGGACGGTCCACAGAAAACGTAGTCTTCCAACTCGACTCCTTCGTAAATGGAGACATTGTTTTGAACTTTAACGTGATTGCCGATACGGACATTGTTCCCTACGTTGACGTTTTGTCCCAGGGTGCACTTTTGGCCGATGTTGGTTCCAGATTGTACATGAGAGAAATGCCAAATTTTGGTGCCGATGCCGATCGTTACATTTTCATCCACGTAACTGGATTCATGGACGAAGTAGTCTTCGTCTTTTTTGACTTCGACTTTGACATGAGTTTCCGACAAGAGGCTTGCCGTGGCTTGTTCGAGTACCTCCAAGACATCGATCCCGTTTTGGGCATCGCAAAGCGTAGGCGGATGACCATCAAGATGCTCGATGAAGTAGCGTATCTCTTCGGTCAGGGGCATCTTACGTTCGTAGGGGATGATTTCAGTGGGGCCTTCCCGCTTTATCGGCTCACCTTGCACCCAGTCGATGCCTTTTTCATAAAATAGCAAGTTTTTTTCTTCGCTGGAATCTTCATAGGAAAGCATACCCTTGGAGCCAATGACCACAAGCCGATGCTCTTTAAAGGGGTGGAGCCAGCTGACAAAAATATGGCCGACGATGTTGCCAGGGTAGTTCAAGATCGTCATGGTCGAGTCGTGGATGTTTGGCTGAAGAAAAACCCCTCCGCGGGAGACAATCTCATCCGGTTGTTTGCCGATGAAATGTTGGAAAATCGCGATGTCATGGGGAGCGAAACTCCATAGAATATTTTCTTCTTTTCGCACGGTTCCCAGGTTTAACCGATTGCTGTAGATATATTGAAGCCGACCGATTTTTCCTTCTTCGATTAGGGATTTGATCTGTTGGATGGCTGGGTGAAAGAGTAGGACATGTCCCACCATCAGGGGGATCTTATGCTCATCGGCTTTGGCTTTGAGTCTTTTGGCCTCTGGACTATGGAGGGTGATGGGTTTTTCGACCAATACCGGTTTGCGGTGATCTAGAAGATAATCGGTAATTTGGTAGTGAGTCTCTGCCGGGGTGGCTACCGTAAAGCCATTGAAAGGTTCTTTAACCGCGTCGGAGAGGCGGGAAAAGAACTGGACTTGGGGATAGAGTTCTTGAAATTGTGTACGTTTGGCATCGTCGGATTCGACGATGCCTGCCAGTGAGCCGAGATTGTTGAGGGTTTTGATGTGGTTGGTTCCCCAACGTCCTGCGCCGATAACACAAATCCTTTTATTCATAATAAGCCTCGATTTTCTCTATAACATAGGTTTGCATGTCTTGGGTGAGTTCGGGATAAATGGGTAAGGCGAGGGTGTGGTTGGCCGCGTATTCGCTGTTGGGAAAGTCGCCTGGCTGGTAGCCCAAATAGCGGAAACATTCCTGCAAATGGAAGGGTACTGGATAGTAAATTTCGGTCCCGATTTCGTTTTCTTGTAAATAGTTTCGGAGTGCATCCCGTTTTTCCGGTACTGCGATGACGTATTGATTGTAGATGTGATTTTCTCTTTTGTGGGCGAGGCGTGGTAATGTAACTTTGTCTTTAGGCAGATGTTCATCATAGAAAGCCGCATTTTCTTGGCGCAATTGGTGCCACGTGTCGAGATGAGGAAACTTGACCAGCAAGGCTGCCGCTTGGATAGGATCGAGGCGGAAATTTCCTCCGATCATGGAATGGTAATATTTCGGTTTCGCGCCGTGATTTCGTAATCGCCGGATTTTGTCGGCTACGTTCTCATCCTTTGTAACCACCATGCCACCATCGCCGATTCCGCCTAAATTCTTACTGGGGAAAAAGGAAAAGCAGCCAAGATTTCCGAGGCTGCCGGCTTTTTTCGTGCCGGTGGCTGAGGGATAGGTCGCCCCGATGGCTTGTGCGGCGTCTTCGACTACTGCGATGCCATGTTTTTTTGCGATTTCCATAATCGGGTCCATGTCGACGCATTGACCATAGAGATGCACTGGGAGGATAGCTTTTACCCTTTTGCTGGTTTCCTTGTTTTGTTCGAACCAGTTTTTTAGCGCATGGGGGGACATATTGTAGGTTTCGAGGTCGATATCCACAAAAACAGGTATGGCTCCTAAACGGGCGATGACTCCCGCGGTGGCGAAGAAAGAATAAGGCGTGGTGATGACCCGATCTCCATGCTGGACATCGAGCGCCATTAGAGAAACCAGTAAAGCATCTGTCCCAGAACTTACTCCTACGGCGTATGGGGTCTCGGTATAAGCAGCGATTTGCTGTTCTAGGGCTTCCACCTTAGGGCCCATGATATAGCGGGTTGATTCCAGGACTTCGAGTACGGCTTGTTTCAGTTCATTTTCGATGGTTTTGCGTTGAGCTTGGAGATCAAGCAGAGGCACTTTCATGAATTTTTCCTTACTTTGGTGGAGCGTTCACAATCAAGCGTATTATTATAATAGGCCAAATTGCTGCAGATTTTATAGACTTCCTACAAATTATTTTGACTTATTAAGCGTATCCGAAATAGAATCTTCGTTATACTCCTGTTGGTTTTCTTAAAATAAATCTAAATATATCAGTTACTTGTATTTTCTATTGGTGAATCGGGCTATGGGACGATTATATTCGTGCTTGAAGTTGGGATGAAGGGTAGGCCTTCATTGTTGGTTGAGTTACGAATCGACCTCGTTGTTTAGTTTACTCCTATACTTTTCCGATAGTCATTAATAACCTGATGCGATTACGTTTTTTTTCGATAAAAGGAGATGGTGGAATGAAAGAGTTATATGTTGTACAAACGACAAAGACCTTACTCAAATTGTTTTTGGTCAACGCAATGTGTGGGATGTTTTTCGTGTTTTTATCGAATTCACTAGGTGCCACTGAGGAGCCCATTCAACCGCGGATTGTGCCTTTGGATTTTTCTGTGGGAGAAGGCGGAGAAGGCAGCGTGATTACGGCTGATTTGGAGGGTGATGGGGAGTTGGATTTTATCGTGACGGCGCCGGGAAAAATTGGCGGCTATCGTCAGGATGGGGAGAAACTCTGGTTGTTGGATGTCGATGTGCGGGTCTCGGCGGGATCGAGTGAAAGTCGTGGATTACCCGGTCATCATGCACCCGGTGTTCAGGTGGCGGATATTTATGGTGATGGTCAAGCGAATTTGTTGTACTTGGATCAATCGAGTACGGTACATATCCATGATGCCGGTAGTGGTGAAAAAATCGGTTCGGTTCACGTTCCTCCTCCAGAAGGGGCAGAGCGTTGGGAACATCTCGTGGTGGCCAATTTACGAGGAGAAGGAGATCGCGATCTCGTGCTCCAGGCAACCAACGCCGAAGGGTATCGTGTGGGGAGGTACGTAGCCGCTTATGCGATCGAGGAACTGGACGAAGAACCCTTGTGGGAAACCGACCATTTTGGTGCCCTGGCGCATGGGCCTTTGCGTATTGCTGATCTTAATGGAGATGGGCGCGATGAGATTGTCGGTTTTACCCTCTTTGGGCCTGAGGGAACACAAACTTCGTGGCAATATCCACCGATAAGTTCTGAATACGCGGGTGGGGCTTCGTTTCATATCGACGCGATCGTGATTGAGGATGTGCAGCCTGAGGTTCCAGGGTTGGAAGTGGTATTCCTTGAAGAAGGTCGGAATTATATTGGCTTGGCGAATTTCGAGCATGGTTTGCTTTGGTGGGAAACCAATGAACGAATTGAGCCGCAAAATGCTGCTGTGGGAGAATTTGATCTCTCGAAACCTGGATTGGAAATCTGGTGCCGCAGCCGTTACAACACCAATCAGAAGCCCTGGGTTATGGATGCTCAAGGGGAAATCATTTCTCGCTATGGGTTCAGTGAAGTTGCACCGTCGGATTGGACAGACAGGGGAGTTGAAGTCATGGTGGCCATTCATTGGACGGGCGAAGAGAAACAGTTGATTGCAGCCAAGGAACGGCATACAAGTGGGGATGTCTGTGTGTTCGATGCATTATCAGGGGAATTTGTTTTGCGATTGGAAGAACAAGCCGACCGGCTGTATGTGGCTGATGTTTCCGGCGATTGGCGGGAGGAGATCATTGTGATTAATGGCAATGAGTTGCGGATTTATGAAAATCCGGCATCGAATCCACGCCCGGATCACCCCCGGCTTTGGGAGCAGCAGCGCTATCAACGGAATAAAATGTCTTGGAATTATTATTCGCCTTAAAATTGAGATGATCTTAAACCTATGCCTAGACATTTATTTTACCTATTATTTAACCTGATAAAGTAAAGATTGTGCATTAGAATTTTCTAGTTGCTCTTTTGGATCAATTAGAGAGTTTAAATCGCAAAAAAAATACGAGGAGGAATGAATATGTTTTTAGAAAAGAAGCGAGTGAAATATTTTGTGGGATTTTTTGTGTTCGTGGCGTTGGTGAGTTTTTCAATCGGGATGACGGCGTATGCCGAAGATGAAGATCGAATCCAACCCTATAGCGAGAATGCCTATTTTTGGCAATACAAGGGCGAGCCGGTGATGCTATTGGGCGGCAGTTGGCAGGATAATCTTTTTAATCATCCCATTGGCTTAGAAGAGCATTTGGATTTGCTCGTATCCGTAGGTGGTAATTATGTACGCAATGTAATGAGCCATCGAAATCGTGGTAATGTGTTTGCCTTTGAGGAGGTCGATGGGAAATTCGATCTGGATCAATGGAACGAAGAGTATTGGCAGCGTTTTGACAATTTCCTTAAGTTAACCCATGAGCGCGATATTATCGTGCAGATTGAGATATGGGCTACCTGGGATCATTATGAAAATCATCAATCCATTGGAGGGTGGTCGAAGCATCCCTTCAATCCAGCGAATAACATCACCTATACCGCTGAAGAATCGGGTTTGCCCACAGTGGCTGATTACCCGGCAAAAGGAGTGCCTACGGAGCATGCTTTTTTCAATAGTGTACCCGCATTGGATGATAACGAATTGGTGCTGAAGTATCAGACGGCCTATGTGGATAAACTTTTGTCTTATTCGCTCGAGTATCCTCATGTGCTTTATTGTATGAATAACGAGACTGGGGAGCATGTGGAATGGAGCGACTTCTGGGCGCGCTATGTTCGTAACAAAGCGGCTGAAGCAGGGAAAGAGGTCGAAACGGCGGAGATGCGCCGCAGCGGTAATATTACTACGCCTGACCATCGGCATATGATTAATAATCCCGATCTTTATACGTTCTTAGACATTTCACAAAATAATACTCAACGGGGGCAAACGCATTGGAATCGCATTCAGGAGGTGCGTGCTCTTGTCGCTGAGCAACCCCGTCCACTCAACAACAACAAGATCTATACTTTCGATCCTGATCCCAATGTGGCGCTTGAACGTTGGTGGCGAAATATCCTTGGCGGCTGTGCTTCCGCTCGTTTTCACCGTCCCCATCCCCTGGAGGGAGTGGAGGATCATGAAAAACTATCCGACGTGGGTCTTGGGCTTAGCCCCTTGGCCCAGGCTCATATTCAAAGTGCGCGTACACTTGTTGAAGAGATCAGTTGGCCCGAGGTGGAGCCCGATCTCAGTTTTGTTGAGCTTGTGAGTGATTCGCCTCTGGGCGTTCAGACTAAGAAGACTCATGTCGTTTATACGCGGGCTGCGAATGGGCAGGCGCGCTTGTATATCGATGGGGAGGAAGCGAAGGCTACAGAAATCAGCGGTGATCTATCGGCGTGGGATGCTCAATTGCGGTTAGCCCTGGGGAATGAATTTGTGGGAGATCGTAGTTGGCTTGGTGATTATCACGATGTGGCGATTTACAATCGTGCATTGAAGACATCAGAAGTTGAAGATCATTTCTCCGCTAAAGTGCCAAAGCATCTCGACGGGCTTCAGGTCCGATATAATTTCGATGAAAAGGAAGGATCTGTGATTCGGGATGTATCGGGAAAAGAACCAGGCCTTGATCTCCATATCCAAGATACCAGCGCTGTGAAATGGAAAGAGAAAGGGCTTACAGTGGTAGACCCTGTTTTGATTGCTACGAATGTTGCAGCCGAGCGCTTGACGAAGGCGGTGCAGGAGAGCCATGCATTTACGTTGGAAGCGTGGATTACACCGGCTTCTGTGGATCAAGCGGGTCCAGCCCGAATCGTGACCCTGTCGCAGGATCATGGGACTCGTAACTTTACCTTGGGACAAGATGAAAGAGATTACGAAATGCGTTTTCGAACGACAGCCACTTCGGCCAACGGTTTGCCGGGGTTGCGTACGGGGAGTGACGATGAAGCCTCTGTCGCGGCTCTTCGAACTATTGATCGCGATAAGGCGGCCATCTTTGTTACCCGCGGTAGTTTGCTGAAAGTGGATATGGAGCAACTTGAGGAAGGACTGCAAGCACAGTGGTTTAATCCCGAAACCGCCGAACGGCAAGAAGCCAAGCCACGTCAGGATGGTTTTTTCCGACCGCCTTCAAAAGAGATGTGGCTGCTGGTGTTGCAATAAAGTCAAGACGAAATGCATAAAACTGCGCCGCAATGAAATGAGCAGAAATGGAGTAAAATATAGCGGGATTTTCCTGGAAAAGGTGATCTAGAAAGAGGTTTTTTTGCCAAAATTTTTTAATTGCGCTAGTAAATTTACGGTCAAGAATTTATACTTTATGTTATACTACGAATAAGGATAGTTTTTCATTCGAACGAAAAACGCATGAAAAACCAGCAAGTCTCTCTTTTCTAACTGGAATGAAATGCTTTTTGGGGTATTCTATTCTGTGTTAGCCGGGTTGAAGGGAGCGGAGTTTTTATTATGCTTACACGCTTAATCGAAATGGTAAGTTTCATCTTGGCACGATCTCTTGATTCCGAAGAAGATGACTGGATGGTTTTACGCTCAGAGTTAACGGAGCAGTTAGAAGGCAAGGGATTTAATCTTCAGGAAATCGATATTGCTTTTGATGTAGCCAATCGTATCCGAAGTCGTTTGGAAGAAGGCTCTGCGATCCCGGTCCCTTATAAAACTAACTTAGTTTATCAGTATTTGGAAGAAATTAAGTTGAACCGTGCAGCCCGTGGCTATTTAATGACTTTGGTCCATAACGGAATGATTTCTCCGCAACAACGCGAAGAAATCGTTGAGCGGGCCTATTTTATGGATGTGAACGAAGTGGATATCTCGGAAGTGCAATACTTAGTCAATTTAGTCCTTGGTGGAGAATCTTGGCCTGGTGAAGAATCGCCTTCAATGTCTTATACCATTAATTAACCGATAAAAGGTTTTACGGAAGTAAAGATAGGAATCCACTCTTTTTAGGAGTGGATTCTTTTTTGAGGTTAGAGCGAACTTGCTCTATCCCTTTTTTTCTGGCTTATTTATGAAAAAATAAATCAATCTATTTCTTCCCGGTTATGCTGTGTATATTCTAGTCCATAGGATTAAGTTATGATAACTTTAGATCGTGTAGGGTGTATGA
>CAYQOX010000042.1:0-39171 GCA_964419335.1 uncultured bacterium | reverse complement strand
AAAACGGCTGGGGTGGATATCAGATCGCACTCACACCCGAGGAGCACGCCACATTAATTCGAAAGACTGGAGAGCGTTTGGACGCGAATGGATTAGGGACGAAGTGGCTTCTCGCCGTCCACAAAACATATCCCTCCGAACTAGACCATGCGAAACACGTATTCAATGCGCCGGGTGTTCGGCAATATATTGGTGGATTCGATTTTCATGGATACTGGTTTCAATCAGGACACGACGAGGAGTTGAACGCCTGGGGGAAATGGGTCGCTTCAACGAACCTGCCGGCCTTTTGTGGCGAGTGCGATTACGACAACCAGTTCTGGAAGCGTGAGAGCAGGGCTGATTGGTCTCATGCAATCGAATCCGGGAAGTTGTTTCACAAAGTTTATTCGCTCGCGCGCGCGGCGGGGACGCTGGTGTGGTACGATGATGCGCCCAACAAACGTAGACCTTATCGATATGCTGCCCAACATTTCCATGATCAACTCACACCAGGGAGCACACTCGTTCAGACTGAATCGGATTCCCCGGACATTCTGGCCCTCGCGGCAAAGGGTCCAGCCGAGAAACGCCTGGCTATCATTCTTCAGAATATTTCCGACGTTAAGGTGATGGTGCGGATTGAAGGCATACCGGATGTGCCGATGAACTGGATTCGTTCATCGCCGGAGAGTTTTTATCAGACGCAACCGGTGCAGCAGGGAGAGGAAATGAACGTAACGTTAGATCCGCGCAGCATCAACAGCTTTTTTACGGAGTGAGGCATGGAGAGAACGTCTCATTACTATAAAGTATGCGGATCTCTTCCTCAAGGGTATGATGTAATATAAATTTTCGAAAGGAGCGTCAATTATGTTTCTAAATTGGTCACGCGTTTTTCAAACTGTTGGAAAGATGTTTACCCTATTAACAGTGTTGGGAGTTGGTGTATTTGCCTTCGCTGAAAAAGGCAACCTCATTCAGCCTTATACGGAAAACCCTCACTATCTCGCCTGGGATGGCACACCCATCATCGCTTTAGGCGCCACCGGTTATCAAAGTTGGACCCCTATTAGCCGCGTAGAAACAGTAGATTTTCATGCGCAATTCAACCGGTTGGCGCAAGTGATTCATGAGATTGACAGCCCTCATTAGCGGGCACCGGACGGGAAGCGGTGGAGCGTTTTTGGAGAAATATCTTTGCAGGCGCGGCCTCAAGCCGTTTCCACCGTCCCGCGGACACATGGGGTACCGGATTAAACAATCGGGCCCAAACGAATTTGAAGGCGATGAGCATGTTTCTGGAAGCGTTCGATATCTTTGAGGCCAGACCCCACAACGAGTTACTGTCATCGTATGTGGAGCTACACCCCTCTTCTATGGAAGCCTGTTGCTTGGCTGCTATCGGGAAGCAGTACGCCGTATATTTCCCAGGCGGCCGCTACACGATTGATCTCGATCCTTGGCTGTTTGTCGAGAAGATGAGGTTGAAATGGCTCCACATCGATGAGGGAACAGGGTCGGAAGAAGAAATTGTGAATGTCCAATGGGAAGGCAGCGTTCACAACTGGGGACACCGGGCGACTGTACGTCTCGAAACTCCAGGCAAGGAGCCCTATGTTGCCCTGCTTGAACCTCTTGAGAGAAAGGAATGATGATGAGAGCCATTTATCTACCATGCTATAAATTTACAAACAAAACCAAATCTTGAAATCATTTGAAGTGTTTAACTCAAAAAATAACGAGGAAAGGGAGTTTTTGCTGTGTTGAATTTTATCCAGGAAACTGCAACTTCGGTGATTATCGTATTAATCTGCACTGTATCCAGTTTCGACCAGAACCAGTTTGCATTTCCCAGTGCGGTTGAAGCAGATGACGAATCATCTAGCGTCCACGATGGTGACTGGCCGCAGTACGACGCCAATCCATACCGTTTCCCAATCACCATTCCCATTGCGTCCGGTGGCGATTACTGGAACAGCAAGGGCGGCTTTGTCATCCACGACATCACGGGAGATGGGCTCATGGACTACGTGCTCAGCTTCAAAGAAGGGCGTCAGAACGATGAGAGCGGAAATGCCTACATCGGTGCGTACGACCATTACGGCGAGGATCTGTGGACCAAGAGAATCCCGGATATGCGCTTGAACATGAAATCCGAGTACAAGGGCCTTCCGGGGCACTACGGTCCCGGGTTTTTCATCGCCGACATCAACGGGGACAACCGGCCCGAACTGCTCCACATCGATAGGGCGAATCGGCTGGTCATCCGCGATGCCCGTTCTGGGGAGGTCGAAAAAAAGGGAAATATCCCGCTGCCGGAAGGCGGTGGGCGATGGGGCGGTATGGTTCAGGTGTGCAATTTCCGGGGTGAAGGCATGGTCGATGCCCTACTCCAAGCGGAATACGAAGAGGGGGACAGCCGAAATGCCCCCGATCCGCACAATCCATTTCACCGGGTGACGGCCGTCAAACTCGATTCCTACAAGGACGGCGAATTTGAAGTGTTGTGGCACAACACGAAGTATCTCGGCGGCCGCCATTACGGAGCCCGCGCGATGGACATTGACGGCGACGGGAGGGACGAAGTCTGCGGAGCGGTCATTGTCGATGAAAACGGCAAGATCGACCACGATTGGCGGCTACCGACTGATTTCAATCATTACGACAGTATGAAAATTCGGGATGCGCGTCCCGAATTGCCCGGGCTGGAAATCTTTCTCCTGACTGAAGGGGGGAATCAGTGGGTTGCTTGCGTAAATCAGGACAGGATCGTGTACCGCAGCAGCTTCGAAAACAAAGAGCCCCAGAAGGGGGTTGTGGGCGAGTTCGACCTTTCCCGCCCTGGTCTCGAAAGTTGGTGGGCCAACAAGGACAATAACTCGGACGTTACCTACCGCTTTCCTTACGTCTTTGACTCGCAAGGGGAACTAATTAAATCGTACGATTTCAAAAGCCAATACCCGCAGAAGGGCAAAGAAAGGGACTGGGCCCCTGGGGGCACAACCGTTATCGATTGGCACGGAACGTCCCTAAAGCAGGCTTTCATGCGCGGACGCTTCAACCATCCATCGCAAAGCGGTGTCGGCAATCCGGTGATCTTTGAACCGCTCGAGGGAAAGATAATCCAGTGGTTCGACGTGGCAGTTCGCCAGTGCTTTCCCGCAGACGTCTCCGGCGACTACCGCGAAGAAATCGTCGGAATCGACCCGGTTGCCAAGGAATTTGTGATTTGGTGGAACCCTGATGAGAACCCCCATACACAAGAGCGTTACTGGGCGCAGCAGTGGTATCGCGTGGCGATGCAGATTTCCGACGCCTACTCGGTCAAGTAAGTTCGTCAAGTGATACACCGGCTGGTCGGTCCACACGCCGAGGCAGAAATATGGATTGCCTTTATTTTTAAGTAGAATTGAGCCGAGCTGACGCCTCGGTGGTTCTGGGGGGCTTCGCGTCAGACCGCATGTCTCACCCCATGGGTGCTTTCCATCCCCATGGGCGACGTACTGTCTTTAACGCTACATTCACTTTTGCTGCTTACTTGGGTATCGTTTTTTTACAGCCAGTTCTGGGGAGATTATCATAAAATGAACATAACTACAAAACTCACACTTAGTTTCTGTCTGATTTTTTACAGCTATTCAACAATATCAGCGAAAACGGTCACATTACATGTCGAAACTTCCACACCTATAATCAACTACGGCGAATCACAATTGAGTAAAGCACTTGAAGATAATGGACATTCCTTAAAAAGGTCTGGGAATAGCAATGCCGATATTAATTTATCATTTCATGAGACCGAACAAAAATCGACTGAATCTTACCAGATTATTAAACACAACCACCAAATCAAAATACAAGGGAACGGAGAACGGGGGGCGATGTACGGCATGCTTGACCTGGTTCATCACATTCAGATGAATGGCGATCTTTCAGATTTTCATTCAAAAACTGTTGAACCTCGCTTTCCCTTTCGGGCCATAAAATTCAATTTGCCATGGATGTCTTATCGCAAAGGGGAGGCGCTTCAATTGCATATGGAAACCTGCCGCGATTTGGAATATTGGGAATCGTTTCTTGATATGATGGCGGCCAATCGGTTCAATGTGTTATCCCTTTGGAACCTCCACCCGTTCACATTTATGATTCGTCCAAAGAACTTTCCCGAAGCCTGTGGCTTCTCGGATTCCGAATTGGCGGAGTGGCAAACTTTTTGGCATACGCTATTTCGTATGGCCAAAGAACGCGGAATCGATACCTATGTTGTCAATTGGAACATTTTTGTTTCCCCTGAATTTGCCGAAGAATATAATGTCGCCGATTTCAGCAAAGACTGGGATTATTATGGAGAAGCAGACCGATCTGAATTGGTCGAACGTTATACCCGCGAATGTGTCACGCAAACGCTTAACGAGTACCCGAATCTCACGGGTATTGGTATTACGCTTGGAGAACGCATGGGCGGCATGACTGCAGAAGAACGGCGAAACTGGCTTAACCGAACAATCATCCAAGGCATGAAAGATGCGGACCGCCCCGTCAAATTTTTGCACCGCGCTCCCTTGTCGGCAGGAAAAGGATCCGGAGGATCCACCAGTAAAACGGCAGAGCAAATCACACGCGAAGTTATCGAAAAACTTCCGTTTGATCAACCCATCTGGGTTTCATTCAAATATAACTGGTCGCACGGCCATTCTTCCCCCAAACTTCATATCGTTCACGGCGGAGAATTGACGGATACGTATTGGAATCCCACTCCCAACAATTACAAAATTATTTGGACTATCCGCAATGAAGATTTTTTTGTGCTTCGTTGGGGAAATCCGGATTTTATTCGTGAATTTATTGAGCACAATGGAAAAGACTATATGGGCGGCTGTATCATCGGTTCCGAATGCTACATCCCTGCCAAAGATTACATTCATAAATACAATGATCATCAAACTTGGCGGTATGCATTCGAGCGTCAATGGTTGTTCTATTCCTTATGGGGAAAACTTCTTTTTGATCCGGAGACACCGAATGAGTGGTTTGCTATGGAACTGGATCAGGTTTTTGGTAAAAAGAATCTTGGTAATGATTTGCTGCAGGCTTGGACCTTGGCCAGTAAAACTCCACACCATATGGCTTCATTTCATCGGGGAACCTGGGATGCAACTTTATACACGGAAGGCTTCACTGAATGGGAAAACGGGAAATCAACATTTATCGATTTAAATTCGTTTATTAACCATCCAGTGCTTGATCCGCAATATGTTTCGATCTCAGAGTATGTAAAGAATGAAAGCCGTATCTCAAAAGAACGTATAACACCAATTGAACTGGCGGAACAATTAGAATCCAACTCTGATCATTCATTAGGAATCATCACTCGTATCAGAGATACGAATGAACTCTCACCGCGACAAGAATGTGAACTGCTCGACATAGAATCCTGGTGCTGGTATGGCTTCTATTTCGCCAAGAAACTGCGCGGCGCCGTCGCATTGGAACGATTTCGTCAAACTGGCGATAAATCTCACAAAACGGCCTCTGTCGAAGAACTTGTAATCGCTCGTTCTTATTGGAATAAACTCGCTGAAACGATCCACAGCCACAATAAAAAAGAAATCCCTTATGTTTTCAACGAACATTTTTCATGGCAGGCCAATCAAAACCAAGTACAAAGTGATATTGAGATCGCGAAAAACGCCGGTGTTGAAAATTGATTGAATTGTTTCTCTGAAGTAAAAAATTAAGGTTTTGAATGAGAAATCAATCACTGTAACACGTTGTTTAAATACGGCCTAAAAAAAACGTTGCTTGGCATGGAATTGGATTAACTTTGTGACTTGTTAATCGGCAGGTTGAAGGTTCGATTCCTTCATGGCCCATTTTTAATTTCCACATTTACGTAACATTGAGAAAAGCCCTATATATCAAATCTGGAAATTCTCATAAATCAAAATAATAACCTTTCTTGTTATTTTCTTTCCTCGCTCAACGGCTCGATTTCCTCTACTACACTCCTCCTGTTCCCTTTCTTTCGCAAAAATGTTATAAAGTATTTATGAGCATGAAAACTAAAATTTTTGATTAAAAGGGGACGATTATGGATCGACGTACGTTTCTTACTACCGCGGGATTGGCAATGATTTCTTATCCCACCTTCGCTGAATCAGTAAAGTCCCAATCCAAAAAACCGAATATTCTGTTTTTTTTAATCGATGATCAGAGAAATGATACATTAGGTTGTGCCGGACATCCCATTATCAAAACCCCTGTGATTGACAGTCTTGCCGAAAAGGGTGTGCGATTTGAGAATACGTTTGTTACGACCTCGATATGTGCTGCGAGCCGGGCATCGATCTTTACAGGTGTTACCGAACGGACTCATGGATATACTTTCGGTAGACCTCCAAAGATCGTCCCTGATTCCATTGCGAAAAACAATTACCCTCAACTTTTAAAACAGGCTGGATATCGTACCGGTTTTTTCGGGAAATATGGTTGCAGGTTGAATACAGATACTTCGGATATGTTTGATTCCTTCGAAACGATTGGCCGAAATCCCTTCTTCCATGAAATGCCGGATGGAAGTAAACGCCATGAAACAGATTTATGCGCTGACCATGCGATTGATTTCATAAAAAACCAGCCTGATGATCAGCCTTTTTGTTTATCCCTCAGTTTCAATGCAGTCCATGCGGAAGATGGAGATAAGCGCCCCGGGATTGGCCATTATCCATGGCCTCCTTCAACGGATGGAATGTATGAAGATGTAACCATACCTGAACCTCGTTTATCCGATCCAGAGATTTATGAGGACCAACCAGAATTTTTGAAAGAATCACTTAATCGTGAACGTTATTTTTGGCGATGGGATACTCCCGAAAAATACCAAACCAATATGAAAGCCTATTTTCGAATGATTAGTGGGGTAGATAATGCGATCGGCCGTGTAATAAAAACGTTAGAGGAACAGGGCTTGGCTGATAATACTGTGATTATTTATGCTGCGGATAATGGTTACTACATGGGCGATCGAGGCTTCGCCGGCAAATGGTCCCATTACGAAGAATCGTTAAGGGTCCCCTTAATTATTTATGATCCCCGCCAGCCCAAAGAAAATCGTAATCGCGTGAATTCTTCCCTGTCCATCAATCTCGATATCTCCGCTACGATAGTCGATTTGGCCGGTCTTCCGGTTCCTGATACATATCAAGGAAAAAGTTTAATGCCTATAGTTGGCGGTGAAAAAAATGATATCGGAAGAAAAGACTTTTTGTGCGAACATCTGTGGGATAATGACAAAATACCAAAATGGGAAGGGGTGCGCACTAAACGGTATGTTTATGCACGCTATTTTGGAGAAGAACCAGACTATGAATTTTTGCATGATCTAAAAAAAGATCCTGAGCAGCTAAAGAACTTCGTACACGACCCTGAGTATAAAGATATTCTTCAAAGATTACGCAAACGAACGGATTCTTTGATCAAAAGTTATTCATTGAAGAAATGAATTATGCTTAGGAAAATGCCAACAATCGACTTTAGGCAGTGGATAAATAGATTGTTCTCATTCATTAGGTTTGCATGTTTCACATTCAATTATTAGATAAGATTGGAGAAAACGAAATGTTGAAACACATACTTGAACGCGGCTCTCTCCCTTTTTTCGTTTTACTGCTTGCTTGTTTCTCACCACTAGCGCAATCCCAAAACGATTCTCTTCAAGTATTTGATCCTTATCATGGCGCAACCTCAGATCGTATGGTGTGGATGGAATATACCGACGTGCACAATGCGCTCTATCATTACCTAAAAGACATGGGGCAAGCGCGTTTGCAACAGCGGGAGCATGAGGTTCAATCTCTTCATTCTCTCACCGACTGGAAAGATCGACAAACGTTGGTAAGAAATACCCTTCATAAAATTATCGGCCCCTTCCCGAAAAAGACCCCTTTGAATGCCAACGTTACCGAACGTCTTGAAAGACCGGAATTCTTCGTTGAAAAAGTCGTCTTCGAATCGATGCCGGGGTTGAAGGTCACTGGAGCCCTGTTTCTTCCAAAAGAACGCGAAGAAAAAACACCCGGCATTTTATTTTGTAGCGGCCATAGTTCCAACGCTTTTCGGGCAGAGCACTATCAAAACGTGATCCTGAATCTTGTTCACAAAGGCTTTATCGTTTTTGCCTTCGATCCCATCGGACAAGGAGAACGTCTGCAATATTTCGATGCCGATTCCGGTCAATCGCGCGTTGGAGGTTCGACCACAGAACATTCTTATGTTGGCAATCAGTGTTTTATCTCCGGTCGTTCCGTAGCCCGCTATTTTGTCTGGGATGGTATCCGCGCCCTGGATTATCTAGCCTCTCGTCCTGAAGTCGATACGGATCGTCTCGGGTGCCATGGACTTTCTGGTGGTGGAACCCAAACGGCCTATATTTCCTCGATCGATGAACGTGTCCAAGTGGCCGCGATTGCCGGCTATATCACCCAATTCAAATGGTTATTGAAAACGCAAGGTGTCGCCGATGGCGAACAGAATTTTTATAAAGGATGGGCCCATGGGATCGATTTGCCGGATCTGGTTCAAGTACGTGCCCCTAAACCCACTCTGTTGATGGTAACCACCCGCGATTTCTTTCCTATCCGCGGTGCTCGCGAAGCTTATCGTGAATCTCTAGGTATCTATAAGGCCTATCATCGTCCTGAAGTACTCCAAATCGTCGAGGATGATTATCGTCATGGGTACACCCAAAAAACACGGGAAACCATGTATGCTTTTTTCCAAGAGCATCTTGATTTTCCCGGCGAGGCAAACGAAGAAGAGGTTGAGTTATTCGAAGATTCCGACTTGACCGTGACGCAGACCGGTCAAGTTAATACCAGTTTTGATAGTGAGACTGTGTTTTCCATCAATCGCAAAGAGACACAAAATTTGCTAACTCGCTTGGAAGCATCCCGCCAAAACCCGGAACAGCATTGTGAATCGGTATTGGAATCCGTCCCTTCAGTATCCTGGTATCAAGAGCAGGATGTAGAAAAGGTTGATTCGGTATTAACAGGGCGTTACAGCGAGGGGGTGATCATCGAGAAACGTTTCACTGAGGGACTCGGTAATTATCCTATCCCCTTTGTTGTTATGATTCCCGAAGAGGTCAAAAAAAAGTCGGTTATTATCTACCTGGATCCAAAGGGCAAAAATGTAAACGAAGAACACAAGTACTTTTACGAGGCCTTTTTAGATCGTGGTCATATCGTGGTGATTCCAGATTTGATTAACACCGGTGAAGTGGGTCCGACAGAATACAAAGGCGACGCGACCATTGATGGGATCTCTTCCAATCTATGGTACATGGCCATTCAAAATGCCGTGAGCCTCGTGGGGATTCGCGCTTCGGATGTCAATAAACTTGTCGGCTACGTCAAAAACCGCTTTCCCGATTATCAGGTTGTTGGGGCCTCTCGGGGGCATTACAATACCGTTCTGCTGCACGCCAGCGCGATGAATCCTCAAATCAAAGCTTTGGCTATGCTTAACCCCTTATTATCGTATGAATCAATGGTGATGAATCGTTTCTACAATGTCGAAAATATTTATTCCGCCCCCGGCGGTGTTTTGACCGCTTACGATTTACCGGATCTAGCAGCGTGCCTAGCCCCCAATCCTATTTTGATGCTGAATCCTGTCGATCAGAGCGATGAATCCGTTGCCTCGGTTCAAGCCAAAGAGACTTATGAATTCACCCGTACTGTTTATCAAAATCAGAACGCCGATCAAGAACTGATGATCAAAACCGATGTGGATGAAAATTCCATAGAATCAACAATCGCCGATTGGTTGGATTGATTGTGATCAATGTTTTTCTCTTTGATCCCAGTTGACAAAGCTTGGTATAGTTATTAAAGTAATTGCATAACTACTTAATTAAAGGTGAGGTCGTGGTTGCTTCAGAAAAGCAGGCTCGGATTTTCAAGGTACTCTCCGTGAGTACACGGGTGCGAATGCTTGAACTTTTAAAAAAACGATCACTTTGTGTCAATGCCTTAGCTCGTAATTTAAAGATTACCCCGGCCGCGGTCTCGCAACACTTACGTATCCTTCGTGATGCGGAGATCGTGATCGCTGAAAAAAAAGGCTATTTTGTCCATTATCGGGTAAATGAAAAAACCTTAACCGAGTGGAACGCGATCACGAAAAAATTGCTTGAGAAAGAATAATCTCTTTTTTAACCTATTATTTAGTAATTGCGCGTTAACTTAACAAAAGGAGAAATATCATGTGCAAAAAAAATCTTGACTGCCAAAAACCAGAACGACTCAAAGATACGCCTCCTCATTGCTCTCCAGAACAAGTTGAAGAATGCCACGGAAACGATGGAAAACATCCTTGTGTTACTTCGACCGAAGAAAAACCACAAAAAAGTAAATAACGGAAATCAGAATGAACAATGAAAAGGAACCGGCTATCCAAGTTCAAGCGCTGTCGAAGCGATTTGACGAGGTTCAGGCTGTCCGGGATGTGGTTTTTGAGGTTGCCTATGGTGAATTGTTTGGTTTTTTGGGCCCCAACGGAGCGGGGAAAACTACCACAATAAATATGCTGACAGGACTGGCGCAACCTAATACCGGAACCATCCAGATTGGCGGGATTGATTGTACCCAACATCCCCGGGCTGCTCAGCATCTCCTTGGAGTAGTACCTGATGAAAACAACTTGTATCCAGAACTCACAGGGTATGAGAATCTCTGTTTTTGTGCAGCGCTCTACGGGATGACAAAAACCGATCGCCAATCCCGAGCCCAAGTATTGCTTGACACTTTCGGGTTGAGAGAGGCGGCGAACCGTAACTTTGGCAGCTACTCCAAAGGAATGAAGCGCAAACTCACCATCGCTGCGGGCATTATTCACAACCCTGAGATCCTCTTTCTGGATGAACCTACCACCGGCATCGACGTGGCCAGCGCCCGCCAAATTCGTCACTTAATCTCAGACCTAAACGCAAAAGGCACGACGATTCTGCTAACGACTCATTATATTGAAGAAGCCGAGCGGCTTTGCCAACGGATTGCATTCATCGTATCGGGTCGGATCGTACAAACGGATACCGTCGAGCAACTACTCCAACCGTTATGGGCAAAACAGGGGATGCTAATCACATGCTCCCATGCTCCTAATAATGTGCAAGACCTTCTCTCTACCTCTTTTCCCGAGTTCGAATTTGAGATCGTGAAACAAGGTCTAATCCGAGTTGAGGCTGATGCGAATGAACCCATTCGCGTGGGCGCACTGATTCGTGTGTTGGAAGATCATGGCGCGGAGGTCTCCGAGGCCCGAAAAATTAGACCCTCATTGGAGGATATTTTTGTGCGAATTACAGGAATTGAAGCTGATATTATGCACAAAGAAAAAGAGGCCAAAGGAGGCGGCCCATGAAACGCTGGATCGCCTTTTGGAATATCGTACTTAAAGATATGAAAACGTATTATCTAAAACCTCCGAATATTAGTTGGGGGCTTATTTTTCCCTTGGCCTGGACAGGTATGTTTTTCGTTCGCTCTGGAGTTGGAATGGAAAGCCTATTAACCATGCTTCCCGGTGTTGTCGCCGTTTCTATTCTATTCGGAACCACATCTCTACTTTCTGTGACGGTTACCTTCGAGAAGAAAAATCGCTCGTTTGAACGTTTACTGCTTGCCCCGATTCCGTTCGAATTATTGATGCTGGCCAAGACTTCCGGGGCAATTATCTTTGGTGTGATAAACGCTTTTGTACCCGTAATCATGGCTGTTTTTTTAGTCGAACTTTCTGGCGTGAGTTGGATCATCTTTTTGCCTGCTGTGTTGTTGATCGCGGTAAGTTCGACTTTTCTTGGCTTGTTTATCGCGGTTTCAGTTAGCGAGGTGTTCGAAGCCCAAACGTTTTCTAATTTTTTCCGTTTCCCTATGATCTTTCTTTGCGGCCTATTTTTTCCTATCCACAATTTACCGTTGTTCTTACAACCTTTATCTTACATACTTCCATTGACTTATGGGGCCGATCTCTTACATGGCTCTATCCATGGCGGGCATGGGATGCCTTTTATACTTTCCTTTAGTCTCCTTTGTGTTTTTTGTATGGGTTTATTTACAGTGAGCCTTTGGAACATCCGAAGGCGCTGGATTGCCTAAATCCCTGACCCACGACGATATAAGATCTTCCATTCACCGCTTATAAAATATAGCGCGACAAGTCAGTATCCTCGACGATATCGCCTAGTTTCTCTTGCACGAACTTGCGATCCAACACCAATCTCGCGCCTTTCTTTTCAGGGGCTTCAAAAGAGATTTCATCGAGTAAGGCTTCCAGAATCGTTTGTAAACGACGTGCCCCGATGTTTTCGGTTTCCCGGTTCACCTGGGCGGCAATTTTCGCCAGTTCATCGATACTTTCTTCTGAAAACTCAATACTCAGCCCTTCAGTTTCCAGAAGGGCAGAGTACTGCCGCGGCAGCGAGTTCTGCGGTTCAGTTAAAATACGTTTGAAATCATCCTCATCCAGGTCATCCAACTCAACCCGGATGGGAAAGCGCCCTTGCAATTCAGGGATTAAGTCGGAAGGGCTGGTGCCATGAAACGCCCCCGCCGCAATGAAGAGAATATGATCGGTTTTCACCATGCCATATTTTGTAAAGACGGTTGACCCTTCTACCATGGGTAGGATATCACGTTGTACCCCTGAGCGTGAGACATCCGGGCCGGAGCCACCGCCTTCACGGCTAACGATCTTATCAATCTCGTCGAGAAACACAATCCCTGATTCTTGCACTCGCTCCAGCGCGTCTTTCGCAATTTGATCCATGTCAATCAACCGGTCGGCTTCTTCCTGCAACAAAAGCGGGCGTGCTTCAGAAACTTTCATCTTTTTACGTTTCTTTTTCGAAGGCATCATTTTGTCTAACATGTCTTTCAAGTCGATGCCCATTTCTTCAAATCCCGCGCCTTGAGGCATACCAACCATCACGTTGCCAGAGCGGTCGGAGACTTCAGGCTCTACCGTACGATCCTCCAGTTTGCCTTCGCGCAGCATGGCACGAAAACGTTCACGGGTCGCCTGGTGGCGTTGCGCTTCATCTGTTTGCGCTGTTTCTTCGGTGCTATGATACGTTCGCCCATAATTGGGGGGAACCAGTAAGTCTAAAAGACGCTCTTCCACGGCCTTTTCCGCTAACCCTTTACATTCTTCTGTCCTTTTTGAGCGTTCTTGGGTGACTGACATTTCCGTCAGATCACGAATAATGGATTCCACATCACGCCCGACATACCCCACTTCCGTGAATTTCGAGGCTTCCACTTTAATAAAAGGGGCGTTGACCAAGCGTGCCAGACGTCGGGCTATCTCAGTCTTTCCCACCCCTGTGGGTCCAATCATGATAATGTTTTTGGGATAGACTTCCTCTTGTAAATCCTCGGAGAGAGCGCGTCGCCTTACCCGGTTACGCAATGCGATCGCAACCGCTTTTTTGGCTTCTTCTTGGCCAATGATGTATTTGTCCAATTCATGGACGATTTCTTTGGGAGTTAATCCAGGGAGAGGTTGTGTTTGTTTCACTACAGCGTTTGTACTTTGGCTTATTGCATTCATGCGATTTCCAATTCCTTTATTCCTTTTATGTATGGTCTTTGTTTTCCTCGGGTCGTGGTAACTTTTCCATGACAATGCGATTATTGGTGTAAACACATATCTCAGCAGCCAATTCCATCGCCTTTTCCGCAACCTCTTGAACCGGCAACTCCGTATATTTTAACAGCGCCTTGGCTGCCGCTTGGGCATAGGGGCCGCCTGAGCCGATGGCGATAACTCCATCATCTGGCTCGATGACATCCCCGGTCCCCGAGATCACCAGAGTGATGGTTTCATCACATACAATCAGTAAGGCTTCAAGATGACGCAACATCTTATCCGTACGCCATTCTTTTGCCAATTCCACCGCTGAACGGGTTACATTTCCGCTATATTCTTCCAATTTGGATTCAAATTTCTCAAACAAAGTAAAAGCATCGGCTGAGGTCCCTGCAAATCCTGCCAAGATCTCATCATTATACATGGTTCGTACTTTGCAAGCGGTTTGTTTCATTACCGTGTCACCAAGCGTGACTTGACCATCCCCCGCGATGACCACTTCACTTCCACGGCGAACAGCCAATATCGTTGTGGCGTGAGGTGAAGATAATGGTTTTGATTGTCGACTCAACAGTAGAACTCCTTTTTTCTAATTATTGTACCTTGGAATGCCAAAGAATCCCATCCATAAGCAGGTGTTTAATTTCGACTGGATTTCTCTTCCCATGGCTCGTTCTGAAAACCTGATCCGGTGTTATACTAAAAGGGAGTGGCTTTGTATGGAAGCGATGTAAAAAATGCCCGCTTTCAGCGGAAAAGATCGAGGCCTTTGATTCATCCAAATAGCGATCTCGAAATTATTTCAGGATCAATGGGAAGGATACAGTGATTTCATGAACACTGTTTATTTTGTGGATTTCGATCATACCATCTCGCGGCGGGATGTGTGGGATCATATTGTGAAAAGCAGTTCGCCTACAGTTTGGAAAAAAATAATTCTCTCCTATCTCAATGGAGACATTTCTTCGAAAGAATGTAACCTACGTTTAGCGGACGAAGTCCAGCCTCGCGAACCTCAAATCCGCCAAGAAGTCCTTGATATTGGGATTGATCCCACATTCCACGATTTCGTTCAATTTGTCCATAACTCCCATAATCACGAGTCTCCCCCTAAGATGATCATCGTCTCCGATGGCTATGATTACTATATCGATTTATTACTGCGCGAAGAGGGATTGGAGTATCTTCTCTATTTTAGCAATAAAATGATTTGGACCGAGAAGGGAATCAAAGTTGAATTTCCCTGGTATAACAAAGATTGCGAACGCGATATGGCCAATTGCAAATGCCAACATCTCCTACCCTATCGGGACAAGCGGCTGGTGTATATCGGCGATGGCATTTCTGATGTATGTGCTGCCCAAAAATGTGATGTGATTTACGCAAAGCGAAATCTTTTAGAATTTTGCCAAAAAAATAACATTCCTCATTATCCTTTTCATCACTTTGGTGACGTGATCGAGAAAGAGCACGAATTATTACAACAAATTCGAAGCGTAGAATCGCAAGAAGATTGTGAACCAAAACAATAAATAATTGAAGGATACGTAAGCCCCCATTGTCTCTCACCAGGAGGTTCATCATGAAAAAAGTTAATGTTATTACTTTTCAAAAGCGCAAGGAAAAAGACGAGAAAATCACTATGCTCACCGCCTATGATTGCACTTTCGCTCATTTGATGGACGAAGCCGGCGTAGATGCGCTGCTGGTGGGTGATTCTCTTGGGATGGTGGTTCAGGGGCACGAGGATACCCTCCCTGTAACCATGGAGGATATGATCTATCACACCCGGGCTGTACGCCGTGGAGTCAAACGAGCCATGATCGTCACCGACTTGCCTTTCATGTCCTATCAGGTCAATGCGGAAGAAGCCTTGCATAACGCGGGACGTTTAATGAAAGAAGGTCGTGCCGATGCGGTTAAACTAGAAGGCGGTGTCCACGCCGCCAAAGCGGTGCGCCATATGGTCGAAGCCGGGATTCCCGTTATGGGTCATGTAGGTCTGGGACCTCAATCGAGCAAACAAATAGGCGGCCATCGGGTCCAGGGGAAAACCCTCCAATCCGCCCAAACTCTGTTAAAAGATGCAAAAGCCATTGAAGAAGCAGGGGCCTTCTCGATTGTCATCGAAGCCGTTCCTTGGCAGGTGGCACAACAAATTACCAACGCTTTGTCGATTCCCACCCTCGGCATTGGTGCCGGTCCCTACTGCAATGGCCAGGTGCTGGTTTATGCGGATATGCTGGGGTTATTTACTTCCTTCCAGCCCCATTTTGTGCGGCGCTTCGCCCAATTGGGCGAAGAAGCCTCCAAAGCGTTTGCCGACTATTGCCAAGCTGTCAAAGACGGCTCGTTTCCTACCCTAGATGAAAGTTACAACGTCGATCAAGATGTAGTACAATCTTTACACTTTAACAAAGACACTTCATAAAGTCACAAAATGCTTATCTAAAGTCCTTACCCTATTCTAAATAAGAAAGTCATTTTATGATGATCATAGAAATTAACTAAACCAGCATTGGAACGAAATCGTGAAAATCTTACGAAGAGTAAGTGAAATACGTGAAGCCACTCTCTCCATTCGTCAATCCGCCGTCAGCCTAGGTTTCGTGCCGACCATGGGCTTTCTTCATGAAGGACATTTATCCTTAATCCGTGAGGCCAGAAAGAACAATGAACAATTGATGGTCTCGATTTTTGTTAATCCGACCCAGTTCGCTCAGGGAGAAGATTTCGATACCTACCCCCGGGATGAAGAACGCGATTTTCGCTTGTTGAAAGCGGAAGGCGTCGATTGGGTCTTTATTCCACCCTTTGAGGAAATTTATCCCCCTGATTTTTCTACCTATGTGACCCCCCCAAAGCAAAGCGAAGGCTGGTGCGGTGCCTCACGGCCTGGACACTTTCGCGGGGTATGTACTATCGTAACCATTCTCTTTAACCTTGTTCAGCCCGATCGTGCCTATTTCGGGATGAAGGATGCTCAACAATTCGCCGTGATCCAACAAATGGCGAAGGATTTGAAATTCCCCATAGAGATCATCCCCTGTCCCACGGTACGTGAAGAAGATGGATTGGCTCTTTCTTCCCGTAATGTCTATCTCAAAGGAGAAGAACGAAAAAAAACGTTGATTCTTTCCCAAGCATTACAACACGGGATGGAACGCTTCCGCCAAGGCATACGAGATGCCGATGCCATCCTGCACGAATCAACCCAAATGATCCAGGATATGCCGGATGTACGCCTCGATTATCTTGGGATTGTCGATCTCGATACTTTTCAATCCGTGAAAAATGTCCACCCCGGTAATATAATGATAGGTGCGATCTATGTCGCCAAAACACGCTTAATTGATAACATGATCTTCGAAGAGTAATCAAGCTAAAGGTGATAGTCTTATGCAACGATATATGTTGAAATCCAAAATTCAGGAAGCACGGGTTACCAGTAAGGAAATTCATTACGCAGGCAGCTTGGCGATCGATACCAATTTAATGGAAGCAGCCGATATTGTCTGGGGTGAACAGATACATGTACTGAATATGAACAATGGCACACGCATTATCACCTATGCCATCCCCGCACCCAAGGGATCTGGGACGATCTCCGTAAAAGGGGCGGCAGGACGTGTGATTGAGAAAGGTGACGAAATTCTCATCCTCTCGTTTGCTCAATTCGAAGAGGAAGAACTCTCTACCTATTCCCACCGTATTGTTTACGTCGATGAAAAAAATCAATTAGTCCGGGTCGAAGATCGTTCGGAAGAAGATTATCTTTCCACCTGATTAACATCGTTGCAAAGGAGATCCGCTATGGGGGCGCATCGGAGTGCTTTTCTTGTCATCGGTTCTGGAGTCGCGGGGTTAAAGACAGCGTTGTATGCGGCAGAGTATGGAACTGTAAACTTGGTCACGAAAAAGGAAGATTTTGAATCCAATACCAATTATGCTCAAGGTGGGATTGCTTCTGTTCTTGATCAAAGTGATTCCTTTGAATCTCATGTCCGTGATACCTTAGAAGCCGGGGCTGGGTTGTGTGATCGTAAACGAGTTGAATTAATCGTTACAAAAGGCCCTGACATGATTCGTGAATTAATCCAAATCGGGGTTTCCTTCACTCGCGCAGAAAACGGCTCTTTGGCCTTGGGACGGGAGGGAGGCCATTCTTTCCGCCGCATCGTTCATGCTCAGGATCTTACCGGACGCGAAGTAGAACAAGCCTTGCTCAAAAAAGTTTGCCAACACCCACGTATTCGCTTTTTTGAGCACCACATTTCTATTGATCTCTTACTCGATGATCAACGTTGCTGGGGCTCTTGGGTGTGGGATAAAGCGACCCGGAATCTACATAAATTTCTCTCTCCTGTGACCATTATTAGTTCTGGAGGCTGCGGACTAGTCTATTATCATTCCACCAACCCACCCATCGCTACCGGCGATGGGGTTGCCATGGCCTACCGTGCGGGATGCCAAATCGCCAATATGGAGTTTATCCAATTCCACCCCACCGCCTTCTATGACTCAGGAATGCAACAGCCGTTTTTGATTTCTGAAGCCGTTCGCGGTGAAGGAGGGATCTTACGTGCCACCGATGGCACCGCTTTTATGGATAATTATCATCCACGCAAGGATCTTGCCCCTCGTGATATCGTTGCCCGTGCCATTGATACTGAAATGAAAAAACGTGGCGACGATTTTTGTTACCTGGATATTCGCCATCTAGGCTTGGATTTTATTCATAAGCGTTTCCCCAATATTTCTCAGTTTTGCGAAAGCAAAGGCTTGCATTTAGAAAAAGATATGATTCCCGTCGTCCCTGCCGCCCACTATATGTGCGGTGGGGTTTTGGTGGATGAACATAGCGCGACCGACATCGATGGGTTATTCTGCATTGGCGAAGCCTCGTGTACCGGAGTGCATGGTGCCAATCGCTTGGCTAGTAATTCCATCCTTGAAGCCCTGGTCTTTAGTAAACAAGCGGTGAATTATGCCGTTTCGCAAAAATTACACGAACGGGAATTCGCGGTTGATGACATCGGATGGAAAGAACCCTTTGTCGATGATAGTTTAGAAGCGGTTCGCTTGGTCAATTTACGCAAAACCCTGCGTTTGCTTATGTGGGATTATGTAGGGATTGTTCGTTCCAAAGCACGGTTACAGCAAGCCCAAAAGCGTTTAAGTGTTCTTAAGGATGAAATCGATAGTTACTACGAGGAAGGGTATATTTCTTATGATCTTTTGGAATTGCGTAACTTAGCCCAAGTAGCCGAATTGATTGTGCACTGTGCCCAAAATCGTAATGAAAGTCGTGGCCTCCACTATATAACGGATTCTCCATCGCTTGATCCCATCCCTAAAAATACCATTATTTATAAAGCCTCGGATCAACCTTATAAGGTGATAACGGAACCTGTATCGCAGTCATAAGCGCCATCTCAACTGAATTGGAAAAATCGATGAACTCACTCCGTGATCTCTATGCGCAAAAGGCTCTATGCCAGATTCCTCGTTTGTTATCCAGCCAAGACCGGAATCCCTTTTCACCCACGTATGGGTGCATGAACCGTGAGTATTGGCTCTGCCGCGCTACCGATTTTCCTTCCTCCATTGCCCAATTTGGCACTCATGCTTTAGCCTTGGTCTATGCCCATGAGATGCCAGGAAATCTTTATTATCAACATCCCAAAATCTTGCAATGGACAATAGCAGGGGTCGATTATTGGATTCGTATCCAGCACAAAGACGGCTCCTTCGACGAGTTCTATCCCAACGAACGAGGCTGGGCAGGCCCTACAGGATTTCTCGTTTATGCAATGTGCGGTACCTACCGCCTGGTAGGTAATCATTTTCCTGAGAAATTAAAAGAGCGCTTTCTTCAAGCGATTCATCGAGCCGGCGTTTTTCTTTCCCGCACCGATGAATCCGGTGTGCTTGCCAATCACCACGCGATGGCGATTTTGCCCATGTATGAAGCCTATCTACTAACCCAGGATACCCAGATTGAAAAAGCCTTCAACAATAAACTCGACCTCTTTTTTTCCTACGTTCATGAGGAAGGCTGGTGTTTGGAATATGACGGGGCGGATCCAGGTTATCTCTCAGCGACCATCAGCTTCATGGCGAAATTGGCGAAACTCTATTCCGATGAGCGTTTTGATGACTATTTTCAGAAATGGGTGGAATTCAGCAGTTACTTTGTCTACCCCAACGGACATTACGCTGGCACCATAGGAAGCCGTCAAACTTTGCATTTTTACCCCCATGGCTATGAATGCTTGACTGAAAAGATTCCCCTGGCTGCTTCGATTGCCGACAAGATGCTTATTGGTTTGCGCGAGGGTGGACTCGTGCCACCCGAGATTCAAGGAGAACGCTATTTTGTCTACCGCATCCCCGAACTGCTTTTATCTTATGTCGATTATGGCAAGCGCTCCGATAACCTTCCCCCTGTACCCTACGAGCGGGATGATTTCCGTACCTATTTCCAGGGGGCACGTATTGCGGTCGAAAAATCCAACCAAACCTACACCGTAATCAACGCAGCGAAAGGTGGTGTGGTCAAACATTTTGTTAAAGATAAACTAGGATTGAATGATTGCGGGATCATTGGAATCTTAGACCGAGGGTTGGTTTTTACTAGCCAGTGGATCGATCCCGCCCATAAAGTGGATGACCGCGGTAACGAAATTGAAATACGCGGACATTGCCACAAAATCCCTACGAAAGTGTTTACTCCCTGGAAGTTTATTCTCTTCCGTCTTGGAATGTTACTTCTTGGCGGACATGAAAAAACTGCCTATTGGCTCAAGGGATTTATTCGAAAACTCTTAATGACAGGCCTCAAACCTGTACCGGTACGTTTTCAGCGCAATATTAAAAGAAGAAATCGTGAGATCGAAGTACAAACCCAACTTTGGTTGGAAGGAAATCACCAGGTAAAAGCGCTCCACATCGGCGATGAATTCCCCGCTCGCTATGTTCCCCAGTCACGGTATTTCCAACCTCAGGAACTCGATGTACAGGGATACACCTTATCACCTGATGAGATAACTCATCTGAACCAAAAACGTATACTCACAGTCGTTGAAACCTATCATCCAGACAAAAGTGAGACCTCATTCACGGTTTTAAACGAATAAACATCGCCGGTTATCCCTTCGCAGGGGATTCTCCTGTTTTCATGCAGACTCATGAATGACGCATCTGACGCAGGCGTTTCATTATGTCATTGCCTCCCTGGCCGAAATAATCATGTAAGGTGAGATACTCATTGTATAAAGCCGAATATTTTTTATGGCGCTCGGCTGTTGGAGTATAGGCATTGCGTTGTAGACGCGCCATCGTTTGAGCGGCTTCCTGAGGTGTATCATATCCTCCCTTTTCTTTTCCTGCGGCTACAGTACCCAGAATGGCTGCCCCTAAAGCGCAGGTTTGTTCAGAAGCCGCTATATGGATGGGCAACCCGGTCACGTCCGAATAAACCTGCATCAGCAGCTTGTTTCGTTGAGAAAGACCTCCGCAGGCGTAGAGTTCCGTAATGGCAATCCCGCTTTCTTCGAACGCTTGAATGATACGGCGGGTACCATAGGCGGTCGCCTCAATCAAAGCCAAATAGATTTCTTCCGCCCGTGTATTGAGAGTCATACCCAGAAGCATACCGGAAAGTTCTGCATCGACGAGTACCGATCGGTTTCCGTTCCACCAATCCAACGCGACGAGCCCGCTTTGCCCTGGCTTTAATTGAAAAGCCCGCTGTTCCAATAGCTTGTGCATCGAGAGATCGTTCTGCTCGGCTTCTTCTTTAATCGAGGCCGGAGCACCATGCTCTACATACCACGCGAAGATATCCCCGGTGGCCGGTTGCCCTGCTTCATATCCATAAAAGCCGGGGAGAATCCCGTCTTTCACGCAGCCGCACATTCCATCCACTTTCATCTTTTTATCTGACAACAGCATGTGACAGGTAGAGGTTCCCATCACCATGAGCATCTTTCCCGCTTCTGTTACCGAGGACCCCGGGACGGCGGCATGGGCATCGATAATAGCAACCGCGATCGCAGTTCCCGCTTTGAGCCCCGTGAGTTGAGCCATTTCTTCTGTTAACTCACCGGCTTTATCACCTAAAGGGAGAATCTTCGTTGTGAGTTTGGTGCCGATAATTTCACCTAATTTAGGATGTAGAGCGCGGAGGATCTCTTGACTTAAGAAACCTTCATCCTTATCCCACATCCCTTTATAACCTGCCATACAAGAACTGCGAGCTTCTTTTCCACATAATTGTTCTACCACCCAATCGCCACCTTCGATAAAGCGCGCGGCTTGATCGTACATCTCTTCGTCTTCATTGAATACTTGATATATTTTCGGAAAGATCCATTCCGAAGACATTTTTCCCCCATAGCGTTCAAGAATCGGGTCTCCCATTTCTTGGATCTTTTGGGTGATTTGATCCGCTTCGGGTTGAGCCGCGTGATGTTTCCATAATTTCGGCCAGGCATGGGGACGGTTGGGATAGGTTTTGCATAATGGAGTTCCTGATTCATCCACGGGAAGAACCGTACACGAGGTGAAATCTACCCCCATCCCGATGATCTCCTCTCCCGAAATTCCCGCTTCTTGAATGACCGCAGGGATTGTTACTTTCAAGGTTTCGATCCAGTCACCCGGATCTTGCAAAGCCCAATCCGGTTCGAGTCGAGTTCCACCGGGAAGGGTTTCATCCAGAACCCCATTCTTGTATGGATAAACATGGGTTGCGATTTCTTCCCCGTTTTCGACATCCACCAGCAGGGCGCGTCCTGATTCTGTACCGTAATCGATTCCTAAAGCATATCGTTTGGCCATTTGCTCTTCTCCCATTCGGGTTTCCCTATTCCCTTTTCAGGCTTATCTTCTATAGGGACAATAATTAGCACACACTTCTTACTATACTAAAGCCTTTTTTTTTGTACAATATCTTTAATATAAAACGGATGAAATTGAGTGTATCTCGACTCACGAGAAAGAAGGATACTCGGTAGGAATACAAATTTCGTTGAAGATGGAGCACTAATGACAGCGAGAATATTGGTAGTGGATGACGATGAATCCATCCTCTATTTATTAGAAACTCACCTGGAAAGTTTAGGATATGAAACTCATGGTGTGACGAATGGGCAGCAGTTTCGCCAAGCCATCCAATCCCAAGAATTTGATAGTTTGCTGATGGATTATAGCCTCCCGGATGGGGATGGGATTTCCTTAATGAAAGAAATCCACGAAATCGATCCCGAAATTCCCGTAATTATCATTACTGCCCACAGCAGCATCGAAATGGCCGTAGAAGCCATGCGCCAAGGCGCCTATGACTTTTCACCAAAGCCGATTGATCTTAATCGGCTTACCGTATCCATGAGAAATGCTCTGGAATATTATTCCCTAAAACAAAAAGTCCGCCGCTTGGAACAAACCAAACGCTTCCAATTTCATGGGATGATCGGCGGTAGTTCCGATATGCAAATTGTCTACCGCATCATCGAGAACGTCGCCCCTACCAACGCGCCGGTGTTTATCACCGGCGAGAGCGGCACCGGCAAGGAATTGGTCGCTCAAGCGGTACACAAACTCTCTTCCCGCTATCGAAAAGAACTTGTCGATGTCAACTGCGCCGCCATTCCCCAACCCTTGTTGGAAAGCGAACTCTTTGGCCATGAACGCAATGCTTTCACCGGCGCCCATGAACGTTATATTGGCCGCTGTGAACGGGCGCACAAATCCACGTTGTTTTTGGATGAAGTCGCTGAAATGGATATCTCCCTCCAACCCAAGATCCTACGCTTTCTCGAAGACTATACCTTCTACCGGGTTGGGGGAAAAGAAAAAATGAACGTCGATGTTCGTATAGTCTCGGCCACCAATCAAAATCCCCTTGAAGCCATCAAAGACAACCGTTTCCGTGAAGATTTGTATTACCGCTTGAACGTAGTAAATATTCATCTTCCTCCCTTACGGGAGCGTCCCGATGATATCCCCGAATTGGCAGATCATTTCCTCCAACGGTTTACAAAAGCCAATAACAAATTTTTTAACTCCTTAAGCACAAGCGCTATCGATGCCCTTTGTAGCTATTCCTGGCCTGGGAATATTCGGGAATTGGTGAATTGCATTCAACAGGCGGTCGTGCTTCATGATGGGGAGGAACTCAAAGTTGAGATGCTTCCCCAATCAATTCAAAAAGAAGCAGCCAAACTCGAAACCCATGTCATGACTCCCGAAAAAACGCACGAAATTTTAGAAGATACAGCCTCTGAAAATGGAATCGTCCCCATTGAGCACTATGAAAAGTATGCCATCGAACAGGCTTTGCAGGTGACCAAGGGCAATGTGGCTAAAGCGGCTGCGGGCTTGCACGTCAGCCAGGCCACCCTGTACCGTAAGGTACGGGATTATGACATTGTCTTGAAGCAATACAAGGAATAGAGAAAACGGACTTCAAGACTAATCCTCGGGTAAATAACGATACCAGGTGAAATACAGGATTGTCATTGAGAGCAGTGCCAGGGTGATGTACAGCAGCGCATGCCCATGCCAATGCCCAACCAGGTACATCGGAAAAAGATACAGTGAGCCGATGGCGACCATCCCCACGCAGGTGTTAAAGATGGAATACCATTTATTCTCATATGGCCTTTTCATTTCTTCCAAGACTTGGGGGGAACATTGCTGGGCGATCGGTTTCCACAAACCAAACGGTTTCACGATTTCATAAAATCGAATGAGGAGGTCTTGATTGACGGGACGCGTTAAATACGAAGCCACGACACACGCGATGAAGGTTCCACCTGCTATGATGGGGAAAGATTTATACATTGGCATATCCGGCTGAAACAGGGGAAGAGTAGAGAGAATAATCCCGAAGAAGGTCCCCATGGCATACCCCCAACCATTCAAACGCCACCAATACCAACGCAGCACATTGGGCATTACCACCGAAGCTCCCAACGCCATCATTAACCAGTTGAAGATTTGAGCGATCGATTGGGCTTGTCTCCCTATAAGAATCCCCAGAATCACGATCGCCAGGGTGGAAGCATAACTCGCCCGGATGAGATGCCTTTGTCCCGCATTCGGAAACGCGTAGGTTTGCCAAAAATCCCGCACCACATACGAGGCGGCACTATTCACCGTTGAACTAAACGTAGACATAAATGCCGCTAGCAATCCCGCAATCACCAAACCTCGAAAACCAACCGGAAGATATTCATACAAGACCATGGGCATCACTTTTTCAGGATCGCTGGAATCACTCAATCCATGCAAGGCCAGCATGACGATTCCCATAGCCATCGCCCAACGAATGATGAGAAAGAAACTCCAAGAAGCACCAATCATGGCTGCCTGCCGCTCCGTTCGTGCAGAAAGAAAACGCTGGAAATCATACATCTGCGCAGGGCCTCCAGCGTTGAGCAAGAACCCCTTCATCACCCAGGCTATCACCAATAACCCAAACCACTCATATTGGGCATTTTCTGTCCCCGCGAATTCCTGGATATGCCATACGGGTTTGATCGATTCCCACCCGCTGGGCAACAAAGTATTCATCATTTCTGGAGTTACTTGAGTATATGCGATGATCGCGATTACGATTCCTGAAATACTCAAAATGAGGGTCTGAATAACGTCGGTAATCACCACGCTAAAGAGACCACCCAGCAAAACATAGAGCGTCGTCACACTGATAATGAGTACCGCACAAATCGTCGGCGAAAGATCAAGATAGACATTCCCGAATTTGCCAATCCCCTGAAACGCATAGCCGATGAAAACCGATTGAGTAATCACCGCCATTAGCGCGTAGGCCGTCCGGGCGATTTTACCGTCAAGTTGATCGCCAAAACGGGTTACCATCCATTCCGCCCCGGTCATGACATTCGAGCGGCGTACCCATTTTCCCATAAAAGCAAAACAAAATGCCCCAATCATGAAGCCCCACATCCAATGCACCCACATGGATTTTATCCCCATAATGAACAGCAAAGAAACAATCCACATGGTACCGGTGATATCGAAAGTCGATACCGATCCTGACATGGCTAGTGCTAGCCAATGAATTTTATTCCCACCCAAAAAATAAGCACGAAGATCCTTGGAAGCGATTTTTCTATACCAAAAACCTAGTCCAATAACGAGTAAAAGATAGAAAGCGACGATGATGAAATCAATATATTGCATATGGATACTTTCCCCCCATTTGGAATGACTTTCTCTTTAACGTACATAGGCTTTGATTGTGGCATATTCATCAAAGGGATTGGATTCTGCAGGGCGAATGGTATATTCACCCACCGCGGCAGGCACAATAAACACTTCCCCATAATTTACATAAAAGGGATCGAAGGCTTGGCTGGGGCTTTCCACCACAATCTGGTTGCCTTCCACTAAGCATAGCACATTTACCGTATTCTTCGTGTTATGAGGTACGATTTCTGTAAACCAATGACGGCGGGTTTCTATAAATTCTAATTCGTGCAAGCCAGTGCGTTCTTCATACCATCCCTCTCCCTGGGAGATTTTCTCTCTACGATTGATTAAGTTATCACGAACCCATGCGCTCGTGCGATTCCATTGAATAACATGCTTCCCATGATGAATATGAATCGGGCGTGGCTTTCCATCCAATCCAACGCGTCCCCAATCCCACAACTTAAAAGTAAAAATATACGGCGTTGCACTGATTTCCAATACCATCGTGTTCTTCCCGGAACAGTGGGGCGTGCCCGCGGGAATGAGAAAATGATCGTGCTTTTGCGCTGGCCATTTATTAACATATTTTTCTGCGTCAAAAGAACAATCCCCTTCCTGGGCCTGGATTAATTCCTGCAACATCTTCTCCGGGCGAACCCCTTCCTTTAGACCCAGGTAGACAGTGCCATCTTCCTTGGCATCCATGATGTAATAGCTTTCATCTTGAGTATATTGCACTCCAAAGTTCTCGCGAATGTAGTGAGTCGTAGGATGCACTTGAAAACTCAAATTTCCTCCGCCCATAGTGTCAAGGTAATCAAAACGAATGGGAAATTCCGCACCAAAACGTTGGAACACTTTTGGCCCCAGTAACGCAAGGGCTTGATCATAGACCAAGTCAATCGACGGGATTTCAAAATAGACATTCCCATAACATAGAAATAAACTATTCTCTTCCGGCACGCAATTGAACGCCCACCCATAATTCGAACCATTGGGGGGGAGATCGAAACGTTCTTTCATCCAATTTCCACCCCACGGAGCGGGATCGAAATAAGGGGCGACACAAAAAGGCTGTTGGGAAGTTTGGCGCAGCCCTTCTCGAAAAGCCTCGCCGCTGATCATCTTTGGCTCGTCTTTTTTATGAGTATCCAGAACATAATCAATGCGATCCATCAACGCAATTTTATGCTTGTCTGTCACCCGCCAGTCCACAAAAAACGCGCGCTTGTATTGCTGAGAAGGAGATTCTTCATAATTCGTATCCCCTAAATTTGCTGCCTGATTTTGGCGAAAACGCATTTGGATTTCCCAGCGCGACATATCAGCATACAGCAGGATATCCCCTGGATGAATAAACTGGGCGCCGGTTCCAAGAATAAGGATCAACTCATCACTAGATTCTTGAAGCGTACGCTTTGCTTCCTGCAATCGTTCTGGATCAAAGAAATCAATGAGTTCGCGCTGAGTAAGACGCCCAAATACAGGATCCTCTGTTAGATCATCTTGAATCATCTTCCGGATGGCACCGGCCTCTTTCATGCTCTCCCCTGTGCGTATGATATGCCCCGGGTTTAACTGATGTTTCAAGTTTTGCGTAATATCGACTTCATCCGCACCGGGATAGATTTCTACCGAAATGATCGTTTGATCAGAAAAACGTTTTTTATCATGGGACAATTGCTTTCCGATTGAATCCCAATCAACCCAGCAATGGTGATCATATCCTTTCACGGTGACACAAGGGGTTCGGTTAAAAGCAATGGTTTTCATAGATAGTCAATGTCTCTTTCAAAAATCGCGGATACACCAAGAAGAGATGCCGTATCCAAGTGCATGGCTGAAACGATTTCTATATGATCCCAGCTAATCCAAGCATGATGATTGACCTGATGTTGAATTGGAGGAATGATATGCTCTGCACTTTTCATCACTCCACCGCCTAGGATCACTTTCTCGGGCGCGAAAAGATGGATCATCGATATCACAACCGCTGTCCAATGTTGAACGCAGTGCTCAACGATTTCTTTCGCAGATTGATGCCCTTGGTGATCGAGGGTGAACAAATCCTTAAAATTAGGGACATTCCAGTCTGGCCAGTTACTAACGCGCCATCGTGGATTTTCATGAATAATTTGAGATAAAGCCCAGGTGGAGGATTCAGCCTCCGCACAACCGAAGGAAGGACAGGTACAAGGATGACCTTTGATATTGATTCGAATATGGCCGCCTAACAAACCCGCCTGTCCCCAGCGCCCGCGTAAAGGTTTCTCACGAATGATTACCGAAGTTCCCACCCCTGTGCCCAGTACAATCATGACCAAGTCTTGGCAGCCTTTTCCTACTCCATAAAACCATTCACCCAGTAAAGCTGCATGGGCATCGTTCTCCACCCGAAGCGGGAGACCAAAAGTTTCTTTTGCCCATTGCACTAAGTTTAATTGAGTTGAATCTTGAAATTTTTTGTTGGTGGAAAGAATGCGATTTTGTTTGCAATCAACCAGTCCCGTGCTTGAAACTCCCATCCCCACGCACTCACCCAACGAGAGATTGTGCTTTTCTAATATGGCATGAAATGCGTTTTCAATATGGGGAAGCTGATCCGCGAGATTTCCTTCCGAATGCGCTTCCAGGGTGCATTGTTCCAGCAATTCACCCTGTCGAACAATGCCCAACTTAAGGTTGGTTCCTCCCAAATCTATGGCTAGTACATTCATCAGTATGACTCACGCTGGATTTCAATGGTATAGACAAAACGATCGGCACGGTAAAAGCATAAGTTATATTCGATCGGTCGACGGCCGGGATCCGAGACGAGGCGCTTGCGCACCAAAATGGGGGATTCGGTATCCACTTTTAACCGTTTGGCAATATCCGCCGGTGCTGGTATCGCACTTATTTCTTCGTTTGAATAAACCGCCACGGTGGAACATTCTTTTTCTAATAATTCATAGAGCGGTTTCCTGAAATCATGTTCCTTACTCAAACCGGTTCGGGGATGAAAATATGAAATAAATAAAACCACAGGATCATCATCCATGCCCCGCAGTCGTTCCAACTTTAATACCTTTGTCCCCTTGGAGATACGAAAACGTTGGGCAATATCCTGATCCGCCTTGGTCCATTCTACGTATCGTTCCAGGGTGCTAAACTGAGTCCCTTTTCGCTCCATCTCATGGGTGAAACTCCCCCATGCGGATAAATTCGTCGTTAATCGATCTCCCGCAACTTTAGTCCCCACTCCTTTTTTGCGAATCAAAATCCCTTCATGCACTAAACGTTGAATCGCTTGCCGCACTGTATTGCGGCTAATGCCAAGCTGCTTTGCCAATTCTTGCTCTTTCGGCAAAAGCTTCCCGTTTTGATATTCTTTTTTATTCGCCAATTTACGAAAAAGATTTTCCACCTGCACATGCAGAGGGATAGGCGAGTCATGGTCGATTTTGAAACGTGTTTGTTGATTTTGTAGCGCCATCGCTTTTTTTTCTTTATTCTAACTCAAAACAATTCAGGCTTTTATTTTTAACATTTTATCTCGGCTTCGAGTCAAAGATCATCTCCTTTTATTATGTTCGATATTTGCTCTAAATTCAATTTAAAGTGGTCAAATAAAAAAAATCAAATTTTATGTTCATACATATGGACATAAATAGGAGAAAGTGTTCTAATTGTCAAGGAAAAGATTGGCTTTTTTATTGTGATATTTACCCGATGAGGAGGAAAGTTCATGTCTCTTTCGATCTCTGGAAAAGGTTTTACCTTGATTGAATTGCTGATTGTTGTAGCGATTATAGGGATATTAGCCGCCATCGCCGTTCCCAATTTTCTCAACGCTCAAGTCCGAGCCAAAATCAGCCGGGTCTACTCGGATTTAAAATCCTTAGGGACCGCATTGGAAATGTATGGTGTCGATCATGGAAAATATCCTGGCGGAGAGTTTTGGGATACTTCAAAATGGTGGGAAAAACATACCTACCGCTTTCATGTTCTAACCACGCCTGTCGCGTACATGTCGACCATCCCCATTGATCCTTTCCAAACCGGGAGCCCTCAATCCATCCAACCCGACTTGGGTCCCATTTGGGACGGTGGATATGTTTATGATGATGATAGCCGCCCAGGAAATACCCTCTATGTCTATGGCAAGAGTTATAAATACACCGCCCGTAGCCCTGGACCCGCCCTCAATTGGGGCATGGCCCATGCCGCACGAGTCATTTATTATGACGCCTCCAATGGCTTGCGCAGCCAGGGCATTCTTGCTTTGCTTGGCCCCGGTGGAACCATTTATTAACAAATTAAATGAATCACAAAATAATAGGAGGGATTATGCATTTTTCGTTTCTTCCCAAAACGTATGGTTTGATTTTTCTCTTAACCTCGTTTTTAACTTCGATGGATACCATGGCTAAAAATCCGGCCGACTATGTGGATCCTCTGATTGGAACTTCGACCTCGCGTTGGATGCTGTATCCTGGGCCGAGTATGCCCTTCGGAATGGTCAAACTTAGCCCCGATAACCAAAACCAAGGCTGGAAAGCGGGGTATGAATACAACATCGAGACCATCAGTGGATTTAGCCACATTCATTCGTGGGTCATGGGGGGGGTTTTAGTCATGCCTACCATGGGGGAACTTGAAATTAAACCGGGTGATCAGAACCAACCCGATGAAGGCTATCGATCCCGTTTTCGTCATGAAACTGAAGTCGCGGAGGTAGGTTATTACGCGGTGACGTTGGATGATCATGATATCCGTGCAGAACTCACCGCGACAAAACGCACGGGGTTTCATCGTTATACCTTTCCGAAATCAGACGAAGGACGGATCTTATTCGATCTAAAAATCCCAACTGAATATGGCTATGAATTAGAATGGGCTAAGATCCAAGAAGTTAACAAAAGAGAGATCGAAGGCTTTTCCAAACAATTCACCTATGATGGTTTTTCTAGCTTACTGAATGAATATACGGTTCATTTTGTCGTGCAATTCAACCAGCCTTTCAAATCGCTTGGAGGATGGGATCGCGATACTATTTTTCAAAACGTAGACCAAGTGGTTGGCCGTGGCGACGCGGGGGGATTCGTAACCTTTGATGTGGATAAAGAGAAACCTATTGTGATGAAAGTGGGAATTTCATTAGTCAGTATCGATCAAGCCCGGTTGAATTTAAAAACGGAAACCCAGAATTATGGATTCGATTTCGATGCGGTGAGGAATGATTTGTATAACACATGGAATGATTTATTGAGTCTTATCGAAATCGAAGGGGGAAGCGAAAAAGACAAAATGAAGTTTTACACGAATTTCTACCGTTCCTATGCGGCACGGACAACCTGGAGCGATGTTAACGGGAAATATGTCGATATGTGTGAACAGGTGCGGCAAATGGATGATCCAAACTCCCCCATTCTGACTTGCGATGCGTTTTGGAATACGTTTTGGAATTTAAACCAACTGTGGTCCTTGATTACGCCGGAGATAGCCAGCCAATGGGTGAAATCTTTGCTCCAAATCTATGAGGATGGAGGGTGGCTTCCCAAAGGCCCTACCGGCGTTGAATATTCCAGTATTATGGTGGCATCCCATGAAGTGCCGCTGATTAACAGCGTCTTCCAAAAAGGCATCACCGATTTTGATGTCGATAAGGCCTATGAAGCGATTCGCCATGTTCAGACGACCCCTTCCACCGCCCATGAATGCGGTGGTTTCGTAGGCAATCGCCAATTAAAATCCTACATGGAACTCGGGTATGTTCCCCACGGTGAAGGCACCTTGAAATATCACATGGGGACTTTTCAAGAAGGTCCGGTTTCCAATACTTTAGAATATTGTTTCGATGATTGGAACGTCGCCCAAATGGCAAAAGCCTTAGGCAAAGAGGAGGATTACCAGGAATTTCTCCAGCGGGCAGAAAATTATAAAAATGTTTTTGACAAGGAAATTGGCTTTGTTCGTCCCAAATATGCCAATGGTGAATGGGCTGAATTGGATGGTGTTGTCGCGGAAAAGGATAATCCCGCGGGATGGAGCGGTACCGGATTCATTGAAGGTAATTCATGGCAGTATACCTGGTTTGTTCCTCATGATGTGCATGGCTTAATTGAACTCATTGGAAAAGAGGAATTCAATCAGCGTCTAGAAGAAGGCTTTATGAAATCTAGCGAGACCAACTTCAACGCGGAAGGGGACCTTTTCTACAATTACCCTATCAATCATGGAAATCAACCCAATATGCAAGCGGCTTACCTATTCAATTATAGCGGCATGCCATGGAAGACTCAGCATTGGGCGCGAGAGATCATGGATCATTATTATGGAGATGGTCCCGAAGATGGGTGGCCTGGCGATGAGGATCAAGGCCAGATGGGCGCCTGGTATGTGATGAGTGCGATTGGATTGTTTGAAATGGATGGAGGTGGAGCCACCCAACCTGTTTATGAAATAGGCAGTCCCTTGTTTGAAAAAGTAACCCTTCATCTTGACGATGATTACTATTCAGGAAAAAACTTCACCATCATCGCGAAAGATGTTTCAACAGAAAATCGTTACATTCAGTCCGCTGAATTAAACGGAAAAGAACTAAACCAGCCTTGGTTTTATCATAAGGATTTGGTCGATGGCGGTACGTTGGTTTTACAAATGGGTGATGAACCCAACATGAATTGGGGCAGTAAACCGCATCAGGCTCCTCCATCTATGTCGAAACCAGCCCCATAATTTTCAGTACCAAAGTTACGCTATGTTTTTTGGGTGGAAAATTTTTCGATTAAAAAATGAAAATTCTTCTTGAAAAATGCCAGAACCTTTTTTACTATGTATATATGTTTGAACATAATGCACGAATCCCTCTAGTTTCGTGCCAATGAAATATTTTACGGAGGTTAGTGATGAAGCATGGATTACGAAGCATTGGTATGATTGGTTGGGCAGTCCTTCTTTTGGCTCTCCCCGGTCATGCCCAGTATGGAATTTTTGATAGTACGATGGATTGGGATACGCGGGGGGACTTTTACGTCCCCGGTTCGGTAAGCGTTGAAGATGGTGTCTATCGTCTCGAAGGCAACGGAGATGATATATGGGATGTAGAAGATGAAGGATTCTTTGTCTACACCGAAAAGTCGGGCAGTTGGCGTTTGACCACCCGCCTTCAAATGATCCAAGACGGGGGCAGCCAATACGCGAAATCCGGCCCCATGATTCGCGTTGATCCTGAGTCCGCAGAATCTCCTCACTATTGGACCTGCATGCACGCCATCGATGGTGGCAGCCGTGTGGATACCCAATGGCGTGTGGTTCCAGGAGAAGGTTCCAGCTACACTTCCTTCCCCGATGTTGCGGACCAGGGCGATGGCGTTTTTCTCCGCGTGACTCGAATCGCAGAGTTGGACTACATGTTCACCGAGTATTCATTAGATGGCGAAGAGTGGATCGTTTCTCACCAACAATCACGCGATCTACCCGAAACCTTGGCTTATGGTTTAGCAATTTGTAACCATATCGATAATGAAGAAGTCGCCATCTTTGAACATTTCGATGTTTCATTAGAACCAGCCCCGGCCGTAGCAAAACGCACTTTCTCCGCGATTAGCTATGAACCGGGAGTGCCCATTTCTGTAACCCTCAAAGTCGGTGGTTCGGCCGAAACTCTTACAGTACGGGAAACTCCTCCCCCGGGATGGGGAATTACCGAAATTTCGGATGGTGGTGAAGTAGAAAATGGCACCATCGTTTGGAACTTGGATAGCGCCAAAACTGTCACCTATGTCGTAACCCCTCCCGAAGATGCAGAAGAAGCCGTTGAATTTAACGGGGAAACCGACATCATGACCATCATGGGTTCCAACACCATTGGGCCGTTAGAATCCCTGGGGATTTTCGATAACCATTTAGATATTGGATCTGTGGGAGTCAGCGGTAGTGCCAGCTATATGGATGATATGTATATGATTTCGGGTAGTGGTTCTCAAATATGGAATAATGCAGATGAGTTTCATTTTCTGTACAAAGAAGTCACGGGTTCGTTCCGCTTCTACGCCAATGTCTTTACCGACCAGTTCATGAGCACCAACGAACAAGCCCGCTCTGGCCTTATGGTACGCGATAGCCTCGACCCGGGGGCTAGCCATGGAACTTTTGTTATGAACGCCATGCTGGAAATTACTCCAATTTGGCGTGAAATGACCGACGGCGGCTCCAACTGGAGCGGCTCCTGGACCGATGATAACAACGGCGATCTAGAAATAGTTCGCAACGGGAATACGTTATCCTTTTATTACAATACCTATGATGGAGAGCGACAGTTGTTCCTCACCCATGAGGTGGAATTAGAAGATCCCGTGTATGTCGGTTTTGCCGTGTCTTCACTCGATAACGACAATCTTACCAACGGTGAGTTCTTCGATGTAGGACTAGAGGTATTACCTTTAACCACCTCACGGCAGCTCCCCGATGTGGTCTACAATCCTGGCCAAACCATTTCGGATATTGTCGTCTCTGTGGATGTGATGGAAGAATTCTCCGGTGAACTCGTTGAAACCCTTCCCGAGAATTGGACGGTGGAAGCAGTCGAAACCACCCAAGGCGATGCCTCCATCTCAGGAAATACCCTTACCTGGGATTTATCCGGTGTGCTTGGACAAGCCACGATGACCTACTCCGTATTGGTTTCAGAAGATGATTTTAACCCCACCGCCGAATTCTCCGGCGAAGTCGCTGAAGGAAGCAATGCCTTGCCAGTCGCTGGGGATACCACCCTCGAGCATGCACCTGGACTATCTCCAGAATGGAGTATCAATGAAGGTATGGGGCTCTGGTTGGTTCATGATGGGGTTGTGACCTGTTATGGCAACGGTGAATGGATCGATCCCAAAACCATTTGGGTTGAAGATGATTTCGGCACTACCTATACTGTCCGTGCCGATCTTCGGATCGACACCTGGGAAAATCATGACTGGAGCCGGGGTGGTGTGGCCGCCTATGTGCAACCGGAAGATAACGCAGAAGGGATTCGGCTTCTGTTGCACGAAGATATTACCACCATTCAGTATCTCAATGATGCCACCGCATGGTCGGATCTCTTTAACTTTGATTGGACTGTCGGCGAATGGTACACCATGGAATTAGAAGTCGTTCAAGATTCCGATACCTTTGCCTATGCCGTTGGACGAATTCGTTCTCAGGGTGCCGCCGAGTGGGCGGTTGAACTTCCTCCTTGGGAAGCCGATCATATTGTCGATCGGGCCGGTGGTTTCCCGGGACTGGGCGGCAGCTCAAGCGGTTCTGTCGATGTCTCCTTTGACAACTTCCAAGTTATCGTCGATGGTGAAGTCGTCTTCGAAGATAATTTCGAAGAATACGTAACCTCGGTCGAGGGTTGGATGATTTACGAATAATCTATATTGTCCCTATAGCGACCCAATGAAACGGCTCGGGAATTTCTCGAGCCTTTTTTCTTACCCAATAAAAAGGAGTTTTATCCTGTATTTGAGTGCTTTTTGAAGCATCAAATGGAAACATGCCATATATTCTATAGCGAATCCTATGATTTTTACGCTCCTGATGAATGGAACCAAAACGCCGAAGGGGCTTGTGTGAAGCGGCTTTCGGAGCAAGCGGCCCTTAAGGCCGCGCGGAGATAAGCGAAACCCATCCCCAAGGTTTTTGTCTAAAAAAGTACTCACTTTCGTGATGAGCCAAAAAGGACTTATTAAGTTGCTTCTTCCTTATAAAAATCATAAGGCGGATGGATCTCTTTCCCTAATCCTTCAGAAACCTCTCCATCCAAACGTACGTGGTAATAACGAATCATGTATTGCGTCACCAACTTGATAATTAACCAATGATGTTCGCTGGAAATGCCGAATCGATTTTGCACCTCACTCAAAGGGAAAGACAGCGTTTTTTCTTCTTTGGGTGGCAAAGTAAAATAACATCGGCTGGGTGTAATGGAAGAAAGAGAAATTACCCCAACATAGTCAAAAGGCCACACTTCAACCGGACTCACGAGCGATATATACCCTTGTAAAGTATAAGGATGCTCATGCTGCAAGTGGATATTAAATGACTCCATGGTTAAGGTCATGGATATATTCGGATTAGGCGGCTGACCAAAGTGCAGAAAATCATACATTTCACTGCCTTGCCATCGGGTTTTTGCTTTTAGATATCCATCTTCGATTGGCTGGTCAAAGAGTAAATGCAGTGGCGTGATTTGATAGGCCCCTGGCTGTAATTTACATGGCACCTTCGAGGGAATTACTCGCCAGTAAGAAGGGGTTTCAATTTCTACTTCAAATTCACGACTCTTACTCAAAGAATTATTAACCACGACCAGATCGAACCGCTGGATTTTTGCGTGACTCCGGTCAAGATTGGTGGTTTGCTCTCCCCGCAGTGATAGGGAAATCGGCATAAAGCCTTCTGGTGCCGCTCCTTCATGCAACCGCCAATAGCGGGATACCATAGGCGGTTTCTCTTTTTGAGCAGCTGGTTTGGACGGTGTATGAACTCTTTCCGGTTTAAGATCAAGGTCCAAAGTAAGAATCTCGTGCGCATGAGTCACAATACGAACAAATTCATCTTCCCGAAAAATTTCCCGTTTGCTTCGCGCAGGCTGTTCGTGTAAGGTTAGATTTTTTACCCCGCGAATCGAGATGGTGCTTTCCAACCAAAGGTTAGATTCTTCACCATGAGCTTCATACAAACGTGCAATCAAAGGACGCTCTTTAGGGGGAGCCTCGTATTCTGCTTCAGGAGAACCGCCTGGCTTAATCGCAGAAACAAGAATATTGCTTGGCTCGATCGAGATAAAGGACTTCTTCGCGGGCAGAATTCCTTCCTTGGGTTTCACCAGTATCGCCCGTGGCTCATGGTTGAATTCCATCGCCCGGCGTGGGATTTCCGCATGCCGCCAATCCCCACGATGAGGAATGATGCGGTAGGGAAATACATGAGTTTTCTGTTCGGCAAATTCGAAAGGCCAGGGCGTTTGGGTTCCGGGGTAGGGGGTTGTGTGCATCAGTGCCATAGCCAGGGTGCCATCGGCTTCTAACGAACAAAGAGAGGTTCCCCGGTTCAATAGCGCAAAGCCATAATCCTCCACAAAACTCATCTGCGGTAAGAAACAAGCATCAGCGGGGCAATCCCATCGATGAGTAATCGTCGATTGGATCATTTCTTCAAGCGCATGTTGAGTCAGTGCATGATCTTTTCCAGCAAAGATAAACACGGTCACTGGGTTGGATTGTGATTTTTTATCTTGATCTTTAAGCACCAAAGAAGCAAAGCCAAATTCTTTCATACATCGTTCATAATAAGCGCTGGCTTTCTCGTTTTGCTCCAATAGTTTCTTTGTATAAGAGTTCTCTTCCATGTTCCCGATACAAAAAGAGTGGAGCCGATACATACGGTCCGGGCTGGGATCATCGTGATCCCGCCGCGGGGTTGAGGTTACTCCATGGCGGACAAGAAACCTCATTAGCAATTCTCGAAGATCATCATATTGGTTTTCAGGAGTTACAATTTCACTAGGACCAATAGCTATCGACCCTTGTTCTTCTTTCTCTTTCACAAACCGAACCAGAAAAGTAGATGAGACGTCGATCCATCGGTAGCAGGAATTCATCGCGTGACCCGACTCCCATTGAAATAAATTACTGCGATAGTCAAACACCTGCTCGCTACGTCGATAGGCTTTCGCAAAAAAACGATCCTCTAATACAGGCAGGGATCCCGGTAAATCGAGCGGAAAAGTAACTAGATAAAGATCACGCTTTGATTCTTTTCCGGGGGGTGAAGTTTGGCGTCCTGTATAATGATCAAGTATGGTCAGCGCATCAATAAAAGGTGTTTCACGATACAGAATAATTTCCTGCGTGCGTGAACAGGGCCCCGGACCCTGCCCTTGGATAATCAGTCGTGAACTGACGGGACCTTCCACATGCCGCACCGTGGCTTCACCATCACTCGCATACTCCTTTTGGCCTGTGGTAATCAAACGCCAGGCAGGCTCTTCTCCATCTCCTTCAATTAAGTTAACCACATTATTGGCAGGAAGCGCGTGATCTTGCTGAATAAACTCTTTCCCTGATTCTTTATCCACCAAACTAACAATCCCCCCGCCCCGGCTAGGGTCCACTTCCACACGCAGGAATTCGTTCTCAATATAGTTTTGGTCTTCTCCACGAGCAATAAAAGGGAGTCCATCCCCTTCATTCAAAAAACCTATTTTTTCATAACCAGCAGATGTAAGATCTTCCTGCACCCACACCAGCAAAGCCTTGGTAATCGATTCATCGGGATTAAGTTGAACTTGTTCTATTTCAAAAGGAATCACCTGACCGAAATAATTTTCAAGTACTAAACTTTCTACTGGTTGACTCAGTTCCACCCATAAACGCGCGATCCCTTTTCGTTTCCACGGTAAACTATTGAATAACAGATAGGTGAAATAATCTTCTTTCGAAGGAATGTTAACCAATTCTGAAAAAGCAGCAAGAATCTGTTGCTTGGTCTCTTCAATATTTTCCAACGTTCGGTGATAAATATCGAGGACATCAATAAAAGCCACTTCAGAATTACAACCCGTGACCGCATCGTGATGTTGACAAAACATCAGTTGCCGCCACCCATAATCCAACTCCTTAGAAGGAAACGGAATCCCATACTGCGAGGCTATGGTGCTCCACATTTCCAATTCATAAATGGAGTTTTCCACCAAACGATTCGCGATTTTTAGATCGATTCGACTTAGCTCGCATCCTTCATTATATTGGCTCATATCCCGGGTTACCGGAGTGAGCCGTAATTTCTTGCCGCGTACAAGGGTGTCGATGTGAGAGAAATATTTCGTCGCCGCGGTCCCCGTAAAGATCACAGAGGGATCGCTTTGCATCGAGTCTTTGCATTGGCCAACCTGTTGAATTCGCGGTGGCATCATATCATTGGTGTCGAGTAGGAGCTCGGCGAGAAGAGCAGGGAAACTCTCTTTGTTTTTCTCCAACTCTTCAGCTAATTTTTCCCGATCGGTTGGATCAAACGGGGCGATATAACTAATACGGCGTGCATAGACTTGACTCCCCTCTGGTCCCGTCCATACAAAAAGATTATTCATCCCCGGGATAGAGATCGAAGGCTCGCGGTAATTACTTCGCGTGAAGACCACGGCTTGAAAACCACAACCCTGTAAAAGTTGCGGCAGCTGAGGAATATGGCCAAAGACATCCCACGGCATATATACCGGGGAGGCAAACTCACACAGGGGCTATAATGCTATTGACCTGGCTATTTATAACCAGGTTTTCCATAATTCAATAC
>CAYQOX010000041.1:0-40187 GCA_964419335.1 uncultured bacterium | reverse complement strand
TGCTCTACGTCAAGCAAAAAAGCCTGGTAGGGTGGGCTCAAAGCGGAGATTTCTGTAAAGAAATCGAAGCGTAGCCCACCACTTGTATGCAAGAACTTATGGTGGGCTAAAACAACGTTGAGCCCACCCTACTATTCTCCCGGGTCTGTTGCGCTGTTGCTCGTGCAGAAACGCATTGGTCACTGAGGCGACTTCGTTGACGAACGCTTCGACCGCGATGCAGGACAGGACGATACAAGATGGCGCTTCGAGGTTCAGAGCGACAGACGGTTCTCGGGCTTCCCCTGCTTGTATGCGACGGAGTGCTGATAGAATGAAAGACCAGGACATCTTATCCGTTTTGAATGCTAGTGGTTGCATGTCTGCTTGTTCCTTCCGAGTATGTCTTTCAGGCCAACGGGCTGCTCAAGGGCGGCGCGCTTTTTCGCCGTCCCCTGCGGCAGCGTGGTTAGCCTTGAAAATATTCCGTTCCTTCTAACTCCAACTTAATTTGTTGAGAGTCGATCCTCTCTGATTTACGTAAAGAAGGATCTATCCTATAATACTAGCGTTAAGAAGAGGCTTCTTCATAAAAGTGAGCCTTTGTGATTTAGAATACGGGGTAATAGGGTAAAGGTTCACATGAGAGGGGTTCTTTTTTTTCGCTCAGCCATCCCACTTTATTTTGCATTGATCTTGATCTTGCCATGCAGCGAAACACTGCACTCGATGATCCATTTATGGTTCCGTTATGACTGCGAGCAAGTACAGATGTCAGCCATGCCTCTCACGTTTGCGGCTCAGTTACAAGAAAACCTGGATGATTCACGCCTGAAAAACATTGATACTCAGGTCTCACAAATCGATGGAATTGCAGAGGTAGAACATTTTCTCCCCATTCCAACATGGAGGGGAGAACCTGAGCTTCAAGAGTCATGGAAGACCATGTGGGAAGCGTATGTTTCTCCGGTCTTATATGCCACGACGGCTATTCAAATCCAATGGCATGATCAGGCGCAAGAATTGGCAGGTCAAATCAGCCAGGTTAGTGGAGTGGAAAGGGTCTCTTGGGATGATGAAGCCCATCTTGCCCGTATACAGACTCTCAAACAAACGCGTGATTTTCAAACCTTTATAAATATTATCTTCTTCTTTTTTCTTGTCGTTGTTGTTGGGGGCTTGGTAGTAAACTATCCTGTATCCCTGCGTCGCAAATATATCAAACGGACGGGACTCTACGGGATTGGGTTGACGGTGAAATCGGAAACCTTTTGGTTGATATTAATGGCTTATCATGGGGGACTCGCGATTTTGGTTTATTTTGTCACGTTTTCTCTTGGTTATTTATTCTTTCCTTTTCCTTTGCAAGTGGATGGAAGCCCGACTTATGCCGTTTTGTTGATGAAGGGAGGCTTTGTTGTGGGAGGTTTAGCGGCTGCGGTCTGTCTTATAGGCTGGTGGCTGGATACTCGGGAATTGGACATTGTCGCGGGATTGCCAATGGCTGATTGGGAGGAATAAGCGTGTTTCGCCGACGAATGATTCTATCCATTGTAAGTGTCTTGGGTTTTACGCTGGGGTTCAGCGATACGGATCCTTTTGAAAATGCAAATAAACTCAAGCAGAAATTAGAAAACGAACGCACTCAAGCCCAAAAACTGGAACAACAAAAGAAACAACTTGAATCTTTGATTTCCTCAGAAAAAGGACAACTCAAAAAATACGATAAAATTCTGCGTAACTACCAATATAATTTAGCGGAAGCCCAAAAAGTGATCGATGCCGCCGAAAAAGAATATCTCAAAATCCTGGAACGTAATGAACAACGTGAAGCCTTCTTTGCCCAATGTACGAAACTGGTAGAAGAACAAGCCCTCATGCGTTGCAGCACAAATTATGAGGGAGATCCTCAAGCCCGTCTGGTTGAAGACGCTTCTCAACTTCTCGCCATGAAGATGTTTCAATTGGTTCAATCGGAACAACCCCGAATAAAAGAATTGCAATCGCTGATTCAAGAGAAACGGATGAAACAGGAGCGGATTCTTACGAAATATATGCCTGTTGATCTGGAAGCAAAAAACCATAAGGAAGAATGGATCAACGAAAAAGAACAACAAATCGCTCAAACGGAATCCGCTTATTTAAGCAAAATCCGCCAAGTAGAGCAATTGCAAGAGCAACTGAAAGCTTGGGAACAGCGAATCGCAGAAATCAATCGCCAACGACGTTTAGAAGAACAAAGGAAAAGAAAAGAAGAGGAAAAACGCCGTCAACAACTCCTCGCTCAACAACAAAAACAAGCCCAGGAGGAGATGAAATCACCCACAGTGGAGACATCCTCAAATCGTGAATTGTTCACTCAGACCTATGACCCTAATAAACCCTTTGCGGATTTACGCAACAAATTACCCTGGCCTGCGAAAGGGGAAGTGATCCGACCCTTTGGTGAGTTTACCCACCCTGATTTTAAGGTTACTATTAAGAGCCCGGGTATTGATGTTCGTGTAAATGCCGGAACTTCTCTTCGTGCTGTGGCCAGTGGCGAAGTGGTGTTAAGCGGAGAAATTCCCGGATTTGGTCGTACTGTGATTCTCGCACATGATCGTAATTATATGACCGTCTATGGTAATATTACAGAAAAAGTCTCGGAAGGAAATCGTATCCAAGCGGGTGATGTCATTGGAACCGTTATAAGTCACAATCTGAATAACTCATCAAACTACCATTTTGAAATCCGTCGTGGTCAACAAGCATTGAATCCGCAACTATGGCTGACTCAATAAGGGTTTACGATATATAATTAAAAAGAAAGACTAATGGGCTTTTTTATCTCCCTTTAGATTCTTTCAGAGTTGACAAGGAGTTTATTCCATGCCTGTCCCGGGAAAAAAACATCTCATCCTTTTAATTACGCTCATCTTTTTTGTCTTTATTGGTTTAGGGGTCGGGATCCAGCGCAGCGTTATGGCGCTGGAGGATATCGACGATGAATTTAAGCAATTGGAAGTCATCATTGGAATTCTTACCATGATCCAAGAAGATTATGTCGATCCCGATAAAACCAACACGGAGGATCTCGTGAATGGTGCGATTCATGGCATGATGTCTAAACTGGATCGCTATAGTGTCTATTTCGAAAAAGACGAAGCGAAAGAATTTAACGATCAGACGCAGGGTACCTTTGGGGGCTTAGGAATTCATATTGAGATGGTGGATGGATGGTTGACCGTGATCGAGCCTCTGAAAGGAACTCCCGCCGATGAGGCTGGTTTGATGAATGGAGATCGCATTGTCGAAATCGAAGGCGAAAGTACCAAAGGCATGAATATCTACGAGGCGGTCAAGGAACTCAAAGGAGAACCTGGAACTACAGTGACGATTTCTATCGCCCGGAAGGGAGAAGATGAACTGATCGAAAAAACCTTAACCCGCGCCATTATCAATACCAACGCAGTAGAAGAAAATGAAAAGTTAATGTTGGACGATACCATCGGGTATATTCGTTTGCGTGATTTTACCCGGGATGCCGCCGAAGAATTAGAAGAAGCCATTCGGGATCTCCAACTCGAGGGGATGAAGGGATTAATACTTGACTTACGATATAACGCCGGCGGCTTGCTTAATGTTGCTGTAAAAGTAAGTGAACTCTTTATCGAGCGTGACAAAGTTATCGTTTCACATCGTCGAGTCAACGAAGAAAAGGGACAAGTTTATCACTCGAAACAAAAACCCGTGGGGGATTTTCTTCTCGCGGTGTTAGTGAATGAATTCTCTGCCAGCGCCTCAGAAATTGTGGCTGGATGTGTACAAGATCATAGCCGGGGCATCCTTGTAGGCCCTGTGGGGCATAAAACTTTTGGGAAAGGTTCTGTTCAAACTCTTTTTGATCTCAAACAAGGTGGTGCGCTAAAATTAACTACGGCGAAATATTACACTCCCTCAGGGAAATCCATCGAAGATATCGGCGGCTTAACCCCCGATATTTTCGCGCAAGTTACAGAAATACAACGTTTGCAGCTTCGTAAACTTGATAAAACCGGTTATATCCCTCCTGAACTTCTAGGAAAAGATAAAGAGGAGGAGCAGGAAAAAGAAGATCATCCTGTCTCTATCGAGGAAGTTTTTGAACCGGAAGAATCAGAAAAAGAGAATGATGATGTGTACGATATTGTTCTCTTTACCGCTTATCAGTGTCTCAAAGGTGCAGGGCAAATTATGGCTTTGAATCCGGGGAATTAACGCTGTGCGCATCTTAGGCATCGAAACCTCGTGTGATGATACAAGTGTTGCCATCGTAGAAGATGGATGCCATGTGTTGTCAAACCTAGTCTCCTCGCAAGTAGAAATTCATCGTCCCTATGGAGGTGTAGTCCCAGAAATCGCTTCTCGCGCTCATATTGAAAATCTCCAACCATTGCTGCATCAGCTTTTGCAGGAAACGGGTTTGAGTCTCGATGACATTGATGCCGTGGCGGTGACTTTTCGTCCCGGCTTGGTAGGATGCTTATTGGTAGGTGTCTCCTATGCAAAAGCCTTGGCTTACTCTCTGAACATTCCTCTTATAGGTATCCATCATCTGCAGGCTCATGTATATACAATTGCTCTTGATCGACTCCCCCATAATCGGCCAGACTTTCCTCATCTTTCTTTGCTTGTATCAGGTGGGCATACTTCGATTTATAAAGTCAATGATTGGACGCAGCTCTCCCCCATAGGCCGCACCGTCGATGACGCCGCGGGGGAAGCCTTTGATAAAGTAGCGAAATTGCTGGATTTAGGATTTCCTGGAGGGCCGGTGATTCAAAAGCGCGCGCAACATTATGAAGGAGAGTGCATTCCCTTGCCACGGCCTATGATGAATCAGGGGTATGATTTTTCTTTTAGCGGACTCAAAACCGCGGTCTTAAACGCTAAGCGTGAAAAGGGGAATCATGAGGATGGGATTACCTGTCTGGCGGCTTCTTTTCAAGATGCGGCGGTGGATGTGCTGGTGACGAAGACGCTGCGTGCGGCCGAAGAGCACGGCATTGAGCATATTTCGCTCGTGGGAGGGGTTTCAGCGAATCAACGATTGCGCGATGAACTCACTCGCCGGGCTATGGTGAAAGGATTGAAGGTTTATTTACCGGATAAACGTTTTTCGATGGATAATGGCGCCATGGTGGCGGGATTGGCTTATCCGCTTTTGCTCGCAAACCAAACCGCAGATTTGACCCTCAATGCCTATGCCATCTAACTTAAATTGTTTTTTTTCATGACCTTAAATAACGCCTAGGGTTCAACCTTCTTATTCCCCAATCTCTTCTTCTACGCGAAAAGCATCTTTGATATGTTCGCAAACCGGCTTTTCCCCTTTGGGTGCGTAAATCGAAATCACATCATAACGCAGATCCCATCCTTCATGCAGATCGCGCCGATAAAGATATTCTTCCGCCGTTTGGATAATCGCTTTTTGTTTTCGTTTGGTTACGGATTCGTTTGGTGTGCCGAACTTTTTTGAAGTTCGTGCCTTCACTTCGACAAACACAATTTGTGCTCCTTTGCATACAATCAGATCAATCTCGCCATAGTGTCCTTTGAAGTTCTTTTCCCAGAGCATGTAACCTTTTTTTTGCAATTCACGCAGGGCAAAATGTTCCCACCCACTGCCTTTCTCACGTGTATTCGGCAGGGCGAGGCTTGTTTTCTCTCGAATCTTCTCTTTGATAGCCTGAAGATGATGTTCTAAATAAAAACGCTCTTTTTCACTCAGATTTTTTGTTTCGATTTGGGTTTTACATGCTTCTACATCACTTTCGCTTTGACATCGCCGCATGGCTTTTAGTGATTCTTGAAAAGGATGACGGGTTTCAGCGATTAAAGTATTTTCAATCACACCAGAAAAAGTATTCCGATGCATATGGGAAGCGCCAAACAATTGCAAAGCGATCCGGTGATATTTGGTCGGATAGCCTTTATGTTGATCAAAACCATAATCGGGGTAAAAGGTGTGCATGGAAGTCATGATGCGGTCACGGATCACTTTCGCGATAATGGAGGCTGCTCCTATGGAGATGGAACGTTCGTCTCCTTTAATAATCGTTTCACCTGGAATATCGATATTGGGGTAATCGCGCCCGTCTACCAGAATATAATCGGGCGATAGGTTTAATTTTTCTATTGCTCGTTTCATGGCAAGCAGAGAGGCTTGACGGATATTGATTTCCTCGATTTCGCGTGGGCTTGCCTGTCCAATGGCATAATTTTTGGCCAATCGGGTTAATAATCGATAAAAATGCTCGCGAGTGTTTTCGTTAAGTTGTTTCGAATCGCGTATTCCGGCCAGCAAGTGGGATTCAATTTCGTCGGGGAGAATAACCGCGGCCGCGACAACCGGACCGGCCAAGGGGCCTCTTCCAGCTTCATCGACACCTGCAATAAGCCGGTATCCATTTTTATGAAGTTCCTGTTCACGTAAAAAGGTCATCTCCTGAATATGCTTTTTGGATGAACGGGTATTCGATCGCATAAGATTAAATGTGAGGATTGACTGAAGCGTGTCATAAAGGACACGCTTCAGTTCACAATGATGAACGCTTAATAGAGGGACCAGTTTGAAACGGAAGTAATGGCCTCGTTCATAATGATGTATACTTGACCATTGTATGCATTTTCTTCGCCGCCAACATCGATAATAGAACAAATGATGGCAATATCGAGATCCCCATCTTGATCAAAATCTGCTACCGTGGCATAGCGAGGTTCTTCTTGAAGCTCCAGGGAAACGGTTTCCTCGTAATCATTTTCTTCATTGAGTTCAAAGACTTTCAGATAAGGCACTAAAAGATTCCCTTCTTCGGTTTCGACAATTTCTTGCACCGTGACGGCAATGTCAATGTCTCCGTCCATGTCGAAATCCTCAGCCATGACATAGAAGGCGACTCCGCTGGTGGGGATTTTTTTGTTGCGAACAAAACTGGCGCCGGTATGCTGAAATAGATCCACGGAGGCGTTTGTACCTAGAAAAGAAATCTCGTCCATGTCTCCCACCATAGCGACGGCGAGATCGGGTAAGCCATCATCATTGAAATCAGCGCTGTCAATCGACCAAGGTCTGTAATTGAGATCAATTGCCCTATCTTCTTGATGCTGTAAACCTGAAAGACTTCCCTCAAAAAATTGAATTTTGGGAAATTCTATGAGCAATTCGCCTGTGATTCCCGATAATCCTAGGGTTCCTTGATCAACACCGACTACGTCCATAAAACCGTCATCGTTATAATCAATGGTGGTGAAGTGAACTAAACTGCCTTCAATGGTTTGTTCTTTGGTGGGGGTTAAGACTCGTTCGTCTACGTTTAAATAGGGATAGAGTCCCCCATCGGTTTGCCCAATAAAATCATTGCGAAAAACAAAGTTTCCGTTATTTCCTACGAGAATGTCAGCATCACCATCTCCATTGTAATCTGCGACCTCGATCCAAGAAGGTACCCCCCATATTCCATAATCTTGTGTTAGGGAAGGGAATTCATCTTCACCGCCATATAAAACTACGACTTCAGCGTCATCATAGGGAGTTTCCGAGTTTTCCGCAAATTTTTGAATATGAACCACCACAAGGTCGTTCCAGCCATCGCCATCTACATCACCTATCGTTACGGCCACGGGGTGGAGTTTTCCGTTGAGAGGAACTTCTTCAATATTCTCAAAGTGTCCTTCGCCATTGTTATAGGCGACCGTGATGGTGTGGCTATAAATATTGGCTACCGCAATATCATCAAATCCATTTCCATTCAAATCACCAGAGGCGATGGTGCTGGCACGCAATCCGGTCCCAAAGATTTGCGAGATTCCCATTTGAACCTCACTGTATGATGGGACGACGGTCACGCAACAAAGTAAAAATCCAAATAATAAATCTCGTTTACCAACCATTTCTTCCCTCCCAAGAGGTTTTTGAGTTACTATAAACCAAAAAAACTACAATCAATGTAGTAAATTTGTTAAAAATTGTCATGTTCAATTTTTGTTTTTCCTTTTTGTGATAAAGTATTTGTATGAAATTATAGAGGGGTGACCATGAAAAGACATGGATTTACTCTAATAGAATTATTGGTGGTTGTCGCCATCATCGGAATTTTGGTAGCGATTGTGATTCCTAATTTTATTAACGCTCAGATTCGAGCGAAAGTGACGCGCAGCAAAGCGGACATAAAATCTGTGGTCAACGGCCTAATGATGTATGAAGTGGATCACAATGCTTTACCTCCTTTACCGATGGGCAGCGGGACTACCGTTCTCTTAAGACCTCGTCATCTGACTCTGTTAAATCATCTCACTACGCCCGTATCCTATATCAATGCAGGGGGGGTGCGTAGCCCTTTCTCTGATTTTCATGGCTATTGGTATTACGGACCTGAGTATTTTATGCAAACAACCGGAGATGGAAGCGGTCAATATCGTACCTTCTATTGGAATGATCCTGATAAGCCGGAAACAGCGGAATGGATGGTCTCTTCCTTAGGGCCAAACACCAGGGAATTCGGCTATGAGACCACCTCATCCAAAGAAGTGATTTTCTATGATTATGATATTACCAACGGCCTCAACAGCCGGGGAATTATCCAGCAGCATGGAAAGTAGTAACTCCTCGCTTAAGGGCTTGTGCGACGTCTTCCACCTCATGCTCACTCATCGATGGATAAAAGGGCAGAGTGAGTTCCCGTGCAGCGACTTGGTCCGTAATGGGACAGCCGGGATCGCAGAGATAGGCGCTAAACGAATGAATGGGGGGATAATGGATCGAGGTTTGGATTCCCTCTTCTTTCAAAGATTGAATCAATGACTCGCGTTGTTGGGGTGATGCTGTCTCTATCGGGAAAATATGATAACCTACCTCATCTTGCCGAGTTTGAAAAGGAAGTGTGAGTTCGGGAATGTTTTTCAAATGTTGAATATAAAACTGATAGATCGATTTTCTTTTTTGTAAATTACTTTCCAAGCGTTGTAACTGAGCCAATCCAAACGAACTGCGTATTTCATCAATGCGATAATTCAAACCGGAAAGCGTTACGTCATAGGAATGTGCACGCCCTTTATAACGATCCATGGTTAGGGTTGTCATACCGTGCGAGCGAAGCAGACGAATTTTCCCGGCTTTTTCCTTTGAGTTGGTGACGATCATTCCCCCTTCGCCGGTAGTCATATTCTTGTTACTAAAGAAACTAAAACAGCCGATATCGCCAAAAGCGCCGCAATAGGTGTCTCCTTGACGGGAGATAAGGGCATGAGCGCAATCCTCGATGACGGCCAGATTCTTATGACGGGCGATTTCCATAATGGATTCCATCATGGCGGGAAATCCGGCATAATGGACGACTAAAATCGCGCGGCTTTTGCTTGTGATTTTGGATTGCAGATCCTCAGGAGATAGGGTCCAATCTTCTTCGCTGGTAATATCTACGAACACAGGCGTGGCACCCACAGCCCGTATTACATTGGCACAGGCGACAAAGGTTAATGAGGGAAGAAGGACCTCATCCCCGGGTTTTATCTCCAATGCCATAAGAGCCAGATGTAAAGCCGCGGTTCCGCTGCTCACCGCAAAAGATTGCTCTACCTGGATTTTTTGCGCGAACTCTTGCTCAAACTGGCGGGTTATCTCTCCCATGGTCAGCCAATTGCGCTGCAAGGGTTTTAACACTGCTTCTTGGTCTTGTGAAGTAAATTCAGGGACAAAAAGTGGGATTTTCCAATTAGTCATAAGGTAGATACCGTGTGCGATTTTTTTCGAATTCTTCGATTGCCGCGTTTAAATCTTCATAGGTTCCCATATCTAACCAATGTCCATCAAAGGGATATACGGCAGCCTTTTCGTCGGATTCCAATAAACGAAAGATGAGCTGATCGAAACCAAAGGCTTGATCTTTGGGAATATAGTCTTGGATTCGTGGATCGAATACATAAATCCCCATACTGACATCGTAATCAAACTCGGGCTTTTCTTCAAAGCCTGTAATGCGTTGTTCCTCGTTATAGGTAACCACACCTAGTGATAATTTAACGTGGCGCTTATAGGTAGCAATGGTAGCGATATTGCCATTTTGTTGGTGGTAATCCATTAAGTCTCGATAATTCAGATCGGTAAGCAGATCGCCGTTCATGACTAGAAAAGGTTCCTGGGGTGGTGAGATCGTGGCTAAAGGACCAATGGTTCCTAGGGGGCTGGCTTCAACCACGTAATCGATCTTTACATCCCATTTTTTCCCATCTCCCATGACGGCCATAATTAAATCTGCATGGTAGCCAACCGCGCAGGTGATATGATCAAACCCGTGGGCGGCAAGTTGCCGAACTACGATTTCCAAAATGGATCGATCTCCCAGGGGAACCAAGGGTTTGGGCAGTACCAGGGTGTAAGGATAAAGTCTACGTCCTTTTCCACCGGCTAATACAATCGCTCGCATTGAGTCTTCCTTTATTTTTTTTTGTAAATCAAATAGTTATTACATTATAAGAGATAACGGCCGGTTTTGTAGAACTCAGGATGATTCATGATAAATTGAATGGTACGCTGTAATCCCTCGTCAAATTTGATTCGAGGTTCCCAGTTTAGTATTCGTGTGGCTTTGGAATGATCACTAATGAGTTTCATCACTTCACTTTTTTCGGGGCGTATGCGTTCTTGCTCGAGTTCAATCTCTTTTTCTCGGCCAGTAAGGTTGAAAATCATTTCAACTAAATTTCCAATAGATATAGCCCGACCTGTTCCTAAATTGAAAGTTTCTCCTTCTACGCCCTTATTTCTTCCCGCTGCAATCATGCCTTCAACGGTATCCCCTACATACGTCAAATCACGTACTGGATTGAGCGATCCTAAGCGGATCGTGGGTTTATTAGAAAGTACTTGCGTTATGATGGTTGGAATAATCGCACGCGCGGATTGTCTCGGTCCGTACGTATTAAAGGGACGCACAATGACTACGGGAAGATCAAACGAGCGGTGGTAACTTTCTACGGCCTTATCTGCGCCGATTTTTGAAGCTGAATAAGGAGATTGGGCTTGCAAGGGATGTTCTTCTGACATAGGTACCGTCTGTGCAGTGCCGTAACATTCGCTCGTTGAGACGGTTACGATACGTTTTACCTTGGCCATGCGACAAGCTTCTAACACATTGACGGTTCCGAGAACGTTGGTACGAAAAAATATTTCGGGTGCATGGTAAGAAAACGGAATCGAGATAAGGGCGGCTAAATGAAAAACACAATCCACCCCTTCCAAACACGATCGTAAAAAATAGGGATCAGTGATATCCCCAGCCTTAACCTCAATAGAATCAAAGCGTTTTCTATCTATATATTCTAAGTTTCCCCAATGCGGGCGCGAATCATAATGAATTAGAGCGGTAACATGATCACTGATTTCTGCTAGACGTTCCACCAAATGGGAACCGATAAACCCTCCTGCTCCAGTCACAAATACTCGCTCAAATATTTTTTTTTCCATAACACCACCCTATGCTTCTTGCATGATTTCAAACGTCCAATAAAATAAAAAAAGCTTAACTTTTCTAATGAATTAAGTGAAAATCCCATTGACCATTTCAGGCGATTTTACTAGAATATCAATATAGTTTATCAAGCATATCAATATTAAGGCTACGATAAACTTTACTATGATTGCACCCCCGAGGAGGAGTCGCTTCCCCCCAACGCCGAACCGGCGACTCCTCCTCTCCCCCCCCATACCTAATTCAAGCAAATTGTTGCAAATACTTAATTAATCGTTTTCCTCGTAGGAGAGAATCTCCACATCTAATTTGCCGATCATACGAGTCATGGCGGATTGATCCCCAAAATTTCCCTCTGAAAGTTTTATATGGGCTGCGTCCATTTCGATGCGATTTAAAGTTGAGTCGATAGGTAACCATTCTCCGTTCACAAGAACCTCATTCCAGGCATGATAATAAAAACCATCATTTTGATAAACCAACCCCGCGCATATTTTTGTGGGGATGCCGATAGAACGTGCAAGTGCAGTAAATAGAGTAGAATGCTCATTACAATCCCCTCTCATAGAATTCAAGACTTCCAGCGAATGGGGCATTGTGGTACGCATTTCTTTGGTGATATTGTCATAAAGCCATGTTGCGAGCTGGACGGAGGCTTGCCATGGATTGTCCGTATCACCGGTTATCTCTAAGGCTTTTTCGCGAATACGGGGATGGGTCGCATTGATTAAAGGTTCGTCTTTTAAGTATTCTTCTAAGGACTCGTCGTTAACTTCGTAGGGAGGAGAAGAGTTCGGTAAATTTGAGGTAATCCGATCATAGTCACGTTGTTGAATTGACACGATAAATGAATCTTTATTCTCTTCCGTTAAACGTTGATAATCGCCATGAAAGACGAATTGTTCTGGGGTGACACCAGTCACCTTGATCGTCATCTGAGAAACGGCTTCGGGATGAGAAAACCGCGTATCTGTTTTAATGCGAGAGACTTCGATCAGATCCGGGACCTCATCCAGCGCATCCTTTTCATCAAGATCTTTCGAGACAAAATCCATGTCCAAGGCTTGTTCCTTGGTTTCGCGAATGGCGGTGAAATTGATCCCCGAGATTTGGCTTTCTTCCTTATATAATTCGCCATCTTTTCCGATCCAGGAATTGGTTTCCATCCCCATGAAATCGATCTTCAGTTTATAGGCCTGAACTTGTTCACGATCGAGCAGGTTGATATTCTCTTTGCCAACCACGCGGGCAACCACCTGGCCAAATGACATAGTCATAGGATTGTAGACCGTATATTTTTGGGGATCCGGATTGTTGAGACCTTTGCGGGCGACAAGCAGATGAATCAATTCAGCATGGTAGAGCGGCTTGTCCAAGGGAAACGTTTGAGTCGAGACATCACCCTCTGAAGTCGTCGTTAGTTCTAGTTGGTGATCTTTTACGATACCACGAACGTATAGTTGCTGGCCGCTCGCGTCAAAATCAAACCGGAAAGAACGAACTGTCAAATCTTCATTGACTTCGCCAAAATGACGGATCTGAATTTCAAAGTTGGCACCCATGGCTTGTACATTCAAAGCCGAGTTTGATCGAAAAACGTAGTACTTGCCTGCCTGACGAGTAACCGATTCTTCGCTATCTTCTTTTAGTATAAAGCTGGCGAAACCAACTTTTTTGCCACCGAGATAATAACCAAGATAATCCTGGCGCATAATGAGTGCTCCATCTACCACATCAACAAAAGCGTCTTTCGTTAAAAAGGAATGGCTGACGACGTCTTGATGGAGCCACCATAAAGAAAATATCCATAGTAAGGCTAAAAGGGGTGTTGAACGTTTTCGGAAAAAAATCATAGGATTCATACCTTTTTTTCTCTGTAATTAATGCGTATCCTTAATAATATAGTAAGAATTATATTTTTTCAGTATATTTTGGTAATGGAGGGATGCAAAGAGGATGTTTCCATCTATTCTACTGAATTGAGCGCCAATCCCTTAATCATTCATATAAAATGGGGGGGCGGAAAGAGGATCCGAGATAAAGATAGGCTCTAAATCAAGACCAAGTGGCCTGAAGTAGGTTCATTATGAAAGCAAAAAACATTTTTTTTAACAGTTGGTACTCATTTTTCCTGATATTCACCCTAATCATTGGCTTCTTTTCGTGCGGTGGAAGTGAAGAAGGCGAATTGCCGGTGAAAGAGGGTAAACCTTATAATGTGTTACTGATCAGCATCGACACCTGCCGTGCTGATTATATCGAAACTTATGGGGCCGATATGGTGGAAACACCTCATATCGATGCTCTCGCTGAAGATGGGATTGTGTTTGAAGATGCTAGCACTCCTGTCCCTTTGACTCTTCCCGCACATGCCACATTGCTTACAGGGTTGCATCCCATCCAACATCAAGTACGCGATAATTACAATAACGCTTTGAGTGAAACAGCGGATACTCTCCCCGAATTGTTTCAGGAATCGGATTATCTCACCATGGGGGCGATTGCCACAATATTGTTATCACGGCGCTCAGGTTTGGGACAAGGATTTGATGAATATTCAGATGTATTCAAAAACACGATGATGGCAAAAGGTAGTCCCATGGTGGAAAAGCGGGGAAGTGAGATCTTGCAAGCCGGGACTAAATGGTTATTGGATTATGTGGAGCAAAGAGAAGACAACCCCTTTTTCCAGTTCTTGCATTTTTATGACCCCCATACTCCTTATTCGCCTCCTGAACCTTTTTTGAGTGAATATGAAGAGAATAAGTATGCGGGTGAAATTGCTTATGTGGATGATTGCTTGGGGCAATTATTTGATTTCCTTAAAACCGCCAACTTATATGAGGAACTTCTTATTATTTTAATTGGCGATCACGGCGAAGGTTTAGGAGATCATGAGGAACAAACCCATGGTTTGTTCGTCTATGAAGAAAGCATGCATGTTCCGTTTATTGTGAAGCTGCCCGCTTCCATGGAAGCGGAGATCACACCGCCAAAACGCATCTCCCAGAGCGTGGGATTACAAGATGTGATGCCTACAATTATTGAACTTTGCGAATTAGGACCGGTGAATACCTACGGGAAAAGTTTAGTCCCATGGATCCATAACGAAGCAGAAACACAAGAACGTTCTATGGTCTTTGAGACGCAATACCCGCTTACGTACAATTGGAGTCCCTTATATGCTCTCCGTAACCAGCAATGGAAATTCGTTCAGGCACCCGATGCTGAACTCTATAATTTACAAAAAGATCCTGGAGAACAAAACAACATTATCCATGAAGAGGATGATAAAAAAGAAGAACTGCAGAAACAGCTCGAAGAGCAAATTGTAGAATTATCCAACTCTTCCCCTATTACTCGAGAAGAACGTACTGCGGTCGGCAGCACCGAAATTCTTTCTTCCTTGGGTTACGTTGGCGGGAGTGTAAAAAAACCTGACGATGATGACGTGCTTCCCGATCCGAAATACAAAATCACGATTCATAATATTATTGAACGGGGATTAAATGCACTGAATCAAGGTCAGCAGAAGCAGGCCATTGAACATTTTCTCAAAGCGGTGAGACAAGATCCACGAAATCCTTCGCCCTATTATAATTTGGGGTTGGCTTACTATTACATGCAACAATGGGAAATCGCCATGGAATATACCAAACAGGCTGTGGAGTTAGCCCCTGAAAGCGTTTTGATTCACCTCCAACTTTCGCGTATTGCAATCCGTAGAGAGGAGTATGATAACGCGAAAGAAATTCTCAAGACTTTGCTGGAGGAGAATTCCAAACTCGCCGATGCCTATTTCCAATTGGGCTGGATTGCCTTGGAAGAAAAGAATTACGAAGAAGCCTTGGAGCATTTCAAAGAGGCCAGGTTATGGATGCCGGAGATGCAAGACTTGAAAGAGGCGATCGAACGTGCGAAGAAGCACCTTGACACGTAATTGGTAAGGTTTTACTTCCTCCGGGTGATGTCCATGGCAGAAAGGTCGAGCGTGGCGAGTTCTACCTCGGGAGGGACACCGCCAAAAAAACAGATGGCCGAAAGTTCGGTTTCTTCAACGATCGACACCAATTTCATGTCACAAGCACGGGAGAAGGCGTCGAGTAATTGCATCTGCATCGATTCACTCACGGTGTTTTCACAACGATAGGCCAAGACGCGAAACACACGAGTATGCACCCAAAACAGGGCCATATCCCAAGTATCCACCCAGGCATAATTCGTGATCCCGGGGCTTTCTTTGCCAGCCCGAATGAGATTTTGGGCGGTGGTCATTAACCAAGGGGGAGCACATCGTGGAATTCGCATAATGTCCCTTGTCTTGTTCCATTGATCTGATTACGGATGGAGGAGTGTCTAACAACTAAGGTCATTATAGTAATAAAACACTATACGCTGCTAGTCATTAGAAGATTCGTGCTCTGGAGCTTTTGTCTCTTCATGATCCATTGCGACTCGAAAGCCGATAAAGCCCCAATAAACATGCCCGACTTCAACTAAATTTCCTCCCTGCCAAGCACATCGCAATAACCGGGGTTTGCCCGTATAAAACGATCCTCCACGCAGTACCGCATACATGCGTTGGTTTAAGGTAAAGGTATCGGCGCACCATTCCATTACATTGCCGCTCATCTCGTAGCAGCCGTATGGGCTTTTTCCTTTTTCATATGTACCCACAGCGGCGGTATAGATGGCCCCGTCGATCTCGTTATCGGGTAAAAAGTCGCCATAATAATTGACGAGCCAATTGCACGCGTCATCTTCCCATTCATTCCCCCAGGGAAAGATACGCCCATCGGTGCCTCGTGCTGCTTTTTCCCATTCCTTGCTGGTGGGCAAGCGGTAAGGTTTTCCTGTTTTTTCTTGCAGCCATCGGCAGAAGGCTTGAGCTTCAAACCAACTGAGAGCACAGACTGGATTGGTTTTCCGTTTATGGTCATGATAAAAGCGATGGGTCCAACGGCGTGGTTGAGTCCAGCCAAACTGGGTTTTATACTCCCAGCCTTCCTCCGACCAGTAGCGTTGCTTTTGATAACCGCCGTCTTCGATAAAGCGTTCGAACTCACGATTGGTCACTTCGTATTTGCCAATAGAAAAAGCCGGCAATTCAACCTCATGCTGCTTGGGTTCATCCGGAGAAACAAGGTAACGTGAGCGTTCTTTTTCCCCTGAGCCATAGAGAAAAGTTCCCGCAGGGATTTCGACCATCTCGGGTTCGATGTATTCTTCTGTCCAAACTGGTTCGTGAAATAAAAAAACAAAAAAGCATAAAATGAAACAAAGCGCTCCTTGCCAGAGGGAGGCGGTTTGTTGATAATAGCATGTTCGAATGTTAAAGCGTATTTTTCGATCCATTATTCTTCATCTTGAAGATTCGATGCCATTGTGGCTGGGTCTTTTGGCCGTTGGGGCCGTGTTGCGTTTGGTGTATTGTTTTCTTCCGCCTCTTTATACCACCGATTTACTCCGTAATGTAGGTTATGGGATGGCCTTTCCTACCTGGGGATTTACATTATATGAGATAACGCCATTCGATTTGAGTCCTTGGCCCTGTCAATTTTTATGGTCGAACCGTAATTTCCCCTATCCTGCCGTGACGTTACTCTTTTTTGCGGGTGTGACCTTGATTCATCATGCCCTTGTTTGGGGCAAATTGGTACTCACGTTGATCGATGGGATCAATGCATTCTTGATTTATCGTATATCCCGCGATCGGATTTTGGTGTTACTCTATTGGTTCAATCCTATTCATATTTGGTTTGCATCGCGTGAAGGACAATTTGAGCCCATGGTGATTTTGTGGATGTTGTTAGCCTTGCGCTGCTTGCAATTGCGCAAACCCTGGGCGTATTTCTTCTTGGGATTATCCATTCAGGCCAAGATTTTTCCTGTCTTTCTTGTTCCATATTTCCTGAAGCATATGTCTTGGCATACCATGAAAGCCAATCTTCAGGAATGGGGATGGGGAATCGCCAGTTTAATTCCGAGTGTGTGGGCGGCATTAACGAGTTCGTATTTGAAGCAATTTATCAGTCCCGGCTATATACCGGCTTACAATCCTCTCTCGTGGAATGTACTGGATCAATCTCTCCGCCCTTTTTTTCCATACCCCTTAATATGGGCGCATTGGATTGTGGGGATCGTCTTTTTACTGGGCTGTGTCTATGTCATAAAACAAACGGGGCGGTGGATTGATAGTTTTGCTCCGTTTGTTTTTGTTCTCTTTGTCAAAGCGAATAAAATAGGCCAGTTTTGGTATATGATGCTCACCCCTGCGTTTTGTTTGACCGTGGAGGATGCCCGTTACCGTAGGTTGCTTTTTCTCCTAGCGTTTTTTCTTGGTATCCGCTCGCTTTACTCCATTTTGATTGGTCCGATCGGCTATCAAAACCCCGCCGATGCCCAATATCTCATCGAATTATCCCTCTGGGGATTTTAGCCTCCTTCTTGCTGGCCTCCCTTGAATTCCTTCAGAGAAAGAGTCAACGCGGTTAAAAGCACCCCGATCACTCCGATGATCAGGAGAATGATGACCGATTTCCAAAAGGTTTCAGGAGGGTGATCGGTTAGCAAGGCGGTGATAATATCCTCGGTGTTCTGGGTACTGCTGGTGATGGCATCACGGGGGAAGATGGATTGCAGGTAATGTTTAACGGTTAGTTTATGCGCGGAACCAGGTATAAAAGCGGCGAAGGTATCCCAAATAAAGAGATAAAAACATCCCGCCATCAAGGAACGCTTGAACAATATGCCCAGAAACATCATTAGGGCCCCGTAGCCAATCAGTCCTAACAAAAATACCCTCATGTCGCGGTAGAGCATAGTGAGTTCACTCATAAACATATCCGCTTCCGGCGCACTGCTAAGGATGCAGTACGTCAAAAAGAGTGAAATCCCTACCAAGATCGACATGGAGAGCACATAGGAAAGAAACTTGCCTAGAACGATCATGGTACGCGGTACGGGACGCAGCCGTATAAAGATCAGTGTGCCTTCGTCGATCTCTTCCGACATGGTGGACATTCCTCGCAGCAGCGCCAAAATCGGAATCACAAACTGCATATACATCGACGCGCTCAATATGTTATAGAGGAATACCGGGTCTCCGCCTCGCGAGAAAGGGATATCGTACAAGGCAATGACAATACGCCATACAATGACTGGAATCAGAGGAATGAAGGCGATGATCGCCGGAAAGAGAATCGTTCGCCGCAAGAGCATCAAGCGAGTGTTGGTGGTGATCAACGCCGTTATTGGAAACGTAATTTGAGAGAATAAGTTGGTTTGGTTCATTTCACTAAATACTCGAATACCGATTGCAGATTGTCATCCAATGTGACCAGTTGATGAATCGGGATATTTTCTTTCAGTACAAGGTCATTGATCCGGTTATAGAAACGGTCGGGAACCGTGGTTTGTACGATGAGTTCTTCGTTGGTTTCGCCAAAAGAGATGGATTGCACTTCTGGGCAAATCACCAGTGAGTTGGAGAGTCGATTTCGTTCAGGGGTAATGATTCGCACATGGCGTGGCTGCTCATCGATCAATTCACGTATCTCGTGCACATCTCCTTCTGCGAGAAGAAGCCCGTGGTTCAACACCAAAATTTGATTGGTCATTTCCTGGACTTCATGAAGAATGTGACTAGAAACGAGAACTGTTTTTCCCGCGTCTCCATAGCGGTGTATCAATTCTACGGTTTCATTCCTACCCAACGGATCCATCCCTGACAAGGGTTCATCCAGGAAAATGACATCTGGGTCATGGATGATCGCTTGTGCGAATTTCACCCGTTGGCGCATGCCCTTACTGTAGGCACCAATGGGTTTCTTTATGGCTTCATCACGAAGACCCATGGTAGTACGTGCTTTCTCCGCCATCTCCATTGCTTTCGTTTTGGAATATCCATGCAGCCGCGCCATGTAGGTCAAGAAATCGAGTCCCGTGAGCGATTCGTAAAAAGTTTCTTGTTCAGGGCAAAACCCGATCTTCTGATAAATGGCAGGATGGTTCCACACCCGTTCTCCGTCGATACGCACTTCGCCGGTATCACAATTCATCTGGCCGGTTAAGATGCGCAGCAGTGTGGTTTTTCCCGCTCCATTGGGGCCAAGCAGTCCTGTTACTCCTGGATGAATGGAGGCAGAAACATGGCTCACCCCAAGCACTTCACCATACCATTTAGAGACTTCACGTATTTCCACGGTTGCCATTATTTCACCACCTCCACCGCTCGGATTTGCCGATACAGGAAGAATGAGCATATCACACAGAAAAGAATTAACACCGAAAGGTGATAGATCCAGGACATATCAAATGGAAGATCCGAGGTTATTTTCTCCGCGCCGAACGGTACGGTTTCTTCTTCCATCTTGAAAATGGCATGGCCGAGCTGGCTCCAAATTTTTTGTAGAGAAACCAAACTCCACCAGGGACGTGAAAGAATATTCGTCGAAAAATCTTGATCGAAAAGTTCACGAAAAATATTAGACATAACATCGGGAATAAAATAGAAAACGCAGAGCATGGCGCCGGCTGAAATGCGCGATTTCACTAGAGAGGACAGCATCATAATTAAAAGCAAGATGGGGATTACGACTAGGTGTGCATAAAGGAATATCTGCAGCGCTAAGGGAAAGTTTTTAACGAGATACATCCAATCATTAGTAAAGCTGGCATAGAGGAACATGAGCATCAGACAGGGAAACAAGGATACACAATATAGGAGGAAGAGAAGGGAACCGCCTTTGCCCATAAGATAATCCAGCCGCGTGAGAGGCTTGGATAGATAAAGCGCGATAGCCTTGGTGCGCCGATCCTGCGCGATGATGTTCGAGCCTACGATCAAGGCGATGAGGAAACAGAAAAATTGTTGGGCTTGGAGAAAATTGAAGTAAAATTGTTCATTAATCTTCAAAAAAGTAGACAGGCTTTCTTGGATACCCATCCATCGCAGCAATTCTTCGTTGGCATGAAGATAAAGTTGGACCGTGAATACAATGAAGGGTAAAAGCGAGATCGTTAGGAGGACCTTGAAGCCTTTTCCTTCCCAGGCTCGTTTTAACCCCTTAAGAGTAATCACAGTCCAAGCCAAACCCCGTGGACGGTATTCTCCGCTGTAATGGCTGTACGTTTGCTGATAAACAGGCACGTTGGTTTCCTCCCTTTAGGATTCCAGCGATTGGATCGCCGAGGAAAAGATTTCTTGCAGGGTCATTTCTTCCCGCGCCATATGCCGGATTTGGGTCCCTGTTTGCTGGGCGGTTTCGAAAAGCACATGGGTATTATTTTCGCCGGTCATACGCACCTGAATCATGCCATCGCGTTTATCGTTGCATCTCAGGCCACATTGTTCCAATCGTTGCCGAAAGTTTTGTTCATTCCCTTTTACCCGGACTTCATAGGAAACATGGGCAAGTTTCTTCAAATCCTTGATCTTTCCTGCCGAGGCCAGTTTCCCTTGGAATAATACCATCATGTGCTCACAAACCCGCTCTACATCATGCAATAAATGGCTGGAGAGAACCACCGAAATGCCTTTCTCACTCGTGATATCCACGATTAAATTAAGGAGGTTTTTTCGTCCTTGGGCATCGAGTCCATTGGTTGGTTCATCAAGAAAGAGCAGGCGGGGATCATGTACTAATGCTTGGGCTAATTTAATCCGCTGCCGCATGCCGGTAGAATAGGTATCCACTTTTCGATAGCGGGCTTCCCCCAAACCACAGTAATGAAGTACCTGATGGGAGCGTAGCATGGATTCTTTTCGTGGAAGGCCGCACAGCATCCCACAATAACATACGAATTCAACTGCACTCATACCCGGTATGTAGGTATCATCCTCGGGCATATATCCGAGGATTTGCCGAATTGCAGGCCCTTGGCTTTTCGAGTCATAGCCAAAAATGCGTGAGCTTCCGCTTTGGGGAGAGATGAACCCCATCAGGGTTTTCAACAATGTACTTTTTCCTGCGCCGTTCGGCCCTAAAAGCCCAATTGAGCCCATGGGAAAGGATATAGTAAGATCCTGGAGCACATGTTTTTTCCCAAGATGGACATTTAATTGAGACAGTTCAAGTGCTTGTTTTTCCATATTTGGCTTCTCAGTGGATTGATGTTCACTACCTCTATACGAGAATTTTCGAAAAAAGTTTCATCAAATTCTTCTCAAGACTAAAAATTTTTCTCGGTACAACCGTAATGTATTATGAAAGAGATCGCTGCGAATGGAAGCACCCATACATCAAGAAGGTGAATTATGTGTCAAATGGTTATGGGATATCAACTTATTTGGCCTTCTAGGGTCTAAAAAAATGATATGATAAAAAGCGATGTTATGGAAACCATATCTCAAACTACGTTGGAGAAAAGCATGGAGCCGCAAGTTCATCCCGATGTGGTATCTCTCCGTTTATGGAAGTCCGGGAATACACAAGGTTTTAATGAGTTAATCGCGCGTTATCAAAAGCCTTTGTTCCATTTTATTCTTCGTATTGTTCGCGATCAGGATGAGGCCCGGGATGTGTTGCAAGAAACCTTTGTTCGCTTTTATCGTTCATTACCCAAATTGCAAGAAGATCGGAATTTAAAATCATGGCTTTATCAAACTGCAAATAATTTATCTATTGATTGGTTGCGTAAACGAAAACCAGATCGTGTCTTTGCCGTCGATCACCAAGACCCGTCCTTTCTAGCGATTGTTGATCATAGTGAAGCCGAGCGGCCTGATACTCCGGTTCAACAATATCAAAAGAAACAAATTCAGGAAACGGTTTTGCAAGCGATTGAGCAGTTACCTCAAAAACAACGAACCATGATGACGCTACGCAGTTGTAAAGGATTATCGATCAAAGAGATCGCTGAAATTATGGAATGCAGCGAAAAAACTGTGGGGACAACCCTGTTTAATGCACGCAAAAAACTTATGAAGTTACTGAAACCGTTATTCCTTGATCTGTATGGTGAAACGGCGATCGAGGAATTAGCGTAATCCATGATCAAGGTCATGGAAGGAGCCGGATCATGAACAACAAAAAACGACCCACATTAGAAGAACTCTCGCTCTATTACGATGGTTTACTCGAAGGGGAAGCGAAGCGCCGCGTCGAAGAGTATTTGCAAGAAGATGCGTCCCACCGCCTTCCTTTGGAACTGTTCGAAACCATCGATGACGCATTGTGCCCTTCCTATACCGAAGAGGAAGTGGATGACTTTTTACAGGATACAATAAAAAATGTACACGAAAAAATATACGAAATGCCCCAACGACGTCAAGCCTGGAGTTGGTCTTTCCTTTTCACGCCTACATTTATCGTATCTGCCTTGTCGCTATTTTTGCTCGTATCGGTGATTAGCCTGCAGGTGGATTTCTCCTCCAACCGTCCTGAGATTAATCAAGATATGCCAACCGAGCGGGAAAATATGATCCTTTCGCAAGCGGATCAACAGCAGTTTGATTTTATCAAATCCACCGCTTCCAGGGTGTGGGACCAGGGAGTCCAACTCGCTTCGAATCAATCCAAACAGTTGCAGGAAAGTATAAACAGGCTTCCCAAAGACAATAATATGGAATTAACCATGGATGTCATCCAAAGCGCAATCGCCCATACTTCACCGAAAGAAAACGCCATAAAAGATCGTGAGTCCTTATCCTCGCTCGCGAATCTAGGCAAAAGATTACTCGCTTTAGGATTAAGTGCCTCGCTCATGACGCTGATGTCGATCTTCTGATTTGTATTCCCGTTTAGAGTTTTTGAATATAGATGAAAAAGGACTAAAGATAATGCTTCGTAACTACGTAAAGTAATTGAAAGCGAATTCTTGAAGAGGGTAATAATAATGAAACGTAAACTATTTCCTTTGTGCCTACTTATTTTTGTATCGTTCAATCCAGGATGGGGGCAGAGTCAAAGATCTTATGATCAGCTGGTTTCTCCCCATGTTTTCTTGTATATGGAATGGGATACTGAAAACAGCGATGTTCCTTCTTACCCTGTCTATGAAGAAGCCATGGTGAATTTTTTTGAAACCTTGGATGATTTTCTTGAATGGCGGATTATCAAGAATGAATGGAACGCTATCAATGAGCCGTTAGGCGTCGAGGATGTATCCAATGCACTCGTAGGAAAACAATGGGCCTTGGCGGTCTCGAATTTTGATATCCAAGAATTCAAAATTCCTTCGCTGATGTATATGACCCGCTTGGATGAACCGCGCGAGGGTTATGAGATCCTTAAAAATTTTGCCCAGCAGATTACCCCGAGTATCGATATTTTAAGATTCGAAGAAGAGGAGTATCGTGGTTCTCTTGTAGGTTATCTCTTTGGACCGGGGCGGATTCCCGGTCTGGGGTTGGCTTTTGCCTATGAGGAGAACACACTTTTTATTTCAACCAGTAAACCTTCCCTTATGAAGACACTCGATTCGATCGAATATCGGGAAGAAAGCTTGGCAGACAATGAAACCTATCAATCGGTAATCTCTCAGCTTCCCACACCCCGCCATTGGACCCTGTATGCCAATCCCGGGCAAATTACCCAGGATCTCAAAGGCATTGTCAATGGTCTAAAAGAAACGATTCAGCACGAAGAAGAGGAAGAAGAAAGCGACCAACCTGAAGAAGATTCCAACGAGGCAGAGGAAGAAGTACTTTCCAATCCCTTCACCGAGCATCTTCATAAAGAGCTTTCTAACAACCTACAACACGCCTCTCCCATGATTAATACGGTGGATTCATTTCTAACCTTTGCGGCACGGATTCCTGCTTTTGTCGTAAGTGCACGCTATCTTGATGAAAATTACAAACATGTACAAACCTATATCCAAGTCGATTCTGCAGAGGAGACCACCGTGTGGGATCGAATTCTTCAGCGGGATAAAATTGTTTTTCCCTTTGAAGATTATATGTTACGGCGAACGGGAACCGTCAATTTTGGGAATGTGTTTGGTCCCAACGATCTATGGAGTATCGCGCAATCCCACTTGGAGAATCTTCCTCAAGTAGAAAATGAAGTCAAAAAGACCATGGATCAATGGGAAGAGGAATACGGTCTTTCTTTGGAAGAAGATCTCCTATCATGGATGGGGCATGAATGGTGTTTCTTGCGTCCTGTAATGGATCTAGAATCCGTCATTCCTGTCGCCCGCAGTGCTTTTTTAATCAAAGTTACGAATGTGGAAAAAGCCCGTGCGGGTATGCAAAAAATCAGCGATCTCATCAAAAAACAATCCGGCGACTTGATCAGCGTTCATCAAGAAACCTATCAGAAACGTCAGCTAACCACGTATCAACTAAAAATTCCGGTACTTCCTTATACGCCCAGTTGGTGTATCGATGATGGAGTATTTATCCTAACGACCAATGCGTCGATGCTGCGTGAGATGCTGGACGTGGAAGCAGGACGTCGTGGGGGGCTGAGTCGTAACCGTTATTATAAACATCTGCGTGAATATTTCCTTAAACCGGCGAACATGGTTGCTTTTCAGGATAACGAATCTGAGTTTTATGCCTTTCGTGAAGGGGCGCGGCGTGTAGCCTCTCTCCAAAATTTAACCTCGGGTGATGATAGAGAAAAAATTGTGCCCGTCATGATCATGGATCGGGTCGCCTACTTTCTTTCCACCTTATTGGTCATCAAAGGCACAGTAAAACACCGGGTCCTAAATTCGGATGAAATTGTGTTACAAAAACATCAATACTTAAACGATTTACGAGTTGCTCCTTCGGCCGATTCTGTCTTTCGTTACAAAATATCCCTCGGAGCTAGAGATGCCATTGAAGAAGCCGCCTCGTATTTTCGTACCATCGGTGACCAGGAACGGGCCATACGGTTTTATAAAACTTTGAGTGAGTTTTATCCCAAGAATGAAAAGTATCTCCGTGAGCTGGCCCGTATTCAGGAAGATGCGGAAGGGGTGGAAGCCGCGATCGACGTATACAATCGCGCTCTCGAGCATATGCCCGATACCGCTTTGGTGATCAAGCGGGAGATGCTGCGGGAGGACACTTCGTTGGAGCAAATCCTCACCGCGGTAGAATCTATCGCTTCTCAAACTCAGCGTGTCGATGAAAAAGCCGCCTTGTTAGGTATCGCCTTCGGGAAACGTGATGCTGGTGACATTCAACAGGCATTGGAATTATTCAAACATATTACGGAACATTTCCCCGATACCCAAGCGGCGAAAGTGGCGAAACAAGAAGGCCTGTTACTCCAGTATCAAGTTCCTGAAAATTGTATCCGTGTTGCGCATGTAGATGTTGCTCCCAAAGTGGATGGGGTTCCTCTTGGCAAGGTTTGGGAAAATGCCTTTGAGCCTGTTCCTTTATACCCGCTCTTTTCGGATGAACAACATAATATTTATGCCACTTTTCTCCATGATCAGAATAAGTTAATCATTGCCATGCAAGGGAAAATGGGGGAGAAAGACTCGGAAATGGAAATCAAATGTCTTGTCTTACCCAATCGCGATTATGTTCATGCGAAGATGTTTACTAACCAACTTGATTCAATCTTCGAACATGAGGAGGTTGAACAAAACATTCAGCATTTCTCTCTGGATCCATGGGGATTAACGCTAGAGAAAGAGAATAGCGAACTGAAGGAAAAAGAAGTAATGGAAGGAGAATGGCTGTTTGCACTGGATCATGATGAAGATCGATGGAGTGTGGAAATGGCGATTCCCTTGAATGAGATGATACAGGATTATCCTGAAAATGAGAGTTGGACTGAGCCTGTGCCTATTAATCTGATCGTAACCATGAAACAAGATGGGAAGGAACGCGAATGGATGTTAACGAGAGAGGGGGTACAAGAATCATTCGTGCATCTGCCTCTTTTGGATTTAGAGAAACCCTCTCAATAAATGACTCTATGATTATTATGGAGCGGAGTGCAAGGGCGCTGCGAACGGCGCCCTTTTCACGAAGCGATTGTAAAAATCCTTTTGCATTGGTACCCTGTATTAAATCCAAGTATTGGATCAAGACTCATCCGTTTGGGTTTCAAGGGGGTACTTCATGGCTGTACGTGATGCATGTATTTATATCTTGGTGGAAAATACGGTCGGAACTTCTGGTATTATAGGCGAGCACGGGATTTCGTTTCTGATTCGTACCTCCGATTATACAATTCTTTTTGATACTGGCCAAAGCGATATTCTTTTTCATAATGCTCAGCAAATGAACTTGGATCTTGATCATGTAAAATCGATTGTGATCAGTCATGGACACTATGATCATACAGGGGGATTAGAAACTGCACTGAAAACCATTCCAGAAAAGGATTTATACATCCATCCTCACGCTTTTCAGCCCAAATATTCTCGAAAAAATAAAATTAAACATCGTTATGTTGGAATCCCTTCCGAAATCACGACCTCACTTGTGGATCAGACGGTGCGAAATTTTTATTATACCATTACTCCATGTGAAATTGCACGTCGTGGTATTTATGTAACTGGCGAAATTCCACGGGAAACTGATTTCGAAGATACAGGCGGTGCCTTTTATCTCGATGAGCAGGGAGAGAAAGTCGATCCTCTGTTGGATGATTTATCTATTTTTTTTGAAACTCCAAAAGGCTTGGTGTTGATTACGGGGTGTTGTCACGCTGGAATAGTCAATACCATGCGCTATGTATCACAACTGGCTGGGAACAAAACCTTCTATTGCGTCATGGGTGGTTTTCATTTACTCCATGCCGAAGAAGAACGTCGCCGGAAGACATTGGAAGCGTTTCGTGAATATCGGGTGCAACGTATTGGCATTGGTCATTGTACCGGCATCAACGCGTTGGTCGATTTTTGGACTAAATTTCCCGGACAGTGCTTCACCATCCCTGCGGGATCCGTTTTCCAACTCGACTCACTACCCTAAAAAAAGAGGATACGAGAAAGTTCGTATCCCCTCTTCGTTTGCAGAGATTACAATTCCTTCTACTTCATATGTTCAACGATGGAATCGGCATATTCGGAGCATTTCAACAAGGTCGCACCTTCCATCTGTCGTTCGAGATCGTAAGTTACTTTTTTGGCGCGAATAGAGCCTTCAATACCGCGCTCAATCATTTGCGAGGCTTCAAACCAACCTAAATGTTCCAGCATCATCACGGCGGAAAGCATTAAGGAACCCGGGTTGACTTTATCCTGTCCCGCGTATTTTGGAGCGGTTCCGTGCGTCGCTTCGAAAACCGCCACCTGGTCACCGATATTCGCCCCAGGAGCCATTCCTAATCCACCAACTTGTGCTGCGCATGCGTCGGAAAGGTAATCTCCATTCAAGTTGGGCATGGCCATCACACTGTATTCCTTGGGGCGCAACAGCACCTGCTGAAAGATCGAATCCGCGATTCGGTCTTTGATCAAAATTTTCCCTTCAGGGACCTTGCCGTCGTGTTTTTCCCAGACCTCATCTTCTGTGATGGTTTTGTTGGGGAATTCTTCTCGCGCCAGCTCATAACCCCAATCACGAAAAGCCCCTTCGGTGAATTTCATGATATTGCCTTTATGCACCAGGGTGACAGAAGGCAGATTGCGCGAGATAGCGAATTGAATCGCCCGTCGTACAAGCCGCTTCGTTCCATGAATGCTAATTGGTTTAATGCCAATGCCGGAATCTTCCCGGATCTTGTGTCCCATTTCATTATTAAGAAAATCGATCACTTTCTTACATTCCGGGGTCCCTTCTTTCCATTCAATGCCCGCATAAACATCCTCAGAATTTTCACGGAAGACCACCACTTTTAAATCATGCGGTCTTTTTACCGGGCTGGGAACTCCCTCATAATACCGAACCGGCCGTACACAAGCGTACAAATCAAGCAACTGTCGGATGCTCACATTCAACGACCGAAATCCACCTCCCACGGGCGTGGTCAAGGGACCTTTAATCGAAACGGAAAAATCAACAAACGCATCCAGGGTTTCTTTGGGTAAATATTCACCATAACGCTCATTGGCTTTCTCGCCCGCGTAGACTTCCATCCATACAATGCGTTTTTTTCCGTTGAAGGCTTTATTGACTGCTGCATCAACGACTTTTTTCATCGCGGGGGTGATGTCTGTTCCGATGCCATCCCCTTCAACGAAAGGAATGATAGGATTATCGGGGACTTGAATTTCACCATTCTCCCACCCAATTTTTTGACCGTCTGAAGGCACTGTGATTTTGTCATACATAATTTTGTCTCCACCTCTCCCTGTATGTTTTTTATTTATTTGCCTTGAAAGATTTTTTATTTTAACACAATTTCATCTAAAACCCCATAACTATAAAACGATGATTTCGATCGAACTAATCATTTATTTTTTGCTTCTTTTAGCTCATAAATGGTTTGATAGATTGATTCCATAAAAAAAGCGGCTCATCCGAACCGCTTTGACTTTCATCATGATAGAAACATTATGAGATTTTATCAGCAAGGATGGTTACCTCTCCATGAGCCACTTCGAGGATGCCCCCCTCCACATGAAATTCTCGTTTATTTTCTTGATCATCGGTAATGATGACGTTTCCTTCTTTTAAAGAAGTGAGAAGCGGGGCGTGATAGGCGAGAATACCTAGATAGCCCATTTCTCCGGGAGCGATCAAGGATTCAATTTCACCCTCAAAAGCCACTTCTTCATGCGTAACGATACGAAAGGGATAGAGAGCAGCCATAATTTATCCTTTACGCTTCTGCCATTTGTTTCGCATTATCAATCGCTTCTTCGATACCGCCGCACATATAAAAGGCTTGTTCTGGGAGATCGTCAAGTTCACCCGAAGCGATACGTTTAAAGCCTTCAATGGTATCTGCCACTTTCACATAACGTCCTTCGCGCCCGGTGAATTGTTCCGCCACAAAGAAGGGTTGGGAGAGAAAGCGTTGAATTTTACGAGCGCGTTGTACTGTTATTTTATCATCATCGCTAAGTTCATCCATACCGAGGATGGCGATGATGTCCTGCAAGTCTTTGTAGCGCTGAAGAATCTCTTGCACATTACGCGCGGTGTTATAGTGATCCTTCCCTAGAATCCGTGGATCCATGATCCGCGAGGTTGAATCGAGCGGATCGACCGCGGGATAGATTCCCAATTCGGCAATAGGACGCGAAAGAACGGTGGTTGCGTCCAAGTGGGAAAATGTGGTTGCTGGGGCCGGGTCGGTCAAGTCATCGGCGGGAACGTAAATCGCCTGTACGGAGGTGATAGAGCCTTTGGTGGTCGAGGTGATTCGTTCCTGCAAGGCGCCCATTTCAGTGGCCAAAGTGGGCTGATAGCCCACCGCGGAGGGCATTCGTCCCAGCAAGGCCGAGACCTCTGAACCGGCCTGGGTGAATCGGAAGATGTTGTCAATAAAGAGAAGCACGTCTTGCCCACGGTCATCACGGAAATATTCTGCCATGGTTAAGGCGGAAAGAGCAACTCGCTGACGTGCGCCCGGGGGTTCGTTCATCTGCCCGAAGACCAGTGCGGTACGGTCGATTACCCCGGATTCATTCATCTCTAACCATAGGTCATTCCCTTCACGGGTACGTTCTCCCACACCACCGAAGACAGACACACCGCCGTGTTCCGAAGCGATGTTACGGATCAGTTCCATAATGACCACGGTTTTTCCTACACCCGCACCGCCAAAGAGTCCAACCTTACCCCCACGTGCGTAGGGAGCGAGAAGATCGATGACCTTGATTCCTGTTTCAAATTGCTCGGCGACCGGGACTTGATCTACCAAAGCAGGTGCTGGGCGGTGAATGGGGTAGCGCTGTTCTATTTGTTCCACTTCACCTTTTTGATCGATGGGATTCCCAAGTAAGTTGAACATCCGTCCTAAACATTGTTCACCCACAGGTACGGTAATCGGTCCTCCGGTGTCACGGGCTTCCATACCGCGGATCAGCCCATCGGTAGAGCCCATGGCGATACAGCGCACCAAATTGCTGCCGATATGCTGAGCGGCTTCCACCGTAAGGTGAATATCGCGTTCTTGATCTTCGATAATAATGGCATTGAGGATATTGGGCAGATGGTCTGAATCAAATTCGAGATCCACGGTTGGCCCAATAATTTGTCGAACGTAGCCTATGTTCGTCATTCTACAACCTCGTTTTATGGTATCAAAATTTAGACTTTCGTTATTGTGAAAAAGAATTACCTTTAGGTTAGCCTCGAAGCGCTTCAGCACCGCCAACGATATCCAGCAATTCATTGGTGATGGAATTTTGTCGCGCCTTGTTCATCTGTAACGTCAGCGTTTCCATCAATTCTTCGCAATTGTTGTTGGCCGTGGTCATGGCTATCATGCGCGCTTGATGTTCGGCTGCAAAGGTATCGATAAAAGTGAATAAGATTTTCGTATCCAGATATTTTGGCAATAATTGCTTCAAGACTGTTTGTGCATCTGGTTCGAAGATGTAATCAAGAGGCGTGCGATCCCCATCTTCTCCCAAGGATTCAAAAAGGGTTTCTTCATCCAGGGGTAATAATGTTTCTCGTTCGGGACGGTAGTTCATTGCAGTGATCGCCCGGTTATATACCAATTCAATTTTATCATATTCTTTGTTGAGAAAGCGCTGTTGGAGATCCTTACCGATGTTCAATATACGGGGAACATCGATGTTTCCTCGAAAATCATTGTAGCTTTGAACGATCGAGTATCCTCGCTTGTTAAAGAACGAATTGGCTCGACGGCCTATAATATATAAATCAGGCGCTTCTGGGAGTGACTGGATGGTTTCCTGGGCGAAACGGTTTATGGTTGCATTGAATGCGCCGCATAAACCACGATCCGAGGAAAAAATCACCAAAAGACTTTTTTGCCGTTCGCGCATTTCCATTAAAGGCTGTCCATAGCTGCCTACACTACTGACTACCCGAGCAATCAAGGCTTGAAGATGGTCGGTATAGGGTTTCGTTTTGGTTTGTTGATCCTGGGTTCGCCGCATTTTGGAAGCGGCAACAGAACGCATAGCACGAGTGATCAATTTCGTGTTTTCTACCGTACGGATTCGCCTGCGCAGTTGTTTAAGAGACGGCATACTATCAATCTCCTGTCAGAAAGAGATCCCATGAGTCATTCATTTATTGAAATGAATATCTTTAAATTCCTGGATTTTTTCTTTTAGTTTCTCTTGATCTTCTTCCGAAAGTCCTTGAGTTTCCCGGATATTGTGGATTACTTCACCCAGGTTCTTTTCCAAATAGGGGAAAAGATGTTCCTCAAATTCGCTGACTTTATGCGTGGGGAGATCATCCAAGTATCCCTGCCCACCGGCAAAGATCATGACCACTTGCTCTTCCAACGAAAGGGGGTTGTACTGTTCTTGCTTCAAAATTTCGGTCATGCGTTCCCCGCGGGTGAGTTGGGCTTGGGTGGATTTATCCAAGTCAGAGCCGAACTGCGCGAAAGCCGCCAGTTCACGATACTGCGCCAGATCGAGTCGAAGCCGGCCTGCCACGGATTTCATCGCTTTGGTTTGTGCATTTCCACCCACACGTGAAACCGACAAACCGACGTTAATCGCGGGTTTCACTCCGGCGTAGAAAAGGTCTGGTTCGAGGTAGATTTGTCCGTCCGTAATGGAGATGACGTTGGTTGGGATGTAGGCAGAAACGTCACCCGCCTGAGTTTCAATAATGGGCAAAGCCGTCAGCGAGCCGCCCTTTTTTTCATCATTCAGTTTGGCCGCACGTTCCAGCAGGCGGCTGTGGAGATAAAAGACATCGCCGGGATAAGCTTCGCGCCCGGGTGGACGACGCAGCAACAGGGAAATTTGGCGATAAGCATCGGCGTGTTTGGACAAGTCGTCATAAATACAGAGGACGTGCTGGCCGTTGTAGAGAAATTCTTCGCCCATCGTACATCCGGCATAAGGCGCGAGATATTGTAAGGACGCAGGCTGTTCGGCGGTTGCTGCGACGATGGTGGTATATTCCATCGCGCCATGTTGTTCCAGAACATCAACGACGGCAGCCACCCGAGAGGCTTTTTGTCCAATGGCGATATAGATGCAATAGATATCGGTGTTTTTTTGGTTGATGATGGTATCGATGGCGATCGCGCTTTTTCCTGTTCCGCGGTCCCCGATAATCAATTCTCGCTGTCCACGCCCGATGGGGATCATGGAATCAATCGCCTTGAGTCCGGTCATGAGAGGTTCTTTCACCGGCTGGCGATCGATGACCCCGGGAGCGCGGGATTCAATATTTCGGTATTTTTCTGTGGCGATCGGGCCTTTATCGTCCAGAGGTTCACCCAAAGGATTCACGACTCGTCCCTTCATGGCTTCGCCGACAGGCACGGAAGCGATACGGCCAGTACGTTTAACCAAATCGCCTTCCATAATCTCCCGGTCAGAGCCGAACAGAGCGGCCCCGACGCTATTCTGTTCGAGATTGAGTACCATGCCGGTTACCCCGGCAGGAAATTCCAACAGTTCGCCGGCCATGGCATCTTCCAAACCATAAACCGTGGCGATCCCATCTCCCACACTGAGGATCGTTCCCACCGAATCCATTTTTAACTCGGTGTCGAACGAGGCCAGTTCTTGTTCGAGTACGGAAGCTATTTCATCCGGCTTAAGAGCCATCGTTTCTACCCTCTTCTTCCATAGCGTTTTGTTTGACGAATTACGAGGCAATCCGTGTTTCTTTTAAGCGTTTGTTCATATCGCTGAGATATGAGGCGATGGAGGTATCGATTAAGGTATCGCCAAATCTTACTTTCACGCCGCCAATGAGGCGGGGATCGGTATGGAAGCGTAAATCAAATCGACGTTGGAGATAGGCTTCCAATTTCTCCTTAAAACGAGATTTCTCTTCTTCGGAGAGAGCAATGGCAGTATAGACGTGGCCAATTGTAATTCCTTGTTCTTTTTCTATAAGAACTTCATAATGCTCCAGGATATAAGGGAGGTGGTCAATACGGTCATGTTTCAGCAGTAATAGCAAGAAATGATAGAAGACTTTAGAAAGCCTATCGCTGAAAACATTTTTGACCAAATTGGTCTTTTCATTGTCGTTGAACTGCGGCCCTTGAAGGAAATGTTGTAAATTGGAATGATCACGCAAAATCGCACGTATCGATTTTGCTTCTTCTAGAGAGTCATCCAACGAAATCTGTTCCTTTTGGACCACAGCCAACAGGGCCTGGGCATAATTTTGAATTACTGCTTGTTCAATCGCCACGATTTAGTTCCTCTCGATTCGTTCCAAGAAGTCTCCGATCAGCTGTTTGTGTTTCTCTTCGTCGAGCCGTTCTTTGATTAAGTGTTCGGTGGCTTGGATCGTCATTCGAATAATCTCTTCTTTTAAAGCCACCCGGGCTTTTTCGAACTCGATTTCGATATTTTGTCTGGCTTTTTCGATCATCTCGGCCGATTGGTTACGCGCATCTTCTTGCACTTTTTGGGCAATGCGCTGACCTTCGGCGATCGATTCCTGCATTTTTTCGCGGGTTTCCTGTTCAATCCCGGCGAGCCGTTCATCCAATTCCTTTTTTTCCAACTCCGCTTTTTTTTGCAGTTCTTCAGCGCGTTGGATATCGGATTCAATTTTTTCTCGCCGCTCGTCAATAATGGCTAGGATATGATGAAAGGCGTACTTTTTTAAAATGAAAAAGACGATCAGAAAGCCTAAAATCGACGTTCCTATTTCTGCGATGAGGTTGGAAGAACCTCCGCCTTCCGCGGCCACGGTGACGAGTTCGTTTAGTACTTGAAGTTCAGAGAAACCCACGATTATCTTCTCCTACGCGTTTGCTTTTTTTATTGATGAATGGCTTGATTTCTTGAATGAATCAAAACATTTTTGCAATGGTTTTGATTTTCATTGATTAAACTGGTATAAGGCTTCTTCTTGTTCGAACGTTTTGGCTTCCCACGGTTGGGAGGGTCAATGAATATGATTTCATTCCACCATTGCCGAAGGAGCCGAAGAAGATTTTGATTAGAACAAGAAAGAGAAGCCAGCCGAAATCAAGGCGTAAATGGCCAACGCTTCGATCAGAGCGCATCCGATAATCATTGCAGTTTGAATTTTACCGGCAGCTTCGGGTTGACGTCCAATGGCGTTCATCGCACCATTTACGGCAATCCCCAAGCCGATTCCTGCTCCAACTGCCGCGAGGCCGATTCCGATATGATAGGCACCTTGAGTGGTTAAGAAAAGAGACGTCAGCTGTTCCATTTTATCCTCCTAGGATCGTTTATAACCGTTCTATTGTTTCCCACGCTTTTTTGCCGGGATAGGTTTTCTTTATGAATGGGCTTCTTCCTCTTCATGATGGGGAAGCACCATGGATATATATATGGTTGAAAGCAGAGTAAACACCAAGGCTTGAATTACGCTGACCAACAGGGCAAGAAAGATAAAAGGGAAATGGAAGGGAATGCCGAAAAAGGCTCCACTCCATAACGCCACCATACTGCCCACGCCCATGATCATCAATACGCCTAAGAGTGTATCTTCACCAAAGATATTTCCATAAAGACGACAAGCCAGACTCACCGGCTTGATGAATTCTTCCAAAATATGTAAAGGCAAGAACAAGGGAACCATAAGCCAGCCGATAAGGTCTTTGGGTTCACCCATAAGATGGTAGAAATACCCCTTGGCTCCGAGGCGCTTGAAGCCGATCGTTTGTACGTAGAGAAATGTACAGATCGCCAGCGCGGCTGTGATTTTGATACTCGCCGTCGGTGATTTCATCATGGGGATCAAGCCAAACCAGTTCATGCATACGATGAATATAAATAAGGAAGCAAGAAAGGGAAAATGTTTTCGCCCTTCCTTCTCGCCTAAGATGCTCACAAAGAGACCAAGAAGTCCTTCCACCACCATTTCTGCGAAGGCTTGTAATCTGCCGGGGAGGATGGAATGCTTCTTCGAGGCGGAATGAAAGAACCATGCGATAATGCCGATCACCAAAAAGGCGAAGATCTGGTTCTCGTATTGCCAGAGAAAACTAGTGAATGCATTCTCCGGGAATACCTGATGCAATGCATGGATAAAGTTGGGTAACTCGGGTGAATGGGCAGCCGCTTCACCGCCAGGTTCTGCCGCGGCGGCGGAGTGTTCGGCAACTTGTTCCAATTGATCAGCCATACTTTTTTATCCTTACTTCCTTTTTGCTCTTGAATCTCAGGATTCCTGATGGCTCTGTTGGATAATCGCGTATCCCAACAAGAAAAAAGGGAAATGAAAACCAAGAATTCCCCATAAAAGTGAACAGGATGTATTTATTAAAACCCAGCCTCCGATGAAGTAAAGGAGTGGAATTTTAATAACCAATAGAAGTGCAAGCAAAAACGGTCGTTGTGATCCAAAAAACTCTTCAATCAGTATTTTCCATATCCATAAATTTGCTATGCACCATAGCGAACCCCATGCAAATCCCAGTGAAGATTCTCTTCCGCCGAACCATAGCAAAGGGAGCGCCATAACGATGGATAATATGATAGCCAGAATGAAAACCCGGCTTAAGGATTCGATACCCACCGTCACTCTCCAAGGTCGCTTTGTATCCCCTTTATTAATAGAAATACTTGCCTTCCGGCGGAAAAAAGACCCAGCAATAGAAATACGGCTTTCAGCCATTGGGTTCCGATGATGTCATCCAGCCAGGAACCGATAAAGAAAAACGCTACAGGATAGACGGCCAGAAAGACGGGAATGAACATCGCCTTTCCCGCAACCCGTACCCAAAGGACTTTTTTATCTTTTGACTTAGGTGCATCCAAGCCTTTTTCTCGACGGTATGAGTTTCTCTTTCTTCACCAATCTAATTCTTTAGGCGGAAACTGGGTCTCGAAAGATCGTTTAAAATCGCAGTGATTGTAGAGATTCTCTCTCTCTCTGTCAACGGACACTTAAAACTTACTCTCAATTTTTCTTGTTTAAACTTAACTAAAAATATAAAATAAGTCAATTATAGCATGGTTAATTATGTATCGATTACACTAAGGTAAATAATTCCAGTTTGTTTTGCAGGGTTTGCTGGATAAAGAAGGAATAAGATCACTTCTCATATCTCAGATTCGAGCCATAATGATTAGGATGAGAAGTTATTTATATTTTAGTAACGAAATACTCTTTAAAAAAATATAGACGAAATCGAATTTGTTTCTATAAATGAATGCTCTTTAGTCAAGAAAAGCAGATTGTATGAATTTTTGGAGAAAAATCGCTGAAGAAAATCATCTCGTTCCCCCATCCCCATCTCCCTATGGGGCGATTGGGATGATATACCCCAACCTATATTCCGTAGGCATGGCGAGTCTTGGCTATCAGCAGGTCATGCGCTTGTTTCTCCAAGAGGGATTTTCTGTAGAACGAATATTTCTCGATAAGAAAGGTCGTGAAACCCGTAGTATTGAAAATCATACTCCTCTCTTTCGCTTTCCTATCCTCGCGGCTTCGTATACCTATGAGTTGGATATCGTGAATTTAGTAAAAATGCTGTTAAACGGCGGGGTCGCTCCACTAGCAAAAGATCGTGATCAAAATTCACCCTTGCTTATTTTTGGAGGGCAAGCCGCCTCTTCGAATCCACGATTGCTGGAGAAAATCGCCGATGTTGTGGTGCTGGGTGAAGCGGAAGGATTGATTCAGACCCTGGCTCCCATTTTAGCCCGCTTGAATGATAGGAACCGCGATGCTTTGTTAGAAGAACTATCTCACATTGATCATCTTTACGTTCCGAAATATCATGGTTCTTATGATGATGGATTCTTCCGGCGCCATTTTGCTTCCAATATTGATGCTTCTCCTTCTCATTCTGTAATTCTAGCGCCCGAGGATGAATTTGGTGGCGCTTTCTTGTTGGAAGTGTCGCGAGGGTGTCATTACCGCTGTAACTTTTGCATTGTCCATTATATGAACGGCCGCGCCCGCTATCGCGATTCCTACGGTCTCATACAAACGCTGGAACAATATAAAGAGCATTATCACAAAGTGGGGCTCTTAGGGGCCGCGGTGGCTGATCATCCCCAAGTGGAAGATCTCGCCGAATGGCTGGTGCAGCGTGGCAAGCAGGTTTCTACTTCTTCGCTGCGGGCTGAAAAACTTTCCGAGCGTTTTCTTGATCTCTTGCGCGATGGTGGCCAACATACGATCACGGTCGCTCCTGAAACCGGAGCGACTGAAAGCCGTCGTCGTATGCGTAAAGGAGTGAAAGACGAGAAGTATTTCCAACTCGCAGAAATGGCGGGGAAGCGTGGTTTCCCATACTTGAAACTCTACTTTCTTATTGGTTGTCCCGATTCGGAGCCTATGATGGAAGCGAATGAGATTATTCCATTCACACAAACCATGAATGAAATCTTTTCCAAAAGCGGGGGTGGGAAAGTCGTAGCGACGGTTTCTCCCTTTGTTCCCAAGCCAACGACACCCTGGGGAGGGGAAGTCATGTGGGAGGCAAAAAAGGTGAAAAAAGCCTCTCGCATTATCCGAAAAGAACTAGCCTTTCGGGGCAACATAAAAGTGCGGCCTGTGAATGTGAAGGAAGCGCGAGCCGAAACGGTCTTAACCTGGGCGGGGTCTGAAATTACCGACGATTTACTCCAATTGGCGGCTGATGAAATTTCCTTAGAATCGGCATTCCAACATTTTGATCTTGCACATCTACCGCGCACGGCTCTTGGCGAAAGCGTGAGTGCAGGGTAGAGGCAAAGATGGCTTAACGACCATCGAGATATTTTCATTATGGGTTTTATCCGATAAAATAACCATCTACCTATCGTTGGAGCGGGTGGTACCTGAAGAAAGGTGTAAATCATGCAATATCCAATATGGGATCTCCCTCTTTTGGGCGGTGGCATGGTGATTGCGATTATTGCGATTGTCCATGTCATGGCCGCCCATTTTGCTGTTGGAGCGGGTATTTTTGTTGCCGTCACGGAGTATAAGGCGATTAAACAAGGCCGTCCTCTTTTAATACGGTTTTTAAGGGATTACACCCAATTTCTGATTTTATTTGCATTTGTCTTCGGGGCATTAACGGGAGTGGGAATTTGGCTGTCGATTTCGATTGTCAGCCCGGAAGCCACTTCCGCCTTGATTCATCAATTTGTTTGGGGATGGGCGACCGAATGGGTCTTTTTCTTTGTAGAAATCATCGCCGGCTATATCTATTACTACACCTGGAGACGCATGGATCCCATCAAGCACAATATTGTGGGGTGGATTTATGCCATCGCCGCTTTCATGAGTTTGGTGATTATCAATGGCATTATTTGTTTTATGCTTTCACCCGGGGAATGGTTGCAAACCGGTTCTTTTTGGGATGGGTTTTTCAATCCTACCTACTGGCCTTCTTTAGTATTACGCACAATTAGTTCACTTGCGATTGCGGCCATCTTTGTTAGCGTGGCGGTGAATTTAAATCAAGGCTATACACGAGAGGAACGCCAGCAAATAATCAATGAAAGTAGTTTGTGGCTTGTGCCGTTGGCGTTGATGATCCCCGTTTCGATTTGGTACTTTGCCATGGCGCCAGAAGAAGCGCGGGCTTTGGTCCAAGGCGGCGCGATTGCCATGACCCTATTCTTTATGTTTGGTATGGCGGCTTCGACTCTTGTTGGTCTCTATGCTTACGTAGGTTTGGTGCTGAAAAAACGCTATATCAATCTAGAAACTGCGGTTTTACTGGCTGCGATTGCTTTTTTGGCGACAGGATCCATGGAATTTGTTCGCGAAGGCGTACGGAAGCCGTATGTCATTTATGACTATATGTATTCCAATGGGATTCTGAAAGAAGAAATCGATGAACTCAATCAAGAAGGCGTATTGCAATGGGCGCCCTGGACGGCGGTGGCGATCGGGGAAGAGGTTGAAGAGATGGATTCGTTACAACGAGGTCATGCTCTTTTCCGGGCGCAATGTCAACGCTGCCACACGTTTGAAGGGGTGAATGGAATCATCCCCTTGATCCGTAATTGGCCTGAATCTTCCATCATACATTCGCTCGAAACATTGCATGTAGAACAATATTATATGCCGCCTTTTGTCGGCTCAGAACAAGATAAAAAAGATTTAACCCGCTTTCTTATGGATATCAAAAAGAATGGCTCAGAGGCTCTCATTCGAACTTCAAGTTCTACAATTCATGCCCCATCAGAAACGGAGGAACGCTCGTGAATGAACTCATCCCCCCCGCGGATCCACTTGGCATTCCCGCTCCCGTATCGATCTTCCAATTCTTGTATATTCTCACTTTTGTGCTTCATGTGATTTTTATGAATTTCGTCCTTGGTGGGACGATCATGATTACTTTCAATGAATGGTTTTTTGGCCATCGTCGGGATGTGGTTAGAGCCGACCGGCTCATGCTGAAGATCATGCCAGTGGCGTTGTCTTTAGCCATCACGATGGGAGTGGCGCCCCTACTTTTTGTTCAAGTCGTGTTTGGCAATTTTTTCTATACCACCAACATCATCATGGGGATAATATGGCTATCCATATTTATTCTTGTGATGATTGCTTTTTATTTAATTTATGTTCTTCTCGCCAAACGGAGCGTGAATCATGAGAGCGATGCTCTGACCAGAAGCATTGGGATCATCAACACGGTTTTATTCTTAATTGTCGCTTTGATCTTCACCAATAACGCGGTGTTGATGGAAAATCCACAATACTGGAAAGCCATGTATGCGGGAGAACGGAGCATCCTTGTACCTGGCGGTTATGTATGGGCACGCTTTTTCCATAATGTCTTTGGTGCTTGTGCGGTGGCGGGGTTATGG